>NZ_JAQQXT010000001.1:0-737839 GCF_028595345.1 Roseateles albus | reverse complement strand
TCGAGGACATCAACTGGCGAGGCTCGCGCGGACTGGATCGCAGCCTCATCACCCAACTCGCGGGTTGTGACTGGCTGCGCCATGGCCACAACGTGCTGCTCACCGGGGCCACAGGTTGCGGCAAGACCTGGCTCGCGTGTGCATTGGCGCAGCAGGCGGCACGCCAGGGATTCGCGGTACTTTACACACGGGCGCCGAGGCTGCTGGAGGAACTGCGGGTGGCCCACGGCGACGGCTCCTTCAGCCGGCGCCTGGCGCAACTGGCGCGTATCGACTTGCTGGTGATCGATGACTTTGCGATTGCACCGATTACGGCGGCAGACCGTAACGACCTGCTGGAGTTGCTCGACGACCGGGTCGGCAGTCGCTCGACGCTCATCACCAGTCAGCTACCGGTCTCCAACTGGCACCAATGGTTGGATGACCCGACATTGGCCGACGCCATCCTGGACCGGATCGTCCATTCGGCACACAAGATCGCGCTCAAGGGCGAGTCGCTGCGCAAGAAACAGGACCTGGCATGAGCACCAAATCGAACAACGCAAGGCCGTCTGGGCCAGCCCAATTCAGGCTGATCGCGGACACCTGAGCTACCATCAACCCAGGCACTTGCGCGCGCCCAAACTGTCCGCGATCAGTTTGAAACGCTGTCCACCATCACGCTGAAATGACTGTCCGGGATCGCTGAAATCCGCACCTGGGCGTCGCAGGTCATCAAGACTTGGCTGAACAGAGGTTTGATCTGATTGCTCAACGATGCCACGAACTTGGCGATGTGGGCGTGACTGGGCTGGCTGTCGCCGCTGATGGCGATGAACTGGACGTTACGCGCACAGGCGGCTGCGATGCTGCGGCTGGAGATCAGGCCCTGGCTGTAGGCCAGCAAGACGATCTTGAGCATCACGCGGGGGTCGAAGGCGGAGGCGCCTATGGTGTCGTTCTTGAAGCGCGCGTCCAGCGGCGTCAAATCAAGTTCGTGCTCCACCAGGTAGTTCAGTGCAAAGGCAAAGCTGCCCGGCACGATCTGCTCCGACAGCACCACCGGCAACATCAGCGCGTGGCAATCACTGGGTTTGTAGCGCGGCACAAGCAGACTCCTGAATTGAGTCTGCACATTTTAAAAGTTATGCAGCTAAATTTGAATCGGGGGTGACCCGACTGGGGAGTTTTTTTACAGCCTCAACGTTCGAGCTGAGGGGCCGCAGCCGGCTGGCCGCGCGCAGCTGAAAATATACAGGCAGCGTAGCGCGGCCAGCTGGCGGAGGTCCACTCGAGCGATGGGTTAGGCGTCGTGCAGCATCGTGCCATTGTTTGCTGTGTTCTAGCTTCAATCACCGTACTGGTGCCAGACGGGCTTGCCATTCCTAAAATAGATGAGCGCACTTGCAGAACTGTCTTTAGCCACCATCAATCCATCGACTTTTAGCGTTACGCTCTGCCCAAGGTAGTTGCCGTGACCAGTTCCTCTGTCTTCGACGTGCCATACGTCAATCCATGAGAAGTTGTCGCCTCCGTTTCCGAAGTCTTGGCCTGCGCCGACAGTCACTGGTTTTTTGCCTTGAAGCAAGAAGGCAATGCCTTCCTTCTTCGTCTTGGTGTTCAGGATCAACATTGCCAGATCTTGGCGACCATCGCCGTTAAAGTCCCCTCGCCATACGAACGGGTTGAGCCGGGTCGAGATCTGAAGCGATTTCTCTGCCGCAAGCTTCGTCCAAACTTGCTCGGCCCAGAAGGGGAACTGCGCAGGCTCCAGAGTACCCTGTGCAGAAGCCGTATTCAGTGCCAATGCCACAAGCAGAATGATGACTCGTTTCATGACGCCTAACGTCAAAGTTGAGCCGCGAGCGGCGGCTGGGCACGAAAGGCCCAGAATGAAATGGGGGCCTGTAGTGACCAGCCGTTGCGAGACGGCTCGAACGCAGGGTTGGGCATCATTGCACGGGACGCTATCTAGCACCCAATGAGCGAGGGATTGATCCCTGCAACAAGATCTGGGCGCAGCGGTTTGATCGAGGCAACCTCCGCTGTGTAACCTCTGTGATCACATTCGACCCAGGACGTAAATGACTTGATGGTAATTTCAGCCGGAAGCTCGTACCTGGCCATGCTTCCGTTCAGAAGTCCATCGGTCTTGCCTCGGCCGAGCAGGGGAAGAAGCAACGCCCGGGGTTTCTTGTCCAGCGAAATGAAATTGATGGGCCGTGGATAGAACGTTCCAATCGCGGCCGGTAGCTCAAGGCGGGACGATTCATCAGGAAGGAAAAAGGCTTCGCCTTCTGTGTCTCGGTTTTCGGTCATGTCGGGAAGACGATCAAACTCGACCACTAAGGTTCCGGTGAGGCGGACTGTTCCAACAAACCTTGCGAAGTACCCCTCTTCTCCGCCGTCAGAGCGATTAACGAGCTTGAGGGGTGAATTCCCCACCGAGTATTCCGACCGATCTGCTTTAACCGCCGTCGGCAAGACCAACGCAATTGACGAGAGAAGGACGAGCGAGACGCGGATGTTCTTCATGATGCCCAACGTTCGAGCTGAGCGGCCGCAGCCAGCTGGCCGCGCGGAGCTGAAAATATACAGGCAGCGTAGCGCGGCCAGCTGGCGGAGGTCCACTCGAGCGAAGTGTTAGGCATCGCCTTTGGCCGACCACATGAGTGCAACTTCCGCAGAGACGCCAGAGCAGGCGAAGGCCACCTTGGACGGTGTAGGCGAGAGGGCAAGGATTGGCTCCTCGTGGGCGGCAAGTGCCTGCGCCAAGATGAGAAAGAACTCTTCCGACTGCTCGACTCCGGGCGATTCGACGCGTGCGATATTGACACGCGAGAAGTCTCCGAGGGAGAGGCTGCGACCTGCATTCGCCTGCCAAAGCTTGGCCATCCCTAGGTCACCGGCGGCCAAGTATTGGTGAAAGTACTTTGCGTTGTAGCTGTTTACGGAGGCCACTGTGCGGTTCGAGTTGTCCTCGGTGTCGGCGCACACGGCTAGGGCTTCTGACTCATGGTCGAAATACAGGGCGAAGGTAAACAGCGGGAAAGCGCTGGTTCTCAGCTCGGAGATGGCTGCGTTTATCACCTGTGAGGCCAAAGTGGCAGGATGCATGCTTGCGATGCCTAACGTTCGAGCTGAGGGGCCGCAGCCAGCTGGCCGCGCGGAGCTGAAAATATACAGGCAGCATAGCGCGGCCAGCTGGCGGAGGTCCACTCGAGCGACAGGTTAGGCCGCATTGGGTTTCGGCGCGACGGGCCGCGATGTAGACATCAAACCCTGCGCGTCCATCTCAGAGCATTCGGTCCAAGTTCGAGGGCCAGTCGGAACCACGATCGCACTATCGAAAGGGATGTTTTTCCGGATAGGCGTACCTAGTATCTCGCTCATCGTGGTCGTTACGGTGGTCGGCACGGAAACGTAGAAAAATCTCCTCTGTCCGGCCTGCAGCTCCAATGGAAAGATTCTTCCGGTGTCGCTCGCACCCATGGTTTTTGTAGCTACCTCATGAACCCCAGGCGACAAGGTAACTACTGTGTAGGTTGCTTCGGGAAGTACAGCCATCGACTTTGAGTTGATGCGGACATCAACAGTAGCCGGATCATTCGGAATGCGAAGCAAATATACGATTGCGTGATCTGGAAGCGGATCCTGCAAAGCAACGGGTGGCGGAAACTCCAGCGGCTTGGTCGCGCATCCTGTTCCGCAAAGCAGCGCAAACAAAAGTGATAGAAACACAGCGGTGATCTTCATTTTGCGGCCTAACGTCGAAGTTGAGTCGCGAGCGACGGCTGGGCGCGGAAGGCCCAAAATGCAATGGGGGCCTGTAGAGGCCAGCCGTTGCGAGTCGGCTCGAACGACCGGTTATGCATCAAGAGCACTCACCTGGCAGAGCGGGAATTGCAAGCACGTCATCTGCCGTTAGACCGGATCGGAATGCAATGCAATCACCTGGCTTGAGCATGTAGTTCAACTCGCGAACCCACTCTTCTCCCGTCTTCAGCTGCACTTTGGTCCTAAAAATGGCGTCGGCAGTTCGAACAGAGTTGATCGCCGCAGCAATTGCAATGCCTGGTCCAACACCCATTCCTCCGGCAATTCCAGCTTGCTGCTCCTTAGACAGTCCGCGGTGTTCGTTGGTGAAATCGACACGTTCAACCGAGACAACTCTTCCCACCGGCAAACGCCCGCGTTCCTCTGGTCGTTGACCCCACGATTCGACTATTTCAGTGGCGACCGGCGTAGTCGAACAGCCGGCAACCCCTGCGGCGATGGCTATGAATAGTGAAACTCTGAACATAGGTTTTGATGCATAACGTCGAAGTTGAGCCGCGAGCAGCGGCTGGGCGCGGAAGGCCCAGAATGAAATGGGGGCCTGAAGAGACCAGCCGTTGCGAGTCGGCTCGAACGCAGGGTTGGGCGTCATTTCTTGTGCGGTGCTTATCGCAATACTGAATGAGTTGCGGTACTAAACGCGTACGCAAGAACGAGTAGCGAGGGACTTACCAGAAGCAATCCGATAGGAAGCGTCAATTTCCCATGCTTCAAACGAACAAAGCCTAAGGCGACGATAGGCAGCAGAATAAACCAGTACCAGCTATATCGCATGGACGCGCTGAGCAACTGGCCTGCCCCAAGTGAACCCGGGTGCTGCGACATTACCTTTTCGAATCTGCTCCATTGTTCGGGGGAGACTGGAATTCCGGGCTTCTCGTTCAAGATTTCCTTCGCTTGTGGTGGCAATGCGTTGAAATCTATGCGGTGCCCATGCTGTGGCCCAGAAAAAAGCTCTGCCAAAACAATAGCAACCGCGAGTACGGCAATCCCTGTGAAGAAAGCAGCTTTGAGCGAGAAGTACTTCTGCATGAAAGGCCAATGTCTATGACGCCCAACGTTGAAGCTGAGGGGCCGGAGCCAGCTGGCCGCGCGGAGCTGAAAATATACAGGCAGCGCAGCGCGGCCAGCTGGCGGAGGTCCACTCGAGCGACCAGTTAGAGCGCATTGTTACTCGCATACGGCAGGCGCTCCTGAACCGAAGAATGCCAGCAACAGATTTCCGATGACCGGCGAGAAGATGAGTAAAACCGAGAATCCAGTGCCGGCAAAAAACAGAATTCGCCGCAGCAAATGCGGGTTCTTGGGATCAATCAGCTTCTCTGAAAGCGGCCCTAGAAAATAGAAAACATTGGCGATACAGAGCCCGATTGTGAAGCCGATCGCGCCGCCAACTATTGTGAATGCGGTGACTTCCAAGCAAGGTAAACGTTCACCGAGAAGTCCGACGACGGCGAGAAGGCAAACAAAGGAAATGGCAGCCGCGCCAACAAGGAATGCATTGAAATTCAGCCGCTGGCTCGACCACCATTCGAAGGGCGACGCGACGGACTCTGGAATGACCGTATTCATGCGCTCTAACGTTCGAGCTGAGGGGCCGCAGCCAGCTGGCCGCGCGGAGCTGAAAATATACAGGCAGCGTAGCGCGGCCTGCTGGCGGAGGTCCACTCGAGCGACCGGTTAGCCAGCATTTTCAGCCTCCCGTTGAGCCAACATTCTGGGCATACCATAGCCCCAGGTCGGCATAGAAAGAGCTTCCGCTTCCGGTGGTGCGTGCTCGAGTTGAAGTTCAGCCTCGCCAAGAATTGAACCACCCGATTCTGTGATTGCCTTGAGATGTGCGAACGCGAAGCTGATCACTGGTTGGCCTTGCAGATTAGCCGCCTTAGGGGGGTGGATGCCGACCCAGCGAACTACACCGGCAATGAAAATCCGTGAGCTTTGTTTGCCTTCCTTGAGGTGAGTACCAATGACACATCCTGCGCCGAAGCGACCATCAGAGAGGGGTATCGACCAAAACTGACCACGCGCCAAGGAGCGAGTGGACTTTGGAACGAACGGGAACTCCAGATCCACCATATGCTGGCTAACGTTCGAGCTGAGGGGCCGCAGCCAGCTGGCCGCGCGGAGCTGAAAATATACAGGCAGCGCAGCGCGGCCAGCTGGCGGAGGTCCACTCGAGCGACCGGTTATGGCGCATTCGATCTACGCCTCTGTCCGCAGAATTGCTGCTATTCGCCATGAATTTTTAGAGCTCCAAAAACGACAAGCCACAACCAGCAGGGAACTGCAACTAGAAAGAGAACATGAATTCTCTTGGACCCTGGATAGCAAGCAAGTGAGTACGCAGCTAGGGCCAGTGGCACCAGTTGAACCCAGAAGAAGTACGACACATGTTTTGCGAAACGAAAGTCATCTGGAACGAAAAGGACCACAGCCAGGAAAAGCAAGGCAATGGATGGCCCGTACGCTGAGCTCAGGGTGCGTTGCGCCAGCGAAGCGGTCTTGTCTGCATGGGTGAAATACATCCACCCGACTGCGGTACAGGCAACTGGAGCCGCAGCGAAGAACAGCAACCCGGCAAGTACGGATTCGATATTCATGCGCCATAACGTTGAAGCTGAGGGGCCGGAGCCAGCTGGCCGCGCGGAGCTGAAAATAGACAGGCAGCACAGCGCGGCCAGCTGGCGGAGGTCCGCTCGAGTGACCGGTTAGCCATCATTGGTGCCACCTGACGGAAAAATGCTCAGCTGCGGCATTTTGCAGATAGTAGGTGCGGCACCGATCCGAAGGGACGCATAGGGTAGCTGCCGTGAATGGGCCAGGTGAGTTTTTTGCCAACGAGGCACGCACATCCCGCAGCAACGAAATGGGATGCTTTTCCAGTTGCCGCCATTGAGCCTTGGAAGGTGATGCATAGGTGAGTGCAAATGCCGCCACCTCTGAGTGGTCGTCTGACACCAGAACGAACACGCCCCCTACCAGGCCGCTCCCATTCAGGTCCGCAGGAATGCAGCACGCTTGTCCGCCAGGAAGAACTGCATCGGTCGATCCATTCCATCCGTCTGGCGCCACTGGGCCGCTGGCGTGCACAGCCATCGGTACAAGCAGGGCGAACAACACGGCGCGGAGCTTCATGATGGCTAACGTCTGAGCTGAGGGGCCGCAGCCAGCTGGCCGCGCGGAGCTGAAAATATACAGGCAGCATAGCGCGGCCAGCTGGCGGAGGTCCACTCGAGCGACCGGTTAGCCCGCTGCCCACCGCCCCAACTACGGATGAGACTCACGCGCGATACCTTCGACCGAGAATGCCGGCAGCCACGGCACCGATAACGCTGGCGATTGCAAGCAACCCAGCGATGGAAGGCTGCCTACAACGCGGGTTCTCAGCAAGCAAGCTCCACGCACCAACGCACTCTGTGAATGCCATGCTCGAAGACGAGACGATCCAGAGCAGACACCAAATCGAGAACAACACCAGTAGCGTGGAGGACAGGTAGCAAACGTAGCGGATGGCAGTGCGTTTTTGCATTTTGCTGCGGGCTAACGTCCGAGCTGAGGGGCCGCAGCCAGCTGGCCGCGCGCAGCTGAAAATATACAGGCAGCGTAGCGCGGCCAGCTGGCGGAGGTCCACTCGAGCGACCAGTTAGAGCGCATTGTTACTCGCATACGGCAGGCGCTCCAGAACCGAAGAATGCCAGCAACAGATTTCCGATGACCGGCGAGAAGATGAGGAAAACCGAGAATCCAGTGCCGGTAGAAAACAGAATTCGCCGCAGCAAATGCGGGTTCTTGGGGTCAATCAGCCTCTCTGAAAGCGGCCCTAGAAAATAGAAAACATTGGCGATACAGAGCCCGATTGTGAAGCCGATCGCGCCGCCAACTATTGTGAATGCGGTGACTTCCAAGCAAGGTAAACGTTCACCGAAAAGTCCGACGACGGCGAGAAGGCAAACAAAGGAAATGGCAGCCGCGCCAACAAGGAATGCATTGAAATTCAGCCGCTGGCTCGACCACCATTCGAAGGGCGACGCGACGGACTCTGGAATGACCGTATTCATGCGCTCTAACGTGTTGTCGGGAGACAGTTTTGTCGGTTGTCGCCCGCAAACTGTCTCCCTAAATCTGCGGCAAGAAAACGGGCGAAAGCCCCTTGAACATTGACTTGGCTGGTCATAGACTGTATTTTCATACAGCAATAACAGGTCGACAAAAGCAGCTCTTCGATTGAGCGACAAAGCTCAAGTGAAAACCCGCATTTGCTTGCCTTGGAGCCGTCAATGTTGAATTCATTTGCTACCAGCCTCCCTGCGAACGTTCGTGCTGTCGGCGGCGAGCTTTCTTCACCGCAGTATTCGCGGGTGACTATAGCGCCAAGCCAGGGACCTCGGCTGCTGGATCAGTTGCGGGAACGCATTAGGTTTTTGCACTACAGCTTGCGTACCGAAGAAGCCTATGTGTATTGGTGCAAGGCCTTCATCTGCTTTCACGACAAGCGCCACCCCAAGGACTTGGGTGGGGCAGAGGTCGAGGCGTTTCTAAGCTGGTTGGCGAACGAGCGGAAGGTCTCGGCATCGACTCATCGTCAGGCCTTGTCGGCCCTGCTTTTCCTCTACGGCAAGGTGCTGGATTTGAACTTGCCGTGGCTGCAAGCCATAGGCCGGCCACAAGTTCAGCGTCGCCTGCCCGTGGTGCTCAGTCGCGAAGAGCTGGCGGCCTTGTTCCGCCACTTGTCTGGCGAGCATCTTCTGTTCGCGCGGTTGCTGTACGGCACCGGCTTGCGGCTGAGCGAAGGGCTCCAACTGCGTGTCAAGGACATCGACTTTTCGCACCAGGCCATCGTCGTGCGTGAGGGCAAGGGCGGCAAAGACCGGATCGTGATGCTGCCGCAGGCGCTGGTGGCCGGGCTTCGTGCGCAGCTGGCGCGCGCACGTGATATCTGGCTTGCTGACCAAGCTGCTGGCCTTGGCGGCGTGGAGCTGCCCCATGCGCTGGAACGAAAATATCCGCGCGCAGGAGCCTCCTGGGCCTGGTTCTGGCTCTTCCCGCAGGCCACGCACTCGGTGGACCCGCGCAGCGGCGTGGTGAGGCGGCACCATATCTACGACCAGACCTTCCAGCGCGCATTTAAAAAGGCATCGCTGCAGGCAGGCATTATCAAACCAGCCACCCCGCACACGCTGCGCCACTGCTTCGCCACCCATTTGCTGCAAGGCGGCAGCGACATCCGTACCGTGCAAGAGCTGCTGGGCCATGCGGATGTGTCCACCACCATGATTTACACCCATGTCTTGCGCATGGGCGGCTGGGCGGTGCGCAGCCCCTTGGACCAACTCTGAATGAATGATTGAATGATTGAAAGATTGATTGATTGAATGGCTGAATGACGGGAGGGCGGGCAAGCCTTGCCGGCCCTCCCGCTAACTCACTTCCCGCCCGGCATCTTGCTGTCCACGCCCTTGACGTAGAAATTGACGCCGGAGAGGAATTTGTCGTCAGCCTGCTCGCCCTTCTTGAGCAGCTCTTTGCCGTCTTGGCCGACGATGGGGCCTTTCCAGATCGCAAACGTGCCGTCTTTGAGCCCGGCCTTGATCTTGTCGATCTGCGCGCGGGTGTCGGCCGGCACGGCCTCGGCGATGGACACCATATCGATCGCGCCTTCCTTGACGCCCCACCAAGCATGCTTGCCCGGCCCGGCCGTCCAGGTGCCGTCCAAGGCCTCGCGCACGGTGGCGATGTAGTACGGCGCCCAGTTGATCACGGCCGACCCCAGATGAGCCTTGGGACCGTAGGCGGTCATGTCGGAGTCCCAGCCGAAGGCGTACTTGCCGTTCTTCTCGGCCGTTTGCAAGACCGCGCTGGAGTCGGTGTTTTGCATCAGAACATCGGCGCCGCCGTCGATCAAGGTCTGCGCGGCTTCGGTTTCTTGTGGCGGATCGAACCACTTGTTCACCCACACCACTTTCACCACGGTCTTAGGGTTGACGCTTTGCGCGCCGAGCGTGAAGCTGTTGATATTGCGGATCACCTCGGGGATGGGGATGGAGCCCACCACGCCCAGCGTGCCAGTCTTGCTCATCTTGCCGGCGATAACGCCAGCCATGTACGCACCCTCATAGGTGCGCGAGTCATAACTGCGCAGATTGGCGGCTTGCTTGTAGCCGGTGGCATGCTCAAACTTGACGTCGGCACTGTCGGCCGCCACCTTGAGCATGGGCTCCATATAGCCGAAGGTGGTGCCGAAAATCAGCTTATTGCCCTGGCCGACCATATCGCGGAAGACCCGCTCGGCATCGGCCGCCTCGGGCACTTTCTCGACAAAGCTGGTTTGCACCTTGTCGCCAAACTCCTTCTCGACCGCCTTGCGCGCGTTGTCATGCGCAAAGGTCCAGCCGCCGTCGCCGACCGGGCCGACATAGGCAAAGGCGATCTTCAAGGGCTCGGCCTTTGGTGGCGCAGAAGCTGCGGCAGAAGCGGCCGAGGCGGCAGGCTGCCCGGCCGCCACCGATGCGTCATCGGCCTTCTTGCCGCAGCCGGCCAGCAAAGTGGCCGCAGCAGCCGCACCTGCCAGCACACTCAGAGCACCGAATCTCAACAAAGATCTACGCTTGTTCATCGTCGTCATCTCCAAAAAAAAGACCACACCAAGAAGAAAAGAAAATTCAAGACCCAGGAAAGAAAGGCTTGCCCAGCGAGGCCGGCATGTTTGCCCGTATAAAAGCGGCGTTACTCGAAATCAGCACCAGCACCACAATGGTGGACAGATAGGGCAGCATGCTCAGGAACTGACTTGCTACTTGCACGCCCTGCCCCTGCAGATAAAACTGCAGCATGGTGACAAAACCGAACAAGTAAGCACCAAGCAGGATGCGTGCCGGGCGCCAGGTGGCAAAGGTCGTCAGCGCCAGCGCGATCCAGCCCTTGCCGGCGATCATGCCCTCGACCCAGAGTGGCGTGTAGACGGTGGACACATAGGCGCCGGCCAGCCCGCACAAGCTGCCGCCAGCCATCACCGCCGCGAGGCGAATGGCGCGCACCGGATAGCCCAGCGCATGGGCCGACTCCGGCGATTCACCCACCGCCCGCAATACCAAGCCGGCGCGCGAGCGGTACAAAAACCAAGCCAGGGCAGCGGTCAGGACCATAGCGCCGTAAACCAGCGGATGCTGCTTGAACAGCGCCGGGCCGATGAAAGGGATGTCGGCCAAGAACGGCAGCTCGTAGGAGCTGCGCGGCGATAACTTTTCCGAGGTGTAGCGTATGCCCACAAAGGCCGAAAAGCCGGTTCCAAACAGGCTCAGGGCCAGGCCGGCCGCATATTGATTGGTATTGAGCCAAATCACCAGCACGCCAAACAAGCCGGCCAGCAGCGCGCCCGCGCCCATGCCGGCGGCAAAAGCCAGCCAGCTGCTGCCGGTGTGCACGGCGGTGGCAAAGCCGGCGATCGCCGCAACCAGCATCAAGCCCTCGGCGCCGAGGTTGACGATGCCGGCACGTTCGTTGATCAGCAGCCCCAAGGCAGCCAGCGCCAGCAAGGTGCCGGCGTTCAAAGAGGAGGCGATCAACAGCGCAATAGCGTCCATGTGTTGAGCTCCTCAGGCCGCTGCGCGCACCGTGCGGCGCAGGCGGTAATTGATCAAGCTGTCGCAGGCCAGGAGCGAGAACAGCAACAGGCCCTGGAACACGCCGGTGATGGACTTGGGCAGGCCCAGGCGCGTTTGCGCCAGCTCGCCGCCGATGTAAAACATGCTCATCAAGACGGCAGAGAACACGATGCCCACCGGATGCAAGCGGCCGACAAAGGCCACGATGATGGCGGCGAAACCATAGCCGGCCGGCACATAAGGCGTCAGCTGCCCCAGCGGCCCGGCGACCTCCAAGGCTCCGGCCAGGCCGGCCATGGCGCCCGACAGCAGCAGCGCCGTCCACAGCGCGCGGCTTGATGAGAAGCCGGCATAACGCGCAGCCGCAGGGGCTAGCCCGCCGACCTGCAAGGCGAAACCCGCATAGGAGCGAAACAAGAGCACCCAAAAAGCCAGCACCGAGCCCGCCGCAATAGCGGAGCCGATGTTCAGGCGCGAGCCCTCAAAGAGTCGCGGGATTTTTGTGACGGCCAAAAAGCTGATGCTCTGTGGGAAGTTATAGCCCTGCGGGTCTTTCCAGGGGCCGTAAACCAGATAACTCAAGAGCAGATCGGCCACATAGACCAGCATCAGGCTGACCAGAATCTCATTGGCATTGAAGCGCGCGCGCAGCAGCGCCGTGATGCCCGCCCAGGCCATGCCGCCCAGCATGCCGGCCAGCAAAATCCACAGCACGATGATGCGGCCCGTGTTGGCGTCGGCCTGCATCGCGACCCAGCCGCCGGCCAAGGCGCCAATGATGAACTGCCCTTCGGCGCCGATATTCCAGACATTGGCGCGAAAGCACACTGCCAAGCCAAGCGCAATCAGCACCAGCGGCGTCGCCTTCAGACCCAGCTCGCTCCAGGCGCTGACCGAGCGGATCGGCTCCCAGAAAAACATCTGCAGGCCGCGCAGCGGGTCTTTGCCCAGCAGCAGGAACAGGCTCACACCCAAGGCGACCGTGATCAACAGCGCCAGCAAAGGCGAGGCCAATGCCATCAGCTTGGAGGGTTGCGGGCGAGGCTCAAGCCTGAGCATTGCCCGCTCCAAGGTTCCAGAGCCCGCTCATCCACTCGCCAATCATCGCGCGGCTGGCCTGCGCCACCGGCACGGCCGGCGACATGCGGCCCTGCGCCATCACGACCAGGCGGTCACTGATTTCAAACAATTCGTCCAACTCTTCGCTGAGCACCAAAACGGCGCAACCTGCATCGCGCAGTTTGAGTAGCTCCGCCCGAATCTGCGCGGCAGCACCGACATCAACGCCCCAGGTGGGCTGCGCAATGATCAAGACCTTAGGCGCGGCATCGATCTCGCGGCCGACGATGAACTTCTGCAAATTGCCGCCCGACAGGCTGCGCGCCGCCGCACCCGCACCGCCGGCGCGGACCGAAAAGCGTGCAATCAAATGCTCGGCCAAACGCTGAACCCGCGCGGTACGCAGCCAGCCCCAGGCTGTCACGCTGCCTCGGTCGGTGCGGGTCAGCAAGGTGTTTTGCGCCAATGACATCCCTGGCACAGCGCCGCGCCCCAGCCGCTCCTCCGGCACGAAATGCAGGCCCAGATGGCGCCGTTTGCGCGGGCTGCTGCGGGCAATATCCTGACCGAACATCTGCACGCTGCCGGGCTGGCCGCGCGGATCTTCGCCGGACAGCGCGGCCAGCAACTCCTGCTGGCCATTGCCGGACACCCCGGCCACGCCGACGATCTCGCCGGCATGCAAGTTCAAGTCAATATCCACCAAGGTGGTGCCAAAAGGCTGGGCCTTGGCAAGACTCAAGCGACGCAGGCCCAGCGCCAAGGCGCCCGCCTTGGTCGGCAGGCGCCGCAGCGGCGGCGGCTCGGCGCCAATCATCAGGCGCGACAGCTCGCTATTGCTTTGCGTGCGCGGGTCGACCTCGCCCGTGACGCGGCCGGCGCGCAGCACCGTGCAATGCTCACACAGCGCCCGGATCTCATCGAGCTTGTGGCTGATGTACAAAATACTGCAGCCCTGTGCGGCGAGTTGGCGCAAGGTGACAAAGAGCTTGTCCACAGCGCGCGGCGTCAGCACCGAGGTCGGCTCGTCGAGGATCAGCAACTTCGGCTCGGTCAGCAAGGCGCGCACGATCTCGACCCGCTGGCGCTCACCGACCGACAAGCTGTGCACCGGGCGCTGCGGGTCTACTTCCAGGCCATAACTCTGCGCCACGGCGGCGATGCGCGCGCTCAACTCGGCCAGGCTTGGGCCTTTATCGAGGCCCAGCCAGATGTTCTCGGCCGCGCTCAGCGTGTCAAACAGCGAGAAATGCTGATACACCATGCTGATGCCCAAAGCCCGGGCCTGCGCCGGGCTTTTGAGCGCAATCGGCTGGCCATTCCAGAGCACCTGGCCGGCGTCGGGCTGCACCGCGCCGTAAATGATCTTCATCAGCGTCGACTTGCCGGCGCCGTTCTCCCCCAAGACCGCATGGATCTGCCCCGGCGCCACCGACAAGCACACCCCGTCGTTCGCTTTGACGGCGGGGTATTGCTTGCTGATGCCGGTGAGTTGCAGTCGGGCGATGCTCATGGACAGGCCGAAGTTTGATGCTCAGATCATAGGGGGCTGTTGCCGAGATGCTGTCGGGGTTAAGCAGTAGAAAGCTCTCGGCCGCTCAGCAATCGATGATGACCAGCGTGCCACGACTGCCCGGCGCAACCGCATGCGCCTGACCCGCAGGCACCAGATAGACCGAGCCGGCCGGCACAGCGACCACCTGGTCGGCAAAGGCTAGATTCATCTGACCGTCCAGCACCAGCAGCGCCTCGTCGAAGTCATGGATTTCGTCCGGGTAAGCGCTGCCGTCCATGCGCAAGACCTTGAAGTTAGCGCCACCAACACGGCCAAGAATCTGCGAACGCCAAGGCTGCGGCAAGTCCGCCGCCGCAGCGGCAAGATCAATCATCGACATTTCAACTTCCCTTACTACCCGTTTGTGCTGGCGTGTGCCAAGCTATCTTGGCTGAATACATTGACCCATTTTTCGTCCTCTTGGCGGCGCCACAAGGACGAGACATACATCACCTTGGCTTGAGCGTCAGCGACTCGCTGGAACACTGCCCGGTAGGACAGCATCACCAGGCCGGGCGCCAGATCCATGATGCGCGCTTCGCTGAGCGCATAGCTTGGGGCAAAGCCGGGGGCCTGCTCGAAGGTGCTGAGGTTTTTGGCCAAGCTGGCAAAGCCACTCGGATAGACGCCCAGGAACTCCGGCGCCAACAGCGCCAAGTAGGCCTGCTTGTCGCCGAGGGTCAAGGCTTGCCAGACGCGGGTCTCGAGAGCAACAAAGAAGGCGATCTTGTCTGCGGTCATGCGGTTGAGCTCCGAGAATATTTAGGCACGCCGGCCACATAAGCGCTGTGCAGATTGCGCTCATCCGACAAGCCCATCCACGCGAACACCCGCTCATGCAGGCCGCGCGCCACTTCGGCGCGGGCCGTCGCCACCGGGCCGACGGCCCAGTCCCAGACGCAAACATCGGCCAGCGTGCCGGCTCCGAAGTGGCCGATCTCATCCACCAGCCCCAGTGCCTCGGCCGCTCCGCGCGTGGCGGCATGCAGACCCGCCCAGGCGCTCATACGCTGACCCGCCAGCGCCTGCACCTTGTAGCCGTCGAGCAAATTACGCTGCATGGACAGGCTGCTACCGCCGCCCACATCGCTGGCCACACTGACCGCGACGCCGGCTTGGGCCGCAGCCGCCCAGTCAAACAAACCGCTGCCCAGAAACAGATTCGACGAGGGGCTGAAGGCGATCTGCGCGCCGCTGGCTTTGAGCACGGCGCGGTCGGCATCGTCCAGCCAGACGCCGTGCGCCAGTACAGCGCGCGGGTGCAAGAGGCCTTCGCGGGCGTAGACGTCCAGATAGCTGCGCGCATCGGGGAACAACTCGCTCACCCAGGCTACTTCGGCGCGGTTCTCGGCCACATGGGTCTGCATATAGAGCGACGCATCGGCGCGGCACAGCGCACCGGCCATCGCCAATTGGGCGGGCGTGCTGGTCGGTGCAAAGCGCGGCGTGACGGCATAAGCCAGGCGGCCCACACCATGCCAGCGCGAGATCAGATCGACGCAGTCGCGCTCCGCACTGGCCACATCGGCATCCAAGAGCGCGGCCGGGGCGTTGCGGTCCATCAAGACCTTGCCGGTGATCAGACGCATGCCGCGTTGCGCTGCCGCCTCGAACAGCGCCTCGGCCGAAACCTTGTGCACGGTGGCGAAGACCACCGCCGCCGTCGTACCGTGAGCCAGCAGCGCGTCCAAAAAGCGCTCGGCACCGGCGCGCGCGACAGCCGGGTCGGCATAGCGGCATTCGGCCGGGAAGGTGTAGGTGTTGAGCCAGTCCAGCAACTCGGCACCGTAGGAGGCGATCACGTCGAGCTGGGGCGCATGCACATGGGTGTCGATGAAGCCGGGCAGGATCAGGCGACCGCTGTGGTCGATCTGCCGCCAGCTCGCATCGGGCGCCTCGGCCTGCGTGCCCTGGATGCGGCCGCGCTCGTCGACCAGAAGCCAATGGTCAGGCTGAAAGCGCAGCGCGCTGCCAGGGTCGATCTCGCCCCAAGCCGGTGCGGCCGTGAAGTCGAGCAGATCGCCGCGCAGGGCAAATTTTTCAGGGGGAGTGGCGAGTGGCAATGCAAGGTTCCAGGCGAAGGTCTGAGCGGGATCGTATATCGTCGGGCCATTGCCTCAGATGCACATTCACCACATGAGCCTGCCCGCGCGCCCGATTCGCTTTTTCCACCGAGGACAGATCCAGTCCGTGCAAGGCTTGCCGGTCACGACCACCGTGCTGCAATACCTGCGCGAACACGCTTGCCTGGGCAGCAAGGAAGGCTGCGCCGAGGGCGACTGCGGTGCTTGCACGGTGCTGGTGGGCGAGATGCGGCAGGGCCGGCTAGAGCTGCGCAACGTCAACGCCTGCACCCAATTTTTGCCCACACTGGACGGCCAGGCGCTGCTGACGGTGGAAGACCTGGGCTCGCCCTCCACCTCGCTGAACCCGGTGCAGCAAGCCTTGGTCGACTGCCATGGCTCGCAATGTGGCTTTTGCACCCCCGGCTTTGCGATGACGCTGCAAGCCTGCTATGAAAAACACAGCGAGGCCGGCAGCCGCCCAACGCGCCAGCAACTGGCCGACGATCTGGCCGGCAATTTGTGCCGCTGCACCGGCTATCGGCCGATTCTGGATGCGGGAGAAAAGATGTTTGAGCTGCCGGGCCAGCGCCTCGATCTGAAGTCGGCCGAGGCCGCCCTGCAGCTGCTACAGGTCAACGCCGAGGCTCTGCACTATGAAGCGCCCCACCCCGCCTTCGGGCAGCGCATCGACAGTTTTGATGCGCCGCGCAGCGTGGCCGCGCTGGCCGCCTTGGTCGAAAGCAAGCCGGCGGCCCGCCTGCTGGCCGGCTCCACCGACATCGGCCTGTGGGTCAACAAGCAGTTCCGCGATCTGGGCGACCTGATCTACCTCGGCGCGGTAGATGAGTTACGCCAGATTCGCGCGCAGCCCTTTCAAGGCCAAGCCGGGCTGTGGATAGGCGCCGGCGCTTCGCTGGAAGACGCCTGGGCCGCCTTGACTTCCGCCGCGCCCAACTTGCGCGAGCTATGGCTGCGCTTTGCATCGCCGCCGGTGCGCCACGCCGGCACGCTGGGCGGCAATATCGCCAACGGCTCGCCGATAGGCGACGGCGCGCCGGCCTTGATCGCACTCGGCGCCGACTTGCTGCTGCGCCGTGGCTCACAGCAGCGGCGCCTCAAGCTAGAAGACTTTTACCTCGGCTATATGCAAAAAGATTTGCAGCCCGGTGAGTTCATCGAGGCCATGCACCTGCCGCTGCCCAGCGCCGACTGGCGACTGCGGGCCTACAAGATCGCCAAGCGCTATGACAGCGATATCTCGGCCGTCTGCGCGGTGCTGGCCATCCGGCTGGACGGTGACTTGATCACGGAGGCGCGGCTGGTGTTCGGCGGCATGGCGGCCGTGGTCAAACGGGCGGCGCAGGCCGAGGCTGCATTGCTGGGGCGCCCCTGGACAGAAGCGAGCATGCAGGCCGCCCAAAGCACCCTGACGCAAGACTTCACGCCCATGAGCGATGCCCGCGCCAGCAGCGCTTACCGGATGCAGGTCGCGCAAAACCTCTTGCGCCGCTGCTGGCTGGAAACACGAAGCGAGGCGCCCTTGACAGCCGCCGAGCTGAGCGTCTGGCAGGCTGTGAGCTTCAACAAGGCCACCGGGAGCGCTGCATGAGCACCCATGATCAAGTGGGTGTCAGCCGCCCCCACGAATCGGCGGCGCTGCATGTGTCGGGCGAGGCGATCTACACCGACGACATCGCCGAGCTGGCGGGCACGCTGCACGCGGCACTCGGCTTGTCGCCGGTCGCGCATGGCAGGCTCTTGTCGATTGACTTGGATCTGCTGCGCGCCCAGCCCGGCGTGGTCGCGGTGCTGACGGCCGCCGACATTCCCGGCAGCAATAACTGCGGCCCGCTGCTGCATGACGACCCCATCCTCGCCGCGGACGTACTCAGTTACCTGGGCCAGCCGGTGTTTGCCGTCATCGCCAGCAGCCGCGAGCTGGCGCGCCGCGCCGCCGCGCTGGCCAAGGCGGCGATTCGCTATGAGGCGCTGCCCGCCGTGCTGAGCGCGAAGGCCGCGCATGAGTTGGGCCAGTATGTGTTGCCGCCCATGCACCTGAGCCGGGGCGATGCGGCCACGGCGCTGGCCACGGCGCCGCAGCGGCTCAGCGGCTCCTGGTCGGTCGGCGGCCAGGAGCAGTTCTATCTGGAAGGCCAGATCAGCTATGCCTTGCCGCAGGAGCAGCAAGCGATGCTGTTGTGCTGCTCGACCCAGCATCCCAGCGAGATGCAGCAATTGGTCGCCCATGCCTTGGGCTATGCGGCGCATCAGGTGCAGGTGCAATGCCGGCGCATGGGCGGGGGGTTTGGCGGCAAGGAGTCGCAGTCGGCGCTGTTCGCCTGCGTGGCGGCCATTGCTGCAGCGAAGCTGCGCCGGCCGGTCAAGCTGCGCCTGGACCGGGATGACGACTTCATGATCACCGGGCGCCGCCATGGTTTTGATTACCGCTGGGATGTGGGGTTTGACGAGACCGGCATGATCTTCGGTGCCGAGGTCGACTTGATCTCCAACTGCGGCCATTCGGCCGATCTGTCGGCGCCGGTGATGGCGCGCGCGCTCTGCCATTTCGACAACGCTTACTTCCTGCCGCATGTCGCCCTGCACGGCTTTTGCGCCCGCACCAACACGCAGAGCAACACCGCATTTCGCGGTTTTGGCGGGCCGCAGGGCGCGCTGGCCATCGAGATGATTCTGGATTCGGTCGCCCGCCGCTTGGGGCTGGACCCGCTGCTGGTGCGCCAACGCAACCTGTACAGCGACGCAGATGGGCGCAACATCACGCCCTACGGTCAGCAGGTCGAGGACAACATCCTCGCCGCACTGATCAACCGGCTGGTCGACAGCAGCGACTACCAAAACCGCCGCGAGGCCATCGCCGTTTACAACAGGCACAGCCCGGTGCTGAAGAAAGGCCTGGCGCTGACGCCGCTGAAGTTCGGCATCAGCTTCAACGTCGTGCATCTGAACCAGGCCGGCGCCTTGGTGCATGTCTATACCGATGGCTCGGTCTTGGTCAACCATGGCGGCACCGAGATGGGCCAAGGCCTGAACACCAAGGTCGCGCAGGTGGTGGCGCATGAGTTGGGGCTGCCACTGTGCAGCGTACGCTGCAGCGCCACCGATACGCAAAAGATCGCCAACACCTCGGCCACGGCCGCTTCCACCGGCAGCGATCTGAATGGCAAGGCGGCGCAGGATGCGGCGCGCAAGATCAAGCAAAGACTGGGCTTGTTGGCGGCGCAGCTGTTCGGCTGCACGCCGGAAGAAGTGCTGTTCGGCGGTGGGCGGGTCAGCGCGGGCGAACAGTCCCTGAGTTTCGCGGAGCTGGTGCACAAAGCCTATATGCAGCGCGTCCAGCTTTGGGCCGATGGTTTTTACACCACGCCGGGTCTGCATTGGGATCGCAGCAAGCTGCAGGGCAAGCCTTTCTACTATTTTGCTTTCGGCGCGGCGGTGGCCGAGGTTCTGGTCGACACGCTGACGGGCGAGAGCCGCGTCACCCGCGCCGATGTGTTGCACGATGTCGGCAAGTCCTTGAACCCGGCCTTGGACATAGGCCAAATCGAGGGCGCTTTTGTGCAGGGCATGGGTTGGCTGACGACCGAAGAACTGCGCTGGCACCCGCAAACCGGCGCCCTGCTGACCCACGCGCCCAGCACCTACAAGATCCCGACCGCCAACGACAGCCCGCCCGATTTTCGCGTCAGCCTTTTCGATCAAGCCAATGCGGCCGACAGCATTCACCGATCCAAAGCAGTCGGCGAGCCGCCGCTGCTTTTGCCCTTCTCGGTACTGCTGGCGATCAAGGATGCTGTCGCCTCGGCCGGACCGGTCGGCTGCGACCCGCACTTGATGGCGCCGGCTACGGCCGAGGCGGTGTTGTCGGCCTTGCAGGCTGTGCGGACTGTTGGGACTGTGTAGAGAGTTGCGCCAATTGGCTCAGAATCACATGCGCCGCCGTGATGCGCGCCGGGATCTCCACGTTCTTGTTCGCCAGCATCACGATGCCAATTTTCAGCTCGGGCACAAACAAGACATAGCTGCCGAATCCCCCAGTTGAGCCGGTCTTGTTGAACAAGGTCGACCCGGCCTTTAGGGTCTGCATTTCCAATGACGAGAGGCGTTTGGCTGGATTTGATTCGAAAATCATGTCCTCGGAGTTGCCAGCCAGCAAACGATCCAGCGTGATGGGGAAAGGGTACTGCTCCCAGCCCAGCCCTTGCACCATCTCACCGACCTTGAAGTGGCCCAGTTGCGTGCCGGCTATCGCACGCTGCATGGTCACGCTCAAATGCTGCGGATCGATTTGGGCTTGCACATAACGAATCATGTCGGCGGCTGTCGACTTGACGCCATACGCTTGTTCGGCAAGAACGCCTGGGCTCACGCGGATCTCGGCATTGGCCTTGCTATGGCCCCAGGCATATCGTTCCATCTGCGCGTCCGGCACCTGGATGTAACTGTCATGCACGCCTAGCTGCGGGAACAGCTGGGTTTGCATCGCCTCGACAAAACTGCTTTTCAAGGCCAAGGCGGTGACATGACCCAACACGCCAATACTTGGATTGGAGTATTCGCGCCTTGTGCCCGGCGCAGCGCTCGGCCGCCATTGCTGGAAATACGCGATCATGCCCTCGGGCTCGACTTCATCCGGAAACTGCAGCGGCAGGCCACCGGCGGTGTAGGTCGCCAGATGGATCAAGGCGGCGCGGTCGATCGCCCGACCCTTGAGCGCTGGCATATAGCGGCCGGGATGGTCGTTCAATGACAGCTTGCCCTGCACTTGTGCATATGAAGCGAGCGTGGCGGTGAAGGTCTTGCTGATGGAGCCCAGCTCGAACAAGGTGTGCTCGTTGACGGGCTTGTGGGCCGCCCGGGACGCCAGGCCGTAGTTGTAGAAGCTGGCTTCGCCATTGAGCGTGATCGCGACCGCCATACCGGGCACGTCATGCTGAGCCATCAAGGGAAGAATTGCCGCATCGACGATGGCTACAAGCTTTGCGGGGGGCTCGGCGGCCTTGGTACCGGCAGGCAGCAGGCATGAACAGACCAGCGCGAAGGTCAACAACTTTTGCACGAGAGTCATCAGGCGAACAAGCTTGCGAGCCGCTCCACCGCAGCGACCGACAGCGCCCGGTCGATACGGGTGTCCTCATTGCCGAAGTCATGTTCGCCTTGCGCCTGCACCAGCACGCCGTCGCGGCGCGGCAGCATGAACAAGTTGTGACCTCGGTAGATCAGCGCGTAATCCACCTCGATTTGCGGCACCAGGCGGGCGGTCTGGCCGCGCACTGGGATGATGGAGGTGTCCCCCAACAAGGCACGCGCGCCATAGCCGGTGCAGTTGACGACGGTGCGTTCACGCAAGTTGCCAAACTGGCGCGGATGCTCAAACTCCTGCTGCACGATCTCGCCGCCGGCGCGCAAAAAGTCATCCATCAAGAGTCGCTGATAGCTGGAGATATTGAAGCTCATCTGCGTGAAGCGCTTGGCATGGGCGACGCGAAACGGGTGCGAGCCGGGCTTCAAGAGCACAGACCTGGGCCGGAGATCGTCCAGCTGCGCCATCAGATCGGGGTAGTCGGGCTCGTCGGACTCGTCGTCCTCGCCGCCATGCGCGGAATCGGGCAAGGGCTGATCGAAGGGAATGTCCGACAAGAAATAGCCGTCACGCCACTCGACCGGCTGATCGGCCAGGCCGAGCAGGCTTTGATAGGTCTTGAAGGAGCTGCGCGCCATCTGCTCCCAGGCTTGAGTCCAGGCCGGCGTCGCGTGCTCGCTGCTGCAGATGCGCGAGTCCGGTGACCACATGCCGGTGGCCTTGGATGAGGCCACTTCGGGCGGGCGCTCCTTGCAGTAGATGCGCACCTTCATCCCGTTCATTTGCGCGACGCGGGCGGTCGTGAGGCCAATGGCGCCGCAACCAATCACCGCAATCTGCTTAGGCCCGCTGGCGCGGATCAGCGGCAGGGCCAGCTGGGCCGAGCCCCAGGACAGCGACCAGCCGGCGCCGCCATGGCCGTAATGGTGAACGATGGTCTTGCCGTAGCGCTGCTCGGATTCAATGCGCGGCCCTTGGGCGCGAAAAGGCCGGCGGCAGACATTGATGTCAATGATGCGATCGGCCTTGGCGCGCACCGCTGCGAGCTGGCGCGGCGGAGCAAAGTTGCCAAGTTCGTCGGCCATGGCTTGGCTGGCAGCTAAAGAGGCGAGCGTGGCTGCGCCCGCGCGCAGAAAGTTGCGACGTTGCATAGCGAGAGTTTCCTAGTGAGTTTTTTGACCGGAGCGGCTCCGGCACGGGTGCGCTAACTGCTGTGCAGCATGGCAATATTGGCGCGAATACGGCCGGCGTCCCGCATGCGTTCGGCCGAGTCATCGGCGTCCAGCAGCACGACGGTGAATTGTTGGCCGCCACTCTTGAAGCGCATGGTCAGGCAACTGCCGGCCACGCTGGTGTAGCCGGTCTTGGACAGCTGGATGTCCCAGCCCTCCTCGCCCACCAGCGGGTTGGTGTTGCGCACCGCGCGCGCACGGCCATCGACGCCCACGCGCGCGCTTTGCTCGCTGCTGATGCGTGCAATCTCAGGGTAATGCGAGGCGGCGGCGGCAATCTTGGCGACCTCGGTGGCGCTGGAGACATTGCCGGGCAAGATGCCGGCCGGATCAACAAAGCGGGTCTGCGTGAGGCCCAGGCTTTGCGCCTTGGCCTGCATGGCCCGCACAAAGGCCGGCGTGCCGCCCGCATAGTTGCGCGCCAGCGCGGCGGCGGCGCGGTTGTCCGAGGGCATCAGCGTCAGCTTGAGCGCGCTGAGCCGGCTGATGTTCGCGCCTATCGGCAGATGCGCGGCGCTGGGCCTGCTCGGGTTCAAGTCGCCGGCTTCAATTCGCAATGGCTCATCGAGGTCTGGCCTGGCGTCCAGCGCCACCATCGCCGTCATCAGCTTGGTGATGGAGGCAATCGGCACCGCCGTGTCGGCGTCCTTGCTCATCAGAACCGCGCCGCTGCTCTCGTCCAGCAGCAGCATATGGCGGGCGTTGACTGGCAGTTGCAGCAACTGGGGCATGCTGGGCAGGCGGGCACTCTGGTTCGGCGCGGCAAGCCCGGCAACTTCGCTTGCCTGGCCGCCGGCACCCAAGCGCGGCTGCGTCTGCATCCAGAGGCTGGCGGCGGCCACCAGCAAAGCGGGCAAGGCCATTTTCCAACCGGCACTTTGGGCCTGAGGCGCCAACAAGCGTTCCAAGCGTTGCAGCAATTTGCCGCCGTTGGCGGCTATGGCCAGCGGCGGTGTCAAAGCAGCTTGTTGCAGCGACAAGGCCTGCAGGGCCTTGGCCAAACGACGCGGATCATCGAGCGCCTGGGCGGCCAACTCGTCGGCCACTTCTTCGCGCGCATCGCGCATCTGGCCAGACAAGCACCACACCACCGGGTGAAAGAAGAGCAGCGACTCGACCAGGCTTTGCAGCAAATTGGCGAGATAGTCCCAGCGCCGCACATGGGCCAACTCATGCGCGAGCAAGGCCTCCAGCAAGGCGGGCGGCATGCCGCTGAGCAAGGCGGTGGGCATCAGCACCAAGGGGCGCAGCAGCCCCAAGGTGACGGGGCTGCTCAGCTCGGGCAAGAGCCCCAGCGTGACCTTGCGGCCCAGGTTCAGGCGCTTCGCCAAAGCGTCCATGCGCTGCTGCCAGGCCTGCGGGGCCGGGCCGGCGCGGCGGCGCAGCGTGCCCAGCCAGGCCAAGCCGGCACCCAGACGCAGCGCCATCAACATAACGCCCAAACCCCAGGCCGTGACCAGGGCCGGCAGCTGCGCGGCCACAGCCTGCAGCCACGCGGGCAGCGCTGTCAGCTGCGACGGCAGCCTGCTGCCCGCATCGCCGCTCAGCATCCACACGAGATGAGCCAGCGGAAGACACAGGCAAATCAACAGCGACCAAGCACAGACCGCATAGCGCCAACGCGGGCCGGCCTGACGCAAGAAGCCGAGCGCGGCCCAAGCCAGCGCGCCGACGACCAGGCCTTGCCAGACAAAATTCAACAAGGCCCAACCGATGGCCGGCACCCAGGACTGCAGCAAGGTCGAACTCATTTGCCCTCGCCCTGGCTATCCAGCAGCTTCTGAATATCGGCCCGCTCCTGCGCGCTGACATGGCCCTTCAAAGCAGCCAGCACCAGCGCCTTGCCCGAGCCGGCAAAGGCCTTGGCGATCAGGTCCTTGAGCAAATGGGTCTGCAGCTTGTCTTGCTTTTGGGCCGGCGCATAAAGCTGTGGCCGCCTGCTTTCATCCCTGTTCAGCAGTCCCTTGGCATGCATCAGCTGCAGTTGCCGCAAGACGGTGGCGTAAGTGGCCTCCGGGCGATCGCTCAGCAAAGCTTCGTGCACTTGCTTGGCGTCGGCGGGGCCGATGCGCCAGAGCACACGCAATAGATCGAGCTCGGCGGCGGTGGGATGGGGAATGCTGGATTGCGGCATTCATTCAGTATAAATGTTCTAGAACAAATATTCTGAAAAATTTCAAGCCAAAGCCGTCGGAAGAAACAGTTGGGGCCCGAGCCCGCCCATGCGATCATCACGCCATGCACGCCTTTTCCCGCGCCATGGTCGAGCTGTACAGCTTGGCCGAACAAGCCAGCTATCAGGAGTTCCCTGAGGCGGCGCTGCGCTTGCTGCGGCGCTCGGTCGGCTTTGACGGCGCGGTCTTGGGGCTGGGGGAATCCGGGCCTGCGCCGCAAGGGCCTTTGCAAATCACCCAAGCCCATGTGCACCAGCGCGATGAAAAGATTCTGCAAGCCTATGGCGCGGTCGCTGCCGAAGACCCGGTCACCGGCCAGTTCTTGCGAGGCCTGAGCCAGCCCCTGGCGGTCGACTGCCAAGCCCAGTACAGTGGCCGCCAGCAGGTAACAGGCGCAATGGCTGACTTCAGCAAGGCCTTTCACCTGCGCCATTTGCTGCTGTTCGGAGACCGGCCCGTCGCTGGCCTGCCAGGACGTTGGCTGGTGCTCTACCGCAGCAGCGACAGCGGCTTTGGGGCCGAAGACGCCGACTACCTACACGCCACCTGGGCCCATTTGTCGCGCGCCATCGTCATTCACCGCAATGCCCTGCTCGACCGACAAGACAGCGCGCGGGCGCAGCGCGCTTCGGCCCTGGTCAACGCGCAGGGCGGCATAGAGACCGCCGACCCGCAGTTCTTGACGCTCTTGCGCCTGCAATGGGCCGAAATGGGCAGCCGTCAGTTGCCGCTTCCCTTGCTGGATGCACTCAAACGCGGCGTCAGCTTTCGAGGCCAGCAAGTCGAGGTCAGCGCCAGGCGCCAAGAGCATCTGTGGGTCTGCTCGGCCAAGCCGGTCGACACACTGGCGGCACTGACACCGGGTGAAAGCGCCGTGGCGCGGCGCTATGCCGCCGGCCTGAGCAGCAAGGAGATCGCCCGCGAACTGGGTGTCGCGCCCAACACGGTACGCACCCAAATCACCCGCGCCTACGCCAAGCTGCAAGTGCATGACAAGGCGGCGCTGGCTCAGCGCCTGATGGAGCAATGAGGGGCTGAGCTGTCACGCATTTGCGTGATTGAGTGGCGCGGTCGCTGCGTCTATCGTGATTGCGGAGTCGAGGGCATTCAGACCCTCGTTCAACAATAACGGAGACAAGCATGTTCAAACACCGGCAATTGCCCATCGCGGCCTTGATCGCACTCGCCTTTCCTTTGCTGCTGACGGCCTGCGGCAGCGGGGACGACAACCCGCCGCCCCTGCCGGTAGACCCGGCCGCGCCCTTCAAGCTCAAGCCTGAGTTCCTGAGTGCCGAGCCGCTTCGCACCGACTACGACGGCAGCAGCAACGGCCTGCTGACCGGCAAGGCGGCCTCGCTGACCGAGCTGCTGAGCTACAAACTGCCTGCCAGCCCCAGCCCGGCGGATTTGCGCACCTTGGCCATACAAACCAGCTACACCGGCCTGCTCGACGTGACGGCGGCGGGCGGCTTCGGCAGCTATTACGGCCGCATCTCGGCGGCAGGCAACAAGGGCAGCGAGTATGTGGCGGTGTCCGACGACGGCAGCGGCAAGCAAAACGTCACCATGGTGGTGACGGTGCCGAGCAATTTCGACCCGGCTAAGGCCTGCGTGGTGGCGGTGCCGTCGAGTGGCTCACGGCCGGTCTATGGCGAGCTGGGCACCATCGGCGAGTGGGCGCTCAACAAAGGCTGCGCGGTGGCGCTAACGGACAAAGGCGGCGGTGTCGGCATCCATGACTTGGACCGCGACAACAGCTTTGCTTTCGACGGCGCGGTGGCCACGGCCGGCACGCGCAAAGACCTGACATTCAATGCCAATTTACTTGGCGACGATTTGACCAAGTTCCGCGCCGCCAATCCGAACCGCCTGGCCCTCAAGCATGCGCATGGCAAGCAAAACCCCGAGAAAGACTGGGGCAAATACACCTTGCAATCGATCAAGGTGGCGCTCTATGTGCTGAACAAGCAGTTCCCGGCCGCCAGCCTTTCGCCCCTCAACACCTTGGTGATCGCCTCCAGCATCTCCAATGGCGGCGCAGCCGTGCTGCGCGCCGCCGAACAAGACAGCGAGGGCCTGATTCGCGGCGTGGTGGCCGGCGAGCCCCAGCTCAATCTCCCCGAGAACGCGGGCCTCACCGTCAAGCGGGGCGGCGTCAGCGTGCCGACCTCGGCCAAGCCGCTGTTTGACTACATCACCAGGGCCGGCCTCTACCAGGCCTGCGCGACCCAGTCGGCCGCGCTGGCGCCGAGCAGCGCTTTCGTGATCGCACCCTTCGCGGCCAACCGCTGCGCTTCGCTGGCGGCGCAAGGGCTGGTCAGCGGCAGCAGCCTGGCCGAACAGTCGGCCGACGCCTTGGCCAAGCTGCACGCCTATGGCTGGGAGGCCGAATCCGACCTGCTGCATGACAGCCACTACGGCTTCGAGTTCACCGAGTTGGTGGCACACACCTATGCCAATGCCTTCGCCCGCGCCTCGGTGACGGAAAGCGTCTGCGGCTATAGCGTGGCCGGCATTGACGCCGCTTACCAAACGCCAGTGGCTCCCGCGGCCGAGGCCTTCAAGACCGGCTGGGCGACCGGCGGCGGCTTGGGCTTTCTGGGCGGCGCTTTCAACATCATTGCAGACGGCTCGGTCGGCGGGCCGGCCTTGTTCTTGCTGGCTGCCTCGCCCAGCAGCGGCAAGCCTGATTTTTATCTCGACGGCGCCACCTGCTTGCGCCGCCTGGCGACAGGCGCGGCGGTGGGTAGCAGCCCCTACAGCGCGGCCGAACAGGCCTTGGCGGCGCGCGTCAAAACGGGGCTGAGCGAGGTGCGCGTCAGCGGCGATCTGCGCGGCAAGCCGGTCGTGATCGTGCATGGCCGCTCGGATGCGCTGATCCCGGTCAACCACAACTCGCGCCCTTATGCCGCGCTGAACAAACGCGCCGACGCCAGCAGTGGCTTGCGCTACTACGAGGTGACCGACGCCAACCACTTCGACGCCCTGGTCGGCATGTACCCCAAGACCTTGGTGCCGCTGCATGTCTACACGCTGCGTGCGCTGGACCTGATGTGGGCCAAGCTGACGACCGGTGCGGCCCTGCCCGATTCGCAGCTGGTGCGCGCCAAGGCCCGCGCCTCGGCCAGCGTGCCGCTGAGTGACGCTCATGTGCCGGCGATCGCCGCCACACCGGCCGCAGCTGACAGCATCGTCATCACGGCCGGGGCGATCGACGTGGCGAACTGAACCGAGCAAGAAGCACACGTCACACCACTGTCACCTCCAGACCCTAGGCTGCGCGCAGTCGTTCGGATAGGCGCCCGACACCTTGGGCGCCCTGCATTCACCTAGAGTCCTGGAGGGACCTCATGTTCACTTTGATCAGCCAAAACATCGGCCGGCATGCGCTCGCATGCGCGGCTTCCACCGCTTTGCTGGGCGCGCTGGCCCTGTCTTCTACGGCGGCGGTCGCCGCTGATGCGGACCCTGTCATCCTGAGCTTCGCCACCGTCGGTGATTCGCGTCAGGACCCGCTCACCGCTGACCCCACGCTTGGCCCCTTGTCCGGCCAAGACAAGACCTGGCTGCAAAGCAGCAAGGCCTTTTCGCGCATTCTGCGCAGCATCCAGGCCCAAAAGTCGAACCTGCTGTTCTTCAATGGCGACATGATCCACGGCTACGGCTGGGCCGGTTTCGGCTACACCTCCAACCTGGGCGGCACGGCCATCAGCGCGCCAGTGGCACCGAGCAATGTCAGCGACATCCTCAACAGCGACCTGGTCAAGTTCTACACCCAGTATGCGTTTTGGCGCGGCATGGTGGCGCCTGTGATGGAAACCGGCACCTATGTCGTGCCTGTGCCTGGTAACCACGAAACTCAGTGCAAGGCCTGCGGCAAGAAGGCCAAGGTCGAGAACGAAAATGCCTGGCGCGCCAATATGGGCGACCTGATCATCGACAGCGCCCGTTTCAAGGCCGTCGTCGGCCAGGACGCCAGCCATGTGAACGTTGGCAATAACGGCGCATTCGATGGCCTCAGCACCGACCAGAGCCAGCTGTCCTACAGCTTCGATGTAGGCGACTCGCACTTCGCCGTCGTCAACACCGACCCGGTCGGCGCCGACGCCAAGGCCCCGGCCGCCTGGTTGGCCAGTGACTTCGCCACCGCCAAGACGCGCGGCGCCAAGCATTTCTTTGCTTTCGGCCACAAGCCAGCCTACACCTACAACTACTCGGCTACCAACACCGCCACACCGGCCGGCGGCCTGGACGTCAACGTCGCTGCCCGTGACGCCTTCTGGAAGGTGATCGAAGACAACCGCGCGACCTACTTCTGCGGCCACGAGCACATCTTCAATATGCAGCAACCCAAGGGCGCGGCCTGGCAGGTGCTGGTCGGCGCGGGCGGCTCGCCCTTTGACTCGAAGAACGGTGAAGCTTCGGCCCACCCGGCCACCGACCGCACTTACTCCTGGGCCAATGTCCTGATTCGCAAGAGCGGCAAGGTCGAGATCACCGCCTATGGCTTCAATGACGCCTTCGGCCCCACCCAGGTGCTCAAGCAAGTCACGCTGGCGCAATGAGGCTGAAGCAGAACGCACATATGAAGCTCACCAAGACAATCACCCTCGCCGCCGTGCTCGCACTGTTCGGCACAGCCCATGCGGCCAGCCTGATCGACACCGGCAGCCCCGATGGCAGCAAGCCCGGCTATGCACTGGACACCAGCAACTTCCTGGCTGTGCAGTTCAATGCCGGCGCCGCTTGGCATATTGACGGCCTGTCCGCCTATCTGAGCGGCGGCAAGGCCGGCGAGCATTTCACCGTGGCCTTGTACGCCGATAGCAGTGCTCACCTGCCGGGCGACTTGATCGCGGCCAGCACGGTCGAGTTCTCGGCCGATGGCTGGAACAAAAGCTCAGCGCTGAACTGGAGCTTGCCGACAGCCGGCAGCTACTGGTTGGCGCTGGAAGGTGCCACCACAGAAGTCATCCCCGGCCTGCCCGAGCCGGACGGCAGTTTTGTCGCCAACGCCGGCGGCCTGGCCATGCCCGGCCTAACAGCGTTTTCTGACGGTGGTTTTGCCGGCTACCAAGCCAGCCCCGGCATTCAGTTCGGCCTTCAGCTCACCGGCGCCGTGCCGGAACCAAGCAGCTACTTGCTGCTGTTGGCGGGCCTGGGCTTGGTGGGCGCCACACGCACCAAGACCAATCGCCGCTCGGACAAGCAAGCCTGAAGCGACCCACGATAGAGCCAAAGCCAAGGGGGGCAGGTCTTGCCACCCTTGGCTTTTTTTATCGTGCCATCTCAAGTGGGCGCACGGCCAACTTGGGCCAGCAGCGCAGCCGCTGAAGGCCAGGCGAAGCGCCATTCAGCGGCCCTGCCGCCGCCTCTGACCTCGACCATTCTTCGCTCGCCGCGCTGGCCACCCAGCGAGGCATAGAACTGCTGCGCCGCCAGGTTGACTTCGTAGACCCAAAGGTGGGCGCCCTCGGCTGGCACAGCTTGGCTGCAACGCTGGGCCACGGCCGCCAGCAAGGCGCGGCCAATGCCTTGGCCTTTGTGCCGAGGCAGGACATGCAAGTTGTCCAGCAAGGTCCCCCAGCTTTGATCGGCATTGGGAAAGGCGAAGGCAAATCCGACCGCCTCTTCACCCCGCATGGCAAGAAAGCCGAATGAATCCTTCGCGCCGGGGCCGAGTCTTTGGGCCCAGAACGCAGCGCGGTTCGCGCACAGGTCGGCGTCCAGGAAGGCATCGCTGATGATGCCCCGATACGCTGATCGCCAGCTGGCCGCATGCAGGGACGCCATCGCTTGGACGTCGCAGGGTGCGACTTCACGAATGACAAGCTTCATAGGCTGCGCTCCCACAGCAGGCGCAGATTGGCGCCGGTTTGCAAGCGCTCCTCCAGCCTATGGTCCAGGCCTTCGGCCAGCACGCGGCGCTGAGTGGTCTGGTCGGGATGCAGCAGATTGCTCAGACTCAAACGCCACTGAGACTGTTTCTCGGGCTTCCAGGCCGCGTAGAAGTCCAGCGCCGCATTGCTCGATTTGTCAGCCCAGCGGTCGACGGCCAGGCGCTTGAGCCCGCCGGTCGTGATGTTCAGATTGCCGCCCCAGCTGAACGAGCCCGCGATGCCGGCGAGGGGCAGCGTCACGGGGCGGTGGTCGAAACCCAGGTTCAGGCTCAGCGGTGTCTGCTGAGCCAGGCGGTTATCCGGACCGGGCACCGCCTTCACACGGGATTGGTTGAGGCCCAAGTTGGCACGCAAGTCCAAAGCCGGCGCGGCCGGGCTCGCGCTGCCGAGCAGTTCCTGCACGCTCAACTTGGCTTCCAGCTCCACACCCTGCACCCAGGCCTGCCCCTGATTGGCGCGGCGCTCGACCCAATGGCCGTTCTGATAGATCAACTCACTGACGATCACCTGCTCGATGCGTTTGAGGTAGCCGCTCAGGCTCAGCAGACTCGACTTGCTCAAGGGGTGGGTCCAGCCGGCATCCAAGCCCCAGGCCAGCTCAGGCAGCAGGTCCGGGTTGCCTTGCAGATCCGGCGTGGTGGGGCTGTTGTTATTGGCGACAAAGCGACGCGGGGTCAGCTCGCGCGGCGTGGGTGCCTTGTAGCTGCGTGCCAGGCCCATGCGCAGCTGATCCTTGCTTGCTGGCACTCGCCACAGCACTTGCAGCACCGGGCTCAATACGCTGGAGCGCTTGTTGACCGTCTCGAACACATTGCCCGAGCTGATGGTTTGCAGCGCCTCCCAGCGCAGGCCCAGCGTGGCCTGCCAGGCCTTGCTGATGTCGATCTCGTCTTGCACAAAAAAGGCCAAGCGGCGAATGCGGGCGTCATAGATTTCGTCCAGGTTTTCCACCGGCAGGCCGCCGGGCAAGGGGTTCTCGTGCTGCAGCCTGTCTTCGCTGCGGCGGTTCTCCTCGGCATCCCAGCCGGTGCTCAGGCTGTGCTGGTCCGCCAGCGCGCGGCGGTGGCGCCCGGCCAGGCTCCAGCCTTGATCAACAGCCAGCGAGTCGACCTGTGCGTCGCGAATCCAGCGGCCGCTGAAGTCATAACCCTCATACTGAGCGTTGGAGTCGCGCTGCAAGCGGGTGTAGCCCAGCTTCAACTCCCATTTGCTGCCGTCCACCTCGCTCAAACTCCAGTTCAGCCGGCTGCGCAATTGCAGCGCACGGATGTCCAGTGCCAGATCGTTGTGCGCCTGCTCGGGCGGCAGGCCGACCGAGCTGTAACGATCATCGATGGCGCCCCCTTTGGAGCGCGACAGACGCAGCAGATGATCGGTGCTGAGGGTCTGCTGCGGAGACAGCGTCCAGGTCGCACGAGGGCTGAGCGTGAGCCTGTTGCTGCGGTCATATTCGCGCTTGTCGGTGCGGTAGGCCTGCACGACCAAGCCTTGAGCGTCGAGCGCCTGCTGGTCCAGCAGCATCGGCCAAAGCTGCCGCTCATGCGCCAAGCCCAGCCCCAAGCCCCATGAGAAACCGCCATCACGGTCGCCCAGTTGCATGTCAGCGCTCACGGTCGGCTGCTCCAACTGCGAGCCCAGACCCAGTTTCAGATCCCGCTGCGCCTGCCGCGCCGTGCCACGGGTGACGATATTGATGCTGCCGGCAATGGCTTGACTGCTTTGCTCGACGCTGGCGCTGCGCGAGACCTCGATGCGCTCGATCGCCTCGGGTGAGATCGATTCAAGCGAGAAGCCCGGCGGCACTGGCTCGCCATTGAGCAAGATCTGCGTATAGCCGCCGCCCAGGCCCGACATGCGAATTTCCGGCCCGCGCGAGCCCTGGCTGACGACGCTGATGCCGGGCACGCGCCGCAAAGCGTCGCTCAGGCGCGTGTCGCCCTGGCGCAGCAGTTCGTCCCGGTTCACCACCAGCAAGGCGCCCACCGACTCGCGCCGCGCACTCAGCGCATTGGCCGCACCATCGCCCTGCACTTCGACCCGCTGCAGCGTGGCAGCCGGTGCGAGCACCGCAGGCTGAGCCGGCGTGGCCACGACAGCGGCCTCACTTTGCGCCTCGGCCAAGGCTGGCCACAGCAGGCCCGACACGCCCAATACGCCGAATACGCCAAATACGCCCGATATGCCCATTACGCCAATCACGGCCAACACGCCCAACACCCCATTTTTCATCCGCCCAAGGATTGAATTCACCACGACATCACTTTTCAAAATATCTCAGCACCCAGGGTGCAGGAGCGCGATTAGACTGTGGCTCGCCAGACAAATCAATCTTGATCAAGTTAATCAAGCTATGCGCAAAACCAAGTCCGTCGCCCGCGCGCTGCCGCCTTCATTGACGCAATCGCTGGGCCACCTGCCCCTGAGCGGCACTTACACCTTGTTGGATTCCAGCGCGGCGGCCTCCCGTCTGGGCATCAGCAAGGCCACGCTCTACGCCTACGTCAGCCGCGGCCTGCTCAGCGCCACGACGGACGCAAGCGACCCGCGCGTACGACGCTATTCAAGCTTTGAAATCGAACGGCTGTTGCGGCGCAAAGAAGGCGGGCGCCAGCGTGAGCAACATTCGATGGCCGCGCTCAGCGAAGGCTTGCCTGTGCTGGACACGGCCCTGTCCTGTGCGCGCGACGGCCAGCCGATCTACCGCGGCCAGTCGGCTTTGGATTTGGCCGAGCAGGCCAGCGCCGAAGACATTGCACGTTTGCTGTGGCAGTTCGATGCCGCGATTGACCCCTTCGCCGGGCCTGCACCGACACTTGGCGCGCCTTGGCACAGCCTGTGCGCCACCTTGCCGGCCGGCCACAACACCCGCACCCTGGCCTTGTTCGCCACAGCCTTGGGGGACTTGCATGGTCCGTCCTGGCTGCCCGACGGACCGGCTCTTGCGCAAGCCTGCGCCGCCCATCTGCGCGCACTGATCGCCAGCTTTTTGGCCAGCCCGCCTTCAGACCAGCCTCTGCACTGCCAATTTCGCGAGGCTTGGCAGTTGCCGGCTGCGGCCGACCCGCTCTTGCGACGCGCGCTTGTCTTGGTGGCCGATCACGAAATGAATATGGTCAGCTTCACCGCCCGCTGCCTGGCCTCGGTGAACGCCAGCCTGGGCGCTGCGCTGCTCGCGGCGATGTGCAATATAACGGCCAACTTCAACGGCGGCTCCTGCGAACAGGTGGAGGCCTTGTGGGACGAATTGGCGGCCGCGGCCGATCTGGACGCTGCACTGATGCGCCGGCTCGACCGCGGCGCAGGTCTGCCGGGCTTCAACCATATGTCCTATCCAGCGGGCGACCCGCGCGCGCGCATGCTGCTGGCCGAATGCAGCCATATGCCCGGAGCCGACTCAGCTGGATTGGCGCAAAGCATAGCCCCGGCCGTGGAGCGCCTGACCGGCTGGAAGCCCTCGATCGACTTCGCGCTGGTGAGCTTGCGACGCGCACTGGGCGCGCCGGCCAACGCCGCGCTAAGCCTGCAGATGGCCGGGCGCGGCATCGGTGTGCTGGCCCATATCCTGGAGCAGCGCCGCAGCGGCCAGCGCCTCTGGGTGGCGGCGCGCTACACCGGACCTTGAAGATTGGCGGCCTGAGCAGCCGCTTGAGCCGCCGCTTGAACCGCCCTCAGTGGAGCAGTTGCTCCACGTCGCTGGCCACATCGCCTGCGGCCGTGATCTTGGCTTCCAAAAAGGCCAGATCCAGGTGCAGATGTTCGACCAGGTCGGGCACGGCCACCAGCAGCGCCTGCGCCGGGTTGTCGTGATGTTCAGCCGCGTCGGCCAGCACTTCGGCCAGATGCAAGACCGCAGCCATCAGCGAGAAGGGTCGAATCTCCATCGGCGTATTGGCATCCTTGAAGGCCTCGACCATGGTCGCCGGGAAGCGCCAGTGCGAAGCCAAAGAGGCCGTCACATCGGCATGGGTGCAGCCAAAACGGTGCTCTTCCAGCGAGAAGCGGCTGCCCGGCTCGGCCGCATGGGCCTCAACGTCGGCGACCATCTCAGGCTCTTCCATTGCCATCATCAGCTGGCCCGTGCGCAGCATCAGGCCGGCCAGATAGCTGGTGTCGGCGTCGACGCGCAGGATTTGGCTAAGGATGCGGGCATAGGCGGCCGTGGTGATGCTGTGGCGCCAGAACAAGGCGCGGTCCAAGCCCTTGATGACCGGGAAGGCGCCCGAAATACAGGCCGCCAAAGACAGATTGCGCAAGGTATCCAGGCCGAGCGCGCCGGCGGCGTCGTTCAGGCTGGAGATTTGGTGCGAGGGGCTGTAGCGGGCCGAATTGGCCAAGCGCAAAACCTTGGCCGACAAGGTGGAGTCCTTGCCGATCAGATCGGCAATGGCGCCGAGGCTGATGTTCTCATCGTCAAAACTGCGAATCAAACGACTGGCCACCTCGGGCATGGTGGGCAAGGCGTTGTTGTTCTTGAAAAACTTTTCGGCTGCAGCGCTCACATTGGTCTCCTCAAGCTGATGGCCCAAGGCTTGAGCAACCTGAGCAGCATCGGAGCCACCACAGCGGGGCCCCGTTACCCGCAGTCTAAGCGGCGGCCGAGCTTTTTTGCTGAGATTGAAGAGCTGAAAAGCGCTGAAATTTACCGCCAAAAGGCGCGGCCCTCAGCCATGAGCGAGGTTTTGCAAGGCGGCCAGGTTCAAGAGCTTGATCGAATAGCCCTTCACCTCGATCAGGCCGGCCGTCATCAGCTGGCGCAGCAGGCGCGACAAGGTCTCGGGTGTGATGGCCAACTGCGCCGCCAACTCGCGCTTGCGCTCCTTCAGCGCCACATCGGCGCCCTGCACCGGGCTGCGCTGCAGCAGCCAGGTGACCAAGCGCTTTTGCGCATCCTTGGACATCAAGTCATGGGTGGCGCCGGTGAGGCTCTGCACGGTCTGGGCCAGGCCCAGCATCAGGCGCTCGCGCATGTCCGGAAAGCGGTCCAGCAGCACGCGCATGCCGTCCAAGGGAAGCTCAAGCAAGGTCGAGGGCTGCAAGGCGCGCGCATCTTGCACATGACCCGAGCCCAGCCAAGCGCTGCTCAAGTCCAGCCAAGCCGGCCCATGGACACATCGCTCCAGCTGAAACGGCTGGTCTTCAACGGCCGAGCCAAGACCGACCGCCCCGTCCAGCACCGCGACCAAGCACCTGGCTGCTTGCCCACGCGAGAACACCGCAGCACCGGTCTGCAGCTGGCGGGTTTGGGACAAAGGCGCCAAGGCATGCAACTCGGCATCGCTGAGCCGAGGTGGGCCGAGCAACTTGTCAAGCAAAGCGGCACTGCTGCCGGTACTGCGCGGCAAGCGGCGAGCGGACTGGGAAATGATGGCAGTATCCACGGTGGGCCTGACGGAAAAGTCGCTGAATGGATCGCAATGTGTCGCAAGCCCCTATTTCTGTCTTTGCGAAAAGTCAAAACGGCACCTGACAAACCCATCTGCGGGGGCCGCGGCTTGCGCCAGCGCAAATCACAGGATCAGCAGCGCCCTGAAATCATTCACATTGGTGAAGGTCGGGCCGGTGTTGACCAAGTCCCCCAGCGCGTCGAAGAAGCCGGCGGCGTTGTGGACATCCAGCTCGGCCTGAGGCTGCAGACCGAGCGCGCTTGCGCGGGCCAGGCTGCTCGGCGTGAGCAGGGCGCCCGCGTTGGGACCGACGCCGTCAATGCCGTCGGTATCGGCCACTAGCGCGTAAACACCGGGCTCGGCGTCCAAGGCGATCGCCGCCCCAAGCAAGAACTCGCTGGCGCGGCCGCCCTGGCCGGGAGCGCTCATGCCGCCTCGCAAAGTCACTGTCGTTTCGCCGCCGGACAGCAGCACGCAAGGCTTGGCAAAAGGCTCGCCATGCCGCGCCACGGCGCGTGCGATCGCCGCATGCACGCGGCCCACCTCGCGCGACTCGCCTTCTATGGCGTCGCTGAGGATGTAGGCCGCAAGACCCAGCGCCCGGGCAGCCTCGGCTGCGGCCTGCAAACTCTGCTGCGGCGTGGCGATCAGACGCATCTGCTGGCCCGCGAAGCAAGTCGCGCCCGGCTTGGGCGTCTCGAAGGCGCCGCTGCTCAAGCCTTGCTGCGCCGCCTTCGGCAAGGCTATGCCATAGCGCTGGCAAATCGCCAGTGCCTGCGCACAGGTCGTCGCATCCGCCAGCGTCGGGCCAGAGGCAATAACGGCCGGGTCGTCGCCGGGCACATCGCTGATCAACAGGGTCAGCATTTGCGCCGGCGCACAGGCCGCGCCCAAGCGCCCGCCCTTGATGGCCGACAAATGCTTGCGCACGCAGTTCATCTCGCTGATGCTGGCGCCGCTTTTGAGCAGCGCGCGGTTGATGGCCTGCTTGTCGGCCAAGCTCAGGCCGGGGGCAGGCAGACTCAACAAGGCCGAGCCGCCGCCCGAGATCAAGCAAATGACCAGATCGTCGGGGGTCAGACCTTGTGCCATGGCCAAGATGCGCGCGGCCGCTGCGGCACCAGCAGCATCGGGCACCGGGTGAGCGGCCTCGACCAACTCGATTCGGCGCGGCCTGTAGTCCGGCGGGCAATGCCCATAGGGCGTGATAACGAGGCCGTTCAGCGGCGCGTCAATTGGCCAGGCTGCTTCCAGCGCCTGCGCCATCGCGCCGCCTGCTTTGCCGGCGCCCAGCACCAGCGTGCGACCAGATGGCGGCGCCGGCAGATGAGCGGCCAAGATCTGGGCCGGCATGGCGCGCGCCACAGCGACATCAAAGAGGTGTCGCAACAATTCACCTGGATGATTCAAGCGGTCTTGGGCAGCGTTCATCCGGCTCATTATCTCGGGACTAATCTCCTTGCCGTGCGCCCGATCATGCGCGCCGACGCAAGCGCAAGGCCAGCAGCCCCAACCCGGCAAACATCAGCGCATAGGACTCGGGCTCCGGCACCCCCACCACGGTACGGGTGAAGTAACTGAGACCCTGACATTCGGCCAAGGAATTCCCCGGGCAAGTTGAAGCGGGGAAGGCCACCGAATAGAGACTATGCCCGTCGGCATCCAAGCCATAGATATTCAACCAGACCACCGATCGGTAAAAGTAGTAATCGCCGGCGGGCACAGCCCCTGCACTGGGCGAGAAGGTCCCAAACAAAAAGTCATGATGCGCGCCGGGCGCCAAGACATAGGGGTCGGAGAAGGGGTTGGCGGCAAAGGAAAAGTTATAGGGTGGCCCATCCGTGCAATTGAGGGAGAAGCTGCCGCTACAACCGAAACCTATGTTCAAGTCAAAGCCGGTATAACTGGTGAAGGCGCTTTGGAAATTCCCCCCTTGCCCGTCGTTCCAAGTGCCCATGGTCGGAATTTCGGCGGCATTCAGCCCCGCCAGCGGCAAATTACTGTCGAGGGTGAAGCTCTCGCTGGCGTCGTTGTTACTGAAACGAAGCTTTACATCAATGCTGTCATTCGGGCCGACCACACCGGTGGGCTCGGTGAACACCAAGGACAAGGATGACCACGCCACCTGCGCCGAGGCCGGCGCCGCCAGCGCAAAACCCAGGCCAGCCAACAAGGCGGCACGCACCGGAAGTCCAAAAGAGCGCAATGTCTGCTTCATGATTTCTCCAAGATGTTGGGGCAAGTTGCTGAGCTCAGCACGGTCAACACTACGCTTCAATCCATTTTTCGCCATCCCCTAAGACGCAGTTTTCCGGCCTGCGCTGCAACATTTCACTGTCTTGTTTGCGCCCGCTCAAAAAGCTCAAGGCTGGCTACCGGAAATAGAAGAAAAAGGAACCCGCATTGATCAAACGCAATACGCCCGCAGCACCCGCTCAGCAAGCTTAGCCAGCACGTCAAGCGAAGGTGGCAGCCCCTTCGCGCGGTTCGACTGCGCTGCGCTCAACAGGGGAAACCTCATGGCCAAACCAGCCCACCCGAAGTCGACTCACCGATCTGCATCCGGCACCGCCTTAAGCACCAGAGAGCCCAAGGCCTTGGCGAGTCGAGACGCCGGGAGCGGCGCATCCCCGAGTTCCGGCGTCGGCGCCTTGGTCGCCAGCCAACTGGCCGATATGACGCCCAGCTTCGGCAATATCCTGGCCTCGATCGGCCTGGGCGTGGCGCGCTCGCAAGCGGCCTTGGACGAAGGCGTGATCGAGACCGTCAAACAATTGGCCGACACCAAGATCACCGTCGTCACCGAAGTGATCGAGCAACTCGACGACGACGGCCTGCCCGATGTGGCCACCACGCAACTCATCACGAACGAGCTGTCGGTGCTGAACTTCGTCGCCCCGACCGTGCATGAATGGCAGCATGTCTCGCTGTCCATGGACATGAGTGTGGGCGCGATGGACGAAGAGACCGGCGCCTCCTTCAGCCTAACGCAGAACCACAGTGGCAACACGCGTGGCGCCTTGACCGGTTTGGTCGGCGTGGGCGCTATGTCCACCAACAGCAGCGTTCTATCCATGCAGCTGAATGCCGAGCGGGAGGCGCAATGGTCGAACGGCACCGTGCAACTGGATGCCGTGCTCGCACCTCGGCGCACCGGCAAGTTCCCGGTGCCGGCACAAGTCACGATAGGCCCGCAACTGTTCATCAGCCAAGGCGCGGTGACCGAGACCAAGACCGCAGGCGTGCTGACCGAGCGCAGCGTCGAGCTGATGATCAGCGTGCGCAAGGCCAGCGGCGCGGTCAATCCCGACAAAGAGTTGAGCCTGGATGCCGGGGGGCTGTTGCCCAGCTTCTCGAGCGACGACCCCTTCACCGGCTCGACCACCAATGCCGATGGGCAATGCAGCGTCAGCCTGCGTCGCCCCATCACGCCTGGCTTTGCGCAGCCGGCCCGGCGCAGCATCACGCTGCGTCTGGGGGAGATCACCAAGCGTTTTGACTTGGTGATCTAAGCATCAAACTGAGCAGGAGAAAATCATGGGCAACACCCTCTCGTCTCCCTTCCAGGCTGGCAACGGAGCCAAGGTCGGCAGTCAACTGCTGATCGACACCGCTTCGCCGAAAGGCCTGGCCAGCAATCTGCAAAGCGCCGGCATGAGCTTCGGGCGACTGGTGGCCAGCACCGGCCAAGCGGTGGCCGACACGCAGATGCGCCTGAACACCACCGGTGCGGAGATGGCCTCGGCCTTGGCCACCACGCAGGTCGAAGTGATTGCGGCGCAGGAAAGCATCTATGACGATGACGGTCATCTGCACGAGGCCCGCACCTTCACGCGCAAGCTGCCCTTGGTCAACTTCATAGACCCGGTGTTCTATGAATGGACGGCGGTGCGCCTGCAGGGCGAGTTCTACGCCAGCGGCTTCAGCGGCAGCGCGAGTGCGACGGCGACCACGCAGACCCAAACCAAACAACCCGGCAGCGGCGCATTTGGCTTCATTTTCGGCGCCAACAAGGTCGACACCCAGACCAACACCAGCACGGTCAACGCCGGCGTGACGACGACGCAAGAGCGCTCCTTTGGCCATGTGCGCGCCAGCGCGCTGCTGCAACCCAAGCGTGATATCGGTGTGCCGCCGCCGCGCCAAGTGGTGCGCGGCCCCAGCCTGAATGTGGTGGCGGGCGAAATCAAGGACGTGATGGACGGCGCCGTCTTGCAGGCCCGCACCATGGCGGTACTGATCGAGCTGCGCCGCGCCGACGGCAGCGCGATCGCCGGCAAGGCGATCGCCATCGACACCGACGGTGCGCCCTGGAGCTATACCGATGACACGGCGGTGCTCACCGATGCACAAGGGCGTTTGGGGCTGACGCTGCGGCGCGACTTTCTGGCCGCTGCAGGCGGCGCCGCGCCCGACACCGCACCCAAGGATGTGATCCTGAGCGCCCGACTGGGCCTGGTCTCGAACAGCAGCAGCCTGAGTTTCTAAGCATCCTCATGCGCCGCCTACCTGTACGCCGCGCCAGCCTGCCCGCGCAACAAGCCCCGCTGGCCAGTCTGCTGTGCGAAGCGGTGGCCGGCGTGCTGCGCGCGCAGGCCGAGCTGGACCGCGACGCGTTGAGTCGCGTCACACAGTTTGTGCAAACACCGCAAGGCGGCCTGAGCTTGCCGCCGCTCTGGTATTCGTTGACACAGGTCGATTTAAGCTTCGAGATGGCGGCCACGGTAAGCAAGGGCAATTCTCAGCCAAGCGCCAATGTCGATACCGTACGGCTTGATTGCCGCTTGCTCAATCCCGCCATGGTCAGCTTGTTCGGCCACAGCGCGTCCAGCGGCTTGAAAGTGGCTTTGCGCTTGGCGCCGCAGGCCGCCGAGGGTTTGCGGCCACTTGATACACCAAGCAGCTGAGCCACAACCATGCCCTTGCCGCCCCTCTCTGAGCCGAACAATATCAAACGTGTCGGCAGCGAACGCTTGGTCCGCATTGATGGCGTCAGCGGCATCTTCACGCCGCTCGGCAGCGCGGCCGAGCAGCCCATGGGCGCGGATGAACGCGCCAATCTGCAAGCCGTCATCGACGCGCTGAAGCAAGAACTGAGCAGCGTGCAAAGCGAAAAGCAAGAGGCCGAACAGCAACTCGGCCTGTTGCGCGATCGGCCCTCGGCGCCGGACGACTTCGCCAACGCTGTGCAGCAGTCATTGGACGAGCTGCAAGGCCGCATGGCGACCATGCACAACCCGATGTCCAACTTCGCGGTGCGCGAGTTCAAGCTGGAGGCCAGCGTGTTTGTACAGGTCTCGGCGCTGGGCAATATCGAGTACCGCTTTGTGCAGCCCGGAGACAAGATTGAGCCGGCCGCGCTGTCCAAGCTGAGCTTGGATGTGGTGCCGGTGCCCAAGAGCAATCTGGCCGGCGTGTGGTCCACGGAGTTGTTTCAGCCCGAACTGGCGCTGGGTGGCCTGCCCGGTCTCACTGATGATCAGCTCAAGCGCTTGGAAGGCGCGGGCCTGTTCTCGGTCGGCGAGTTCTTGCAGGTCGGCACGCGAGCACGCGCCCAAGTCACGCTGCAGGCCTTACTCGGCACCGAACGCCAACAGCTGCAGCGATGGGCCCAGCAGGCCGCACTGATGTGCTTGCGGGGTGTGAACGGTGCGGCCGCGATGGTGCTGATCGAAGCCGGCTTCGGCAACTTCGAGTTGCTGGCCGCTCACGCGCCGGAGACAGTGGCGCGCGGCTATGCGCGGGTGCGTGCCATGCACAAGGACTGGGCCGCGCCCGTGGCAGGCATCGCTTGGGCCCGGCAGTGGGTGCGTGCGGCAAGGCAGTACTTGGGCCTGCCCGAAGAGACAGCAGCCGATAGCGGCTGAAGCCGAGCCCTTCACTGCGCCTAGGCGCCGGCCTCGCAGCAGTACCCCAGCAAGGCCCGCTCTGCGGCTGCGATGCCGCTCACTGCTCGGAGCGATCGCCGGCGCTCGGCCAATCAGTGGGCCTCGGTATCTCGCAGCGATGATGGACGCTTCGCAGCCCTTGAACTAGGCAGCCGCGTACAAAAAAACCGGCCACTTGAGCCGGTTCTGTCGTGCGGTCAATGGCAGTCGATCACTGCTGCTTGCTGCGGCGGCGAGCAACCAAGCCCATCAGGCCAAGGCCGGCGAGGAGCATGGCATAAGTCTCGGGCTCCGGCACCGCGGCGGCCACATCGCCGGAGCGTACAGCCAGCGCGTTCAACTCATAGTTCTTGTCGGCGCGGGACTGGGAGCCGTCGCCGGTAAAGAAGCCCAACGCGTGGTATGGATACGGCGCGAACTCCGTACTGGACCAGTAGTCCCAATATTGCACGCGATCAAATTGCGCCGCCAACGAGGTAAAACTCCCACCTGCAGCGTCCCAAATGGCCTTGAATTGGTTACCGCTGCCGGCTGCTAGGTCGAAATCGCCGGTCGGCAAGAACCAACCCTTGAAGTTGGTCTGCGAAGCACCCGCAGTTTCAGCCAGGGCCTGGGCCGAGCCTGCGGCAGCCGTGGCGCTCCAGTTCCCTCTGCCAATGTTCCAGTCGTTCAGGATCGTCAGGTCAAGCGTGGCGTTGTAGAACATCGCGCACTTGTTTGGGCCCTTCGCGGTGCATGTGAGGTCCTTCGCTCCATTCTTAGCGCGCCCTTCGAACGGGGATGTTGCTTGCGCCGCACCCACCAAGCTCATAGCGCCCAACAGCGCGGCCGTCTTCAATGTCTTCATCTTCAAGCTCTGCATTGTTCTTCCCTCTGTCTGAATGTATGTGTGGAGACCCGATATTTGCCACTCAACAGGTCCGCCAAGTGCTGGGTCGGGCGCAGTATATTTGCGCGACATGAGCGCAAACCATCCCTGAATTCGGGGGGGTTTGGGGCATTTTCCTGCGTTTCTTTGCTCGCCTGGCCACTGGACCATTCAGCCGGCGAGGCGGCCACGTCAGCCCTTGGCGGCAGCTGCAGCCGAGCCCTTCACTGCGCCTTGGCGCCCGCCTCGAACCAGCGCCCCAGCAAGGCCCGCTCGGCCTCGGTGATGGCGGTTGCGTTGTTCAGCGGCATCAGCTTTTGCACCACCGCCTGTTGATAGAGCAACTGGGCGTTCTGAGCGATCAAAGCGGGCGTGTGCAGTTGCACCCCCTTCTGCGCCAAGTCGGCGTTGTGGCACAGGACGCAGCGCTGCGTGATGACGGCCTGCACCTCGGCAAAGCTCGGCGCGGCCTGCGCAACCGTGGGCGGCGCCCGCGTGGGCGCCATCCACATGACCAGCCCGGCCAGCAGCGCCAGCGCGCCAGCCAGCAAACCCCAGGCATTGACACCCTTGTGGCGCTTGACGAAATAGGTCCGCACCAGCACGCCCACCGCCATCAACAGGGTCAACACCAGCCAGTTCTGAGCGTGGCTGTAGAGCATGCCGTAATGGTTGCTGAGCATCGCAATCAAGACCGGCAGCGTGAAGTAGGTGTTGTGTACGCTGCGCTGCTTGCCGCGCTGGCCGTAGACCGGGTCGACCGGGCGGCCGGCGCGCATCTCGGCAATCACCCGCTTCTGGCCGGGGATGATCCAGACCAACACGTTGGCGCTCATCATCGTCGCCATCATGGCGCCGATGATCAGGAAGGCGGCACGGCCGGTAAACAGCTGGCAGGCAGCCCAAGTTGCCAGGGCTATGAAAACGGCTATCAGGCCCAAGACCCGACCATCATGGCCTATGCTGCCATCGGGCTTATGCCCGAGCCGGCGGCAAATTTGGTCATAGACCAGCCACCCCGCGAGCAAGAAACCCAGCGCCGCCACGACAGCCGCCGGCGCGCTCCAGACTTGCACGCGCGGGTCGATCAGATAGGTGTTGGCGTTGAACAGGTACAGCGTCACAAACAGCGCAAAGCCGCTGATCCAGGTCCAGTAGCTCTCCCAGTAGAACCAGTGCAGGTGCTGAGGCAGATTGGGCGGCGCCACCATGTATTTCTGCGGGTTGTAAAAGCCCCCGCCGTGGACGGCCCAGAGTTCCCCGTCAACGCCTTTGGCGCGCAGCTCCGGTGCTTGCGGCTGGACGAGGTGGTTGTCCAGCCAGACAAAGTAGAAAGAAGCGCCGATCCAGGCGATGCCGACAATCAGGTGCAACCAACGCAGCAACAGCGCGGCCCAATCCAGCAGATAGGCGAGATCCATGCGAGTCTCATTCAATGAGTCAGATGCATCTCACCACAGGCGGGCGCTGTGAGCTGCAGACAAGTCGCGTCAATCAAGGCCGCTGCGACAGATTTTCTAAGAACTTGTCCGTAAATAACCAGGGTCGGCTGACGGTCGATTTGAACCCATAGCTGCGTTGCAGATCCTCTGACCCGGCTATTTACGGACAAGTTCTTAGTGCGGCAAAGTGTAGCGAGCTTTCCGAGTCATCCGGGCTTGCGCGCTTTCTTCGCGGACGGGCCGGGCGGCTTTGGTTTGGTCGGCCTATCCGTGCGCGCCGCATGGCTGGGCAGAATGCTTTGCGCCAGGGCGATCAGCTGGCTCGCGCTGCGGCTCAAGGCGGCGTCATCATGTTGGGCCATGGCCAGCGCATCGACGAAACGGGACAGGCGCTCAAGCCGGTCCACCATCGCCTCCAACTGCAGCGGCCGCACCGTCACGCAGCCCAGCGCCTGGGCATAGCTGGCGGCTAACTGATCAAACCAGCGCCGCCCCTCCTCCGCGGCTTGGCCCAGCTTGCCGTCTATCATGCGTTCGACCAGCAAGGCTTCGGGCTGGATCAGCAGGTCCCAGGGGCTGGGTTGGATGGCAAAGTTGCGAGCGGCCGTGCGGCGGCATTGCTGCGCCAGCTCGATCGCCGCGTCCTTCTCCGCCGGGCTGTGCCAGTCGGTCAAGGCATCCAGTGCCAAGCGGTAGAGCGCATGGCAGGGGCTGAAATGGTCTGAGCCGGGCTGGCCTTCACCGGCCCGGTAGGCCTCGACGCCTTGCTGCAAGCAGTTCGCCATGGCCTTGGCGGCGGCGTCGGCAGCGGCCGTATCCAGCTTGCCACTGAGCAAACGGCGGGCCTGCAAATTGGCCTTGCGCTGCCAGGCCGCGCCACGCAGGGCGGTGCGCTCGCTATGCATCGATGAACCGGCGGCGGCGTCGTTTGAGTCGTCGTCATCGCCATCCGCCACCAAGGCGTCGAGCCCGTCGAGGCGGCGCAGCGCCAGATCGATCAAGGCTTCGCCGGCTCGCAATTGCTGCAAGGCCACCGCGTCGCCGCTCAAGGCCTTTGGCAATGACTCGACCGCACGCGCTTCACCAAGCCTCGACTCCACATCGACCAATTTTTCCAGGTCAGAAATCGGCACGCCGCCACTGCGGTCCACCGCCTGCGCCGCGCTCAGAAAGGCCGCGCGCGCACGCTCCCATTGCCCAAGATCAAACCAGGTTTTGCCCAAGGCATATTGCAGCTGCGGATTCTGCTGCCAGCCGGGCGGGCAGCGCCGCGCCAGCGACTCAGCGACATGTTCGACCTCGGCCTGCAACTCGCGCGAGCCCAGGCTGTCGCCCCGGCGCGCCAGGTCGGAGCGCAGGCTGGCCAACTCATCAAGCATTTCATCCGGCGAGACATAACGCCCTGCCGTGCCGGCGCCGCCCAGCTTCTCGGCCGCAGGTTCGGCCAGCCAGACCGGGTCGCCGTAGGCCTGGAAAGCGCCCCAGGTGATGTCCAGGGGGTGGGCACGCCAGGTCTCCCTGCGGGCGGCGAATACCGCATCGCCAAAGGGCTGGCGGCGCAGCAAGAGTTGCTCGTAAAAGACCTGGCCGAACAGGCGCGCCGATTCGTCATTGACGGCCCAGCCGGCCACGACCACGCAGCGCACACCGATGGCGATCATTTCACGCGCCACACTGGCCGCCAGCTTGTTGCTGCCGGGGCCTTGGCTCTCATTGTTCACCTGGCCCAAATGGCAGCAATTCAGAAACACCAGCTCGGGCACGGTCTCCATCGCCATGATCTCGGCCGCGGTGATCAGCAAACCGTCAGACAGCAGCACACCGCTGCGGCTGCGCCCATCGACATGGGGCAGATCGAAGACGCCATGGGCGGACACATGCAGGATGCGCCAAGGCTTGGCATAGAGCTTGGCCAGCACGTCGCTGGCCTTGTTGTAGTCACCAATGACGCCCTCGACCTCGTAGCCCATGCTGCCCAGCAAGCTCAGGCAGGCTTCGCCCTCGGCCTGTGCCCCGGGCAAATCGGGCGGCGCCTGAGTTGGCTGCCCATTGAGCAGCGGGAAGCCCTTGGCGAAGCCGGCCACCGAGGGGTTGGCAATCACCAGCGCGCGGCGCACCACGCCCTGATGCACGCTGGCGCGGAAGACCTGCGCGGCCAGCTGACGCACGACCGCCGTGCGCAAGGCCAGCGGCTGCTTCTCTTCCGACGGCCGGTCCGGGTCATCGGCCAGCATCAGCTCCCAGGGCAGATTGGCGGTGTAGCCATCCACGACCAGCACCACCCGGTCGAGCTGGCGCGCAGCGTCCTTGAAGTCATGCGGCACCATCAGCTGGAACAACATGCGACCGAAATCTTCGTTCCAGATGGGGTTGGCGATCTGCTGCGCCACCATCTGCTCGATCAAGCCGGGCTGACGCTGCAAGGCCACCGACTCGGCGCGCGCTCTTTGGCCAACGAAAACAAAGCGCAGCTTGTCGGCCAGCGGGGCGGCACCACCACTGTGCGCCGCCGCGTTCTGGGCTTCGCTGCGCTCGGCGTCGGTGATGATCAAGCGCGGCCAATAGCTGGAATTGCCATCGTCGTACAGGCGTTGCCGAAAGCCCTCGCCTTGCTGCAACTCACCCTGACACAGCAGGGCCGTGCCTTGCTTCTCGGCCTGGGCAGCCAGCTGCGCGCTCAAGCTTCGCAGCGCGTAGGTGGCGCCGATGGCGGTGTCGAGATAGAGCTCGATGATGTCGAGCCGGCCGATGCGGATGTTCAGCCGGGTGGTGGCGTAGAAGCGGGTGTTGGCCTCCATCACGCCGCGCACCAAGGCCTCCACCGAAGCCGCCACGGTCAGATTGGCCGAGGAGTTATAGCCCAGCAACAAGCTGGCCAAGGGCACCTCGCGATCCGCCTTGCCCAGCACATCAATGATCTGCAACAGATAGCGCAAAGCGCCGGTTCGCACCGCTTCGGTCAGGTCGGCCGGGCTCAGGGCGCGGTCATATGAGCCGAGGCCGGTGACAACAGCGCCGCTCAAGACACCCAGTTGGCGCTCGAAATCGCCGCGCACCCGCAGCACCACAGCGGCCGTGCCGCGCGCGCCGGCATACAGCCCCAGGCTGTGGCGTTCGCTCAACTCCTTGTTCAACAACTCACGGTCGATCAAGGCCTCGGCGCCGGAAATCGGGTCGCGCTCGTAATGCCCGACCAAGATGGGGTCGGATACAAAACGCAGATCCATCGCCTTGACCGCCACCTCCAGCCGCCTTTGCGTGCGGGGCGGCACGCGGTTGCGGGACGAGCCCCCCATCAGGCCGCGCAGCAAGGCGTCCGGGTCCTCGGCGCTGGGCGGTCCGGCGTCATAACTGACCGGCTGCGCATGCTCGATCGCCCGGGTGCTCGGGGCTTGACTGCTCAGAGCCGAGGTCGAGCCCGAGTTCAGCAACTCCGTCATGGCCGTGAAGTAGGCGCTGGTCGAGAGCAGGTCGCCATGTGCGGCCGGCAAATGATAGAAGCGCCCAATGCCGCCGATACGCCCGGAGTCCCAGGTCACCGTGCCGTCGCCGCGTGTGGTGCCGACCATCTTCAAGCGCGCGTTCGAGCCTGTGCCTTCTTCACGCAAACCACAGGGCGTGTTGGGTGCCTGGCCAAAGATATAGATGCTCTTGGCCTCGTAGGCAGCCGGCAGGGCCGGCGCATTGGGCCCGTCCTGCGCCCACAACCAGTTGGCCGAAGTCAACACCTCTTGCTTGGGCGTGCCCGCATGTTGGTCCCCAAACCAAAAGTCACGCACCTTGCTCTTCAGGCTCAGCCAGGTGTCGGCTTCTTGGTAGGCATAAGTTGCGCCGCCATCCGGCTGACCCTGGAAGGTGTCGACAAAACCGGGCTTGGGCAGCAACTGCAAGGCACCTCGGAAACCGGCAATGATGTCCAGCACCTCCTGCATATCGTGCGTCACGTCCAGGCGCACCAGGGTGCGCAAGGTGTCGCCCTTGCCGATCAGGTTCTCCACCATCGAATGCGCGCCCTGATGCGGTGTGCCCAGCATGATCAGGCGGGCACCGTCGCGGGCCATCAACTGGTCCATCACGGCGCGGCGCTTGTAGATGCAAGCGCGCACCACCAGGCCGCCCATGCTGTGCGCCAGCAAGCGGATAGGCTGCTGGGTTTGACGCATCAGGCGGTCCAGAAACTCGCCCAGGCGCTCGGCCAACACATCCAGCGGTTGGCGCCAGTCATAGGGGAAGGGTTCGACCCGGTGACTGTCGGCCAGATGTTTGCAGACGCGGCCATAGAACATCGCGAACAGCTCTTCGGCTTCGACGCCGCTGCGCGACCATTCGATCTTGGCCAGGCCGCCGGTGGCAATATCGCCCGGGTCGAACCAGACCCGGTCCTTGCCTTCGACCTGCAAATGCGAGCCCATCACGCCGGGCAGCACGACCACAATCGGCCGGTCAGGGGCCGCTGCGCTGCGGCTGGCGCCGGCGGCCGCCAGCGCCGCTTCATAGTCGGCCGGGTCGGGCAAGGCACGGAAGCTGCTCAAACCCTCGGGCTCGGCCACCAACAGCCAGTCGCGCAGCGCACTTCGGGTGTCGATATTGACGAAGTAGCGAAAGTGCGAAACATCGGCACCCCGGTCAAACAAGACCCGCGCGGCGGACTTGGGCGCGATGCCGGCCAGCATGGAGGTGGTGTTGACGACCAGATCGTTGTCGTCGTTATCGAAGAGCAAGAAGTCGGTCAACATGACGCCCAGGCGCAGCAGCATATTGCCGCCCTGGATGTCGCCGGCAATGATGGACATGGCCGTGCCCGGCCGCACCGGGGCGTCGTGCAAGAGCCTGGCCATAGGCGAGTCCGGCAGCATCGCCTCGATGCCCGGCACCAGATGCGCGTTGGTGCGGTTTTTGGCAATCTCGATCACCACCCGCTTGAACGCCGAATAAAGCGGGCTGCCGAAGAAAAAGGGGACGGTGCCGATCAGCGTCAGCAGACCGGACAAAAACACATCGAAGTTGCCGCTGGCCAGCTTGGTGCCGCTGGCCGGCGAGGCGGCGCGCACATAGCGCTGCACGCTGATCTTGCGCTCGCGCAGCAGACCGGCCAGCGTGCGCAGTTGCAGGCGCTGCTCGGCATGGGCGTCTTTAAGCTCCTTAATCACGCGCCCGGCTTCTTCGGCATCCGCGTCGCCCGTGCCTTCAAAGGCAAAGGCATAGCCGTCGATCAAGGCGTCGAAGTCCCCCAGGCACAGCAGATCGGCCACCAGGCCGCCGCGCGAATGGGAAACCAGGCAGATTTGTGCGCCTATGGGCAACGCACGGGCCAGCTCGATCGCGTTTTCGATCGGACTTTGCGACAGAGTTCTGTGCTCAAAGCCATAGATGCCGCCGCTGAACTTGGCCTGCAGCGCACCCCATAAATCGCGGTCGCCGCTGCGCAACTCGCCAAAACTGCCCAGGGTGCTGGAGCCGGTGCCATGCACAAACACCAGCATCGGCCCGACCGGCGGATTGGCGGCGAAGTCGCAAATCTCCAGGTCTTGGGGCTTGCCGGTGGCCGAGACCCAGCGGTACAAGCCCGGCGCTTGCGACAGCTGCTTTTCGATCGCCCACATCAAGGCCTTGGTGCCGGCCCAAGTCACCCCCAGCTCGGCCTTGTTCTTCAAAACCCCCAGTGCCGCATCAATGATGGCGTCGGGCGCCGCCCCGACTGCAAAGGAATAGACCTTGCTGATCAGCCCGCCGACCGCCTCACCCAGGCCACGGCCGGGTGCAGCGCCCTGGGCACGCAAGGCCTCCAGCAAGATGGCGCCGTCCTCGGCAATCAACTCCGGATGCGTCAGCAAGAGCGTCTCGCGCAGGCGCCCGGCGCTGGTGATCAGCGTGCTGCCATCGGCCAGCTCCAGCACCAGCACCTCGTTGGCCGCCGCAACATGGGTCTGCGCCACGGCAGCACCAGCCACGCTGCGCGCGGCCGGGCTCATATCAAACGCGCTCAGCGGCTCCAGATAACCATCCGGCAAGAAGACGTCATCACGCCGATCGGCCGAGCGGGCTGCCGGCGTGAGCATGGCCGGCAAGCGCAGTTGCTCGGCCGCCCGGCCATTGAGCCTGATCTGGATGCTGCGCTCGGCCATGATGATCTCCTGCTACTGTTGTTCCAGACTCAAACCGTGAATGGCTTTTGCGCCACAAAAGCCGCCGTTGCTGCGCTGCTGCCCAAGACAAACAGATTGGGCGACTGGGTGGGCGGCAAGCCTGCGCGTATGCGCGCATGGAAGCTGGCGTAATTGCCAGTGAAGGCGCCGCCGTTCCAGATCTTCAGCAGCTGGCCGGTGAAGGCGCCGTTATGGGCCCCGTCCATCGAAGTCTGGTTGTCTTGGCATCCCGAGATCAAAAGCACTGCCGGCTTGAACACACCCACCAGCGCCGCCGCATGCGAGGCCGCACCGACCAGAGCCAGGGCGGCATCGGGGTCGATCGTGGCCTTGGCGGTTTCTCTCAGCACATTGATCTGCAGCTGGTCATAGAAATCCTTGTGCTCGGCATAGACCCGGCGCGCCACTTCGGCCGGCATCAGCTTGACCCGCTGACCGGGCGGGGGCGGCGGCGGCGGGAAGTCCCGCACCACCGAGCCGCTGTGACAGCTGTCCGACAAGACCAGCACGCGCACGCCGGCGGCAAAGCGGCTGAGCTCCAGGTAAAGCTCGTCGTCGATCAACTGACCATCAAAAAGGCACCAGGTTTCGTCTTGGTTATCAGGCTCGTCGCCATTGATGTCGCCGACCTGGCCACCGTGACCCGAGTAGGTCAGCAGAAAAAAGTCCCCCGATTTCAAGGCCTTGGCGGCCGCACGCAGGGCCGACAACACCGCCGCCCGCGTGCCCTTTTTGGTCAGCAGCACGGTCGACTTGATGCCTTTGGACTTGGCCAGCGCGGCCATGTCATTGGCATCGAACTCGCAAGCGGCGAGCGGGCCGTCCCAGCCGCCGTAGGCTGCGGGGCTGACGGCGTTCAAGCCGATATGCAGTGACAAAGCCTTGGGCTTCACCGTTGAAACTTTAAGCGCCGGTGCGGATGCTGACGCTGCTGCTGTTTTGCTGGCCATGGTGCAGTTCTCCTGAAACCGCCCCCATGGCGGCAACTCTGGATCTTCCATGCCGCAGGCCGGCAGCGAAACCCCTAGCTTCAACTAGGATGGGACTGCGTTTCATCCAAGCGACAAGCATCAGACCATCACCATGAAAAGCGCAAGACCTGACCCCCTGGCCCATCACTTGCTGAGCATGGCTTACAACAATGCTTGGGCCAATGATCGCCTGCTACGGGCTTGCGCGCAGCTCAGCCAGGCGGAGTTCGAAGCCCAGCGTTGCAGCTTCTTCCCCAGCATCAAGGCGACGCTGAACCACAATCTGTGCGTCGACTGGTTCTATGTCGACGCGCTGGAGCGCGAGCAGCAAGGCCTGCCACCGCATGCGGATTGCTATAGCTTTTTTGCCGTAGACGAGCCCTTTGAACGCTGTGCGGAGCTGCAACAAGCGCAAAGCAAGGTCGACCTGCGTCTGATCGCCTTGTGCGGGGCACAGCATGACGATCAACTTGAGCGCATCGTCACGATAGCCCGCCCTGGCCGGCCGCAGCTGGAGAGCCGCACACGCCTGCTGGCGCACTTGTTCCAACACCAGATCCACCACCGCGGGCAAGTTCACGCGATGCTGGCTGGCAGCTCGATCGCACCGCCGCAGCTGGATGAATTCTTCTGCGCCGGCGAGGCCGATGAGCGGGCGGCCGAGTTTGCCGCCCTGGGCTGGACCGAGACCTTGATCTGGGGCCAGCCCTAATTCCGCACTGCGCCTGATTTAGGCCGCGCGACGGCGGCGCACGACCAGACCCAAAGCGCCCAAGCCCGCCAGCAGCAAGGCATAGCTTTCTGGCTCCGGCACAGGCGTCAAGGCGGCAACAGCGGCCACACCGGTGTCGGTGAAGTCGGTGAAGATGCCGTCAACGCCCAGCTTCAGATAGGCTTCAATTTCCTTTTGCGGGTCGCTAAAGCCCAGCATCGACGCATCGTTGCGGAAGGTCCAGGTGTGCACGAACAGGCCATTGGCGTGGGCCGATTCGACCACGCCGGTGGAGCCATCCACGCGGCGGTCCTTGCCGTTCACGGCGCCGTCGCCGTTGCGGTCAACGCCATCCGCCACCGTCTTCAGCAAATAGGGCTTCCACGGGCCGATACCGTCGGCATAGGTGGCGACGAAGGACAGGCCGACATCGCTGACCAGGTCGGCAAAGGTCAGCTTGCCGCCCTTTTTGGCGATGTCGAAAGGCTTGTCATAAGGAGCGACCAGAGACATGGAGCCATCGGCATTGACGTCATCGGCGTCCACCAATTGCACCAGCTTGATATCGGTTTTGGTGTTCAGGTATTGCAGGTTCGAGACTTCGAAGCTCTGGATGAAAACCGGTGCATTGGCCTGGTTGCCATAGGCCGCGTGCAAGGTCGAGACCAGCTTGTCTTCGAAGTAGGACTTGCTGCGACCCTGAGCGACCGAGACGCCTTGCATATAGGTCGAGTGCTTCAGTTCAGGATAGATGCCGATGGTGCGGCCGGTCTCGATGCTTTTGGCCTTGGCCAAGGCAATCACCTCGTCCAATGTGGGCACCTTGAATTGACCGTCGAACGTGGTCGGTCGCCCGGCGCGGGTTTGCATCGCGCCCAGCGTCTTCAGTTCGGCCAGCGTGAAGTCTTCGACGAAGTACTCATTCGCATAGGTGACGCCGTCAATCGTCTTGGTCGTCTTGCGGCCGGCGAACTGCGCCAGGCTGGCGACATTGGTCGAAGCGCCAATGATGGGCTCGTGGCGCGCCACCAGCACGCCGTCCTTGGTCATCACCAGGTCGGGCTCGATGAAGTTAGCACCCAGCTCGATCGCCTTGGTGTAACCCTCGATGGTGTGCTCGGGCAAATAGCCAGAGGCGCCGCGGTGGGCGATCACCAGTGGTGCTTTACCGTCCAGCGTGTTCCAGGCAAAAGCAGGTGCAGCGGCGAATGCACAGGCGGCGGCCAGTGCGGAAAGAATGAATTTGGTTTGCATAACAGGCTCCAGGTTGGAGCCGGCATGATCATGGCGTCAGATGAAAGTCTGCCGGCCAAGTTCACCCCACCATGATCCATTCGGACTACACCGACCGCTGCCAACTCAGAAATAACTGCGCCACGACAGCCAGCGCAATCACCTCGGGCTGCTTGCCTGCAATGCCGGCCAAACCGATCGGGCAAGTCACTTGGGCCAACTCGGCAGCGCTGAAGCCGCGCTCTCGCAGGCGGGCGCTGAAACTGGCCCATTTGCTCTTGCTGCCGATCAGGCCGATGAAAGCGAGATCACCCCGTGCACGCTGACGCAGCAGGCATGCGGCGAGCACATCCAGATCCTCGGCATGGCTGAAGCTCATGATCAAGACCCGGCTACCGGGCGCCAGCTCCTGCACCGCCGCTTGTACAGGCTCGCTGTGCTCTGACCGCACATGGGCGGGCAAGCCGCTTGGGAATACCTCGTCGCGGCTGTCAAACCACTGCACCCGGCTGGGCAAGCGGGTCAATAGCTCGATGATGGCGCGGCCGACATGACCGCCGCCGAACAGGCCCACCGGCAACAGGCTTGCCTCGGGCGGGCTCAGGCGCTGGCGCAGCTCATCAAGCAGTTCGTCGGGCCGCGCGTCAGGCAGCGCGTCAGGCAGCGCATGCTGGGGCCGCTGGGGCAGCAGCTCGAAGCTCAGGTCGACCACGCCGCCGCAGCATTGCCCCAAGCTCGGGCCGAGCGCGAAGCTGCGGCTCGGAGGCAAAACCTGACCCTCCAGCAAGCCCTTCGCATGCGCGATCGCCTCGAACTCCAGATGCCCGCCGCCTATGGTGGCGATCAGCCGCGTCGGCGTCAGCGCCATCCAGGCACCGACCTCGCGCGGCCCGCTGCCCTGCACCCGGGTCACTTGCACCAGCACGGCAGGGCCGTCGTGCAGGGCCAATTGCAACTCGTCCAAAGCAGCCAAGATGCCTCAGCTCCCCCGGTAGGTGGAATAGCTCCAGGGACTCGCGAGCAAGGGCACGTGGTAATGCAGGCCCGCGTCGGCAATGCCGAAATCCAGCGGCACCTGGTCCAGAAAAGCCGGCTCGGGCAAAGGCACGCCGAGCGACTTGAAATAGTCGGCGACGCCAAAGACCAGCCGGTAGCGGCCGGGCAGCAGGTCCGCGCCTGCGAGCAAGGGGCCGTCGGCACGGCCGTCGTGATTCAAGCTCAAGCTCTTCAACAACAAGGGCTGGTCACCGTCCAGGCGATACAAGTGCAACGCCATGCCAGCGGCCGGGGCGCCATGCATGGTGTCCAGCACATGGGTGGTGAGCTTGCCTGTTGTAGAAGTCATGGCTTGAGTCGATGGATGCAGATTTGAGGCACAGTGTAGGCACAAGAACCCAAGGCCATTCCCGATGCGACCCGAACTCCCCGCCAGCCCACACTACCCCCGCGATCTGATCGGCTACGGCGAACACCCGCCGCAAGCGCAATGGCCGGGCCAGGCCCGCATCGCCCTGCAGTTTGTCTTGAACTATGAGGAAGGCGGCGAGAACTCGGTGCTGCATGGCGACGCCGGCTCGGAGCAGTTTTTGTCCGAGATGGCCAATCCGCCCGCCTACCCCGCCCGCCATCTGTCGATGGAGAGCATTTACGAGTACGGCTCACGGGCCGGCGTCTGGCGCTTGTTGCGCGAGTTCGAGTCGCGCGGCCTGCCCCTGACCGTGTTCGGCGTGGCCATGGCGCTGGAGCGCCACCCCGATCTGTGCCAGGCCCTGGTGGGCATGAATCATGAGGTCGCCTGCCACGGTTGGCGCTGGATCAACTATCAAAACATCGACCCCGCGACCGAACGCGACCATATGGAACGCGGCATGGACAGCCTGCAACGCCTCTTCGGTGAGCGCCCCTCGGGCTGGTACACCGGCCGCGACAGCCCCAACACCCGCCGCCTGGTGGCCGACTACGGCGGCTTCGAATATGACAGCGACTATTACGGCGACGACCTGCCGCTGTGGCTGCAGGTGCGCAAGAGCGACGGCGAGCTGGCGCCGCATTTGGTCGTGCCCTACACGCTGGACTGCAACGATATGCGCTTTGCGCTGCCGCAGGGCTTTTCAACCGGCGATGAATTCTTTGAGTATCTGCGCGACAGCTTTGATGTGCTCTACACGGAAGGCGCCGAGACCCCCAAGATGATGAGCGTCGGCCTGCATTGCCGGCTGCTGGGCAGACCCGGCCGCATGCGTGCGCTGCAGCGCTTTCTTGACCATGTGGAAAAGCATGAGCGCGTCTGGATTTGCCGGCGCGTCGACATTGCGCGGCATTGGCGCAGCGTTCATCCCTTTGACGCCAACACCGCCTTTGTCTGGGAGCGCTGAAGCATGTTGTTGACCTTGGAACTATTGAACACCGCCGACGCGGACGCGTTTGTGCAGCTGCTGGCCGGCACTTACGAGCATTCGCCCTGGGTGGCGCAGGCCGCCGCCGCTGCGCGCCCCTTCGCCAGCCTCGCCGGCTTGAAGCTGGCCTTGGCCGGCGCCGTGCGCGAGGCCGGGCGGAGCCAGCAACTCGCCCTGCTGCGCGCCCACCCCGAGCTGGCCGGCAAGGCCGCTGCAAGCCAGTCGCTGACGGCCGAATCCACTCAAGAGCAGGCGAGCGCTGGCCTGAGCCACTGCTCGGCGGAGGAACTCCAGCGGATTGGGCAACTCAACGCCGACTACGCGGCCAAATTCGGCTGGCCCTTCATCCTGGCCGTGCGCGGCCCACGCAGGCTGGGCCTGAGCCGGGCCGAGATCATCGCCACCTTCGAGCGCCGCCTCGGGCTGACGGCCGACCTGGAGCTGGCGGAATGCCTGCGCAATGTCCACCGCATCGCCGAAATCCGCTTGAATGACAAGTTTGGCCTGAGCCCGGACATGGGCAATCAGGTCTGGGACTGGGCCGAAAGCTTGGCCGTCCATTCCGACCCCGGCTTCAAGGAAAACGGCGAGTTGACCGTCACCTATCTGAGCGCTGCGCACCAAGCCTGCGCGGCGCAGCTGCGGCAATGGATGACGCAGGACTGCGGTTTTGACGAGGTCAGCATCGACGCGGTGGGCAATGTGGTCGGCCTTTACCGGGCACAGCAAGCCGGCGCCCAACGCCTGCTGACCGGCTCCCATTACGACACCGTGCGCCGCGCCGGCAAATACGATGGCCGGCTCGGCGTGCTGGTGACTATGCTGTGCGTGCGCGAGCTGCACGCCAGCGGCCGACGCCTGCCTTTTGACCTTGAAGTGATTGCTTTTGCCGAGGAGGAAGGCCAACGCTACAAGGCCAGTTTTCTGAGCGCCAGCGCTCTAACAGGTAACTTCGACGCCGCCTGGCTGGATGAGCTTGACGCCGAAGGCGTGGCTATGCGCAGCGCCATGCAGGCGGCGGGCCTGCCGGGAGATATCGCCAGCATTCAGGCGCTGCGGCGCGACCCGGCCCGCTACCTCGGCTTTGTCGAGCTGCATATCGAGCAAGGCCCGGTCCTGACCGAGTTGGACCTGCCGCTGGGCGTGGTCACTTCGATCAACGGCAGCATGCGCTATCTCGGCGAGGTGCAGGGCCTGGCCGCGCATGCGGGCACCACACCGATGGGTCGCCGCCTCGACGCGGCTTGCGCCGTGGCCGAGTTGATTCTTTATGTGGAGCAGCGCGCCGGCACGCACAAGGATCAAGTGGTGGGCACCGTGGGCATGCTGGAGGTGCCGGCAGGCTCCATCAATGTGATCCCCGGCCGCTGCCGCTTCAGCCTTGATTTGCGTGCCAGCACCGACGCCGCCCGCGACGCGCTGGACGCCGATGTGCGCGCGGCGCTGGCCGTGATCTGCCAGCGCCGCGGCCTGCAGTGGACACTCACGCCGACGATGAAGGCCGACGCCGCGCCCAGCGATGCCCGCTGGCAGGCTCGCTGGGAGGCGGCCGTCGCCGCCCAAGGCCTGCCGGTGCATCGCCTGCCCTCGGGTGCTGGCCATGACGCGATGATGCTGCACCGCTCGCTGCCGCAGGCCATGCTGTTTGTGCGCGGCGGCAACGGCGGCATCAGCCATAACCCGCTGGAACAAGTCAGCAATGATGATGCCGAGCTGGCGGTGCGGGCCTTTCAAACACTGCTGGACAACTTGGCCAAGGAAGCCGCATGAACCCTTCTTTCTATGCCCAACTGGACCAATGGGTTGATACCCACTTCGCCGAAGAAGTGGGCTTTTTACAGGCGCTGGTGCAAGTGCCGACCGACACGCCGCCCGGCAACAACGCGCCGCATGCCGAACGCACGGCCGAGCTGCTGGCCGCCATGGGGCTGACGGCCGAAAAGCATGCTGTCCCCAGCGAGCAAGTGCAGGCTCAGGGCATGCAGAGCATCACGAATTTGATCGTGCGCCGCAATTACGGCAATAGCGGCCATAGCGGCAGTAGCGGCCAAGACAAGGCCGAGGGCGGCCCGGTGATCGCGCTGAACGCGCATGGCGATGTGGTGCCGCCGGGCGAAGGCTGGACGCATGGCCCCTACAGCGGCGAGCTGGTCGGCGACTTGCTAACAGGGAAAATCTACGGCCGCGCGGCCGCCGTCAGCAAGAGCGACTTTGCCAGCTACAGCTTCGCCCTGCGGGCGCTGGAGTCGCTGGGCCTGGACTTGCACGGCGGGGTCGAGCTGCATTTCACTTATGACGAAGAATTCGGCGGCGAACTGGGCCCAGGCTGGCTGCTCAAGCAAGGCTTGAGCAAACCGGACCTGCTCTTGGCCGCCGGCTTCAGCTACCAGGTCGTTACCGCCCACAACGGCTGCTTGCAGATGGAGGTGACGCTGCACGGCAAGGCCGCGCACGCGGCCTACCCAGATAGCGGCGTGGACGCCCTGCAAGCCGCTGTGGCGGTGCTGAACGCGCTCTATGCACAAAACGAGCATTACAAGTCCATCAGCTCCGAGGTGACAGGCATCACCCACCCCTATTTGAATGTCGGCCGCATCGAGGGCGGCAGCAATACCAATGTGGTGCCCGGCAAGGTCAGCTTCAAGCTCGACCGCCGCATGATCCCCGAGGAGAATCCGATTTTGGTCGAGGCCCAGATCCGCGCTTTGATCCGCGACGCTGTGGCCGAACTCCCAGGCATCAGCGTTGACATCAAGCGCCTGCTCTTGGCTCATGCGCTCAAACCGAACCCGGCCAACCAGGCCTTGGTCGCCGCCTTGCAAAAACATGGCGAGGCGATCTTCGGCGAGCCGATTCCCACCTCAGGCACACCGCTCTACACTGACGTTAGGCTGTACGGAGCCTACGGCATCCCGGCTGCCATCTACGGCGCCGGCCCGCGCACGGTGCTGGAGAGCAACGCCAAGCGCGCCGACGAGCACCTCAATCTGGCCGATCTGCGTGGCGCGACCAAGGTGGTGGCGCGCACGCTGCTGGACTTGCTGCATAGAATCGAGCCATGAACATCAAACTGAACCAGACCCTCGCGACCCTCCTGATGGTTATTGGCGCGACTCAAGCTGCAGCTCAAGTCGAAGTCAGCCAAGCCTGGGTGCGCGCGACCGTCGCGCAGCAAAAAGCCACCGGCGCGTTCTTTCAACTCAAGGCCAAAACCGATGCACGCCTGGTCGAAGTGCGCTCCAGCGTGGCCGGCGTCGTCGAAGTGCATGAGATGGCAATGGACGGCTCGGTGATGAAGATGCGCGCCGTGCCCAGCCTGGCGCTGCCGGCCGGCCAGACCGTGGAGCTCAAGCCCGGCGGCTATCACGTGATGCTGATGGACCTGAAGGCGCCGATCAAGGCCGGCGACAGCGTGCCCTTGACGCTGGTGTTCGAGGCCGCGGACAAAAAGCGCGAGACCGTTGAAGTCAAGGCCGAAGCGCGCCAGCTCGGCGCACCGGCCCCCGCCATGCATCACTGAGCGGCATTGCCCACGACCGGCAGCTGCTCGGCGCGCCAGCGCAGCATGCCGCCGGCCAGATTCGCCACCTGCGCCAGCCCTGACTTTTGCAGCAGCACCGTCGCCTGCGCCGAGCGTGTGCCCGACCGGCAGATGGCCACCACCGGCCGGCCGGCTGCGGCCAGCTCAGCAGCGTGCGCGGCCAGTTGCGACAAGGGCAGCAGTCGGGCACCGGCGATATGCCCAAGCGCATCGCTGAACTCGGCCGGCTCGCGCACGTCGATCAGTTGAACATCAGCGGCCAGTTCGGCCAACACCGTGGGCTGAATCTCCCAGATGCCGCTGAAGGTGAAGGTCAAGGGCGCCCAGGTCTGCTCGACGGCCGCGTCGGAATCTTCACTCGGCCGGCCGCAGCGCAGATTGGCCGGCACGGCGATATCCATCAGCTTGGGGTGCGGCAAGCCGAGGTTGTTCATATAGCCGGTGAAGTCGGCCTCATTGACCTCGCCGCCCAGGCGCGGGTTGAAGCGCCGCTCTTCCGCCACGCTGGTGACGGTCAGGCCGCGATAGTCATGGCCCGGGTAGAGCAAGCAAGCCTCGGGCAAGGACAGGATCTGGCTCTGCACCGATTGGTACAGCTGCTGCGGGCTGCCCTGCTGAAAGTCGGTGCGGCCGCATCCGCGGATCAGCAGGCTGTCGCCGGTGAAGGCCATGCTGTGGTCGTCAAGCACATAGCTCAGGCAGCCATGGGTATGGCCCGGCGTGGCGCGTACTTCCAGATAGCGCGCGCCAAAAAACACGCGCTCGCCCGACTTCAACAAACGATCGGCGTTCTGCGCACCGGCCTGCTCGGACAGCAGGATCTGGCTGCCGCAGCGCTGCTTCAAGCCCCAGGCGCCGGTCACATGGTCGGCATGCACATGGGTGTCCAGCGTCGCCAGCAGCCGCAAGCCCAGTTCGCGCAGCAAGGCCGCGTCGCGGCGCTGATGCTCGAACACCGGGTCAATGATCAGCGCCTCGCCCGATGCCTTGTCGCCCAGCAAATAGGTGTAGGTCGAGGACGCCGGGTCAAAGAGCTGGCGAAAGATCAGGGGCGAGTTGGACATAAGAAATGACTCCTTGGGGCTTGCGCTTTAGTTTAGGACATGGCCACACAAGGCATGCCGATGTCTAGCTTGAGCCAATCTTGATCGGCTTCAAGGGCGGCACGGCGCTCGCTCGCTAGAATCCCGCCCGTGCAAGCCCTTTTCCCTCGCCCCTCCATCACAAGCCGCTGGCTGGTCGCACTGACCTTCTTGCTGGCTGCGCTGATGCCTGCCTTGTCGCAGGCGCTGGCGCATGCGCGGGGCGATGTGGTGGCCTGGAGCCAGGTGTGCCGAAGCAGCGTGGTGTCGCCGCGCGCCAGTAGCTCGGTGTTGGCGGCCCAGGCTGATCAACAGGATTCACAACAGTCGGTGCATGGTTTGTTCGCCAACTGCCCCTACTGCGCGCTGCACACGCAAGACCTGGCCCCGCCGCCGGCCGCTTTGGCAAGCACGGTCTTGCTCTTGCCCTTGAGTTTCGACATGCCCGAGCGCTTCTACAGCGCTCCGAACAGCGCCCATGCTTGGGCGCCCGCGCAGTCACGCGCGCCACCTGTGCTGCTGGCTTGATTCACCAGCTCTGAGCGCGCTTGCCGGCTTCTCGTCCGCGCAGCCCGCTCCACTTATCCCTTGCCCCGCTTGCGCCGGCCTCTTAGAGGCCGGGCTGCGGTGCTGACCGAATCGAATATCCCTCTCATGAAGCCCATGATGTTCAAACCAAGCCTGCTGAGCATGGCCTTGGCCGCAGCTTTTTCCTTGCTTCACCACCCCGCCGCGCGTGCCTGCGACGACTGCGGCGATGAAGATGCCGCAACCACCAGCGCCGCCATTGAAGCGGGCCAGGTGGCCGCCGCCGGCAATTCCGCCACGGCAAGCGCCTCCGGCACCCCGACCCGCAATCTCGGCATCGTTCTGATCGCCGGCAACGCCACGCGCTCCTTGCCGAGCAATATCCCCACCACCATGGAGAGCGTCACCGCAGAAGAAATTGCCCGCAGCATCAACGCCACCGACGCGCAAGATGCGCTGAAGTACCTGCCCAGCTTGTTGGTGCGCAAGCGCTATATCGGCGACTACAACCACGCCGTCTTGTCCACGCGCGCCTCGGGCACGGGCAATAGCGCGCGCTCGCTGGTGTTTGCCGATGGCATACAGCTCTCCAATCTGCTCGGCAACGGCGCCGGCTTCACCCCGCGCTGGGGCATGGTCACGCCCGAGGAAATCGAGCGCGTCGATGTGCTCTACGGCCCCTTCTCGGCCGCTTATTCAGGCAACTCGGTCGGTGCGGTGGTGGACTACCAAACCCGCATGCCCAAAACTTTTGAGGCTCATGCCAAGGTCGGCATCTTTCACCAACCGTTTGAGCTCTACAACAGCTCGGCCAACTACGGCGGCTATCAAGCCAGCGCGTCGATAGGCGACCGCGCCGGCGCGCTGGCCTGGTGGGTCAACGTCAATCACCTGGACAGCGAAGGCCAGCCGCTGACTTTTATCACCAAGCTCACCTCGACCGGCAAACCCGTCAATGCTGCGACCTTGCCCGTCACGGGCAATGTGCTGGACGCCGACAAGAGCAACGCGCCCTGGCAGATTCTGGGCGCCGGCACCAGTTATCACACCCAGCAAGACCACGCCAAGCTCAAGTTGGCCTATGACTTCAACCCCGAGCTGCGCGCCAGCTACAGCCTGGGGTGGTGGAAGAACAATGCCGTCGGCAGCAGCGCCAGCTATCTGCGTGACGCGGGCGGCAACACGGTCTACAGCGGGGCCAATATCGGAATAGGCGGCGAAGGGGGAAAACAATACGCCGTCGCCAACACCGACTTCGGCCAGAACCGGGACCGGCTGGAGCATCTGATGCATGGCCTGGCGCTGAAGAGCCAGACACGCGGCGTGTTTGACTTCGAGCTGGCCGCCAGCAGCTATGACTATCGCAGCGACGAAGCGCGCGCGCCGAACGCGCCCAAGAGCCTGAGTAGGCCAGCGGCCGACGCCGGCGGCCCCGGCCGCATCACCGATTTGAGCGGCACCGGCTGGAGCAATCTGAGTGCCAAGGGCGTGTGGCGCCCAAGCGGCAGCACCCATGTGCTGGACTTTGGCCTGCAGCATGAGCGTTATGTCTGGCAGCAGAAGGTTTCCGATACAGCCGACTGGCTGAGCGGCGCGGCCGGGGCCTTGTTCACCGACTTCAGCGGCAAGACCCAACTCAGCAGCGCCTTTGTGCAAGACGCCTGGGCAATCAACCCGCAGCTCAAGAGCGTGCTCGGCCTGCGCGCCGAGCAATGGCAGGCCACTGAGGGCAACAAGACGGCCGCCAACGGCAAGCCGGTCAGCTTTGCCACCCGCAAAGAACAGTATTTGTCGCCCAAGGCGGCGCTGGGCTATGAGCTGAGTGAGGCCTGGACCCTCAAACTGTCCACCGGCCGCGCGGTGCGCATGCCGACGGCAGGCGAGCTGTACCAAGGCGGCGTCAATGCCAATGGCGTCTATGTGCCGAACGACCTCAGCACCAATCCGAATCTCAAACCGGAGAAGGGCTGGACCAGCGAGCTGAGTGCGACCTGGAGCTCGGCCAAGCAGCAACTGCGCAGCACCTTGTTCCATGAAGACACCCGAGATGCCCTGTATTCACAGCTCAGCAGCAACCCGGCGGACCCGGCCAAGACCATCAGCAGCGTGCAAAACATCGACCGCCTGCGCACCATGGGCGTCGAGTTGGCCTATAGCGCCGAGGACTTTTTGTCTGCCCGTGGCCTGGAGTTGCAAAGCAGCCTGACCTTCGCCGACTCCGAGATTCTGGAGAACGCCGGCTTCGTCAGCGTTCCCGGCGACACGGTGGGCAAGCAGCAGCCGCGCGTGCCCAAATGGCGCGCCACGCTGGTGGCCAGTTATGCAATCACGCCGGCCTTGAGCGCCAGCTACGGCCTGCGCTATTCGGGCCCGCAGTACGGCACGCTCAATAACAGCGACCCTAACGGTTTTACCTATCAGGGCTTCTCCAAGTTCTTCACCACCGACCTGCGGCTGCAATGGCGAGTGGCCAAGCAATGGACCGTGGCCGCCGGCATCGACAACCTGAACAACTACCGCTACTGGGCCTTCCACCCTTACCCGCAGCGCACCTATCACGCTGAGCTGAAGTTCGACCTTTGACCCATGTTCTCGTCCCTTTCACCGGAGCACACCACCATGTTGAAGACCCCTCTCTTATTTGTTCTTGCCGCCAGTTTGAGCGCGGCGGCCCAAGCCCATGTCACGCTGGAGCAGCCCGAGGCCGTGGCCGGCACGCCCTATAAAGCGGTGCTGCGCGTCGGCCACGGCTGCGAGGGCTCGGCCACCACCCGAGTCACCGTCACATTGCCGGCCGGCTTTCGCGGCGCCAAACCGATGCCGAAAGCCGGCTGGGCCTTGGATATCAAGCGCGCGCCGCTGGCCAAGCCCTATGACAGCCATGGCCGCACGATCAGCGATGACGTGATCGAGCTCAGCTGGACGGCCAAAAGCGAGGACGCCTATCTGCAAGACGCCTGGTATGAGGAGTTCATCTTGCGCGGCAGCCTGCCGGAGCAGCCCGGGCCGGTCTGGTTCAAGGTGCGGCAAAGCTGCGTCAAAGGCGAATGGAATTGGGCCGAGCTGCCGGCCGAGGGCGACTCGACCAAGGGCCTGAAAGCGCCCGCCGTGCGGCTGATGCTGCTCAAGCCGGCTGCCGCGCCGGGCTCGCACCAGCATTGATCCGAGCCGCAAAGTCTGGAAAAGCCGGCAAAAACCAGCCCACAAGATGGCAAGCTTTGGGCCCGGTTCTTGACGGTTTTGTGCTGGGCTGGCCGGTGAGAATACAGCCCATGACGACGCCACACCGCTCCCACCAGTGCCACAGCAGATTCTTCTGCGGCCCCCTGCAACAGCCGGTGTTGACGCCCAGGCCGCCGAGCTCCTAGGCCAGCAAGGATTCACATCCAACAGCGCCCAGGCTGCAGGCCCGTAACGGTCTGCCCGGCCCAGCGCTGCCAGCGCAAAACTCTTCAACGCTGCGGCCCTACGGGCTAGCCCAGATCAATCAAGCATCGAGCTAGCCATGTCTTCGGGCAGCGTCACGCGCTCTTGATAGACCCCGACCGAGTCAGCTTGGTCGGGGTCTTTTTTTTTTAGCACTGGCACTTTTGCCAATTCTCGGCCGCGGACGGTGAGTCAGAATCACCCCGCTTTAATCACAAACCGAGGATTCCCATGCCGCTGCGTCGCCGCCCCATGATCATCAAGTCTTTGTTGGCCGCCTGCCTGCTGGCGCAGGGCCTGCCTGCTGCGCTGGCTCATGGCGCCGGCCCCACTTCTGAGGCCGACGCTGCCCCGGCTGCTGCTGCCCCTGCAGCCAAGCTCAGCGGCGTACTGTTCGAGAACGTGCGCATCTTTGACGGCAAGGCCGACAAGCTCTCAGCCCCGTCCAACGTGCTGATCGTGGGCAATCAGATCAAAGCCATCTCCTCGGCGCCGATTGCCGCACCGGCAGATGTAGCGCTGACTCGCGTGGCCGGCGCGGGCCGCACCTTGATGCCGGGCCTGATCGACGCACACACCCACATCATGTTCTCCAGCCTATCGAAACTGGCCATCCTGACCTCGGATGTCGGCTTCGTGAATGTGGCGGCTACGAAAGAAGCACAAGACACGTTGATGCGTGGCTTCACCAGCATCCGCGATCTGGGCGGACCTTCGCTGGGCTTGAAGAAGGGCATCGACCTGGGCCTGGCCAGCGGCCCGCGCATCTGGTCTTCAGGCGCCTTCATCTCGCAGTCCGGCGGCCATGGGGACTTCCGCCTGCCGGTTGACTTGCCGGCCCGGCCGGGCGACTTCAGCCACAGCGAGCGCGTGGGCGCCGCGGCCATTGCCGACAACCCCGACGTGGTCCGCCTACGCGCCCGCGAGCAACTGGCCCTGGGCGCTTCGCAAATCAAGATGATGGCCGGCGGCGGTGTCTCTTCCGACTATGACCCGCTGGACGTCACCCAATACACCACCGCCGAGCTGCGCGCCGGTGTTGAGGCCGCCGAGAACTGGGGCACTTATGTGGCCGTGCATGCCTACACCCCGCGCGCGGTGCGCCAGGCCATCGAGGCCGGCGTCAAGTGCATAGACCATGGTCAAATGCTGGACGAAGCCACCGCCAAGCTGATGGCCGAAAAAGGCGTGTGGTGGAGCTTGCAACCCTTTGTTGACGACGGCAAGTCGGCCTTTGCTGAAGGCTCGCCCAACCGCATCAAGCAAAAGCAGATGATGGCCGGCACCGACACCGCCTTCGCCCTGGCCAAGAAGTTCAAGATCAAAACCGCCTGGGGCACCGACACCTTGTTCGACGCCAAGGTCGCGGCCCAACAAGGCCAAAAGCTGGCGCAGATGGTGCGTTGGTACAGCCCGGTGGAGGTCTTGAAGATGGCCACCAGCGGCAATGCCGAGTTGCTGGCGCTCAGCGGCCCGCGCAGCCCTTACCCCGGCAAGCTCGGCGTCGTGCAAGAAGGCGCGCTGGCCGACCTGATCTTGGTCGATGGCGACCCCATCGCCAATATTGACCTGGTGGCCGATGCAGCCAAGAACTTCCTCGTCATCATGAAGGACGGCAAGGTTTACAAGAACACCGTCCGCTGAGCCTGGCTGGCGCGCCTCACGCCGCGAGCAGCGTCTGCAACTCCTGCTCGCGGATGCCGTAAAAGCGTTTGATCTCGGCGATCTGCTCAAGCAGTTCCTGGCGCCTGGCGGCGCTCAGCGGCTGCGCGCGCTTGACGGCCAGAATCATCTTGTTCTTGCTGGTGTGCTCAAGTGCTACGAACTCAAACACCTGGGTGTCATAACCTTCAGCCTCCAGCAACAGCGCCCGCAGGCCGTCGGTGACCATCTCGGCCTCCTGGCCCAGATGGATGCCGTGCTGCAGCAGCGGGCGCAGCAGCGTCGGCGTCTGCATCTGCGGCCTCACCTGCTTGTGACAACAGGGCGAGCACATGATGACCTTGGCACCGGCGCGCAGTCCGAAATGGATCGCATAGTCGGTCGCGATGTCGCAGGCGTGCAGCGCGATCATGACGTCCAGCCTCAGCGGCGTGTAGCTGCGCACGTCCCCCTGGTCGAAGCGCAAGCCCGTCATCTGATGTTTGGCCGCCGCGGCGCCGCAGAGCTTGACCATATCGTCGCGCAGTTCAACGCCGGTCACCTCGGCTCGTTTGCCTTGCGCGCGCAGCCAGTCGTGCATAGCGAAGGTCAGATAGCCTTTGCCGGAGCCGAAGTCGGCCACATGCACATCGGGGCTGTCGCTCAGGCCGGAAGACTTCAGGGCCGCCGAAAATATCTCAATGAACTTGTTGATCTGCTTCCATTTGCGTGACATCGCCGGCACGAGTTGCGCTTCACCGCGCACCAGATGCGTGACGCCCAGGTCAAGCCAGAAAGGCCGGCTCAGCTCCAAATAACGCAGCTTTTCCTTGTCATGCCCAGCGTCAGTCGCCACCGGCAAAACTGCGGGAGGCGCCTTGCCAAGCCGCAAACTGGGCCGGCCCTTGCGGCTGAACACCAGTTGCACTTCCTCGCTCTGAGTCTGCAGATGAGCGCTGTGGAATTGCGCACCCAGCAACTCACCCAAGCGCGCCAGCGCTTCGGGAAGGGGGAAGTTTTTGGTGATGTCGCGGGTCTGATAGCGCCACAAGAACGACAGCTGGCGCTCGCCGCGCAACACTACTTCGCGCACCGTCAGCCGGTCCAACTGTGCCTCTTCGCCGACATATTTGCTCAGCAGCAGCTTTGCAAATGTGCTGTTGGCCAGCGCCGTTTCCAGCAATCGCAAGAAACGCACTTTGGCATCGGCCTTGGCCACGGGTGGCGCGCTGTCGGGAATCAGATCGGTGAACATCGGCAAGGGCCAAGAAGGTGGGCAGCTGGTGATTTTCGCTTATCTGCTCAATCTGGCCCGGAACGCCAGACCGCTGCGAAGGCTCGCAGCTTGTTCCAGGCCGACATGCGCTCGTCCGACAATGCGTCCAGAAAGTCCGACAGACGCTTGGACTTGACCATGGTGTAGACCGTCAACGCCAAGGTCGCGGCCATCACCAGCGCAAAGTAGAGCAGGCGCTGGCTCAGCGGCGCATCGGCCTCGGCCAGCAAATTCATGCCCAGAAAACCGGTGGTGATGGTGCCCACCAAGCCAAAGATCGTTACCACCGTCAAGCGCACGACGGTGTTGGCCTGTCGGCGGATGCTGTCGGTTTCCAGATAAGCGCTCATATCGGTGATGCGCTCCTTGACCTCGGCGTACAAGACCGGCAGTTCCAGATGATTGGCGCACATGCGGAACAAGGCGCGCGATTGCGCTTGCTCGGCCACCTCATGAAACCAGTAGCGATGCGAGAAGCGCAAGAAGCCTTCGAAGCTGGAACGAATCGCGCGCTTGAAGCGACGCACGTTTTCGGCGTCCTGCACATTCAGCCTCCGCAGCGCTTCGACCAAACGGTCGGAGAACATCAGCAGCGATGCCTTCTGAAAATGCGCGATCAGGAAGATCATGAAATGCTGGTGCCGAAAATGGGCCAAGACGCCTCGATCCCGGCAGCTGAAGAAGCTCGAGTCGGCGCGCCCAATCACCACCAGCGAATGCCCGCTGCACAAGTAACGCGTATTCGGCGCGGCGCCGGCATCGCCCCAGAACCTGTCATAGCAATATTTGCTTTCAAAATCATGCAGATGCTGCTCGGCAAAGGGCAGCTGCTGCGAGCCCGGCTTGCCCTGCGGCCCGGTCACCAGCCCCAAGCTGACCATATCGCTGCGCGTCAGCGCGAGCGGCTCGTCCAGCGCCAGATAAGCCATCATCGGCATGCGGTAATACTCGATCTGCCGAAAGCGCAAGGCGCCGGGCTCATTTGAGTGGTCAACCACCAGCGGGCGCAGCACAAAGGCCCAATGCTCGGCAATGCACGGCGCGCGGTGCTCCTGCACATGGGCGATGTAATGCTCGCGCTCGAGCGCATCCGAGGCCGACAAGACCTGACCCTGTGCGTCCAGCCATTCGGCGCTGGCGAGGCTGTGCAGCGGCAAGCCTTGCGCGTCCCAGCCAGACGGGTAGGCACGGCCCAGGCGGTACAGCAATTCCTGCGCCTGGCGCAATTCCAGGTCGGTGGCGCAGACCTCGACATTCAGCAGCACCACATCCACGTCGAAGAAAAAATACAGATCGACATGCACCACGTCGAGCGTCAACGGCGTCGCACCGGGCCGCGGGCAGACACGCAACTTGACCAGATCGCGGCGCCGGAACACCTTCATGCCGGCCTCGCTGCGCCCGTCTTGCGGGCGGCCGGGCGAGCGCCCGTCGCCATACAGAAAGCGCTGCACATAGGGCAGGAAGGTCACGAACTCCTGATAGTGACGTTCGTGAAAACTGGCCGGGTCGCCGGTGTATTCGTCAATCAACTCATGCCAAGGCCCCGCCTCGGCTCCTTTGGGCAGCAACTCCCAAGGTCGCCGCGGTGCGCCCGGCGCATCGCCCAAGGGCATCAGGCGCAGCGGCCACAACAAGATCTGGTGCATGCGCTGCACATGGGGCGGCGGCAACTGTGTTGAAGGCTCAATCGGCTGACTCGACATGGCGGGGTACTGGCAGACCTGTTTGCACCATCATGCCGCGAATTGAGAACGGGCCAAACGCATTGCAACCATGCCTATGCGGCCCTTTTCCTGCAGAGCGGGGCGGCTGCGCGACGAGCTTAGTTTCGGGCGCCTCCCGCTTTCAGCCGTGAGATGTGCAACGCATTTCAACGCCCCCCCCCCCGAAGCGCGGGGATGTAATGCCCAAGGCAAATGCACACAATGAGCTCACACCGCTTCCCCTTCGGTGCCCAGCAAACCAACCAAGGTCTTCATATGAAAAAGCTTCTTGCCTCTGTCGCTACCGCCGCCATCGCCGCTACGCTTCCTCTGCAAGCATTCGCCGTCGATACCGTGAGTTGGACCACCTGGGCCAATACCAATGCTGGCTCGTTCACGCAAAACAGTCAAAACGTCAATGTGAGCTATACCGGCGACGTTGCGGGCTTGCTCAACTGGAATGCGTTGTATAACGTGCCGGCCTCATTTACCAATGCCGCCGTCACCAACACACCAACTGCAGTCAATGGCACTTTGCAAATGGTGGGTGGCCATCCGACCGTATTGAATACCTTTCATTTCGACAAGGCAGTGATCGACCCGGTGATGGTCTTGTTCAGCGTGGGTCAGGGCGGCGTGCCGGTTCAATTCCAGTTCACTGGCAACGTCAATTTCACCATTGGTGCGCAAGGTTCGGGAAATTGGGGCGGCGGCACGCTGACTCAAACCGGCAACACTGTCACCGGCTATGAAGGCAATGGCCTGCTGCAATTCAAAGGCAGCTACACCGACATCAGCTTTTACACACCGAACTACGAGAACTACTACGGAGCTACAGTTGGCGCGATGACCGCAGCCGTGCCGGAACCTGAGACCTATGCCTTGATGCTTGGCGGTCTGGCCGCCCTTGGTTTTATGGCGCGTCGCCGCTCGGGCCAGCAAAGCTGAGCAAAGGTTCGAATTACTCGCGTTAAAGCCCGCCGCACGCGGGCTTTTTCATGTCCGTGACCCGGGTTGACACAGTGGCGCTCGTGAAAGCTGGCCGGATCGCCCGTGTATTCATCGCTCAATTCCTGCCAGTGGCCGGCGTCAGCCCCGCTGGGCAGCAACTCCCAGGGCGGGCGCGGTGCGCCCGGCTCCGCGCCCAAAGGCATCAGGCGCAGCGGCCACAGCAAGATCTGGTGCAAGCGCAGCACATGCGGCGGCGGCAAAGTTGATGGGCTGGGCATGGCGCAAGTCTGGCGACAGAGTTGCCGCCATCATGCCGGCAATCGGCGCGCGGTCAAGCGCTTTGCAGCCTAGGCTTTGCGGGGCTTTTGCTGTCTTTCTAGGGAGTGCCCCGGCTAGCCTGCGGCAACACAATCAGGCCCCATCCAGAGTAGGAGCGCGCCATGTCTTTTGCAAAATCCTTGCCCTTTGTCTTGCGCTGGGAGGGCGGCTTTGTGGACCACCCCGCCGACCCGGGCGGCGCCACCAACCGCGGCGTGACGCAAAAAGTCTATGACACTTGGCGGGCCAAGAACGGCCTGCCCCGACGCTCGGTGCGCGACTTGCAAGACAAGGAGATGGCCGCCATTTACGAACAAAACTACTGGCGCGCGGCGCACTGCGGCGATGTGCAGGACAAGCTCGATCTGGCCCTGTTCGACACCGCAGTCAATATGGGCGTCGGGCGGGCGGTGGGCTTTTTGCAGGGCAGCGTGGGCTGCGCGGTCGATGGCGGCTTCGGCCCGGCCACCTTGACGGCCGTGCAGTGCTGCGATCCGGCCCGGGCCTTGCCGATGTTTTGCAATGCGCGTGAAAGCTATTACCAGCGTTTGGTCCAAGCCAAGCCGGAGCTGAATGTGTTTTTGCGCGGCTGGATGAACCGGCTCAATGCCTTGCGCGCCAACATCGGTCTAGCTGGTTCCGGCGCCAACGTGCCACGGGACGGGGGCGCTGCTGAGGTCACTCGGCGTTTGCCAGACCTGGGTGAAGACCCGGCCTTTGATGTCTGAGCCGGGTCGCTTGAGGCGGCCGGCCTGGGGGGGATTTATGGCCGGCGGTTAAACTCAGCCTCGCCCGAACAAGCCAGAAGTTCCAGATTGCCAATGGCAAACCAAGTAACGAATTACCTGTACTTCTTCCAACAATTCGGCCTGATCAGCCTGGTGGCTTTGCCGTTTCTGGCCAGCTTGATCGCGGCGCTGCTGCCCAGCAATGCGCGCAATGCCGAATCGACCTTGGCCGGCCTCGTGGCGCTGTTTTGCTTTGTGCAGGCGGCGACCTACTTCCCCGAAGTCGCCGCCGGCGGCGTGATCCGGCAGGAGTTCGTCTGGCTGCCCTCGCTGGGACTGAACTTCGTCCTGCGCATGGACGGCTTTGCCTGGATGTTCTCGCTCTTGGTGCTGGGCATAGGCGCGCTGGTGGTGCTCTATGCGCGCTATTACATGTCACCCAGCGACCCGGTGCCGCGTTTCTTCTCCTTCTTGCTGGCCTTTATGGGCGCGATGAGCGGCGTCGTCATCTCCGGCAATCTGGTGCAACTGGTGCTGTTCTGGGAGCTGACCAGCCTGTTCTCGTTTCTCTTGATCGGCTACTGGCACCACCGCCGCGACGCGCGGCGCGGCGCGCGCATGGCGCTGACCGTCACCGGTGCGGGCGGCTTATGTCTGCTGGCCGGCGTCTTGCTGCTGGGGCATATCGTCGGCAGCTATGAACTGGATGTGGTGTTGGCGTCGGGCGACTTGGTGCGCAAGCATCCGCTCTACCTCACGACATTGATCCTGGTCTTGCTGGGCGCGCTGACCAAGAGCGCGCAATTCCCGTTTCACTTCTGGCTGCCCAATGCCATGGCGGCACCGACGCCGGTCTCGGCCTATCTGCATTCGGCCACCATGGTCAAGGCGGGCGTGTTTCTACTGGCTCGGCTATGGCCGGTGCTGGCCGGCAGCGAGCAATGGTTCTGGATCGTCACTGGATGCGGGCTGATCACCTTGCTGCTGGGCGGCTTCGCGGCGATTTTTCAGCAGGATTTGAAGGGCGTGCTGGCCTACTCGACCATCTCGCATCTGGGCTTGATCACCACGCTGCTGGGTCTGAACAGCCCTCTGGCCGCTGTTGCCGCCGTCTTTCACATCATGAACCACGCCACCTTCAAGGCCTCGCTCTTCATGGCCGTGGGCATCATCGACCATGAAACCGGCACGCGCGATATGCGCCGCCTCAGCGGCTTGCGGCGAGCCATGCCGATCACCGCCACCCTGGCCATGGTGGCGAGCGCGGCGATGGCCGGCGTGCCGCTATTGAACGGCTTTATCTCCAAAGAGATGTTCTTCACCGAGGCGGTGTTCGTCAGCAGCGTGCCCTGGTTTGACCTGCTGCTGCCTGTGACGGCCGTGCTGGCCGGCATGTTCAGCGTGGCCTACTCGCTGCGTTTTTGTGTCGATGTATTTTTCGGGCCGGACAGCAGTGCCGAGTTGCCGCGCCGGCCCCACGAGCCGCCGCACTGGATGCGTGTGCCGGTGGAGTTATTGGTGCTGGCCTGCCTGGCTGTCGGCACACTGCCGCAGTGGACCATGCAGGCAGTGCTGGAGACGGCTGCCGCGCCGGTCGTGGGCAGCGCTCTGCCGGACTTTGATCTGGCCCTCTGGCATGGCTTCAACACGCCCTTGATCATGAGCTTGGTCGCGCTGGCCGGCGGTATCGCGCTGTACTGGGTTTTGCGCGGCCCACTCGCAAGCGGCCAGTTTACGCAGACACCGCTGCTGGGCCGGCTCAATGGCAAGCGCTTGTTCCAAACCGGCTTGGCAGGGCTGACCGCCGCCAGCCGCAGCCTGCTGCGCCTGATCAGCACGCGCCGGCTGCAGACGCAGCTGCTGCTCTTGCTGGGCCTGACGGTGCTCGCCGCTGTCTTGGCTGGCCAAGGCGGCATCACCCTGGGTGCGCGAGAGGCGCTGCCTTTCTCGCCCGGTTTCACCTTGCTCTGGCTGATAGGCGGCGCGGCCGCACTGGCCTGCACCAAGGCGGCCAAGTATCAACGTCTGACCGCGCTGGCCCTGATGGGCGTGGCGGGCTTGTGCACGGTGATCACCTTCGCCCTGTTCTCGGCACCCGATTTGGCACTCACGCAGCTGGCCGTCGAGACCGTCACCACGGTGCTGATCCTGCTGGGCCTGCGCTGGTTGCCCAAACGGATCAGCGCGCTGGAGCGGGCCGGGCCCCAGGCCGAATCGTTACCGGACAAGGCCCGCCGCCTCAAACTGCAAAGAGCACGCAAAAGAACGCGGCGCCTGCGCGACCTGAGCCTGGCCCTGGCGGCGGGTGCGGGCATGAGCGGCCTGTCCTACGCCATGATGACGCGCGAATTCCCGCAAAGCATTTCGACCTTTTTCCTGGAGCGCGCGCTGCCCGAGGGCTTCGGCACCAATGTGGTCAATGTGATGCTGGTGGACTTCCGAGGCCTAGACACTCTGGGCGAGATCACCGTGCTGGGCAGCGTGGCGCTGACCGTCTACGCGCTGCTGCGACGCTTTCGCCCGGCGCCCGAGAGCATGGCGCTGCCGCACCAACAACTGCTGCTCGCACCCGACATTGCCACCGACCTGGTGCACGCCAACACCGCGACCAACTCACCCAAAGACGGCGCCAGCGGCTACCTCCTGGTGCCGGCCGTGCTGGTGCGCCTTTTGCTGCCGGTAGCCTTGGTGATCGCGGTGCATTTGTTCATGCGGGGCCACAACCAGCCGGGCGGTGGCTTTGTGGCCGGCCTGGTCTTGTCGACGGCCTTCATCTTGCAATACATCGTCTCCGGCACCCAGTGGGTAGAGGCCCACCTGAGCCTGCGGCCGCAGCGCTGGATCGCGTTTGGCTTGCTAACGGCTTGCGCCACCGGGCTGGGCTCGCTGTTTTTCGGCTACCCCTTCTTGACCACCCACACCAGCCACCTGACGCTGCCGCTGCTGGGCGAGCTTCATATAGCCAGCGCCTTGTTCTATGACATCGGCGTGTTCACGCTGGTGGTCGGCGCCGTACTTTTGATCTTGACGGCGCTGGGTCACCAATCGGTGCGCGGCCACAAGCGCGACACGCAGCACACAACAGCCGGGAGCAAGCGCTGATGGAAATCGTCCTGGCCCTGGCCATTGGCCTTTTGAGCGCCTGCGGCGTCTGGCTGCTGCTGCGCCCGCGCAGCTACCAAGTCATCATCGGTTTGAGCCTCTTGGGCTACGGCGTCAATCTCTTCATCTTCAGCATGGGGCGCTTGAGTCTGGACAAAGAGCCGGTCCTGAGCCCCGGCGTGGCGACCACCCTGCAGAACTACAGCGACCCGATGCCGCAGGCCTTGGTGCTGACGGCGATCGTCATCGGCTTCGCCATGAGCGCCCTGTTCCTGGTGGTGATGCTGGCGCAGCGGGGTTTTGTCGGCAATGACCATGTGGACGGCACCGCTGATGAGCTTGACCCTCAGGAGCCGCCTCCATGATGACGCTGCTGAGCGACTGGGCCTTGCTGGCCAATGCGGCACTGATGCCCCATCTGACCCTGGCGCCGATTTTGCTGCCTTTGATCGCGGCCTGCCTGCTCTTGCTGCTGGGCGACCGACGCCATCACCGCAAGGCCACATTGGCCTTGGCGGCGACCCTGGCCAATCTGGCCATCGCCTTGTTCTTGATGTTGGGCGTGCATATGGAAGCCGCCCAGCCTCATGCCTTCGGCGTTTACCTGCCCTCCAACTGGGATGTGCCCTTCGGCATCGTGCTGGTGCTGGACCATCTCTCGGCGCTGATGCTGGTGGTCGCAGCCGTCGTGGCCTTGATGGCATTGCTGTTCTCGCTGGCCCGTTGGCACAAGGCTGGCGCGCATTTCCATGTGCTCTTGCAGCTTCAAATCATGGGCCTGAACGGCGCCTTTCTAACCGGCGATCTGTTCAATCTCTTTGTCTTCTTCGAGGTCATGCTGGCGGCTTCCTATGGACTTCTCCTGCATGGCAGCGGGCCAGCGCGCGTCAAGGCGGGCCTGCACTACCTCAGCATCAACTTGGTCGCGTCCTCGCTCTTTCTGGTCGGCGCTGCGCTGATTTACGGCGTCACGGGCACGCTGAATATGGCCGATCTGGCCGCGCGCATCCCCTTGGTGGCGGCGGCCGACCGGGCCTTGTTGCATGTAGGCTGCGCGATCCTGGCGCTGGCCTTTTTGGCCAAGGCTGCTTGCTGGCCTTTGAACTTTTGGTTAGCCCCCGCCTACACGGCCGCCAGTGCGCCGTCTGCCGCGGTCTTTGCACTGCTGACCAAGGTTGGCGTCTATGTGCTGATGCGCCTGTCTACGCTGCTGTTTTCGGCCAGCGCCGGCGCCTCGGCGGGCTTTGGCCAGAGCTGGCTCTTGTGGGGCGGCATGGCCACGCTGAGTTTTGGCGCGATCGGCATGTTGAGCGCGCAGCGGCCCGCCCGCTTGGCCTCGTTTGCAGTCATCGTGTCCTCGGGCACCTTGATGGCCGTGCTGGGTTTTGCTCGGCCCGAGCTGAGCGCTGGCGCGCTCTACTACCTGCCCGTGTCGACCTTTGCGGTGGCGGCATTTTTCTTGTTGGCCGAGCTGATGGACCGCTCGCGCAACCCCAGCCCGCAAGCTCCGCGCGCGCCCGAGGACGAAGAAGACCACCTGCCCTTTGCGCTGGCCGAGCAGGAGCTGGCACGCGAGGGCAATCTGGACGAGGACGAAGAACGCTTGGTGGGCCGCGCCATTCCGGCGGCCACGGCCTTGCTGGGCCTGGCTTTTATCTGCTGCACGCTGCTGGTCGCCGGCCTGCCGCCCTTGGCCAGCTTTGTCGCCAAGTTTGCGATGCTGTCGGCGCTGTTGCAGACCAGCGCGGCGGCCGGGGGCATCGCCCCTTCGGCTTGGTTGTTCCTGAGCTTGCTGATCGCGGCCGGTTTGTTGGCATTGATTGCCCTGTCACGCACCGGCATCCGGTTTTTCTGGACCCCGGTCGACCGCAGCCCGCCGAGCTTGCAGCTGTTCGAGTACGCGCCCATCGTGATGCTGATCGCCTTGTGCGGCGCGATGACTTGGCATGCCGAGGGCTTGCTGCGTTACGCCAACACCACCGCCGAGCTGCTGTACAGCCCACAGCGCTACATCGATGCGGTGCTGTCGGCCCGCCCCCTGCTCACACCGACCAACGCCGAGCGCCTGCGCGCGAGCACCCCGCCGGAGCCCCAACCATGAAGCCCAGTCTGTTCAGGCGCTGCGTGCCCGCGCCCTTGCTGAGTTTGGCCTTGATGGCCTTGTGGCTATTGCTCAACGATGCCTTCAGTCTCGGAGCTTGGCTGATGGCCGTGCTGCTGGGTGTGGCGGCGCCGCTGCTGACGGCCTCGCTGCGGCCCACGCCGGTCAGCCTCAAGCGGCCGGCGGTGGCCTGGCGCCTGTTTTGGCAGGTGGGCGCCGATGTGCTGATCTGGAACTGGCGGGTCTTGCGCGGCACGCTGGCGCGCCCGGACAAGCTGCCACAAGGCGGCTTTGTGCGCGTGCCGCTGGAGCTGCGCGACCCGAATGGCCTGGCCGCCTTGGCCGTCATCATGTGCGTGATCCCGGGCACCATCTGGTCCGAATTGGCGCTGGACCGCAGCGCGCTGCTGGTGCATATGTTCGAACTGGAGAACGCGCAAGCGGAGATCGATTTGATCAAAACCCGCTACGAGCGCCCCCTGATGGAGATCTTCGAATGAGCGGCTTCTTGTTCCTGGCCATCACCGTTGCTTTGGCCTGTTATGTGACGGCCATGGCGCTGTGTTTTATACGCATGATCCGGGGCCCCGCTTCGCAGGACAGGATCTTGGCGCTGGATTTGATCTGCACCCTGGCCATGCTGATCATGCTGGTGCTGGCCATCAACTACCGCAGCGCGATGTATTTTGAAGCGGCACTGCTGATCGCGCTGTTCGGCTTTGTGGGCTCCGCCGCCATGGCCAAGTTCTTGTTGCGCGGCGAGGTGATCGAATGATCAACGCCCTGCCTTGGTGGATTGAAGTACCGGTCGGCTTGCTGCTCTTGCTCAGCGGCGGCTTCGCCTTGGCGGCAGCCATTGGCGTGCTGCGCTTCAAGAGCTTCTTCATGCGCATGCACCCGCCGGCGCTGGCTTTCACACTGGCGAGCTGGGCGGCCTCCTTGGCCACCATCCTCTATTTTTCGGCGCTGGAGCAAGGCCTGGCCCTGCAGGCTTGGCTGATCATCATCTGCCTGTCACTGACGGTGCCGGTCACCACCATCATGCTGGCGCGCACCGCCTTGTTTCGCAGCCGCACCGGGCAGAGCAACGAGGACGTCGTGCCGCCCGCGCTGGGTCAGCCTTAACGCTGTGCATCAGCGCCGCGCCGCAATCTTGTTTTTGAGCGCCTGCAACTGCTCTGGCGTCCAGCCGGGCGCGTCGGTCAGGCCGGCCCAGCCGTCCAGATAATGCTCAAAAGCATAGAGATGACCATAGCCCAGCGGCGGCGTAGTGGCCAGCATCAAGTCAATCGTCAGCTGCAAAAACGTCACCACCGGCACCCAGACAAAATCCGGTGACACATCCGGCCCCAGTGGCGCTTGCAACCAGGCCGGACGGCGCCACAGTGCGCCGGGGTCGAAGAAGCTGACCGCGTCGCTCGCGTACTGCAGATAAATCACCCGGTAGGGCCCCCAGGCGGCCGGCGCCTGATTCAATCGGTTGACCTGCGCGGTAAAGCGAATCACCGAGCCATCGCGGAACTCGGGCAGCCAGGCCGGGGTGCCGGCCTTGCGCTGTGCGGTAACCAGGTTCCAGGTCTCACTGGCGAACGGTGGTCCGGCCCAAAAAGCGCCGTCATAGGGGTCGCCGATCACCTGATGCAGGTCATGCGAGAGGTCGGAGTTGAGGCTACCCAGGCTCAGCCCGTGCAGATAGAGCTTGGGGCGCTTGTCGCGCGGCAGACTGCGCCAATGGTCGTAGACGGCGGTGAAGGTGGCGCGGGCGGTGTCGCGGCCCAGCTCGGGGTCGGCCAGCAAGGCCAGCCAGCTGGCCAGATAGGAATACTGCACCGACACGCTGGCCACATCGCCGCGCAGCAAATACTCCAGCGCTGTCTGGCTCTCGGGGTCGACCCAGCCGGTGCCCGTGGGCGTGACGATGACCATGTTGCTGCGCTCAAACGCGCCGATTCGTTTGAGCTCGGCCAGCGCCAGCTGCGCGCGCGCCTCGACGGTGTCGGCCGAGTTCAGGCCGACGTAAACGCGCAGTGGTTCCTTGACTTGCGCGGCGCTGCTGTCCGTCATCTGTGCGATCGCGGCGCGATCCGGCCCGGCGGCGATGACGCGGCGGCCAGCCCGCCCCAAGTCTTCCCATTTCAACAAGGAGCCGGGTGCGCCGACCTTCAGCGGGTCGCTGGGGCGCGGGCTGCTGTCGTCTTCGATCAAGGCATCCAGGCGCCGGTAGGACGCGTCAAAAGCATGCATGCCGGCGCGCACCAGCACACCGTTACCGATCGAATAAAACAGCCAGGCGGTCAAGCCCAGCGCCGTCAACACGGCCACCGGCCCTGGCACCTGCCGCTTCAAGCGCGCTGCGATGCCCTGCTTGACCCAGTCAAAGGCGCGCCCAATCAGCAAGAGCAGGGCAAAGGTCAGCAGCGCCACACCCGCGATCGTGAACGGGCCGGCGCTGTCTTGCGGCGCCAGCTGCATCAGGGCGCGCAGGCGGTTTTGCCATTCATTGGCGCGCCACAGCGCATAACTGATCGCCCCCAGGCACAGCAGCAGCGCCGGTGCACGCCGCCAGATCATGGTTTCGGCGCGCGGCTCGGGCAGTTGCAACAGCCGCCACAAGGCTTGCACCAGCACCCCGATGCCGTAACCGGCCGCAAAGCACAGGCCGCTGAGCATGCCCTGCACGGCAGGATGGCGCGGCACCAGGCTGGGCGTCAAAGAGGCCGCGACAAAGAGCGTGCCCAGCAGCAGGCCAAGGACGGTGAAAGAGCGCAGCAGCGCTGACAAAGCTTGGCGCGCGCTCATTCAGTAGCTGATCCTAAAACGCTGACCCTTGAAGACCAGCACGGCGCTCTTCAGCTCGATGCGCTCAAGCAGCAGCTCGGGCGCGATCTGCTCGCCCTCGTGCAGCAGTTGGCCGTTGACGATCAGCATGCGGTTGGCGGGCGTGTCGGAATACATCGCCCCGCTGGTGGCAATTGTGGGCAAAGCCTTGCGGGTCGCGTCGGGCAAATCAGCAAACTTGAGGATGGCCGGGGCGCTTGGGTTGGGCTGGGCAATTGGGCTGCTTGAGCTGATGGCAGGTGCCTGCACAGCGCTGCTTGGCGCGCCGCCGGCCAGCGGCTTGGCCGCCGGCAAAGGCTCGACCGCCGCGGGCGGCGGTGCCAACAAAACAGGCGTTAGCGGCGCGGGAGCTTGGCTTGCTAGCGTGGGTTTGGCGGCCATGGCGGCTGGCGGCGGCAGGGTCGCCGCCGGTGCGGGTGGGATTGCGACCGAGCCGGCCGGCGCCGAATCCACAGCCCCCCAGCGCGCAGCCCAAGCCCCCAGCAGCAAGAGCAAGACCACGGCGGCAGCGGCCAGAGCCCAGCGCAGGGCCGGCGGCCAATCAGCAGCTACCGTGCCGGAGCGGCCCGGCCTGCCGCCGGCATGCTCATGTTCTGCATGGCTGTGCAAGGTCGGCACGCTGCCGCGCTCCCGCTCGGAGTCGGCTTTGCGCAAGGCGTCAAGAATATAGGACATAGCGCTTTCTTCTTACGGTGCCGCAGTGGCGGTTTGCAAAGCCTTGCCGCCTTTCAGATGGGGCTCGGGCAAGCCGGCCACTTCGCCGCTTGCCGCCACGCGGCTGAGCAGCATCAAGGTAACGGGGCCCAGTTGGCCATCGCTGCGCAAGCCTTGCGAGCGTTGAAATGCTGCCAGCCTTGCTCGCATCGCCGCATCCAAGCGGAAAGGCCCGGCGGCCGGCGTGCCGCCAAAGACCTTGGCCAATTGGGTATTCACCCAGGCCAGTAATTCCCCACCGCCGTCCTTGGCCGGGTAGCCGGGCGGAGCGCGCCATAGCAGGGCAAATTCTCCGCGCCACTGCGTGCTCAAGTTCGGCAGGCTGATGCGCTGGGTCTGCTCCCCCAGTCGCACGGTCGCGTACTGATCGTCCAATTTGGTCAAGACAACGTAAAAAGCTTTGCCGGCATCATCGCGCAGACTCAGGATGCTGGGGCGGTCGAGCAGGCGCAAGAGGCTCAGTCCGCCGTCGCTATCGCTCTTGTGGCTGGCGCCGCTGCGATAGCAAAAAACCTGCTGCTTTGCCAAGGCTTGGCAGGGCTCGATTTCTGCGGCCTCAAGCTGCCAACTGCGCGCCAGCTCTTGCCAGGCTTGAGCTTCGCTGCGCAAACCCAGGCTGCTGGTCAGGCTTTCGGTCAGCTCGATTTTTTGCACCTGCTGTGCAGCGCTGCTCATTGGGGCCGAGGCGGCAAGAGCCGCTTTTGCCGCTTTTGCCGCTTGACCCGGCATTGCCTTGGTCGGCATGGCCGCCTGCCCCTTGCCTGGAAGGCTAGACGGCAAAAACGAAGCTTTGCCAAACCAGGCAAAGATCACCGCGGTCGCAAGCAGGCCGGCGCCGCCCAATGTCCAGCGCAGGCGCTTCAGCCCTGCGCTGGGCGCCTTGGCGCTCAAGTCCTGCGGGCCGAAGACTTCGGCGGCGGCACGGTCCACGGTCTTGCGGTCAACGCTGCGCTGATCCTGCGAATAGGCGCCCAGCAGCGCGCGGTCGCACAGCAGATTGATACGCCTGGGCACGCCGCGTGACAGCTGGTAGATGCGCTGCAGTGCCTTGGGCTCGAAGGGCAAAGCGGCGCTGAAGCCGGCCACGCCCAGGCGGTGCCGCACATAGTGCTCGGTCTCTGCCTCGGACAGCGCCGGCAAATGAAAGCGCGCGATCACGCGCTGCGACAACTGCTCCAACTCAGGCGCCGCCAACATATCGCGCAGCTCGGGCTGGCCGATCAAGATGATCTGCAAGAGCTTGCGCTCGTTGGTCTCCAGATTGGTCAGCAAGCGCAGCTGCTCCAAGACCTCGGGCGACAGGTTTTGCGCCTCGTCGATGATCAACACATTGTTCTGCCCGACCGCATGGGTAGTGAGCAAAAACTCGTTGATGGCGTCCACAAAAGGCTTGACCGAGACCAAGGCGGAGCCGTCCTCGGGCAGAGCCTGCCGGTGCTGAATCCCGTACTCCTCGCAAACGGTGCGCAGCAGCTCGGCCACCGACAACTTGGGGTTGAAGATGTAGGCGACATTGCAGCGTTTCGGGATCTGCCCCAGGAAGGCACGGCAAACCGTGGTCTTGCCGGCGCCGATCTCACCCGTCAGCAGCACAAAACCGCCGCCGCCACGCAGGCCGTACAGCAGATGAGCCAGAGCCTCCCGGTGCCGCTCGCTCATATAGAGATAGCGCGGGTCAGGGGCAATCGAGAAGGGCTCTTGCTTCAGGCCAAAAAAATTCGCGTACATGGTGTGGGCGTGGGCCCGGAGCTACCTGGTTGGGGCTTGATGGTAACGGCTGCGGATTACTTTGCTTGACGCCGCCGCAAGGCCCACACCACCCCGGCCAACAAGAAGGCGATCCCAAGCAGGGTCAAAGGCGGCGGCAGCTGGCCGCGCAGCATGAAAGCATAGGCCAGCGCCGCCAGCGACTCAAACACGATCAGCTGCCCCACCAGGGAAGTGGGCAGGCGCTGGCTGGCCTCGTTCCAGCACAAGGTCCCCAACCAGGAGGAAAACAGGCCGACCGCCAACATCAGCCCGAGATAGGGCAAGGGACGCGGCCCCAGCGGCAGTTCGAAGCCGGCCGGCAACAAGGGCCAGCCCAGGCCTTGAGCGCCGTACAGCAGCAAGACGCCCCCCAAGGCCACCGGCAGCGTCATCAAGCCCTGCGCAGTGGCCCAGGCGCGCGGGCTGGCCTGGGGGTGGGCCAAGAGCCAATCGGCGTTGCGGATCGGGTACCAGGTCCAGCAAGCGACGGCGGCCACCGCCAGCAGGGCGCCCAGCAGGTAACGGTGCAAGTAATGGTGCAGGTCTGCGTCCCGGCTCTGAAGTAGTGCGTCAAGCTCGGATTGATTGACTGCCGCAATGCCGGCCGCGATCAAGAGCAGCGAAGGCGCCAGCTTGAGCCAGGGCAGAGCCTGATGGCTGCGCAAATTGGCGATGATGGCAATCACCACCGGCAGCGTGCCGATGATGACGGTGGGCAGCGGCCCTCCGGCCATTTGGATCGCCGCGGACAGGCAGAGGTAGTAGATGAAATTGCCGATCAGGCTGAGCTTGAGCGCCTGCAGCCAATCGACCGGGCGCAGCTCGGCCAAGCGGCTGCGGTCCAACAGGCCCAAGGGCAGCGCAATCAAACCAAAGGCCAAATAGCGACCTACGGTCAGCATCAAGGGCGGGTAGTCTCCCAACATCAGCGGAGCCACAAAAACCAGCCCCCACATCAGGCCGGCCGCAAGTGCAAAAACAATTCCTGTCCACATGCGGGCAGTGTCTCAGGTCTGAAGGATCAGCATCGCCGCCAGCGCTAACATGGTCAGGCCAATCAGGGCGTCAAGGATCTGCCATGCGCGTGGCCGCGCGAACCAAGGTGCCAGCCAGCGCGCGCCGAAGCCCAGCAGCGCAAACCAGAGCAAGCTGCCGCTGGCCGCGCCGGCCATAAAGGCCAGGCGCAAGGCCGTTGGCTGCTGCGCACCGACCGAGCCGACCAGCATCACTGTGTCCAGATAGACATGCGGATTGAGCAAGGTGAAGCCGGCCAACTGCAGCAAGGCTTGACGCAGGCTCAGGCTGGGGCCTTGCGCGGCATGCAGGTCGACGCCGGGCCGGCGCGCCCGCCAAAGCGCCCGCGCGCCATAGCAGCTCAGAAACAGGGCGCCGGCCCAACTGATCAAGCGGGTCAGCAAGGGCTGGCCATTGATCAAGGCGGCCAGGCCGAAAACGCCCGCCGCCATCAACAAGGCATCGGTCAAGCCGCAAGCCAGCACGATGACCGTCACATGCTCACGCCGCAGGCCTTGGTGCAGCACAAAAGCGTTCTGTGCGCCGATGGCAACGATCAAGGAGGCGCCCAACAACAGGCCCTGAGAGTAGCTATTGAAAGCTGTCGAGTCGATATTCATGCCGCGCAGCATCGCCGATAGTGCCCCGAGGGCGCCAGTTAGACTTGCTGATGCCGCATCAGCGCTGCTGAATCCACTCCCCTTTGCCCGCACAGCCTCATGCTTGACTACTCCTTATTGGCCGCCATCGCGGCCGTGGTGCGCGAAGGTAGCTTTGAGCGCGCAGCGCGCGCCTTGCACCTGTCGCCCTCGGCGGTGTCACAACGCGTCAAGCTGCTGGAAGAACGCTTGGGCCAGGTCTTGGTGGTGCGCGGCTCGCCCTGCGTGGCGACCGAGGCGGGCCGGCATTTATGCCGTCATGTCGAGCAGGTTGGCATGCTGGAGCAAGATCTCGTCGGCGCAATGCCGGCGCTGGCACCCGATGGCCTTGGCCGCGTGACGTTGCGTCTGGCCGTCAACGCCGACAGCTTGGCGACCTGGTTTTTGCCTGCCGCCAGCGCCTTTGCCGACAGCGAAGCGGCCTTGCTGGACTTGAGCATTGAGGATCAGGCCCACACGGCCGAGCGCCTGCGCAGCGGTGAGGTGCTGGCGGCGGTGACGGACCTGGCCGAACCCGTGCAAGGCTGCCGCAGCCTGCCGCTGGGCGCCATGCGCTACCTGGCCACCGCCAGCCCTGCGTTTGTAAAGCGTTACTTCCCGGCTGGCGTGACGGCCGAGGCCTTGAGCCTGGCGCCCTGCCTGCGCTTCAGCCAGCAGGACCGCTTGCAAGCGCGCTGGGTCGAACAGCAGCTCGGGCAAGCCCTGACCCTACCGACCCATGGCCTGCCCTCCTCCCAAGCTTTTGTGGACGCCACGGTCGCCGGGCTGGGCTGGGGCATGAACCCGGCCAGCTCGGTCGCGCAAGCGCTGGCCGAGGGCCGCTTGCAGCCCTTGCTGCCGCAAGCGCCTTTGATGCTGCCGCTGTATTGGCAATACACGCGCCAGCAACTGCCCATGTTGGAGAGGCTAACTCAAGCAGTCTTGGCGGCGGCACGCGATGGTTTGGAGGCGCTCGACTGAATTTCGGCAAGGCTGCGCTTGGACAAAAAACTTCTACAGTCCAGCCTGCATGGCCGGGGCTGCAACAGCTAACGCTGGACCCCTGCTCCGTCGACCTGCTATTGGCCGCGTTAGAGCGGCATATGTCCGGTTCGCCGGAATAGGGCCGCGTGAGTGATCTTGGTGGCGTCCAATATCGCAAACAGCGCGTCAAGGCACTTGGCGCCCAAGCGCTAGCGTGCGAATATGACGCCATGATGACGATCAGCGTTTCAACTTGGTGGTCTCTGCTGTGCGCGGTGGCCTTGTTCAATATCGCCGCTTGGATGATGTCTTCGCTGGCGCTGCACAAGCGGCAAGCATTGTTGCCGCCCAAGGCCTACTCGATGCGCCGCCTGCAACTGCTGCTGTCGGCCGGCTATGTGCTGGGTTGCGCCTTCCGCTCGGCGCTGCCGGTGTTCGACGTGCCGCGCCTGTGCCTGCTGGACACCTGGCTGTCCAGCGTGGTGGTGGGGCGGTCGGTGGCCACCATCGCTGAACTGTGCTTTGTCGCGCAATGGGCCTTGCTCCTGCACGAGGTTTCCAGCAATGCCGGCAGCCGGACAGGCAAGCTGGCTGCGCTGGCCATCGTGCCCATGATTGCCGTGGCCGAGACCTTCTCTTGGTACTCGGTGCTGACCACCTCGAACATCGGCCATGTGGTGGAGGAGTCACTCTGGGGTTTGAGTGCCGCCTTGCTGGTGCTCAGCCTGACTTTGATCTGGCCACGCTTGACCACCAAGCAGCGCCCGCTGCTGGCCGCTTGGTGCTTGATCGGCGTGGCCTATGTGGTGTTTATGTTCATGGTCGATGTGCCCATGTATTGGTCGCGCTGGCTGGCCGATGAAGCGAGCGGCCGGGCCTACCTCAGCGTCACACAAGGGTTCGCTGACGTCGCGGGGCGCTGGACCGTGTCGCACCGCCAGCAAGATTGGCAAAGCGAGATGGTCTGGATGACGGCTTACTTCAGCGTGGCCGTCTGGCTCAGCATTGCGCTGGTGCACGCGCCGGTGGTGCAGCCAAAGGCCGAGCAGCAGGCCTGATCAAACCGCCACAAAGCAGATCGCCGCAGGGCTGCCGACCGCCACGTACTGGCCGGTGAAAGCCAGCCCGCCATCGCCCGCCTGCACCGCAAAGACGGCCAGATGGTCGCTGCGCTGATTGCACACGTATAAAAAGCGCCCGCTAGGATCAAAGGCGAAGCTGCGCGGGTAAGAGCCCCGCGTCCATTCATGCCCCCTCAGGGCAAGCGAGCCGTCCGGCGCGAGCGCAAAAATGGCGATCGAATCATGCAGGCGGTTCAAGCAATAGAGGAAGCGCCCATCGGCGCTGAAGCGCAAGTCCGAGGCGAAGCTGCTGCCCTTGAAGCCCTCCGGCAAGCTGCTGACTTCCGCCAGCGTGCTCAGCCGGCCCGTCTGGGCGTCGAAATGCAGGCAAGCCAGCGTCGATGCTTCCTCGTTCAAGACATAGCAAAGCTCGGCACGCTGCGGGTGAAAGGCAAAGTGGCGCGGGCCGGCGCCGCTGGATGCGCGCCAGCTTTGGGGCGCCGTCAACTGGCCGCTGGCCGCGTCAAAGCGCCAGCTGATCATGAGGTCCAGGCCCAGATCACTGACCAGCAAAAAGCGCCCACTGGGGTCGAGCTGAGCCATATGCGCGTGCGGGCCGCCGTCATGGCCGCTGATTGCAAAGCTGCCGGGCGCAGCCAGCGCCGCCGGCTGCGACGCGCTTGAGGCGGCGCCGAACAGCTCGGCATGGCGGCTGACGGTCAAGGGCTCGTTCAAGCTGCCGTCCGCCGCCACCGGCAGCACGGCCACCGACCCGCCGCCGTAATTGGCCGCAAAAACGAAACGCTGATCAAAGGACAGGCTGAGATGCGCCGGCGCGGCGCCGCCCGAGCTGACGCTTTGCATCAAGGTCAGCGCCCCGCTCTTGCCCTCACGCGCATAGGCCGTCAGCTGGCCGCAGCCGCCGGCGGCGCCGTCGAACTCATTCGCAACATACAGCCGCGTGCCGTCGGCCGCCGGGCATAACCAGCTCGGGTTGGGCGGGCCGGCATGCAGGCCCAAGGGCCGCAGCGCGCCGTCAATCGGATCTTGGGAAAAGCTGTACAACCCTTGGCCATTGGGGCTGTAGCTGCCGACGTAAGCATGAACATTCGCGTTAGGTTTCACAGTCATATTCTCGGTCCAGGCGGCTATGCGTCAGATGCGCAGCCGCACACCGCGCAGCGCCAGCTGTTTGACCAGCAAGGCCACCGCGACCGCATACACCATGCCAAATGCTATGCCCACCGGGCCGGTTCGCAGGGCCAGCGGGAGTTCCCAATGCGCCAGATTCAATAGCGCGCCGATCACAAAGGGGATCAGATAAGCCACCAGCGGATTAGCCGCCACCGGCTCCAAAAAGCTGGGCGCCAGCGTGCGGCCGAGCACATCGATCCACCCGTACAGCGCAGTGAAGATCAACACGCTTGCCGCGGCGCTGTAAAGCGCCCAACTGGGCGTGGCGTAAATTTTCGAGATCTTGAACTCGGGGCGCAGCCAAGTGGCGGCCAGCGCCAGCGCCAAAGCAAAGACCAGGGCCATGGCGAAACGCATGGCCGGCCCCTTGTTGCCTCGCCCGTTGCCATGGCCGCTGCTGCTCCGGTCAAAGTACAACATCGCCGTCGTGCAGCCGCTCAGCACCAGCGCGGCGTGGCTGAAGTGACCGTCCTGACTGAACAGCAGGCTCAGCAAGACCTGACCCTGCACCGCCGGCGCGCGGTGCAGGGCGAAGTAAGCGACACAAAAAGCGATGCAGGCCAGCAAGCCCAACACGCGGCCACGACAGAGCTGAAAACAGGCGCAGCCGATCAGATAAGCCCAGCCGATCAGCCCAAGGATGCCCCACCACTGCGGCGTCATCCCGTCCTGCCCGGTCGGCCCGCCCCGGTACAGCAGCGCCAGAGCCACAAACAAGCCCACGCCCACCCAGCGCCAAGCAAGGCCCAAGGCCGGGCCGCCGCTCAGCGAACCCCAGACAAGGAAGGCTGCGACATAGCAAAGCAAGCCCCAAATCTGAATCGGCAGCAACATCGAAGCCGCGTGAAAACCGCCCTCGGCATTGACCATGAAGAGGCCAATCACCACCAGGCCCAATGCCCGTTGCGCCACCTGCCCTTGCACCCGCCAGACCGTGTCGCCCTTGTCAAAGCGCTGCTGCAAGGCGAAGGGAATCGACATGCCGACAATGAACAAAAAGGCCGGAAAGACGGCATCTACAAAACTCATCGCATCCGCATCGGCCGGCATATGGCCCATCCACTGCGGCAGCCCGATCACGCCATGCCATTGGTTGACGGTGATCATCACCAACACCGTCAAGGCTCTGAAGGCATCGATCGAATTGATGCGGCCGGCTTGCACCTTCAACCAGGGTGCTGCCGATGGAGTTGTTGTTTTCGAAGTCATGGCCGGGGCCGATTTTGGGGAGTAGTTGTTGGCGCAAGCCAAAGACATCACGAGCGCCACTTGGCCTAGCGGCTGTCGGGAAAGCGAAGAAGAATCAAGACCAGGGCGCACGCGCTGTATCGAGCTGCGTGCGCCCCTTGCTGGCGAAGCAATGTCAGTAGTTCAGCGTCGCCCGCAGACCATACATCCGTGGCGCGTTATAGCTGTTGGATGTGTAGCCGCCCGCTTGACCCTGGCCCATCCAGTTCTTGACGATGTTGTTGCTGAGGTTGTTACCCCACAGCTCAACATCCCACTTGCCCGAGGCGCCGGCCAGCTTCAGCGAAGCGTTCCAGTTGGTGTAGGCGTCCTGGTAGTCGCCAATGACCGGGTTATCCAGGTTGCGCACGGTGAAGTACATCTTGCTTTGCCAGCGCATGCCCACGAAAGGTGACAGCGTCATGCCGCCGCCCACATCGAAGTCATGCCCGTAGTTGAGCGCAAACGCATACTTGGGCGCGTAAGGCAGTTGGTTACCGGTCACGTCGCGAATGGCGCGGCCGCGTTTTTTCGGATCGTCGCCCAGATAAATCGGGGCGCAAGGCTCGGCCTTGTTTTCGACCCGGTAGCCACACATCCATTCGTCGCTATAGGTGTCGTAGGACTTGACCTTGGTATCCAGCACGGCCAAGAAGCCCGAGAGATTGCCGCCCGCCCAAGGCAGGAGCTTGAACTCAAGTTCCAGGCCTTGGATGTTTGAGTCACCGATGTTTTCGGTCTTCCAGGCGCTGACCACGTCACAAGCGGGCTCCCAATCGGCACAGACACGACCCGGCTCCAGCTTTTTCTGGCCCACGGCATTCATGCCGGTCACATGCATGCCCTTGTATTGGGTGTTGAAGTACACCGCACTGAAGTTCAGCTTCCTGTCCCAGTGGCTGCCCTTGTAGCCCAACTCAAAATTGGTGGTGGTTTCGGGGTCGTAGTCGAGGAAGCTGTATTTCTGCTTACCGCCGTCCACGCAGGTGCCCCCGCCGCAGGTATCAAACTTGTCACCGAAACCACCTGGCCGATAGCCGGTCGCGGCCGAGCCGAAGACCATCTGGTCCTTGTTCAAGTCGTACTGCAGACCCAAGCGGTAGGTCGGTTTGCTCCAGCTCTTGCTATAGCTGTTGATGACCGGTTCTGGATAAACGCCCAGGCCGGCAAACGGGCCCATTTGCTTGGTCAAATCGGTCCCGTTGTGCGGCGTGCCGACCGGCGTGTAGACACCGCTGGCAGCATCCCAGCCGGCGGGCTTGAACTTGCCGTTGTAATACCAAGGCGTGCTGGCGTCCCATAGGCCGGCACTGGTGCCCCCGTTGTCGGTACGCTTGTCTTGGCTGTAGCGGAAACCGGCGGTGCCGGTCAGGTTCTCGGCCAGCTTCAAATCACCCTGAGCGAACAAAGCTTTGGACTCGATTTGACGATCGGGTTGCCCATAGAACTGCCCTTGCGGCATGCCGTACGGTGCCGAGACCAAGTTATCTTGCGCGAAATTGATCGCGTTCTTCTCGGACATATAAAAGGCACCGGCCACATAACGCCAATCCTTGGTGGTTTGCTTGAACTGCAGCTCATGCACCCAGGATTTGTACTTGGAGTCCAGCGTGTAGCTGGCCTTGTCGATCGAATGTTGGCGCCCCCAGTTGCCCCAGGGTTGCATGATGTCCACATCGCTGTCGCGCCAGCTCTCGCCGCCATCATCGTCGTGGTCCTGGGCTCGCTGCTGCACCGCGTAAGCCCCCTTGTAGATCAGCTCGCTGCGCTCATCGAGCTTCCAGCTGAGGCTGTTGCGGAAGGTGTCGATCGTCATGTCGATCTTGCCGGGCACGTTGATGATGGCGTGCCACTGTCCCTCTGGGCCGCAGGCATAGGCGGTGCCGGCCGCCATCTTGCAGTCCTTCAAACCGACGTCGCCGGCGCCCTTGTTGGCGTAATGCTCGAAGCCGCCTTGCCATTCCAGATCTTTGGTGATGCCCCAACGTCCGGTCACGCGCGCCGCCCATTGGTCGGAGTTTGCATATTGGTCAGCGGCCGACACTTTGCGGTTCAATCGCTGGTCGTTGTCGGGCTTGCCATCGGGCGTGAAGTGGCCACCATCACCCACCGCGTCGGGCAACTTGACGCCACGGTCGCGCAAATCTTGAGTCTGTTTGATATAGCCGTCACGCTTGTCCACCATCACGGCGGCACGCAGGGCAAAGTTATCAGCCAGCGAGACGTTGTAGACAGAGCGCACTTGCTTGGCGTTGTAGTTACCCAGTTGCAGCGAAGTCCAGCCGTAGTTGGACTTGAAATCGGGCCGAGCCGGAATGATGTTGATAACGCCGGCGGTCGAATTGCGACCGAACAAGGTGCCTTGCGCACCGCGCAGTACTTCAACCTGGTCGAGGTCGAACATCAGCGCCAAGGACCCTTGCGGACGCGGCGAATAAATGCCGTCGATATGGATACCCACGGCGGGGTCGCCGATTTCGGTGAAGTTGGTCGAGGTCACGCCACGAATCGACACCAGCACGCCCGAGTCAGCGCTGGACAAACCCAGCTGCAAATTGGGGACCGTGCCGCTGAGGTTCATCAACTCCTTGACGTTCTCGCGCACCAAATCATCGCCACTCAGCGCCGTCACGGCCACCGGCGTTTTGAGCAAATTGGTTGCGCTGCGCGTGGCCGTCACCGTGACCTGCGGCAGCTCATTTTTGTCGCTCACCTTGTCGCCGCTCTGAGCCTGCGCCCAAGCCGCGCTGGCCGTGCCCAGCAAGGCACAGACGGCCCATTGGGTGGCACTGCGCCGAGATGGCGCGCAAATTGATTGACCCTTGAAACGCTTGTGATTCATTTTTGTCTCCATGCTTTTATAAAAATGCGGCCAAAGCAAACATCAACAACTTGTTCGGTCGCCGCGCGCCTACTCACCTACTCAGTCACCTACTCGCCCAGCGCATCGCTCAACAGCCGAGCTTTGCGCCCGGCGCCACCTCGAACTTCATGCTGGCGCGCTGGTAGAAATCAATCCGCCTTGCCACTTGCTTGCCGGCGTAGGAATCGGCTGGCTTGCCGCATTCAAGTGCGCCGTTGATGCTGCGAATGGTTTCGCCGAAACCGGCGCCGCTCACCATGGCCTGGTGCGGCGTCATGGTGCCTGGGCCGTTCTGGTTCATCCAGTACCAGAGCGCGGTTTGCCAGGCGACCTTGGGGTCGCGGGCAACGCGGTCGGGGTCGGCCCAGAGGTCCAGACCAATCGCTTTACCGGCGGCCAGATACTGATAATTCCAGGACAACTGGATCGGGCCTCGTCCGTAATACTGCTGACCCGGCGCACAGGTCTGGCCGGCCTCCAGGCTGCAATACTTGTCGTAGTTGGCTTGGTTGTACTCGCGCACCGCCTTGAGCTCGTCCGACTCATGCGCGATATTGGCCAAAAAGGCGGCCATTTCCTGACGCCGCTGTTCGGCCGTGCCGCTGCCGGCAAATTCTGGAAACGAGCGCACCGCCTGTACAAAGCCCTCGTAGGAATAAAAAGCAATGCGCTGCGGAAACAGCAGTTCGAACTGAGCCTGCGTTGGCAAAAACTGCGCAGCCTCGCCGCTCGCCGCCGGCGGGGCCGCATCCTGCTTGGGCGCTGTCGCGCAAGCCGTGCTCAATAACAGGGCCGCAATCAGCGGCAGGGTCGCTGGATCCATCCATCGTGTTTTCATTTCGCTGCCTTCTTTCCTTGCAGTAACTTTGATACCAGTAATGTCACCGAAGGGCAACCGGTACTCGACTGGTTTTTACTATCGCTGTTTATGCGCCGTCCTTCCTCAAGAATGCCTTAAGAGTGCATTAATGCGACGCTTGCTACAGTGGAGCGCATGAAGATCTGCCTCGTAGAAGACGACCTGGAACTGGGCCACTCGGTGCAATCCCTGATTCAAGACGGCGGCCATGACGTGGTATGGGTGCGCCGCATCACCGAGGCGCGTTACTGGCTGGAACAACTGGTGTTTGATGCGGTGGTGTTGGATTTGGGGCTACCTGACGGCAATGGCCTGGATCTGCTGCGCAGCATTCGCCAGCAAGACAAACAGCTGCCGCTGATCGTCATCACCGCCCGCGACGGTATCGAGGACCGCCTGCAAGGCCTGGACAGCGGCGCGGATGACTATCTGGTCAAACCCTTTGCCGGGCCTGAGCTGCTGGCGCGCCTGCGCGCAGTGGCGCGGCGCTCAGGCTTGGCGCAGGAGTCCGAGACGCAAGAGTGGCAGGTCCAGGACCTCACGCTGGATGAACGCCGCATGCTGCTGACGCGCGGTGACACCGTCATCAATCTGTCCAAGACCGAGTTCACGATTTTGCTGACCCTGCTCAAGCTGCCCGACCGGGTCGTCACGCGGCGCGAGCTGGAGGCGCGCGCCTTGCCTAACGCCGACAGCCATGCGCTCGATGTACATATGTTCAATCTGCGCAAGAAGATTGGCGAGGGCTATGTGCGCACCGTGCGCGGGGTCGGCTTTGTGGTGGAGCGCAAATGACGTCGCTCTTGGATGCAGAGCTGGTCGCCACAGGCGATGCAGCCACAGCGCCCGGCGCCACCAGCTCCTTGTTCGGCCGCACCTTTGGCGCGTTTTGCGCGGTGCTCTTGCTGATCTGGTGCATCTTGATGTTGCGCGAGTTCCATGACGTGCGCGTCGTCAACACCCGCAACGGCCAGGCCTCCAATCAGCTTTGGGCCGAGCATGCACGCATGCATGCCTCGCTGTGGGCCGACCAGCCCGAGCGCTTGCACGCCGCCTTGGCCGAGCTGGAACATTTGCGCGAACAAGAGTGGATGGGCATCGGCTACGAGGCGCCCTTCATTGCCATGCAGGTTTGGCAAGGCGACAAACTGCTCTTTCGCCAGGGGCCGCCCGATATGGGCGACCGGCTGACGCCAAACGAGCAACACTTCGAGAGTGACGCGCGCTGGTTGTATGTGGAGGCGCGCGCACCGGCGCAGGGATTGCTGGTGCGACGCTGGCAAGAAGTGCCGGGTGACTGGCATTTCAGCTCCGATGGTTTGAGTTATTACGCCCGCCCGCTGTTCTACAGCCTGCCGCTGATGATGTTGGTCGCTTGGTTGCTTTTACGCGCCGGCTTTGCGCCCTTGCAGCGCATCGGAGCGCAGATTGCGCAGCGCTCGGCCAAGGACTTGTCTGCCCTGCCCCAGTCGCCCTACCGGGAGCTGGCGCCGGTGGTCAACTCGGTCAACGGCTTGATGAGCCGGCTGCAAGAGCGGCTGGAACGCGAGCGCGAGTTTTTGCTCGACGCCGCGCATGAGCTGAAGACGCCACTGGCGGTGGTCCAGCTGAATGCCGAATCACTGCAAGACGCACCGCCTGGCGAGCGCCGCAATGAGTCGGTGGCCCGGCTGAATGAAGGCGTCAAACGCGCCACCCACACGGTACACCAGTTGCTCGCCCTGGCACGCTCCGGCTCCGATCAGGACAGCACCGCGCTGCTCCCGCATGATTTGGTGGCATTGGTGCGCGACCGGATGGCGCTCAGCAGCCAGTTGGCGCTGCAGCGCGGCATCGAACTTGAATTGGAATCCCCCGAACGCTGTGAGCTACTCTTGAACCGCGAGAGCATAGGCGCGCTGGTGGACAACCTGGTCGACAACGCCGTCAAGTATTCGCCCGCCGGCAGCCTGGTGCGGGTCGCCATTGCCACCCAGGAAGCCGGCACCAAAGGCTGCGTTGTGCTCAGCGTCAGCGATCAGGGGCCGGGTATACCGATTGAGCTGCGCCGCAAGGTGTTCGAGCGTTTCTTCCGCCTGCCCGATCAAATCCAATCCGGCAGCGGCCTGGGCCTGGCGATTGTCGAGCGGGCCGCCGCTCAGCACGGAGCAGCAGTCACCTTGAGCGAAGGCCCGCAAGGCTGCGGCCTGACGGTGCAGGTGCAGTTCAAGGCCGCACCCTGATGGCCCGGCCATTGCTGCGCAGCCCTTGGCCAGCTTCGTTATCTCTTCCCGCCGAATTCCTCTTCGCCCTCATGCTGTTCGCTGCCACCAGTCCTAGCAATGCCAATATCACAGCAGCGCTGAACTTGATGCCTTGGCCTCAAGAGATCAGCGCGCAAGCCGGCAGGCTGGCGCTGGCACGGCAGATCAGGATCGAGGTCAAGGGCGCGGATCTGGAACTGCCCCTGCGGGACTGGTATCGGCGGCTGGCCCTGCAGACCGGCGGGACGCTGCAAGCGAGCGCTGACGCAGCGGCTCAGCTGATCCGCATACAGGTGGCGCAAGACGGCCCGCGCACACCCACGGCGACCGACGATGAGAGCTACCAACTCAGCATCACTGCCGAGGGCATCGCGCTGCAAGCCGCCAGTCGCTTCGGCGCCCTGCGCGGTATGGAGACGCTGCTGCAATTGCTGCACACCGACACAAGCATTGAGGATGTGGGCCAGGGCCGCGGCAAAGTCTGGCTGCCGCTGTTGACAATCCAAGACTCGCCCCGCTTTCGCTGGCGCGGCCTCTTGCTCGACTCGGTGCGACATTTTTTGCCACTGGAGGACATCAAACGTCAGCTCGACGGCATGGCGGCAGCCAAGCTGAACGTCTTCCACTGGCATTTGAGTGACGATCAGGGCTGGCGTTATGGATCGCAGGCCTTTCCGAAGCTGCAAGAGCTGGCCAGCGATGGCTTGTTCTACAGCCCGGCGCAAATGCGCGAGCTCGTGGCCTACGCGGCGGAGCGCGGCATCCGCGTGCTGCCCGAGCTCGGCTTCCCCGGCCATGCCTCGGCCTTGGCCGTGGCCTACCCCGAGTTGATCAGCGCTGCCGGGCCATTTCAGATGCAACGCCAATGGGGCGTGCACCTGCCGACGCTGGACCCCAGCAAGCCGGCGGTCTATGATTTTTTGGACCGCTTGGTCGGCGAGTTAGCGCAAATCTTCCCAGATCAATACCTGCACATCGGTGGCGACGAAGTGGACCCCGCGCAATGGCTAGCCTCGCCCAGCATCCGCGCCTATATGGCAACGCATGGTTTGCCTGACCCCCAAGCTTTGCAGGCGCACTTCAATCAAAAGCTGGAGCAGATCCTGACCAAGCATGGCCGGCGCATGGTCGGCTGGGATGAGATTTTTCACCCCGCGCTGCCGCGCTCCATCATGGTGCAGTCCTGGCGCGGCCAAGACTCGCTGGCAGCGACGCTGCAGCAGGGCTACCCCGGCATCTTGTCTACCGGCTTTTATCTGGATCAGCCGCACAGCAGCGCTTTCCACTACCGCAATGAGCCGCTGCCCGCAGCCCTGGACGTCGACGATCAGCTCGCGGCCGGCGAGCAAATCCAGACCTGGTCGTTTCAGATGGCCAGGCTCAAAGGCCCCGGCTTGGCCGGCAGCTTCAGTCTGATTCAAGACCGCAGCGGCGGCTGGCGCGGCTTTATCGATTTCGACGGGCGTGCGCGTCGCTCGCTCCGGCACATTGCCTGGCGCAGCGGCACGGGGCTGAGCTTCACGCTCGACACCTGGATGGGCGAATTCACACCCGCCGTGCAGCTTGATGGCCCGCAACTTTCGGGTTATGTCTTGATCGGCAATGTGCGCTACCCGGTGCGTGGCGAGCGCTTGGCCGCGGCGCCCGCCGGCATCGCCCCGCGTCGCCTGGACGCGCAACAGGCCCAGCATCTATGGGGAGGTGAGGCCGCCTTGTGGACCGAGAACGTCAATGCACAGATCCTGGACCTGAAGCTCTGGCCGCGCCTGTTTGCCGTGGCCGAGCGCCTCTGGTCGGGTAAAAACCTGCGCGATGAGGCGGACATGTACCGCAGACTGGTCGGGGTCGACGCCTGGGCCAGCCTCTCGGTTGGCCTGCAGCAGCATCAGCAGGCGGCACAGCTGCTGACCCAAGTCGCCGGCAGCGATCAGATCGCCCCGCTGCAGAGCTTGGCCGAAGCGGTCGAAGCCGGCCAGTACTACGCCCGCCAGCATGCCAAGTTCCTCAAGGGCGACTACCACCAGTTCGAGCGCCTGGACCGCTTCGCCGATGCCTTGCCGCCCGAGAGCGCGACCGTACGCGAGATGGACGCCGCCGTCAGCCTTTTGCTGGCCAACCCCAGCGAGGGCCCGGCGCTGGCGCAGCTGCAGGCCATCCTGAGCCGCTGGCAGCGCAATGATGCGGCGCTGCGGGCCTTGATCAAAAGCCGGCCGGCCTTGGCCGAGTTGGCCCCGGTGGCGGCGGATGTGGGCGATCTGGCCGAGCTGGGCCTGGATTTGCTGCAAAGGCTGATACAGCGGCGGCCACTGAGCGACGCCGAGGCGAGCCAAGCGCAAGCCTTGCTGGCGCGTGCGGCGCAAATGCGCGATGAAGTCGTGATTCGCGCCGTTTACCCGCTTGAGCGCTTGCTCATGGGCCTGATGGCGCTAGGGGGCGTCGCCACAAAGTAAAGCGCGCCAGCAATACGCTCAGATAGGCAGCTCGGTGTAGTAACGTCCACCGTGAAAGATCAGCGGCTGGGCGCCCTCGCGCCAGCTGCAGCTTTCAACTTCGCCGACGAAGATGACGTGATCGCCCTCTTCGTACTGGCTGCGGTTGGCGCATTCGAACACCGCCGCAACACCATCCAGCACCGGCGCGCCGCCCGCCCCCTCGCGCCAGGCGACGCCGGCAAAGCGGTCAATATCTCGGGTCGCAAAGCGCTGCGCCAAATCCTTTTGATCGGCTGCCAGGATATTGATCGCATAGTGCGACCCACGGCTAAAGACCGGCATCGAGCCGGCCTTCTGGCCCAGGCTCCAGAGCACCAAGGGTGGGCTCAAAGAGACCGAGTTGAAGGAATTGGCGGTCAGGCCGACCAGGCTGCCGTCCGGAGCGCGCGCGGTGACGATGGTGACGCCGGTGGCAAACATGCCCAGCGCCGAACGAAAGCCCAGCGCCTGAAGCGCCGGGGTGGCTGCGGGAGATTCGGGGCTGAAGGAGGAAGTCGATGTCGGCATAGGCGTATTGTTGACCGAAACAGTCGGTCTCTGCCGCCAAAGCGAAATATGCCCTTTGCAAACAGGCCTCAGAATAGGTGCCGCCAAATGAATTTAGCGCCAGCCCTTCGCCCTTCCTACCACTCATGCCTCAAGACTTCGATTACCGCTCCCCTGTCTCATCGTCCCCACTGTGCGACTTGCCGGCTTTCGGCCATTGCGCCTGCCACAGCGCAGGCGCAGCCGGCAAGCCTTACCAACGCTCGCGCCGACTCTTCACCGGCCTGCTGGGAGCGACTGCGCTGCTGCCGGCATGGGCGCGGGATGGGGTGGAGGTCGGCAAGACCAGTTCCTTGACCAAGCTGGTGCCGGCCGAACAAGTCGAGCAAGCCGGCGCCCAGCAGTACCAGCAGATGATGGGGCAGGCCAACCAACAACGCGCCTTGGCCCCGGCCAATCACCCACAGCTGATACGTCTGCGCTCAATTGCCAAACGCATCATTCCGCAAGCCATGGAGTGGAACCCTCGCGCCAAGGACTGGCGCTGGGAGGTCAATTTGATCGCCGACCCGCAGCTGAACGCCTTTTGCATGCCGGGCGGCAAGATCGCCTTCTTCTACGGCATCCTCGAAAAGCTCCAACTCACCGATGACGAGGTCGCCACCATCATGGGCCATGAGGTGGCGCATGCCTTGCGGGAGCATGCCCGCGAGCGCATGGCCAAGACGCAGGCGACGCGGCTGGGCGCCTCGGTGCTGTCTAGCCTGCTTGGCCTGGGCAATGTCGGCGATGCGGTGCTGGGCATGGGCGGGCAATTGCTGACACTGACCTTCAGCCGCGAAGACGAGAGCGAGGCCGATCTGGTCGGCATGGAGTTGGCCGCTCGCGCTGGCTACGACCCGGCGGCCGGCATCACGCTCTGGCAGAAGATGGGCGCGGCCAGCAAGGGCGCGCCGCCGCAATGGCTGTCCACCCACCCGGCCGGGCCGACCCGCATCCGCGATATCGAGGCCAATCTGCCCAAGGTCAAGGGCCTGTACGAAAAGGCAGAAAAACCAAGCCAACGTTTTGACGTCGCGCCACCGCTACGCAGGCAGGCTACGCAGGGCTGAGCCTAAGGTGGAGCGCAGGGTCGCGCACAAGGTCGCGCACAGGGTCGCGCGAGCAAAAAAAAGAGCCCCCAAGGCATTGCGCCTTGGGGGCTTTTTAAATGGTGTTGCGCGTCAGGCGATCAGCCCTGCACGCCCAGCCGCTTGTTGATGTACCACTGCTGAGCGATCGACAAGATATTGTTGGTCAACCAGTACAGCACCAGACCGGACGGGAAGACGAAGAACATAAAGCTGAAGGCCAGCGGCATGAACCACATCATCTTGGCCTGCATAGGATCGGGTGGCGTCGGGTTCAACCAGACCTGGAACAAGCTGGACGCCGTCATCAGCAGCGGCAGAATGAAATACGGGTCCTTGGCCGAGAGGTCAACAATCCAGCCGATCCAGGGCGCGCCGCGCATCTCGACCGAGGACAGCAACACCCAGTACAAGCCCATGAAGAAAGGCATCTGCAACAGGATAGGCAGGCAGCCGCCGATAGGATTGACCTTTTCTTCGCGGTAGATGCGCATCATTTCTTGCTGCATTTCGGCCGGCTTGTCCTTCAGGCGCTCGCGCATCGCTTGCACCTTGGGGCCGACGGCCTTCATCTTGGCCATGCTCTTGTAGGCGCTGGCGTTGAGCCAGTAAAAGGCAATCTTCAGCAGCACGACCAAGGCAATGATGGCCCAGCCCCAGTTGCCCAGGATGCCGTAGAGCTTTTCCAACAGCCAGAACAGCGGCTTGGCCAGGATGGCGAAGATGCCGTAATCCTTAACCAGCTCGAAGCCTGGCGCCAGCTGAGAGAGTTTTTCCTCTTCCTGAGGGCCGACGAACAATTGGTCGGCATGCGTTGCCGTGGCGCCGGGCGCCAGCGCCGGCAAGGTGAACACCATGCCGACCGCATATTGATCGGGCACCGCACCCTTGACCTTGTTGACAAAGAACTCGCGCGGTGTGTGCTCGTTGTGCAACCAGGCGCTCGCAAAATAATGCTGGACCATCGAAACCCAGCCGTCATCGGCGTTCTTCAAGATGTCGACCTTGCCCTTGTCGATGTCTTTGAACTCGACTTTTTGGAACTTGGTCTTGTCGGTGTAGAGCGCAGGGCCGGTGAAGGTCGACGTGAAAGCCGTACCACCTGGGCCGGCGACATTGTTGCGCACCAGTTGCACGTAAACCTGCGGCGTGACGGCTGCGCTGCCAACGTTGACAACCTCATGCTTGACACCGATGACATGCTCACCGCGCTTGAAGGTGAAGGTCTTGATGTACTTGACGCCGCCCTGCTCGGGGGACTCCATGCGCACGACCAACTCGTTAGCGCCGGCCTTCATCTCGCGCTCGCCTGGCGCCACCGTCATCAAGGTGTTGTGGGTCGGCAAGGCTTGGCCTTGGCTGCCGATCAGCCCGGTCTGCGCCTTGTAGCTATGCCCCTCGCTGTCGAGCAGCACCACCGGGGTTTGCGGCACGGTCGACTTGTCCTTGATACCCACCGCTTGCAAGATGGGGTCAAACAGGCCGGGTTCGGGGCCGGTCAGGTAGGTCGGCAACTCAACCCGGGTGACATCGCCGCCCAGGGTGTTCAGCGTCACGTCCAAGACATCGGTCTTGATATGAACTTTTTCACCGGCCAAAGCGGCTGCCGACGGCGCGGCGGCAGGCAAGCCCGCCTGTGCGCCTGCCACGGCTGCAGCGGCCGGTACGCCGGTCGCACCGTTTGGTGCTGCCGGACCCACGGTGGCAACTTTCGGCGCCGGTGGGCTGAACATGGACGGCTGCCCATTGTGTTTTTGCCAGCCGTCCCAGAGTAGGACGAGCGACATGGTGAACACCACCCACAGCACGGTGCGGCGTATATCAGTCATGAGGAGGCTTCTGAATTGGAGTTTCGAGGAGGGGATGCCGGCATGCACACGCCAAGGCGGGTGAACAGGCCGGGCGCATTGTCAGGCACGCCGTCATGGCCGCCTTCGCAAAACGGATTGCAACGCAGAATTCGGTGCAAGGTCAGGTAGCTACCAGCCAGCGCACCGTGGCGCTGCAGCGCCTGGATCGAATAGACCGAGCAAGTCGGCTCAAAACGACAAGACGCGCCCAGCCAAGGGCTGAGCAGCAAACGATAGCCGCGCACCAAGCCAATCAACGCCCGCTGCGGGATCGAAGAAAGTTTGATGGGCAGCATGGCTGGGGGCCTAGCGCTCAGGCGCCGGAGCGGGCCAGCACGCGGCCGACCAACTGCGCCAGTTCGGCATGCACGGCCGCCCGGAGCGCATCCGACGCAGCGCTGGGGAACAGCTTGCGATCGAAAGGCGAGCGCAGCCGAACCACCCACAAGCCAGGCGGCAAAGTGGGTTGTTCGGCAAAGGCGGCACGGATTTGGCGCTTCATCAGCGAGCGAGTCACCGAACGTTTGGCATGGCGCTTGGGCACGATCGCACCCAGCCAGCAAGCGTCCGGAGGTACTTCATCCACAGGCTTGTGGGTGAGCTGTGCATCGCCTGTTGATAACTTGCCCGCAGCGGTGGATAAGACCTTGGCGGGTTTGCTCGGACAGGCGGCCAGATGATGTACCGCGAAATGACTGCTGCGCACGCGACTGGGGCTGCCCAGCACGCGCTCAAAGTCGGCCGATCGCACGATGCGGCCGATCATGACTTCAGCTTTTCTAGGCTTAGACAGCCAGACGCTTGCGGCCCTTGGCGCGGCGCGCAGCGATGACGGCGCGGCCACCGCGTGTCTTCATGCGAACCAGAAAGCCGTGGGTACGGGCGCGGCGGGTCTTGGAGGCTTGGTAAGTGCGTTTCATGATGTGGCCCCTTTAGGCAATATCTAGGCAGTAATCTAGGCGGAACTAGCGAAAGTCTAAGGACGTCGGATGACGCTTTAGCGGTGGTTGGCGATCAGTCGCCGGCTTGCAAAACGATTGGCGTGGTTTGCGCGATTTGCGGTTTGCACCCCGGACGTCGGGTGGTTGCCAGCCAGGGATGAATCAAGGCCAAAAACCACGCTGCGACGGCCACTGATGTGTGCCGCGCCGGGTCGCCGCTTCTGCGTTCGCACGCACCCGCAAGCTTTAGCTGCCACAGCCCATGAAAAGTCATTCGACCCAAAAGTCATTTGCCCCTTCACTCCGCTTCAGTCACACCCAAGCTCACGAGCGCTGCGTGGATAGGTGCCAGGCAAAGCCCGCATTTTCTGCGCACCCTGACCAAACAATCCTACTCCGCTTTATCTAGCGTCCGGAAAACCCGCGATTACACCAAAGTTTTAAGCCCCCGTCAAGCGCTTGCCCGCCCCCACGCACCCCAAGCCAGCCCGACTGACGCCAAAAAATCTGTGGATAACTCTCGGGTTGCGCACTCGAAACCCGTACAATCTGGCCGCTCTAGAACAAGTTTTCCACAATGAGCGCAGACATGCTTGGTGTAATGAGCGCAGACAATTTTGATCCCAATAGTTTGACCGCAGGTGGATCGATGGCAGGCGGCGCAGCTGCAGCCGCCGTCAGCAGCAGCCCAGCCGAAGGAGGCCAGGATGGTCTTTGGCAACTGTGTTGCGAAAGACTGATCACTGAGCTGCCCGAGCAGCAATTCAACACCTGGATTCGCCCCTTGCCGCCGGCCGTGGTCAGCGATGGCGGAACTGCGGGCGGCTTGCTCGTGTCCTTGCGCGTGCCCAACCGCTTCAAGCTTGACTGGATTCGCAACCAATACGCCGGGCGCATCGAGTCAGTATTGTCCGAGTTGGCCGGGCAGCCCGCACGGTTGGATTTGGCCTTGGCCACGCGCGACGCCGCGCCCCGCCTCGGCACCGCGACAGGCAATCAGCCGAGCCAGGCACTGCAGCAAGCTGCCCAGCCCTCGGCAGCGGCCGCAGGCCAAGTGTTGCATAACGGCCTGCGCCCGGTGGTCAACCCCTCGCATCAGCAGCAGAACCACGCTGCGCAGGGCAATCCGTCGGCAACATCAAGCAGCATCGAAGTCCAGCAGTCGCCGACACCCAAGCCAGCCAATCTCGCCCCGAGCGCCAGCCGCCACCGCATCAATAGCGCACTGACCTTCGACAACCTGGTGCCCGGCCGAGCCAATCAGATGGCCCGCACGGCTGCCCTGCATGTGGCCGGCGCGCCTGGTGCGATGTACAACCCGCTGTTCATTTACGGCGGCGTCGGCCTGGGCAAGACGCATTTGATCCACGCCGTCGGCAATGCCTTGCTGAAAGACAAGCCGGATGCCCGCGTGCTCTATCTGCACGCCGAGCAGTTCATCTCCGATGTGGTGAAGAACTATCAGCGCAAGACCTTTGACGAGCTGAAAGCCAAGTACCACTCGCTGGACCTGCTGCTGATCGACGATGTGCAGTTCTTTGCTGGCAAGGAGCGTACGCAAGAAGAGTTCTTCAACGCATTCGAGGCCTTGCTGGCCAAGCGCGCTCACATCATCATGACCAGCGACACCTACCCCAAGGGCCTGGCCGATATTGATGAGCGCTTGACCAGCCGCTTTGATGCCGGCCTGACGGTGGCGATCGAGCCGCCCGAGCTGGAAATGCGCGTTGCGATTCTGATCAAGAAGGCCGAGGCCGAGCAGACGCCAATGCCCGAAGACGTGGCCTTCTTCATCGCCAAGAACGTGCGCGCCAATGTGCGCGAGCTCGAAGGTGCCTTGCGCAAGGTCTTGGCCTACAGCCGCTTCAGCCACAAAGAAATCAATATCCAGCTGGCGCGCGAGGCGCTGAAGGATCTCTTATCGATCCAGAACCGGCAGATCTCGGTCGAGAACATCCAGAAGACCGTGGCCGACTTCTACAAGATCAAGATCGCCGATATGTACAGCAAGAAGCGCCCGGCCAGCATTGCCCGGCCGCGCCAGATCGCCATGTATATCGCCAAGGAGCTGACGCAAAAGAGCTTGCCCGAGATCGGTGAGCTGTTCGGCGGGCGCGACCACACGACGGTCTTGCATGCGGTACGCAAGATCGGCGGCGAGCGCCAGAAGAATACCGAGCTGAATCAGCAGTTGCATGTGCTGGAGCAGACGCTGAAGGGTTGACCCGGGTTCGATCTAGCATCAATTTACGACGTGCTGCTCCAGAATCGGCCTTGGAGTAGGTCAAAATGCGGGGCGCTGCCGGACGGACGGTTTGCCCGGTTAGAACAAGCCAGACAAGTGGAAAGAGGTTGACATGATTGTGTTGAAAGCCCCCCAAGACAAGGTGCTCGGCGCCCTACAGGCGGTTGCAGGCATCGTGGAGAGGCGCCACACCCTGCCCGTGCTGGCCAATGTGCTGATCCGCAAGCATGGCGGCAGCCTTGAGCTGACCACCAGCGACCTGGAAATCCAGGTCCGTACCACCGCCGAGCTGGGCGGCGACGCCGGCGACTTCAGCACCACCGTAGGCGCACGCAAGCTGATCGACATCCTGCGCTCTATGCCGGCCGACCAGACCGTTTCGCTGAGCGCCAGCGGCTCCAAGCTGACCTTGCAAGGTGGCAAAAGCCGCTTCACGCTGCAGACGCTGCCGGCCGATGACTTCCCGCTGGTACAGGAAGCCGCCGACTTCGGCCCCGCCTTCGCCGTGCCGCAAAAGACCCTCAAGCACCTGATCAACCAGGTGCACTTCTCGATGGCGGTGCATGACATACGCTATTACCTGAACGGCATCCTGTTCGTGGCCGAAGGCAAGAGTCTGACGCTCGTCGCCACCGACGGCCACCGTCTGGCGCTGGCCCAGGCCGAGCTGGAAACCGAAATCCCCAAGCAAGAAGTCATCCTGCCGCGCAAGACCGTGCTGGAGCTGATGCGCTTGCTGAAGGACGGAGGTAAAGATGCCGCCGACGAGCAACCGATCGAAATGCGCTTTGCAGGCAACCAAGCCAAGTTCAGCTTCTCCGGCATGGAGTTCGTCACCAAGCTGGTCGAGGGCAAGTTCCCCGACTACAACCGCGTGATCCCGAAGAGCCACAAATTCAACGTCACGCTGGGCCGCTTGCAACTGCTGGCCAGCTTGCAACGCGCCGCCATCCTGACCAGCGAGAAGTTCAAGGCAGTGCGCCTGTCCTTCGAGCCGGGTCAGTTGTCCATCGTGTCCAGCAACGCCGAGCAAGAAGATGCCCGCGAAGAGATCGACATCGATTACGCCGGCGACCTGATCGAGACCGGCTTCAACGTCACCTATCTGATGGACGTGTTGCAAAACATGAGCCAGGAGATGGTCAGCATCGACCTGAACGACAGCTCGGCCAGCGCGCTGATCACCATCCCTGAGCAGACCGGCTTCAAGTACGTCGTGATGCCAATGCGGATCTAGCCCGACCACAGCAGAGTTTCAACCAGAGCGGGCTTAGGCCCGCTTGTGCGCTTTTGAAGGGCTTGAGTTTTGGCCCACGTTAGAGAGAGTTCCAGATGACAGATGCCCAGAATCCCGAATCCAAGCCCGCTGAAAGCGCCAATGCCGAAGGCCTGACCGACAAGCAGACCGCAGCCGCCGCCTCGGGTGGCGTTTACGGCGCCGATTCGATCCAGATCCTGGAAGGCCTGGAGGCCGTGCGCAAGCGCCCCGGCATGTATATCGGCGACACCTCCGACGGCACCGGTCTGCACCATCTGGTCTTCGAAGTCGTCGACAACTCGATCGACGAATCGCTGGCCGGTCATTGCGACGACATCATCGTCACCATCCACACCGACAACTCGATCAGCGTCATCGACAACGGCCGCGGCATTCCGACTGACGTCAAGATGGACGACAAGCATGAGCCCAAGCGCAGTGCCGCCGAAATCGCGCTGACCGAGCTACACGCCGGCGGCAAGTTCAACCAGAACAGCTACAAAGTCTCGGGCGGTCTGCACGGCGTCGGCGTCAGCTGCGTGAACGGCCTGTCCAAGACGCTGCGCCTGACGGTGCGCCGCGACGGCAAGATCCACCAGCTCGACTTCAAGCAAGGTGTGCCGCAAGACCGCGTGCTGGAGATGCGTAATGTTGACGGGGTGGGCTTTGAAGTCAGCCCGATGAAGATCGTCGGCGAGACCGACAAGCGCGGCACCGAAGTCCACTTCGTGCCCGACACCGAGATCTTCCAGACCAATAACGAGTTCCACTACGACATCCTGGCCAAGCGCCTGCGCGAGCTCTCGTTCCTGAACAATGGCGTGAAGATCCGCCTGGTCGACGAGCGCAACAACAAGGAAGACAACTTCGCCTACGCAGGCGGCGTGAAGGGCTTTGTCGAGTTCATCAACAAGGGCAAGAACACCCTGCACCCGACGATCTTCCACGCCCAAGGCGACAAGATCAGCGACCAGGGCACCAATGTCGGCGTCGAGGTCTCGATGCAGTGGAACGAGAGCTACAACGAGAACGTGCTCTGCTTCACCAACAACATCCCGCAGCGTGACGGTGGCACCCACCTGACCGGCCTGCGCGCCGCGATGACGCGGGTCTTGAACAAATACATCACCGACAACGACCTCGCCAAAAAAGCCAAGGTCGAGGTGGCCGGCGACGATATGCGCGAAGGCCTGGCCTGCGTGGTCTCGGTCAAGGTGCCCGAGCCCAAGTTCAGTTCGCAGACCAAGGACAAACTGGTGTCATCCGAAGTGCGCGCACCGGTGGAAGACATCGTGAGCCGCCTGCTGACCGACTACCTGCTCGAAAACCCAATCGACGCCAAGATCATCTGCGGCAAGATTCTGGACGCGGCGCGCGCCCGTGAAGCGGCCCGCAAGGCCCGCGAAATGACACGCCGCAAGGGTGTGTTGGATGGCCTGGGCCTACCGGGCAAGCTCGCCGACTGCCAGGAAAAAGACCCCGCGCTGTGCGAAATCTACATCGTCGAGGGCGACTCCGCCGGCGGCTCCGCCAAGCAGGGTCGTGACCGCAAGTTCCAGGCTATTTTGCCGCTGCGCGGCAAGATTTTGAACGTCGAGAAGGCGCGTTATGAGAAGTTGCTGACCAGCAATGAAATCCTCACGCTGATCACCGCGCTTGGCACCGGCATCGGCCGCGGCGCCGGCAGCGATGACTTCAACCCCGACAAGCTGCGCTACCACCGCATCATCATCATGACCGATGCGGACGTTGACGGCGCCCACATCCGCACGCTCTTGCTGACCTTCTTTTACCGTCAGATGCCGGAGTTATGCGAGCGCGGCCATATTTATATCGCCCAGCCGCCGCTCTACAAGGTCAAGGTCGGCAAGCATGAGCAATACCTGAAGGATGCCCACGAGCTGGACGGTTTCCTGCTCAAGATCGCGATGCAGGACGCCCATCTGCACACCGGTATTGGCGATGCAGTTCTCTCAGGCGAAGCGCTGGAAACCCTGGCGCGCCAATACGTGACGGCCGAGAGCGTGATCACCCGTCTGTCGAACTGGATGGACTTTGAAGCGCTGCGCGTGCTCTCCAGCGGCCTGGCCATCAACTTGGACAACAAGGAAGCCGCCGAAGCGGCGGCTGTGGCCATGCAAGGTGCGCTGCACGAAGCCGAGGTGCACAGCGAGTACGACGAACGCACCGACAAATTGCTGCTGCGCATCAGCCGCAAGCAGCACGGCAACACCCGCTCCAGCGTCATCAATGCCGACTTCGTGCACAGCGCGGACTACGCAGTGCTGGCCAGCGCCGGCGTGACCTTCAAGGGCCTGATCGGCGAAAACGCTGTGGTGCGCAAGGGCGAAGGCGAGAAGGCCAAGGAAAGCAAGATCCCTGACTTCCGCACCGCGATGTCCTGGCTGATGACGCAAGCCGAAAACTCCGTCGGTCGTCAGCGTTATAAAGGGCTGGGAGAAATGAACCCAAGCCAGCTGTGGGAAACGACCATGGACCCGACCGTGCGCCGCCTGTTGCGCGTGCAGATTGACGACGCCATCGAAGCCGACCGTGTGTTCACGATGTTGATGGGCGATGAAGTTGAGCCACGGCGCGACTTCATTGAGCAAAACGCTTTGAGGGCGGGGAATATCGACGTTTGATTTTTTTGTGCCGGTGAAGGCATAAGCTGAGAATCAGGGGCCCATAAGTTGAGAAACTTATGGGCCTTTTTCTACTGATTACTCATCGCTATTGCCTGAGCCCCAGTAGCGCGCCGGTCTTTTGCGTCACTCGCCCCAGCCGGCTCACCACTCGCCCCAAATCGCAATGGGCAGCGGTAAAAAGCGACCTCACTGCGCTAGTCTTCGGGCTCCATGCAAACAGCCAACGCTGAGCCAGCGCTACATTGATGAAGGTCCAACAGCCCGCCCGCACTGCAGCCAACTCGGCCGACCCTGTCGCCGCCGATCTGCGCGCTTTGCTGCCCGTGCCGCGCTTCGCCTTCGCGCTGGCCTGGGCCCTGCTATGGGTGCTGATGGCCAGCGTGGAGGTGCAGGACTATTGGCGCAATGGCCATAGCGGCATCTGGCGGCCACTGGTCTGGCAGGGCACGTCTTGCCTCGTCAGCACCCTGCTGATCCTGCTGCAGGCGCGCTTCGTAGCGCGCCATGATGCACTGCTGGCCCATCCATGGCGCTGGTTCGCTTCGCAGCTGCGCTGGTTGCCACTGGTGGCCGTCGTCTTTGTGGCGCTGGTGTTCATGCTCAGGCACGGCGTTTATGCCTTGCTGGGCGAACGCTACGAACACCAACCCTGGGGCGAGCTGTTTCTGTATGAAAGCCTCAAGTTCAGCGCCTACTACCTGCTGTTCATCGCGATCTTCTTTGGCATACGCTCCTATGTGGCGATGGTCGCTGCACAACTGCGTGCCGAGCGTTCGCAGGCCCTGGCCCGCCAAGCTCAGTTGCTGCAGCTGGCGCAGCAGATAGAGCCACACTTTCTGTTCAACGCCTTGAGCACGATCAGCGAGATCATCCACTCGAATCCCCAGTTAGCCGACACGCTCTTGAGCCGGCTGGCCGCCTTGCTGCGGGCCGCCACCGACCTGACACGCCGGCCAGAGAGCACGCTGGGCGAGGAGCTGCGTTTGCTGGAAGGCTATGCGGCCATCATGGATGAGCGCTTTGCCGATCGCGTCAGCACAAGGTTCGAGATTGACGCGAGCCTGTGCGCCTTCAAGGTGCCGACCCTGTTGTTGCAGCCGCTGCTGGAGAACGCCTTCCGGCATGGGGTGGAGAAGCATCTGGGCCAGGCGCAGATCACGGTGCGCGCGCAACGCGAGGGCAAGCACTGCATGCGGCTGTCGGTCCAGGACGATGTGGGGCGGCTCCTGCCGCAACAGCAGCCGGTGTTCGGCGCCGGCCTGAGCAATTTGCGTGAACGCCTGGCCACGCGCTTCGGCAGCGAGGCCTCGTTGACGCTGCGCTCGCGCGGTGAGGGTGCCGGTGTCGAAGCGGAGATCGTGTTGCCATGCGTGTGCTGATCGTTGACGACGAGCCGCAGGCCCGTGCGCGCCTGCAGCGCCTGCTCTCGGCCATGCCCGGCATCGAGATCGCCGGCATAGCCAAGGACGGCGAGCAGGCGCTGGCACAGGTGGCTGCCCTCGCGCCCGATGTGATTTTTCTCGACATTCAAATGCCCGGCATCAGTGGTTTGGATGTGGCGGCCTCGCTGCCCGACCCGGCACCGGCCGTCGTGTTCGCCTCCGCCTTTGACCGCTACGCGCTCGAGGCCTTTGACAGCGATGCGGTGGACTATTTGCTCAAACCGGTGGAAGCCGAGCGTTTGGCGCGCGCGCTTGATCGTTTGCGTGAGCGTCTGCGCACGCGCATCAGCCCGACGCGGGCCGAGCAAGCACCGCCGGCACAGTTGCTGATCCCGGATCGCGGCCGCACACATGTGGTGGCGGTTGCTGAGATCCTGTGGCTGGAAGCGGCCGACAACTACGTGCTGCTGCACCTGCTCGATGGCCGCACGCCCCTGCTGCGCCGCAGCTTGGCGGGCCTGCTGGTCGATCTGGGCGTGGGCTTTATGCGCACGCACCGCAGCGCGGCCGTGGCCACCGCGCAGGTGCTGGCGCTGGGTGATTCCGAGCTGACCTTGCGCGGCGGCGCCAGCGCGCCCTGCAGCCGCCAATACCGCGCTGCCGTGCTGGCGCAACTGAGCAGCAATAGCAAAGCCCTATGAGCAAGAACACGCCCCGAAGCTACTTCCTCGACCGACTGCGCGTCGTCTTGACGGCCCTGGTCATCTTTCATCACTGCGCCATCACCTATGGCGGCAGCGGCGGCTGGTTCTACCGCGAGTTCCCTGAGAACCCGAATGTCAGCAGCAGCATCACGCTGACGATGCTGTGCAGCATCAACCAGGCCTTCTTCATGGGCATGTTCTTCTTGATCGCCGGCTATTTCACGCCGGCCGCCTTCGAGCGCAAGGGGGCCAAACGCTATCTTGCGGAACGCTTCATCCGCTTGGGCCTGCCTTTGCTGGTCTTCGGCCTGCTGCTGGGGCCGATGACCGACGCCATGGCCGACATCAGCAAGGGCAATGACTTCTGGTCCGGCTGGCTGTGGCGGCTTGAGCACTTCACTTTTGTCGCCGGGCCGCTGTGGTTTGCCTGGGCCTTGCTGCTCTTCGCCCTGGCCTATGCGGCCTGGCGCGCACTGGGCGGCAAGCACGCAAATGCGGTCCAGCCCGTACCGGGCCATGCGCACTGGCTCGCTGCGGCCTTGCTGGTCGGTGCCGGCGCGATGCTGATACGGCAGTGGGTGCCCACCGGCCGCAATGTGTGGGCGCTGCAACTCGGCTATTTTTCCTCCTACATCATGCTGTTCGCGCTCGGTTGCGCGGCGGCGCGGCATCGCTGGCTGGAGCGCATCGAGCGTCAACACGCACTGCCCTGGTTCTTCATCACGCTGCTGGCAATCCCGGCCTTGCCCTTGGTGGCGGCGCTGTTCGGCGCGTTCGAGGGCAAGTCGGTCAATTTCAATGGTGGCTGGTCCTGGCCGGCCGCAGCCTATGCCTTCTGGGAACCGCTGGTCGCCTGGGGCATCATTGCGCTATTGCTGTGGCAGTTCCGCCTGCGCTTCAATCGGCCCAGCCCAAGCTGGCAGCGCTGGAGCGAGGCGGCCTATGCGGCCTTCATCCTGCATGCGCCGGTGCTGGTGGCGGTGTCATTGGCGCTGCGCAGCTGGCAGGCGGCACCGGGGTTGAAGTTCCTCGTGGTGGGCAGCCTGGCCGTCGCCGCATCGTTCTGGCTGGGTCGCCAGCTGCGGGCGCTGCCGGGCATGACGCGGGTGCTCTGAACCAGTTGCACGCGGGACGTCATGCTGCCCTCAGGACGATTTTTTGCCTCCCCAGCACCAGCGTGGCCGCTCGCCCTTGCACCAGCAAATCAACAGCAGCATGGCCGTCAAAACCGCAACGCTGAGCGAATAGCTGAGGGGCTGCTGCTCGGGCGATAGCAGGAATGCTGCCAACACCATCAAGATCGCGTAAGCGCTGAGCACCAGCCAGCCCTGCCAGCGCACGGGCAAGCCCCAGCCCCAGCCATACCGTTTGGCCGGGAACCAGATATCTAGCTTTAGGGGGTCGATTTCTTCGGTCATTGCATTGCTCCGGTTTGATCTCAGATCTGCACCCGCGTGCCCAGTTCCACCACCGCGTTGTCCGGCAGGCAGAAGAACTCGGCCACGCCGCCGGCGTTGCGACTCATGGCGGCAAACAGGCGCTCTCGCCATTGCACCATGCCCTCACCGGGGGTCGGCACCACGGTTTCGCGGCTGAGGAAGTAACTCGTTTCGAAAGCGGAGATGTGCAGGCCTTTGTCCGCGCACAAGGCCAGGGCCTTGGGCACATCGGGCTGATCCATGAAACCGAAATGCAGGCTCACGCACCAAAAACTCGGTGCCAACTCCTGCAGCACGATGCGCTCGTCCTCGGGCACCCAGGGCCGGTCGTGAAACACCACGGTCATGATCACATTCGTCTCATGCAGCACCTGGTTGTGCTTGAGGTTGTGCAGCAAGGCTTGCGGCACGGTGTCGGGGTTGGCCACAGCATAGACCGCGGTGCGCATGGCGCGGTGGGTCTCAGCGCCGCTCAGGTTTTCGAGGAAGGGTTGCAGCTCCAAGCCGTCGCGCCGGATGCTGCCCATCAGCAAGGCCCGGCCGCGCGACCAGGTGCTCATCACCAGGAACAAGCCCAGCGCAAAGGCCAAGGGGAACCAACCGCCGTCGACAAACTTGATCGCGCAGCCGGCTACCAGCAGCAAATCCACGGCCAGGAAGAACAGCGTGGCCGAATTGGCCACCGGTGCCGGCAAGCGCCAGCCATGCCGCACCACGAAAAAGGTCAGCAGGGTGGTGATCAACATCGTCATCGTCACCGCAATGCCGTAGGCGCCGGCCAAGGCCGAACTGCTGCCGAACAGCAGCACGGCAGCCACCACGCCAAGCAACAAGGCCCAGTTGACGACCGGAATGTAGATCTGGCCGACCTCGCTGGCCGAGGTGTAGCGCACCGTCATGCGCGGTAAGAAGCCCAGCTGTATCGCCTGCTTGGTCATCGAATAGGCACCCGAGATCACCGCCTGTGACGCAATCACCGCGGCCAGCGCGGCCAGCACCACCACCGGCAGCATCAAGCTCTCGGGGAAGAGGCGGTAGAACGGGTTTTCGATCGCGCTCGGGTCGCCGATCAGCAGCGCGCCTTGACCCATATAGTTCAGCGCCAGAGCCGGGAACACCAGCGTCGTCCAGGCCAGCCGGATCGGCTTGGCGCCGAAATGGCCCATATCGGCATACAGCGCTTCGGCGCCGGTCAGCGCCAGCACGATGGCGCCCACGGCGGCGAATACATACCAACCGCGCGCGATCAAGAATTCCCAGGCATGCAGCGGGTTCAAGGCGGCCAGCACCTGCGGCTGGGTCTGAATATGGATCACGCCGATGACGCCCAGCAGCACAAACCACAGCGTGATCACCGGGCCGAACACCTTGCCCATCGCGTGGGTGCCCCAGCGTTGCACCATAAACAGCGCCAGCAGAACGCCCAGTGCAATAGGCAGCACATAGGGTTTGAAGGCCGGGGTGATGACCTCCAAGCCCTCAACAGCACCCATCACGGTGATGGCCGGGGTGATGATGCTGTCGCCATAAAACAGCGTGGCGCCGAACACGCCCAGCAAGAGCAAGCCCTTGTGCAGGCGTGGCTTGCCCGTGCCCACCGCCTTAGCGGCCAGCGCCGTCAAGGCCAAGCCGCCGCCCTCGCCGCGGTTGTCGGCGCGCAGGATCAGGATCACGTATTTGAGCGTCACGACCAGCATCAGCGCCCAGATGATCACCGACACCGCGCCGATCAGATTGGCTGGATTCAGCGCCACGCCAGTGGCGGGCAAGAAAATTTCCTTGACCGTGTAGAGCGGGCTGGTGCCGATGTCGCCATAGACGACACCGATGGCGCCCAGCGTTAGCGCCGGCAGCGCCTGGCGCTGCGGATGGCCGGAATTTGGTAAGACAGAACTGTCTGAGGACATGGTCTCTAGCGGTAGTGGCGGGATTGATGGCCCCACTGTGAAACCTCCTGCATAAGGAAGGCATAAGTGGCACATCAATGGCGCAAAAGTGGCGCTGAAAAGGCAATTAAGGGCCACCACGAACGCCAGGAAAAAATTAGCGACATGGAGGCGTATCGCAGCGGATGAGCCGAACAGCATCTTGGCAAGCGATGACGGGCGTCATATGGCGGGAAGAACATACAGCAAGAAACGCCGCCCTCCTGCTCAACCCTTTAGCCCAAGGTCATCATGAAACTAAGCGCCCTTCTTGCATCCCTGACTCTGCTGACAGCGTTCGCGCCAGTTGGCGCTCACGCTACGGCCTATGAAACCAACCTGATTGCCAGCAGTGATGCCGAATCAGGCACAAGCGCTTGGAACGCGATTGACACCATCTCGATGTTTCAAACCGTGGCCTATGCAGACCCTTTGTTCCTGTATCCGGATACAGCCCATGGCGCAATGCACTTTGCCGGCAGCAGCAGCGCCCTTTCTGCCGGCTGGCAACAAGTCGACGTGAGCGACAAGGCCGCCGACATTGACGGTGGCCGCGTGGCGTTCAAGCTCGACGCCTATCTTGGTGGCGTGGGCAACCAGGAAGACAACACCTTGTTGTATGTGTCTTTTTTGGACGCCTCCGGCATCGAAATCAATCACACCGAACTGGGCCCCAACTACGTCGACCTGCGCGACTATTACACCGTGCTCGCTGCCTTCCACACCAACGGATTTGTGCCCGAGCAGACGCGCGCGATCCGTTTCGACCTGTCGATGGAGGGGCCTGACGGCAACTCCAGCGGCGCCTACGCCGACAACCTGCACTTCAGCCTGACCACGCCAGCCGTGCCTGAACCACAAAGCTACGCGCTGATGCTGGCGGGCCTGTTTGCCGTGGGCGCTGTAGCCCGCCGCCGCGCACGCTGAACCCACGCATTAGCTCACTCTTCACCGTTGACTGGCAGCCCATCATGACTCAAGCCTCTCGTCGCAGATTCCTCCAATCGGCCGCCACCGGCGCCGCCCTCACCGCTTTCCCGGCGGTGATCCAACGCGCGCTGGCCGCGCAAGCCAAGGTTGTCACTGGCACCATCCAGGACGTCAAACATGTGGTGATCCTGACGCAGGAGAACCGCTCCTTTGATCATTACTTCGGCACGCTGCATGGCGTGCGTGGCTTTGGCGACCCGCTGCCGCTGCCGGTGGTTGACCGCCCTGGCACCATCGTGCGCAAGAACATCTGGGTGCAGCCGACCGAGCCGAGCAACAGCGCGAGCACCCCTGCCGTGCCGGGCCGCACACAACCCAAGACCGTGGCGCCGTTCCGGCTCAACACCAAGCTGAACTTCAACCTGATGCGGGTTGACGGCACGCCGCATGGCTGGGGTGATCTGCATTGGGACCAGGGCCGCATGAACTACTGGACCCTGACCAAGCACAACCACTCGATGGGCTACTTCGCCAAGGAGGACATCCCCTTCCAGTTCGCCTTGGCCAATGCCTTCACGGTCTGCGACGCCTATCACTGCTCGCTGGCCGGCTCGACCAACCCGAACCGACTCTTCCTCTTCACCGGCACCAACGACCCGCTGGGCCGCAACGGGGGCCCGGCTGTCAGCAACCGCAATGACTGGTTCGACAACCTGCCCGACTACACCTGGACGACTTACCCCGAGCGCCTGCAGGCGGCCGGCATCTCCTGGCAGGTCTACGAGAATATGGACGACAACTTCACCGACAACTCCTTGGTCGGTTTCAAGTCCTTCCGCGACGGCTGGTTCAACCGCCCCGGTGCCTCGGCCGAACTGAAGGCGCGCGGCATCACGACGCGCGATCTGGATCTGCTGCGCCAGGACGTCGTCAATGGCACGCTGCCCCAGGTATCCTGGATCGTCGCCACCGAAGCCGGCTCCGAGCATCCAGGCCCGTCCAGCCCGGCCCAAGGTGCTGAATACACGGCCAAGGTGCTGGAAGCGCTGACGGCCAATCCGGAGGTCTGGGCCAGCACGGTGCTGTTCATCAACTTCGACGAGAACGACGGCTTCTTCGACCATATGCCGCCGCCGGCTGCGCCTTCGCTGGTTCAATGGGACGCCGATCCGGCCAAGCGCGTCTACGCGGGCGCCTCGACGGTGGCCACCACCGGCGAATACCATGAGGTCGAGAATCCCAACAGCCCAGCTCCCAGCACGCTGCACTGGCCTTACGGCCTGGGCGCACGGGTGCCGATGTATGTGGTGTCGCCGTTCAGCAAGGGCGGCTGGGTCAACTCGCAGGTGTTCGACCACACCTCGGTGCTGCGTTTCATGGAGCAACGCTTCGGCGTGATGGAACCGAATATCTCGGCCTGGCGCCGGGCGGTTTGCGGTGATCTGACCAGCGCCTTCAATTTCGCCAACCCGAACAACAGCACAGCCTTCATGGCGCAGTTGCCCGACACCAAGGCGCTGGCTGACAAGACCCGGGCTTTGAACAACCCGACCAAGCCGCGCCCGACCTTGCCGAGCACGCTCAGCTTGCCGGTGCAAGACAGCGGTGTGCGCCCCTCGGCGGCATTGCCTTACGAACTGGCGGCCACCGCACTCGTCACGTCCTCTGCCGTCAACGTCAGCTTCCAGAACACCGGCAAAGCCGCCGCCGTGTTCCATGTCTACAACCGCCTGCGCCTGGCAGAAATCCCGCGCCGCTACACCGTCGAGGCCGGTAAACAGCTCAGCGGCAGCTGGGCTGCCGATGCCAACGGTGCGTATGACCTGTGGATATTGGGCCCTAACGGCTTCCACCGCCACCTGACCGGCAATGCCTGGCGCCTGAAGGCGGCGACCCAAGCCAACCCGGAAGTGCAGATCAGCTGTGACAGCGTCAGCGGTGACCTGCTCGTGAAGTTGCTCAACAGCGGCAACGCGCCTTGCGTGTTCCAACTGGCCGCCAACCGCTACAGCGCGGCCACGGTCAGCGAGTACACGGTGCTCGCACGCGGCGAAACCAATCTGCGCCTGCCGCTGGCGCAAAGCTACCGCTGGTACGACTTCAGCGCCAAGGTGAAGGACCAGGCCGACTTCAGCCGCCGCTTTGCCGGTCGGGTGGAAACCGGAGCACCATCGATCAGCGACCCGACCATGGGCGGGCTCGCCCGTGCCGATCAATGGCAGGTGTGATCAATCAAGCGAAAAGTGCAGCGGGAGGCCCTGGCGCGATGGCGAAAACCATGGTGCCAGGGCTTGCCCAGCGCAAGTACAACTTGATGCTGAACAGTCTTGCTCCGCTTGCGACTCAAGCTCCAACAAGGTCTGATGCCGTATGGAGCGGCGCTCTGCCCTAACTTGCTCCATCAGCAGCATGGGCAGCCAACGCGACAGGCCCTCAGGCAACGAGGACGCCGCCCTTGCTGAGGGCGGCGCTTGCGATTCAGCGCGACCTATCCATTTCGTAGGCGACGCGGTAGACCGAGCCTGTGGCATCGCGGAACAGCCGCACACGGCGATGACCGTCGGAGCTCAAGAGCATGTCGGCGTTTTCGGCACGCCATTGTTCAAGTGGCTGCCCATCAAGAGCCACCGCAACGCGGTGCGCACCGATATCGACTTTGAGCGTGCGCCCGTCCTCAAGCTCGTAATAGCCGGTCGCTTCGCGCAGCAAGCTGCGTTCGGCAGCGGTGCCGGGCATCGCGGGCACGCCAGCATGCGCAGACAAGGCCAGCGAAGCAAGAAATGCGGCCAGTAGTTTGAACGAGCGCGCATTCTTCAAAGTGGTCAAGGTGGTCATGGTGTTTACTCCTTAGGTTGTTCCGAGGCCAGTCGCCCCGGCAAGCTCAGTGACTGCAAAGCTCGTGCCAGGTCAAAACAAGGGTTTTCCTGGGTATTTCGCCCCATCGCTGGGCTTGACCCCACAGCAACGCGCCAAACGCGGGGATGCTGCACCGCAACATGACACGCGGACACAGGCTCAGCTGCCACTCTCCAGCCGATAGCCGACCCCCGGCTCCGTCAACAAGCGCTGCGGATCGGCCGGCGTGTTTTCGAGCTTGGCGCGCAGCTGCCCCATATAGAGCCGCAGGTAATGGGTGTGTTCCACAAACTCTGGTCCCCACACATCGGCCAGCAAGGTGCGGTGCGTCAACACCTGGCCGGCATTGCGCACCAGCCGCGCCAGCAGCTTGAACTCGGTCGGCGTCAGGTGGACTTCGGCGCCATTCAAACTGACGCTGTGCGCGGCCAGATCCACCCGCAGGCCTTGCTGCTCGTAAAGCGTCTGCGCCGGCCGCGTGTGCACGCCGCGGTGGCGCAGTGCCACCCGCATGCGCGCCAATAGCTCGCTGATGCTGAAGGGTTTAACCAGATAGTCATCGGCGCCGGCATCGAGCAGGCTCACCTTGTGCGCATCTTGTTCGCGCGCCGAGATGATCAGCACCGGCGTGTTCTTGCCCTGCCTCAGCTGCGCCAGCAGTTCGGCGCCGTCACCGTCGGGCAGACCCAGATCCAGCAGTACCAGATCGGGCGCTTCGGCGTGGATCAGCAAGGCCCGCGCCTCGGCCAGGCTGGCAGCGCAGAGCAACTCATAACCCTCTACCCGCAGGGCATTGGCCAAGGTCGCGCGCAACTCGCGGTCATCCTCCAGCAACAAGATTCTCAGCAAGCTCATGCGGGCATTTCCTCGGCCTGGGGTGATGCGACGAGAGGCAGCCAACACTCGAAACTGGCGCCACCATGACCACGCGAGCGGTAGCGCATCTGGCCACCATGCGCCTGGGCGATCGCCCGGCAGGCGGCCAGGCCGACGCCGGCGCCCCGCCGGGCCTTGGCGTCAGGGCCGGCCGCATGCTGCTGCTCGGCACCGCGCTGAAAGGCCTCAAAAATTCGCTCGCGCCAAGCCAGCGGCACCCCGGGGCCGCGATCACGAACCGCCAGCACGACAAAGCGTTGCCCACCCTCCTGCGCCGTGCGGGCCGCGATTTCAATATGGGAAGCGGGCGCATATTTGTGGGCGTTGTCGACCAGATTGCCCAGCAACTGGGTCAACAGCAAGGCATCACAGCGCAGCAAAGGCAGGCCCGGCTGCAGGCAGGCCTGCAGTTCCACGCCATGGCTCTCACCGTCCTCGTTAGAAGTTAGCGTCGCGCGGCGCTGACGGGCACGGCGCAGCACCGCGCCGACGATCTCCTCGGCCGACTCCCAGTCCAGGCGCAGCGACATGCCGGGCGCGTCCAGGCGAGCAAGTTGCAGGCTGTTGGCCGTCATATCGGCCAATGCTTCCGTCTCATCCAGGATCGTGGCCAGCAGCCTCGTGCGTTGCGCCGGGCTCAGGCGTGCGTCCTGATCCTGCAGCGAGGAGGCCGCGCCCATGATGCAGGCCAAGGGCGTGCGAAAGTCATGCGAGATCGCCGCCAGCAAGGCGTTGCGGTTGGCTTGGCTCGCGGCCTCATCACGCGCCATCTGCGCCAGATGCTCGGTCGTCAGTCGCTCCAAAGCCAAGCCCATCTGCGTGCACAGCAGTTGCAAATGGGTCAGCAAACCCGCGTCCATCGCTTGCGCGCGGCTGGGTCGCAAGAGCGCAGCACCGAGGGCGGCGCCGCGCCCGCGAATCGGCAAATACCAATCCGGCTGACCTTCAAACCGAGCGGTGCCGGGCCCGAACGCTTGGGCTTGGCGCAGGCATTGCCAAAGGCCGGCGCGCTGATCGGCGCTCAATTCAGCGCTCAGGTCGGCCGCGCTGCTCGGGCCAGAGGCCGCCAACCAGTGCACCGATTCGGCCAAATTTTGCTGCGGCAACGCCTGCTCTTGACGCAAGAGCATCAAATGCGTCGGCCTGCCCAGCTGCGCCTGCAACTCGGCCTGCAGCAGGGCACCCAAGCTCGCCCAGTCGCGCGCCTCGCGCAGGCTGTCGTTGAAGCTGCGCAGCTGCTCGGCTTGGCCTGCTTGGCGCCGCGCCAGCCCCGCCTGGCGGCGTTGGCTGGCGATTAACAAGGCAGTGATGCAGCTGAGCCCCAGCATCGCGCCCAGCAGCAGCAGGTGCTGATTGCCCTCGACGCTGAGGCTGCCGCGCGGGCTGACGAAATGCCAGTTGAACAGCAACACCGACACTAGGCTCAGCAGCAGTGCCGCCACCAGTGGAAGCCACAAGCTGGCTACCGCCGCCGCCAAGACCAGCAACAGCGCCTGATTGGCCAGATTGACACGCCCATCCAGCCAAAACAGCAGCCACCAAGCCACGACCCAGCTCAGAACGGCCGGCAGCGGCTCAAGCCAAGTACGTTTGAAAGCGACTCGCGCCACGCTCTTGTGATCCATGCGCCCACCTTAGCATTGCGGGCATCAGGAAAGCATCAGGGACGCATGATCCGGCGCGCTCAGAGCTGGGCCGGCTCGATGCTGAGCCGTCGTGCGGCTTGGCTCTGCCCACCGTAACCCCAGGCATCGGCGGGCACTTGTTGCACCACGCAATAGCTGGTCGGATGCAGGCGCCCCAGCGCGACGCCCATCGCCGCATGGACGGCGGCCAGGTAGGCGCTGATCTGGGCGGCGGTATTGGTACCGGCCGTGACCTGAATCTGCAGCTGATAGCTGGCCAGCGTGTCGGCGGCCAGCGACCGCGCGCCGATGAACCAATGCGTGGCCGGCACCAGCTCGATTCGCACAGCGGTCAAAGCGGGGTCTTTGGCCAGATGCTCGGCGGTCAAGTCGGTCAAGTTGGCGGCCAAGTCGCGCAGGCTGGGGTCAGCGCCGGGCGCGGGGCACAGGCTGAGGTGCAGATAAGGCATGGTGGTGTTCTCCTGCTTATGGTTCTAGCCTGGGTTGTCAGTAATAGCGGCTGCGCACATCTGTGCTCTGCCAGCGTGCCTCGACGCGCGCAGCCCAGTTGTCAAACCAGCGATCCAGCCAAAGGCGCGGGGAGCTGAAGAAAGACGGGCTCGAAGCCGGCTCGGGCTGCACTTGGGCGGGGTCGCGATATAGGGCGTAGTTGAGGCTGTTGTTCATGCTGGCTTGCTCGCTGGGTTTGTTTGTGGATTGAGGCTTGGCTTTCGATGGAACAGATGTTATGTTTGCACCAACGCACAAACAACTGCGCAAACTGCACTTGAAGTTTGCAAATACGCACAATGGAGCAACTGGAAGTCGGGCTGGATTGGGATGATTTGCGCTACGCGCTGGCGATTGCCGAAGCAGGCTCGCTGAACGGCGCGGCCAAGCTGATGGGGGTGCGCCACACCACCGTGCTGCGGCGGCTGGATGCTTTGGAAGAGCGGCTGGGCGCGCGCCTGTTCGAGCGTCTGCGCAGCGGCTATCGGCCGACCGAGGCGGGCGAGTTGATGGCGGCGCAGGCGCGCGAGATGCGGCCTGCCATTGCCGAAATGCAGCGCCGCATCGTCGGGCGCGACCTCGAACTGCAAGGCACGCTGCGCCTGAGCACCGCTTTTGTGGCGATGCTTTACCTGCTGCCCGAGGCGCTGGCGGCGTTCCGGCGCGGCCATCCAGGCATCGAGGTGGAGGTGAACGAGAACTCCAGCCTGGTCGATATGTCCAAGCGCGACGCCGATGTGGCGCTGCGCATGAACCGGGTCGTGCCCGAACATCTGGTCGGCCGCCGCTTGGGCGATGTGCGCATGCGTGTCTATGCCAAACGCGGCCAGGCGGGTCTGCCGCAACGCATCTTGCCGGTGAGTGAACTCTGCGCCAACTATCCCTGGATAGGATTTGACCGGGAGCGCCGCTCGCGTTTTTTCGACCGCTGGATGCTGGACCATGTGCCGCCACAAAGCATCGCCGTGCGGCTGGACCTGCTGCATCCGGCCGTGGCGATGGCGCGCACCGGCCTAGCGCTGGCGCTGCTGCCGACCCTGATCGAAGGCCATGAACCGGACTTAGTGCCGGTCTCCGAAGTGCTCAGCGACGTCAGCACGCCGGTCTGGCTCTTGACGCATCCAGACCTGCGCCAGACCGCGCGGGTGCGTGCCTTTATGCAGGAGGTGGGCGCGCACCTGCAGGCGACCTTGGAAGCCGCACCTTGAAATTCGGGCCGGCCGCCCAAGCTGCATAGCCAAACGAGGAATTCATCATGTTGATCACCTGCCCCCATTGCCTGACCAAGAACCGCGTCCCCGATGAGCGCGCAGCCCAAGACCCGGTCTGCGGCAAATGCGGCCAAGCGCTGCTCAGTGGCGAGGTGGTCGAGTTGAGCGACGCCAACTTCGACGCGGTGGTGGCCAGCAGCGAGCTGCCCGTGCTGGTCGACTTCTGGGCGCCCTGGTGCGGCCCTTGCCGGCAGATGGCGCCGCAGTTCGCCATCGCCGCCAAGCAACTCAAGGGTCAGGTCTTGCTGGTCAAGGTGAACAGTGACGAGAGCCCGCAATTGTCACAGCGCTTCGGCATCCGCAGCATCCCGACCTTGTTGCAAATGCAGCAGGGCAAGGAGTTGCAGCGCATGTCGGGGGCGCTGCAAGCGCCGCAGATCGTGGGCTGGCTGAAGCGCTGATCAAGCGGCGCTGAACGCTTCAGGCCCAGCGCCCAACCGGCATGGCGGCCGGGCTGAGCAAGACCAGGCGCTGCCAGCGGCGCTGCAGCAAGAACAAGGTCAGACTCAGGCTCAAGCCCACGGAGATCCAGATGCTCACGCCCAACCAGTCCAGACCGGCCAATACTCCGCCGCCGGCGATTGTGAGCATCATGGGCAGCACTTGATGCGCGCCCACCGGCGCGGATTGGCGGGACCAATCGCGCAACATATAGGTGCCCATGGGCAAGGCCAGCAGAAGCGCATACAGCCCGACACGTGAGGCCTGTCCAGGCGCTGCGGGCGCCATCATCAGGCCAATCAAGACCAGCGCGAAGCCCCATTGCAGATAGAACTGGGTCAACAGACGCCGCGCCATCAGCCGATTCAGCGCCTGGCCGCGCGGCATGCCGGGCAGCAAGATCAGCAGCGCCTGCTCGCGCCGGCTCCGATGCAGGCACGCGGCCAGGCCTATCAGCGGGTTCAATGCCATGCTGATGATGCCGATCTGCAGGCCAAAGCCGCCACCGGAACTTAGTCCGGCCCAATCCAGCGTATAGAACTGCGCAAACACTGTGGCGCCAATGGCCAAAAGCGCCGAAATAACCGTCAAAGCCCCCAGCATGCTGGTCCAGTGCAGATTGCCCAGGTACACCAGTTCGGCACGCGCCAAGGCGCTGCGCGCCGCGGGCCGGGCATGTTGGAGCAGATAGCGCTGCCACAGCGGCTGTGGCCAAGAGAACAAGCGCATCATGGTCAAACCGGTCTTGCCGGCGTATTTGGCGGTGGACAGGCCACGCGTCTGCTCGGCAAGGGCCAAACGGATTTTCTCGGCCGCCCGATAGTTCGCTTGATGTGCGGGCCCGCCGTCTTGCAGCAGCCGGCTCACCAGCCAGGGCAGGATCAGAACGGCCAGCAGCGCCAAGCTAGCGGGCTGCAAGGTGTACCACTGCAGCAGCCCGCTCCAAACGCGCATGCACGCCGCACCAACTGGCCCCCAAAAGGCAAGGCTAATGACAATCCAGAAGTAAAACCACAGCTGTATCCAGCGCACAAAAGCTGCCACGACGAGCATCAGCGCGGCCGCACCCAAACCCCAGGCCAGCGGTTGACCCAAATGCGAGCCAAACAGCAGCGCCGTGATGAGGCTCAAAAACAGCAACAGGCCGATGGCGCAACGGCGCAAGCGGTCGAGATGGCCGGGCACGAGGCGGGCCGCGTTTGGATGGTTCTGCCGCCGCAGGCTGGCAAAACAGATACCCCACAGAATCAGCACGCTCGCGCCAGCGTCGATGCCAAGGACCACGAGCGCCGCATTCAGGTCGGCAAAGATGGCGCAAGCGATTGCCACCGCCACCGACAAGAGCAGCAATGCGAGCCACACCCATAGCTCACCGGTGTGACGGCGCTGCTGAAATGGCGTGGCCAAGAGCGGACCGTACTGTTCCCAAAGCTTGCGCATAGTCATGTCAGCTCCATGAACAGGTCTTCCAGATTGACGCGCTCACTGCTGAGGCCTGCGTGCAGCGGGTCATTCACCCCCGACTGGGGAAGGCGCAGCAGGCAGCGCTCGCGCCCACCCTCTAGTGGGCTGCGGCTCAAGGCTTGTACGCCCCCGGCGGCGATCAGCGCTTGCAACTGCGCGCTCGGCCCCGTCACCGCGCGCACCTCATCCAGCAACTCATCCAGCGGCGCTTGCAAGCCGATGCGGCCTTGCTTCAAGAAGGCGACATTGAAGGCCACGCGCTCCAGGTCCGACAAGATATGGGTGGAGAACACCACCGTCGTGCCGCGGTCCAGCACCTGTTCGACCAGCTCGCGCAGAAAGTCGCGCCGCCCGGCCGGGTCAAGGCTGGCCACTGGCTCGTCCAGCACCAACAAGTCCGGTTCATGAGCGAGCGCACGGATGATGGACAGGCGCTGCTGCTGGCCGCCGCTGAGCTTGGCAATGGGCTTGTCGCGTGCAATGTCCCAACGCGACAAAAGGCCTTCGACCTTGGCCTCGTTCCAGCGCGGATAAAAGCTCTTGAAGTAACGCAGCAGCTGCGCGGGCGTGAAACCCTCGAACAAATCGCTTTGCTGCGGCACATAGCCGATACGGGCACGGCCGGCGTCGTCCAACTCAGCGGCGTTCTGACCGAACAGCTGCACCGCCCCGAGCTGCGGCTCGCGCAGACCCAACACGCTCTCCAGCAAGCTGGTCTTGCCGGAGCCGTTGCGGCCCAAGAGGCCTACAACTTGGCCGGGCAGCAGTTGCCAGTCCAAGTTACTCAAGACCGTCTGCTGGCCATAGCTCAGGCTCAGCCCCCGCACCTCAGCAGTGGCTGTACTTGACGTCGTGACTGCGCTCATGCGGCGCCTCCCTTTTCTTGATTGAGAATTTGATCGAACAGCTGCAAGGCCTGTCGGGTCGACACCTCCAGCTGATGCACCTCGGCCGCCGCCCGCTCCAGCGTCGGCCGCAGCAGCTCGAGTCGGTCAAGCGCCGGTTGCGCTTTGCTGTGCTGTGCCGCCACCCGCATCGCCAAGCCGCGCCGGCGCTCCAGCAACCCCTCGGCTTCGAGCAGGCTATAGGCCTTGGAGATCGTCATCGGGTGCACGGCCAAGGCCTGCGCGACCTCGCGCACCGAGGGGATTTCCTGGCCGGCGACCAGCTGCCCGCTGGCCACACGGCGGCGCACCTGCTCGACCAACTGCCGATAAATCGGTTCGGTCGAGCCAGTATTGATTTGAAAGAAAAAGCCGTCGGCGCTCAAAGCTGCTCCTTATGTGCACCAGCATAGTAGTACACACATACAGGTCGCGTCAAGTTCCCGGCTGCAGCGCTTGCGCGCGAGGACGGGCGCGCTTCATGTGATGATTCGGCCCCATGCAGAAATCGATCGCGCCCCCCTCACTGATGTCGTCCTCGCCAAGCAGTTCGTCCCCTGAGCCCCTTGGGCTATTGGCCATGCTCTTGGCCTGCTCGGTGGCGCCGCTGCTGGCCTACAACCTGACTCCGTCGGCGACGCTGTTCAATCAGCTCACCGCCTTGGCCGGCTGGGGGCTGGTGCTGATGTGTATGAGCGGCCGGCAGGCACCCGCCTGGCGGCTCACGCCGGCGGCCCTCGCGCTGAGTTTGTTGGCACTGGCGCCTTGGGCGTCGGTGCTGTTCGGCAGCCTCCCAAGCGCCTTGGCGCTGGCCAATAGCGGCATGCTCTTGGCAGCTCTGGCGCTGCTACTGGCCGGCCAGGGCCTGCAGCGCAACGAGCGGCAGCGCTGGCTGGAGGCGCTGTGCTGGGGTCTGTTATTGGCGGGGGTCTTGAGTTTGATCGTGAGCCTGGTGCAGGTCTTTATGCCGGCCTGGGCCGATGGGCATGTGATTGCGCGCTCGGGCATCCCGGGGCGCGCCGTCGGCAATATGCGCCAACCCAATCACCTGGCCAGCCTCTTGATGTGGGCCTGTGTGGCGGCGGTGTATCTGGCCGATCAGGGCCGCTTCAAATCCTTCGGCGGCGCCCTGGTCTTGCCGCTGCTGCTGTTCGGCCTGGTTTTTGCGGTGGTGCTCAGTGCCTCTCGAACCGGCGTGATCGGCGTGCTGATTCTGGCGGCCTGGGGCGCGCTGGACCGCAAGCTGGGTCGCGCGGCCAAGTTGTCGCTGATGGCCACGCCGATGTTGCTGGCGCTGAGTTGGTGGCTGCTGTCGGTCTGGGCGGCTAGCGGCGCGCACCCCCTGGGCGCCGAGTCGCGCTTGGCCGAGGGCGCGGGCTCGCCCTCTCGCCTGGCCATCATTGCCAATGCCTGGAGCCTCTTGAAGGCCAATCCCTGGATGGGGGTGGGCTGGGGCGATTTCAATCTGGCCTGGAGCATGACGCCCTTCCCGGACCGGCCGATTGCCTTTTTTGACCACACCCACAATATCGTGATGCAGTTGGCCGTCGAGTTAGGACTGCCCCTGAGCCTGGCCATTTTGGGCCTGCTGGCGTTCTCGCTCTGGCGCGCTTTTGCCCTCAGCCGTGCGGCCAGCGCAGGCGACGCGGTGGCGCGGCGCTGCGCCTTCATGCTGGTCTTGATGATTGGGCTGCACAGCCTGCTGGAGTACCCGCTCTGGTATGCCTACTTCCTGCTGCCGACCGCTTTTGCCTTCGGTTTGGCGCTCGGCGCGCCCTTGAACGAAACGCCTCGCCAGGCCAAAACCAGCGACAGCAGCTGGGTCTGGATTGGGGTCTTGATGCTGGCGGCCAGCACCTATACCGCTTGGAACTATCTGCGCGTGGTCGATATTTACGCGCCCTCGGCCAATGCGCAGCCGCTGCATCAGCGCATCGCCACGGGCCAGGCCACAGCCATGTTTTCAACGCAGGCCGACTATGCCGCCGCCACCTCCTTGCCCGCCGGCCCGGCTGCCCTGGCTGCGGCCCAGCGCACCGCCCACAACCTGATCGATGCGCGGCTGATGATCGCCTGGGCCAAATCACTGCATGCGACCGGCGACGATGACAAAGCCCGTTATGTGGTGCAAAGACTGCGGGAATTCCGCAACCCGGCCGGCACGGAATGGCTGGAAGACTGCGAACTCACGCAAGAGACGGGTGCGCTCAAGCCGTTTCAATGCGAGCCGCCGCTGCGCGACTACAGCTGGCGCGATTTGCGCCAATAAGGGCTCAGATCAAGGCGCCGACCAGTCGCCGCTCTTGCCGCCATGCTTTTCCAGCACCCGGATATCGCCCATCACCATGCCGCGATCCGCTGCTTTACACATATCGTAAATAGTCAGCAGGCCGATTTGCACCGAGGTCAGCGCCTCCATCTCAACGCCGGTGCGGCCCAAGGTCTCGACTTGCGCGCGGCACAGCACGGCGTTGGCGGCCGCGTCGATCTCGAATTCAACCGCCACACGGGTCAAGGGCAAAGGGTGGCACAACGGAATCAGGTCGGCGCAACGCTTGGCCGCCTGGATGGCGGCGATGCGGGCGATGCCCAAAACATCACCCTTTTTCGCACTGCCACTGGTGATCAATGCTAGGGTAGCGGCTTGCATGCTGATGCGGCCCGCAGCGACCGCAACACGGTGCGTGACATCTTTGGCCGCAACGTCCACCATATGGGCTTGGCCTTGGGCGTCAAAATGAGTGAGTTCTGATGTCATTGCAGGGTGGGCCACCGGAGTGTGGCAACAATTGGGAAACGATTGTGGGTGCATCATAGAGATGCTTGGCGCTTTTTGGAGTCTGTGTTGTTAAAGCTAACTGTCAGTTTGATGCGTCGCCCGGGCCGCTGTGCCATCAGTTTTTTGGCGGCGGCGGTCTTGAGCCTGGGCAGCCCGCTTGGGCTTGCACAGGTGAACCTGCCGGCGCTGGGTGACTCGGTCTCGCAAGACTTGGACCTGGGTACCGAGCGGCGCATTGGCGAGCAGGTGATGCGTCAGATTCGCCCCGACCCGGACTTCCTCGAAGACCCTTTGCTGCTGGAATATTTGCAGTCCATCTGGGCGCCGCTGGTCGGCACCGCCAAGCAACTTGGCAATATTGGCGACGAGACCAGCGAACGCTTCGCCTGGGAGATTTTTTTGGTGCGCGACCGCAGCATCAACGCCTTCGCCCTGCCGGGCGGCTATGTCGGCGTGCATCTGGGCTTGATCGCGATGACGGGTTCGGCCGATGAGCTGGCTTCGGTGCTGGCGCATGAGCTGTCGCACGTGACGCAGCGTCATATCGCGCGGCGCATGGCCGGCGATTCGCGCAACAGCATGCTGGCCTTGGCCGGCTTGGTGGCGGGTCTGATCGTCGCTTCGCGGACCCACAGCACCGACGTGGCCAATGCCGCCATCGTCGGCAGCCAAGCGGCTGCCGCACAGGCCTCGCTGAGTTTTTCGCGCGATATGGAGCGCGAGGCGGACCGGGTCGGCTTCACGGTGATGAACCAGGCCGGCTTCTCGCCGGCCGGCATGTACAGCATGTTCGACCGCATGGAGCAGGCCAATCATTTGATGGACAACGGCTCCTATCCCTATCTGCGTTCCCACCCTTTGACCACCGAGCGGATCGGCGACGCGCGCTTGCGCATGGGCGCCATCGACTACGAACGCCCAGCCGGCAGCGCCGAACATGCGCTGATGGCCGCGCGCGCCAAGGTGCTGATGGATGCACGGGCCGAAGCCTGGGGCCAATTGCAAAACCTCGACGCCGGCGCGCGTGAGCAACAAGCCAAGGGCGGAGCCGAAAACAAGGGCTACGAGCAACTGGCGGCGCGCTATACCGGCGCGCTGGCCTCGATCAAGATGCGTGACTTTGCGCGCGCCGAAAACGCTTTGCGCAGCGCCGAACTGACCCTGAAGCTGATGGGCCCGGACCCCAAAGCCGAGCGTTTGCTGCGTTACTTGCGCGCCGAGCTGAATCAGGCGCGCGGTCAGGCGGCGGATGGCTACGCGGCCTTGAAGCCGCTGGCAGGCGAGCACTCAAGGCCGATGTTGATTCAAAAAGCACAGCTGGCTCGCGTCGACAGCAACCCGGCCACCGTGCGCGAGGCCGCCGAGGCGCTGCAGACCTATGTCAGCCTGAACCCGATGGATCCCTTGGCCTGGGCCGAACTGGGGCAGCTGTGGAGCAAGCTGGACCAGCCGCTGAGGGCGGTGCGCGCACAAGGCGAGGAGCGCGCGGCCATGGGTGATTTGAACGGCGCTATTGACCGCTTCCGCTCAGGCCTGCGTCAGTCCCGTGGCCGTGATGCCGATCAGGTCGAAGCGGCGGTGATCGATGCGCGCCTGCGCAGCTTGCTGTACGAGCGGCGCCAACTGCTGGCGGAGATGTATCCGCGCGGCGTGCCGCCGGGTGCGGAGCTACCTTGAGTGGTCGTGAGTGGCCCTGTGCAACCCTAAGCGGCTGAATTCAGTCCGAATCCGGGAACAGGCGCTCGAACAAGGTGTCGATCAACATGCCGCACAGGCTGTAGATCAGTGAGCCGATCAAGGCGGCCCAAAAGCCGGCTACATCAAAGCCGCTCAGCAAACGCGCCGCCGCCCAGAACATCAAGGCATTGATCACGAACAGGAAGAGCCCGAGGCTGACCACCGTAACGGGCAAGGTCAGCAGCACCAAAACCGGCCGCAACAAGGTGTTGAGCAGGCCCAGCACCATCGCCGCGATCAAGGCCGAGCTGAAGCTGGTCACCACCACGCCCGGATACAAATGAGCCACCAACAGCAAGGCTGCGGCCAATAGAAGCCAACGCAGAAGTAATTTCATGCGCCGAATATACAAGCGCGCCGTGACTTTTTTCAGCTCGCCGCGCTGGAGAGTTGCCCCTAGACGGGGACAGGTCTTGCTTTTTACTGGCAGAATGCGGGCTTCGAAGGGGGAGTAGCTACGCGGTGCAAGCCGTGGCGGCAGCCCGTCAGTACGGCGTCTGTGAAGATGCCCGGGCCCCGCAGCCGGCCGTGGACGCAGTCTGTCCACAGCGCCGTCCCGCAAGACCTTTCGACTCTTGGCCGCGGCCATTGCCTTGAGCAATGCCGGGTAGATGTTTGGCTTTTTGCGGGATATTCAATGGATACGATTGCGCCTCTGTGGCTGTGGTTCTTCTTTGGCGGCTCGGTGCTCGCCGCTCTCTTCGTCGACTTTGTCGTCTTGCGCAAGCAAGGCGCGCATGACGTCTCGGTCAAAGAGGCCATCAACTGGTCACTGGTCTGGGTAGCGCTGAGCCTGGCTTTCAACGGCTTGTTCTGGTGGGCGATCAAAGACAGCACCGGCAGCACCGAGCTGGCCAACACCCGTGCCTTGGAGTTCTTGACCGGCTACTTGATCGAGAAGTCGCTGGCGGTGGACAACATCTTTGTCTTCCTGATGATCTTCACCTACTTCTCGGTGCCGACTGCTTATCAAAAGCGCGTGCTGATGTACGGCATCATCGGCGCCATCGTGCTGCGCACGGTGATGATTCTGGTGGGCAGCTATTTGATTGCCCAGTTCCACTGGGTGCTTTATGTGTTCGGCGCCTTCTTGCTGATCACCGGCATCAAGATGTGGTGGGCAGCTGGCCAAGAGCCTGATCTTGAGTCCAACCCCGCGCTGAAGCTGCTGCGTCGCACCATGCCGGTGAGCAAGAACTTTGATGGCGAGCGCTTCTTCACGGTCGAGAACGGCAAACGTGTCGCCACTCCGCTGCTGCTGGTGATTGCGTTGATCGGCATGACCGATGTGATCTTCGCGGTCGATTCGATCCCGGCCATCTTCGCCATCACCGACGACCCCTTCATCGTCTTGACCTCGAACATCTTCGCCATTCTGGGCTTGCGTGCGATGTACTTCTTGCTGGCCGCGATGGCGACCAAGTTCCATCTGCTCAGCTATGGTCTGGCCGTGGTGCTGGCATTCATCGGAACCAAGATGTTGTTGATCGACATCATCAAGATCCCGGTCCTGGTCTCCCTGGGCGCGGTAGTCGTGATCCTCGCGGCGACCATGGTGCTGAGCCTGCACACGGCACCCAAAATCTCCAAGAACAGCGAAAACTGAGGCGATGCGCGGCCCTAGGCCGCGCCCGACTTAGCCGGCCCGCACCCCAACTGCCCCGCGAAGCACACACTCGCGGGGCATTTTTTTGCCTCGCGACCAAATACAAATAACAATCGTTCGCATTAATGCTAGGATCTTCACCAAACTCAAGTTCAAGGCCTCTTGTGATTCCCGCATTTGTCACCCCAAACGCATCCTCGGCACCTCGGGGAGCCAGCAAGCGATCGACCGCCAAGAGCAAGGCGACACAGACTGAATCAGGCACGCCGACGCAACGCAAAGCCTTGGTGGTCACCAGCCGCCATCTGTTTCTGGCGGCTGTGCTCTTGGCCCATATGCTGGCGGGCTGGGGGCTGTGGCACTCGCTCGGCATGCGATCGGCGCCGAACAAGCCCCTGCCCATCGTGCTTAGCTTGATTGCCGCAAGCCCGCCGGCCCCGACACCCAAAACTTCGCCGCCGGCGCTGCCGCACCACGCAATAAACAGCCAACTCAGTGCTCCGCCAGTTCCGCTGGCGCCGCCGATGGCCAGCAATCTTCTTGTTCAGACCCAGAACGCGGCACCGACGCTGGTCGAACTCGCACCGCAAGCTTCCACGGCAGCTGTAAACGCTCAGGTCGAGGTGCCGCCTCGCAGTGCAGCGCCTTCGACCCAAGCCCCCACCGGCCCCCGCCAAGTAGCCTCAAGTGCGCTGCGATATGTGGTCGAGCCCCAGATGACCGTGCCGCTGCTATCGCGCCGTTTGGGCGAATCGGGTGTGGTGCACCTGCGCATCGTCGTCGACGCGAACGGCCGCCTGAAGGAAGCCAGCTTGAAAAAATCTGCCGGCTATGCGCGTTTGGACCAACAAGCCTTGCTGGACATCCGCTCGGCACGCTTTGCGCCCTATCTTGAAAACGGTCAGCCGGTCGAGTGGGAAACGGTCGCTCTCTTGTCCTACGAGATCGATCGCTGATTGCACATTGCCTGCTCGCGCCGAAATCCGAACATGCCGCATTCGCGCTGATACCTAACGCCAAATTCAATCACACCAACATCACGCAAGATGTCTTGACGAGCAGGCGCCGACGCCCGCGCTTGCACCCGTGCTAAGCCCCAATTCAAGGGTAAAAGTTCAACAAGTGATGCGGGTGCGCGACACCTAGGGTAAACAAGCTGCATTTCGGCGTGAGATTGGGCTCAGCTGCCCTATGAAAGCCTTCTCAAGCGCCTGGTGCCGCAGTACCATCGCCCCTGCTAGGTGCTAGAGAGAAATGAAGGCTTATGCGGCCTTCACCCGGAACCAGCACATCAACAACTTTTGATGGAGAGAATTGAAATGGCAACTGCAAAGAAGGCCGCGCCCGCTAAGAAAGCGGCACCGGCCACCAAAGCCGCACCGGCGAAAAAAGTAGCCGCGGCTCCGGCCGTCAAGGCTGTTAAAGCTGCTGCGCCGGCCAAGAAAGCTGCGCCCGCCAAAAAGGCTGCCGCGGTCAAGAAGGCTCCTGCCGCCAAGAAGGCTGCTGCTCCTGCAAAGAAGCGCACCCCGAATGCAGCATTCATGAAGGCCTTGACGCCTAGCGCCGCCTTGGCAGCCATCGTCGGCGCAGCACCGCTGCCGCGCACCGATGTGACCAAGAAGGTCTGGGAATACATCAAGAAGCACAATCTGCAAGATGCCGTCCAAAAGCGCATCATCGTTGCCGACGCGGCGCTGAAGGAAATCTTCGGCAAAGCCAAAGCCGATATGTTCGAGATGACCAAGCTGATCAACAGTCACCTGAAGTAATGTGTGAGCCCCCTGGGCCACCGAGCGACCGAGCCGCAGGACTGGTTTCTTGCGGCGCCAGGTTCAAAGCATCAAGGTCCGGCCAGCCGGACCTTTTTTTGTCTGTGCTTCAGGCCAAGGCGCGCTGTAAAGCAGCGACCATTTTCATCACATCAATGGGCTTGACCCAATAGTCGCTGAAGCCCGCTGCCCGCGCCGCCTCGACTTGATCCGGCAAATCATCGGCCGAGAGCGCAACACAACGCAGAGCGGAGTCAGTCGCGACAGCGCGCAGCTGCGCCAGCAATTCCAGCCCCGTCATATCAGGCAGATTCATATCAATCAGCAACAGGTCGGGCTGCAAGCCTTCCAGCATGCTCAAGGCCTGCGCGCCGTCCTCGGCGCACTCCAGGCGCCAGCCGGGTAGGCGCCGGAAGACCTCTTCCATCAACACAAGGTTGATGCGATCGTCTTCAACATAAAGCACGAGGCGGGCTGGGGCCGAGCACATGGATTTTTGGGGCGATGAGGTCAGTTGCAAAGCCTGCGCAGATTAGCAGCGATTTAGTCGGCGCGAGCCCGAAGAGCCCGATGGCACTGAAAAACATTCGAATCCGCGGGTTTGCCAGCTCTTGCGCCACCCTTGCGCCGAAGGGAGTTTGTATTTTTCTAGGGTAAACGTGAACTAACACACCCTCACGGACCATCTGTCCACAGAACAAGGGCTCTTGCATTCACCCAGGCTTATTACACTGTGGGTGTAGCAGATTGAGGGGACACGATTAGCGTCTCCCCACCCTTGAAATCGCTGAGTTACTGTTTTTTGGAAGTACCGACGGCTCTGCCGCCCACAGCCTGCGGGCTGAATTTGACGGAATTTTAAATAATGTCTTTGCTTGCATCGATCGCTCTTGCCGCCTCAAGTGCAGCGTCTGGCGCTACTCTGCCAAACTGCTCATGGGACAAGCCCGGCGTCAACCCCTATATGGGTGACCTGGTGGCAGCCGTCGACCGTTACAAGGACATTGCTGCGCCGGTAAGGGCCAAGCTGAAGGCGCGCATGCTCAAGCGCGACTATGACGAGTTGGTCACCATCAAGCGCGACAGTATCGAAGGTCAATCCCAGTACAGCAGTGCCATCACCGATATGCACTTCGGTGCCAACAGCGTCTGCAAGACAGTCAGCCGCGCCAAATGGACGCAGGCCTACGAAGAGCGCGGTCTGGTCTATTGCGAAGAAGGTCAATGCGTGCTGGTGCCCACCGTATGCCGCAATGTCAGCCGCATTCAGCGCATCGCGCCGCGTGCAGCCGGCCCGGTCGGTGGCGGCAGCGTAGCTTCTTCGACGCAAGAGGCCGAAGGCCCATTGGAATTGGACCCCACAGCGGCCGGCCCAGCGGCCAGCCCAGGCAGCTTCGCCCAGATTGCCGGTGGCTCGGGCTTTGAGGGAGGACCCCTGCCGGCGCCCGGCGTGTTGGCACCCGGCGGTGGCGGCGGCTACCCTGGCTTGGGCGGTGGTGGTGGCGGCGGCGGTGGCAATATCGGCGGCGGCGGCATACCCACCCTGCCCCCCGGCCCGCCAACGATTCCGATACCCGAGCCAAGCACTTGGGCCATGTTGGTGGCCGGTTTGCTCGCAGTGGCCTGGGTGGCCCGCCGCAAGCAGGCTTGAGCTCAGCGCAGCAGGTTCTTCAAATAGCGCCCGGTATGGCTGCCTTCATGGGCGGCCACGGTTTCCGGTGTGCCGGCCACCAAGAGCTGGCCGCCGCCCGAGCCGCCTTCCGGCCCCATATCGATGACCCAATCCGCCGTCTTGATGACGTCTAGGTTGTGCTCGATCACGACAATGGTGTTGCCGGCGTCGCGCAACTGGTGCAAGACCTTCAAGAGCAAGGCGATGTCGGCGAAGTGCAGGCCGGTGGTCGGCTCGTCCAGGATGTAAAGCGTGCGGCCGGTGTCGCGCTTGCTCAGCTCCAGCGCCAGCTTGACGCGCTGTGCCTCGCCGCCCGACAAGGTAGTCGCACTCTGGCCTAACTTCACATAGCCCAGACCGACGTCCAGCAAGGTCTGCAGCTTGCGCGCCAAGGTCGGCACTGCGCTGAAGAACTGATGCGCGTCTTCCACTGTCATCGCCAGCACTTCGGTGATGTTCTTGCCCTTGTAGAGCACTTCCAGCGTTTCGCGGTTGTAGCGCTTGCCGAAGCAGCTGTCGCAAGGCACATAGACATCGGGCAGAAAGTGCATCTCCACCTTCAGCACGCCGTCACCCTGGCAGGCCTCGCAGCGCCCGCCGGCAACGTTGAAGCTGAAGCGGCCGGGCCCATAACCCCGCTCGCGCGCGGTATTCATTTCGGCGAAAAGCTCGCGGATCGGCGTGAACAGGCCGGTATAGGTGGCAGGGTTGCTGCGCGGCGTGCGGCCGATTGGGGACTGGTCGACGTTGATGACCTTGTCGAAGGCCTCCAAACCCTCGATCTGATCATGCGGCGCCGGGTCGGCATGGCTTTGGTAGAGCTTCTTGGCGACCGCCGTGTAAAGCGTGTCATTGATCAAGGTACTCTTGCCCGAGCCGGACACACCGGTCACGCAGGTCAAGAGACCGACCGGAATCTCGACCGTCACGCCCTTCAGATTGTTGCCCCGGGCATTGATGATCTTGAGCGCCTGATGCGCGGCCTGCGGGCTGACTTGATGACGCTCGCGCGGCACTTCGATACAGGCCGCGCCGGACAGATAGCGCCCGGTCGGTGAATTCGGATCGGCCGCCACCTGCTCGGGCGTGCCTTGCGACATGATGCGCCCGCCATGCACGCCGGCGCCGGGGCCGAGGTCCAAGACATAGTCGGCCGCGCGAATTGCATCCTCGTCATGCTCGACCACGATGACCGTGTTGCCCAGATCGCGCAGGCGCCGCAGCGTCGCAATCAGCCGGTCGTTGTCACGCTGGTGCAGGCCGATACTGGGCTCGTCCAGCACATACATCACGCCGGTCAGGCCCGAACCGATTTGCGAAGCCAGCCGGATGCGCTGGGCCTCGCCGCCCGACAGCGTATCGGCGCTGCGGTCCAGGCTCAGATAGTTCAAGCCCACGTCATTCAGGAAGCGCAGCCGCGAGGTGATCTCGCGCACCACCTTGTCGCCGATCTCGGCCTTGGAGCCCTTCAGCTTCAGGCCTTCAAAATAGATCAGGCAGTCGCGCAGGGTCGAATGCTCGACGTCATAAATCGGTCGGCCCTTGGCGCCCGGCGCTGCATCGGCGGGTTGCAACACGACATTACGCGCTTCCCGGCGCAGGCGCGAGCCCTCGCAATGCGGGCAGGGCTTGGCCGACATATAGCGCGCCAGATCCTCGCGCACCGCGCTGGAATCCGATTCCTTGAAGCGCCGCTCCAGGCTGGGCAAGATGCCCTCGAACGGGTGCGAGCGCTTGACCGCGCGCTTCTTAGGGCCGCCGGCTGCACTCTCGGCTTGGTAGACGAAGGCAATCTCCTCGCTGCCAGAGCCATGCAAGAAGGCATGGCGCACGGCCTCGGGCAGTTCCTCGAAGGGCTGATCGATATCGACCTTGTAATGGGCCGCCACCGCCTCCAGCATCGAGAAGGTATAGGCATTGCGCCTGTCCCAGCCCTTCACCGCGCCGCTGGACAAGCTCAAGGTCGGGAAGGCGACGACCTTGTCAGCATCGAACATGGTCAGCTGGCCCAGGCCTTCGCAGGAGGGGCAGGCGCCGACGGGAGAGTTGAACGAGAACAGCCGTGGCTCCAGCTCCGACAGCGAGTAGCTGCAGGCAGGGCAGGCGAACTTGCTCGACAAAACCTTCTCGGCGCCGCTGTCCATATTCAGCACCAAGGCGCGGCCCTCGGCCAGGCGCAGCGCCGCCTCGAAGCTCTCGGCCAAGCGCTGGCGCAGGCCATCAGCGCTTTCATCGGCGTCCTTGGCATCGCGCGCTTTGAGCTTGATGCGGTCCACCACCACATCGATATCGTGCTTTTCGGTTTTCTTCAGCACCGGGAAGTCGGGCGCGTCTATGGTCGCGCCGTCGACGCGAAAGCGTACATAGCCCTGTGCCTGCAGCGACTCGAACAAGTCGAGAAACTCGCCCTTGCGGTCGCGCACCACGGGAGCCAGCAACATCAGCTTGGAGTCCTCGGGCATGGCCAAGACGGCATCCACCATCTGGCTGACGCTTTGCGCCTCCAAGGGCAAATTGTGGTCGGGGCAGAACGGTGTGCCGGCTCGGGCGTAAAGCAAACGCAGGTAATCATGAATCTCGGTGACCGTGCCCACCGTCGAGCGCGGGTTGTGGCTGGTTGCTTTCTGTTCGATCGAGATCGCCGGCGACAGACCCTCAATCACATCGACATCGGGCTTGTCCATCAGCTGCAGGAACTGCCGCGCATAGGCAGACAAACTCTCGACGTAACGGCGCTGGCCCTCAGCATAGAGCGTGTCAAACGCCAGACTGGATTTGCCCGAGCCGCTCAAGCCGGTGATCACCACCAGCTTGTTGCGCGGCAGGTCCACATCGATGTTTTTCAGATTGTGGGTGCGCGCACCGCGCACGCGAATCATCGGGATTTCAAACGGCAAAGGCAGGGGCGCGGTCGAGGGCAAAGATAGGGAGTCGGACATGGTGTGCACAGGGCGAAGCAACCTGACATCATAGGCCGAAGGTGTATTTGCGCCTAAACAGACCTCATTACGGCCGCCAGAAGGCGGCAACTCAGCACCGGGTAAACCCTTTATCGCTCGCAGGCGCAGGCCACGCTGCAGCGCCGGCAATCCGTCGCATGAGCGTGGCGGCAAGCCCAGCGCTTGCCGATACTGAGTTCAACGAAGCAGGCATTGAGTCCCCAAAGCGCCGCTTCGATGTTCACCCCAGGAGCCTCACATCATGCGTACCCCAGCCTTTGTTTCAGTTCTTTTTGCCGCCACCCTTTTCGCCGCCGGCGCCCACGCTGCTGAGGCAGCCGAGCCGGCGCAACTGGACCGGGTGGTGATCACCGGCAAGTCAGTTCGGCCCGAGTTGGTGCAGTTGCCGCGCGTCGTCGTCACCGGCCTGAGCGCCAAGAGTCAGATGCAGCAGCTGATGTTGGCTGCGGCCAAACCAACTGTGCGTCGGGTTTGAGCAGAGCAGCAAACCTTTCCCCGACAATGCTGACTTCAGCATTGATCAGGGGAGCGTCGAGTGACCGAAGAAATCCGCAAGCGCAGATCTTGGCTTGATGGCTTCATGGCTTATGCCTTGCCTAGCGGCCTGAGCGAGGCCCAGGTGCGCGACAACATCGTCGTGCTTGACCAGCTGCTTTATGCGCTGTGGGACCTGGGCGAAAACCTGATTTTTGCCTGGACGCCCGGCGTCGAAGGCGAGCAAGGCTTGGCCGTGCTGGTCGCACCGCACCCGCTGTTGACCGAGTTCACCCAGGCCACGGCCGACCCCGAAGAGGCCCTGCGGCGCGGCCGCTTGCTGGACGAGTTACTGGCCAACCAAGCGCATCTGCCGGCAGAGCAATTCAGCCAAGCCGCCGCCGAGCTGGGCCTGAGGCCGCATTTCATCGCCCTGCCTTTCGCACCCGAGCTGGGGCTGGGGCTGGATCTGATCGCCGCCATCGTGGCCCGTTATGGCATTCGTCTGGTCGAGGACCGGGCGGTGATTCTGTTCGACGCGGTTGGGTTTTCGCTGCTGACGCCGCTGCAGCAAGTGGTGCAACTCAACAGCCTGTCCTGCTCGGTCAATGCGGCCTATGCCAAGCTGCTGGACCGAGAGATCAATATCAATTTCGCCCGCACCACTACCGGCGACGGCTTCTATATCTGGAACCGCATGCGCGGCATCGAGGCCAATGTCGAGCTGTACCAACTGCTGCAGTTCATCCTGGCCGATAACGCCTTGGCGCGGGAGCGGGCACGCCGGCCCGAGTCGGTGCCGCAGTTGCGCGCCGCTTTCCATGTCGGCTCGCACTATGAGTTCTATCAAAGCGAGGGGCTCAACCCGACCTCCTTCAGCTATTTGGTCGGCCAAGTGACGATAGAGCTGGCCCGCATGATCGAGCGAGCCCTGCCGGGGCAGATTTTGCTCGGCAAGTTCAACACCTTGATGCGCGATGAACACAGCGGCGAGATCCAGCGGCTCGACTCGGTGGACTTTGTCGAGCGCACCCGGCGCCCCCTCAAGGCGCTGAACGGTCTGACCCTGGCCGGCGCGGAGATCGATGAAATTGCCTGTTACTTGACCGGTAGCCGCAATGCGGCCGGCGACTTCGGCATCAGCGAGTTCGAGATCAGCGACAAGCATGGCCGCCCGCACCGGGTCTATAACGCCAAGATCAATATCCACCGCCGCGCCGGGCTGCCCGTTTACCTCGGTTTGCGGGAAGAAGATTTACCGGCTTTTTCGGCGCCGCTGGGGTCGCGCTAAGGTGTAGTCCCTCTATGATGAGGTGAAAAATACCTCTGCCCATGATGCATCCGACCGATCGCGCGTCGGCGCCGCAAGCGCCGGGCGAGCGCCGTAATTTGACCGTGCTGTTTGCCGATTTATCCGAGTCCACCCGGCTCGCGGACGCCATGCAGGCTGAGCATTACGCGCTGATGCTGCGCGACTTGCGTGCGCTCTACCAAAGCGTGGTGCCACGCCACGGCGGCACGGTCGTTCGGATCCAGGGTGACGGCATGTTGGCCATCTTTGGCCACCCGCAGATGCGCGAAGACGATGGGCGGCGCGCCACCGAGGCCGCGCTTGAGTTGCACCAGCTGGTGCGCTTGATGCGCCCACCCGGCAGCAGCGGCCAATGGCCGCATGGTCAGGAGCTGAGCCTGCACTCGGGCATCCACGCCGGCATTGTCTTGGTTGAAGAAGGCGACGCGGTCAGGGGGCGTTTCGATCTGCTGGGCAACACGCCGAATTTCGCCGCCCGCCTGTCTGACCAGGCCGGCGCCGATGAAATCCTCGTCAGCGAAGAGACCCTGGGCCTGCATTGCCATTACTTCCAAACCAGTGAGCGCCGGCTGGTGCTGCTCAAGGGCCGCAGCAGCGCGCTGGCGGTCTATGCCATCAAGGGTCGGGCCGCGATAGGCCGGCGCTTCGAAGCCAGCCAGCAGCGCGGCTTGGCGCCTTTTGTGGGCCGCAAGTTCGAATTGCTGCAACTCAAACTTGCGCTGGCCGAAGCGCAGCAGGGTCGTCCGGCTTGGATCAATATTCGGGCCAGTGCCGGTGTGGGCAAGACGCGGCTGACCGAAGAATTTTTGGCTCGCACGGCCACCCAGAACTGCCAGGTGCAGCGCGGCTATTGCGAGAGCTATTTGAGCGCCGAGCCACTGCAGCCTTATTTGCAGATGCTGCGTGCCTTGGCTTCGCAGGGGCTGGGAATTGCCGCCGCGCTCTTGACGGCCGAGGCCGCGGCCCGGCCGGCCGGGCTCTTGCAGCTCTTGCAAGCACTGGCCCGCCAAAGACCCCAAGTGATTTTCATTGATGACTTGCAATGGGCCGATGACGCCAGCCTCCTCTTGCTGCACCGCGTGTATGCGCTGGCGCGCGAGCAGCAACTGCCCTTGCTGCTGCTGACGGCAAGCCGGCCGCAAGAGACCGAACTGCAGGCCGACGGGGCCCGGGTATTGGAGTTGGCGCCCTTCGACGCGAGCGATGCCGAACAGGCGATTGTTCAGCTCTTGCCCGATACCGACCCTTTTGTGGCGCTCGATATTCAGCGCCATGCGGGCGGCAACCCGCTGTTCATTGAAGAGCTGTGTCACGCCATCAAGCATGAACATGCCGGCCGCCGGGCGCTGATACGCCCCCGGGCCGACTCGGCGGGACAGGCCTGGCTGGCCGCGCTGACGCTGTCGCGGGTCGCACGTTTGGCGCCCGAGCAAGCGGCCTTGCTGCGCGCCGCAGCCGTCATCGGCAATGTCATCCCGACTTGGCTGCTGCAACGCTTGACCGGATGCACCGAGCAGGACCCGGCCGTGCTGGCGCTGGCCGAGCGCGACTTTGTCTTCCCGGACCGGCGAGCCGGCTTCTTTCGCTTCAAGCATGGATTGACCCGGGACGTGGTCTACGAGTCGATTGGCTGGCATGAGCGTCAGGCCATGCACCGCCATATCGCGGCGGAGTTGCGCTCACAGGTGCACGACACGCCTCGCCAGGCCACCGATGAACTATTGGGCTATCACGCGGCAGCGGCCGAGCAATGGGCGGAAGCCGCCCTGCATGCCGAGCGGGCCGGCGATCAAGCCCTGGCCGCCTCGGCGCTGGACCGCGCCAAAAAGCAATACCGCGCCGCCCTGACGGCGCTGGAGCATCTGCCCAGCAGCGGCGTCATTGATATGCGCTGGGTGGCTATCGCGCAGCGCTTCGGCATCGCCTGCGTGTTTGACGCCTCAAGAGCCGATCTGCGGGTGCTGCAGCATGCGGTGCAGCTGGCTCAAGGCAGCGGCGACGCAGACTTGATTGCGCGGGCCGACTATTGGCTGGGTTATGCCAGCTATGCGCTGGGCGAGGTGCGAGAAGGACTCTTGCACTGCGAGCGCGGGCTGCTGGCGGCGCAAGTCAAGCAGCCCCCCAATGGCGCGCTGCTCGCGCAGTTGCTCGGCGCGCAGGGCCAGCTATTGGCCGCAGCGGCAGATTACCCGGCCGCGCTGGGCTTGCTGGATCAGGCGATCGCGTTCTTGCGGCCCTTGAATCAGGCGACGGTACCGCCCGCACGGCCGGCCGTCAGCCTGGCCTATTCGCTCGCTTGCCGCGCCTATGTCTTGGGTGATCAAGGCCAGTTTGGCGAGGCGCATGCCTGCTTTGATGAGGCGCTGGCCATCATTCAGGGCAGCAATCATGCCGTTGAGGCTTCGGTGCAGGGTTGGCGAGCGGCGGTGTTTTTGTGGCAGGGCCGCTGGCCCGAGGCACGGCAGGCCGCGGCCGAGGCGCAGCGCATCGGCGGCCTGGTACGCAGCCTGTTCACCTATTCGATGGGACATGCGGTTTGCGCTTTCGCTGACTGGGAGACCGAGCGCTCAGCAGCATCCGCGCTGGGCCTGCAGGTTGCCGCGAACTGGCTGGCATCTCGCGGCGGCGGCTTGTTCAGCTCGCTGATTCACGGTTGGCGGGCCGAGCTGCTGGCCGAGCAAGGTGATGCGGCCGGCGCGCGCCTGCAGGTCGCACAGGCCTTGCGGCGGGCGCGTCAGCGCGATTGGATAGGCGTGGCCATGGCCTACCGGGCGGCGGCCCGCTTGGCCGCTGACGCCGGCCAAGCCGCGCGGGCTAGTCATTACTTAGCGGCCGCGCAGCGTGTGGCCGCGCTGCGTGGCTCGGCGCATGAGGCGGCCGTCAATCAACTCTGCGCGGCCGAACTTGCCCTGGCCCTGGGTGAGCCGGCCCAGCACCAGCTGAGTGAAGCCGCAGCCTCATTTGAAGCCTTGAATATGGCCTGGCATTTGCAAAAGACGCGGCGTCTGATGGCCTGCGTCTAGCAGCTTTGCTCAGGCTTCAGCGCCGACGCGCGAAATGCGCCTCGATCTGCTCCAGCGTCTTGCCCTTGGTCTCCGGCAACACAAAAGCCGCCACCAAGAAATAGACCACCGTACAGCCGGCCCAGAAAAAGAACATCGCCGCATAACCATGATTGCCGACGGTAGGCAAGAACACCGCCGCGATCGTGGTGGACACAAACTGATTGATCAGCAAGGCAATACTCATGCCGTTGGAGCGAATGCGCGTGGGCATCAGCTCCGACAGTGCCAGCCAGACACACACGCCCGGCCCCACCGCGAAGAAGGCCACAAAGGCGAAGATGCAAGCCGTCACCAGCCAGCCATGGGTGGCGCTGGGCACCGGGCCGACCAGGGCCTGTGTAATGACCAAAGGCGCGCTGGCAGCGCTGACGGGGTCGGCAAAGGGGTTCAGATGCAAGCGGCGAAAGAAGGCCCCGATCACGCTGTCGGCTTGCACTGTGTGCTCGCGTGAAATCTCGATCGGCCGGGCATCCAGCTCGTCGCTGCGCCGGCTCTGCACATTGCTGAAGTCGCCGAAGGCGTAGGACAGGGTCAGCTGTTGCGGGGCGCCGCCTGCGGCCACACCGAGCCGGGCCAGGCCAGCAGCATCGACACTCAGCTGCAGACGGTCTTGCTGCACCAGCTGCTGCAGGGCCGGCGTCACGTCAACGCGGCCCCGCTCGGCCGACCAGAACAAACTGCCGGCCAAAATCAAAGACAAAAAGATGCCGCCACTGCCCATCATCAAGAGGAATTTGCGCCCCTTGCGGTCCACCAGCAGCAGCGCCACCACGGTCATCACCGCGTTCAAAACCTTGATGGCCACGTCGGCCGAATTGGCCGTCGATCCGCTCAAGCCGGCTTGATTCAAGATGTTCACCACATAGGCCAAGATCGAGTTGATGCCGGTCGCCTGGGTGCAGGCCAGGATCACGCAGGCCAAGACAAAGGGCACGAGATAGCGCCGGCTCAGCAAAGGCTCGCGCGCGCTTTGGCTTTGGCCCGCCGAGCCGTTCGAGATTGCATGGGCCTGCTGCATATCGCTCAGCTCTTGCTCGGTGGCTGCCGCACTGCGGCTGCGCAAGAGCGCGGCCCGCGCAACGCGGATATCGGCCGGGCGGCCGCGCCCGACCAACCAGCGCGGCGACTCACTCAGGAACAAGCAGCCGACGGTAAACACCAAACCAGGGGCGAGGCAAATCCAGAAAATGCTGCGCCAAGCCTGGTCCTTGGCCGCAAACAAGGCGTCCCCACTGCCGCCGGCGAAGGCCTCCACCTCGCGGGCGTAGTAAAGGCCGATCAAGGCCGCCACCACCAAGCCTATCGTCAACAAGAGTTGAAACATCGCGGTGCCGCGCCCGCGCTTGTCGGCCGTCAGGCACTCGGCCAGGTATAGCGGCACCACCACGCCAATCAAGCCACCGCTGATGCCTTGCAGCAAACGCCCCAGCAGCAGCGGCGTGTAACCGTCGGCCAAGGCAATGATGGGGATGCTCAAGGTGAACAACAAACCACTCAGCACCATCACCTTCTTGCGGCCGACCCAATCGGCCAGCGCGCCAGCAAACAAAGACGACAAGACGCTGCCCAAGAGCACGGCCGCCACGATAAAGCCAAGCTGCTGTGCGCTCAAACGCCACGTTACCGATGCGGTGGACTCCAGATAGGGCAGCGCGCCGGCGATGATGCCGATGTCGATGCCGTAGAGCAGGCCGCCCATGCCGGCGATAAAGAGCATGAAGCGCATAGACCAGACTTTGGGCGAATCATTGGCGGCCATGGGTATGGCGAAAGCGGGTGCATTCATGCGGGTCGTTCCTTGAACGGTCAAACGAGAGAAACCAATTCACCTTCGATGACGACGGTCTGCACTTGCAGATCGGCATCCAAGACGACAAGGTCGGCCCAGGCGCCCGGCGCAATGCGGCCGCGATCGGGCAGCCCCAGATAGTCGGCCGGGTGGCGGGACAGGCAGTTCGACGCAGCCGCCAGATCAAGACCGATGGAGACCAAATTACGCAGCGCCTGGTCCATCGTCAGCGCGCTGCCGGCCAGCGAGCCCGAAGCAAGACGCACGCAGCCCAGACACTTCATCACCGTTTGCGAGCCCAGCGCATATTCACCGTCCGGCATGCCGGTGGCGGCCGTCGCATCGGTGACGCAAAAGAGCTTGGGGATGGCGCGGATGGCGGCGCGCATTGCACCTGGATGCACATGCTGCAGATCCGGAATCAACTCCGCATATTCGGCATGGGCCAGGGCCGCACCGACCATGCCGGGCTGGTAATGATTCAGCGGCGTCATGCCGTTGAACAGATGGGTGAAGCCCGCAACGCCCGCCTGCAGCGCCGCCAGCCCCTCTTCATAGCTGCCGGCCGAATGGCCGATCTGCACGCGGATACCCAACTCTTTGAGTTGCGGGATCAATGCCAAGTGCCCGCTCAGTTCGGGCGCCAGGGTCAAGACCTTGATCGGCGCAATCGAGTGGTAATGCAAGACCTGCTCCAGCGTCGCCGAGCAGACCAGATTGGGCTGAGCGCCCAGGCGCTTCTCGCTGATGAAAGGGCCTTCCAGATGCACGCCGAGGATGCGGGCCGTGCCGGGCGCGCGCTGGGAAATCGCCTCCGCCAGGCCCTCCAAGGCATGTTCAATAGCGGCCGGGCTGGCGGTCATGGTCGTGCCCAAGATCACCGTCGTGCCGTGCTGGGCATGAGCGCGCGCGACCTGCACCGCCGTATCACCGCCCTGCATGATGTCCACACCCGCGCCGCCATGCACATGCAGGTCCACGAAGCCCGGCAGAATGCTCAGCTCGGATGGGGCGTCAGCATCGGGGTAAAGATTGAGTACATGCTCTGCGAATTCGATCCGGCCGAGCAGCCAGCCGCCCGGCGTCAGGATGCGTCCCGACAAGCTGTTTGGCATTGTTTTCATTCGACGATGATCAGCTCTATGCCTAAACGCTGCAGGCCGTCGCGGTACTCGCTGCTGATGCCGGCGTCGGTGATCAAGGTATGCACACGGTCGAGCTGCACGATGCGGTGCAGGCTGACGCGGCCAAACTTGCTGGAGTCACTCAGCACGATGACCTTTTTGGCCCGCTCCACCATCATGTGATTGAGCCTGGCCTCCGCCTCATGGTGGGTGGTCAAGCCGAACTGCAGGTCGCAGCCGTCCACGCCGAGAAAGAGCTTGTCGAAGATATAGCCGCCCAAGCAGGCCTCGGCCTGTGTGCCCAGGATGGAGAGCGACTTCTTGCGCAAGAGGCCGCCGGTCAGCATCAGCTCCACGCCCTCGGCATCGGCCAGCTCCCAGGCGATGTTCAGGCCGTTGGTCATCACCGTCACATTGCGCAACTCGCGCAGGTGGTGGGCCAAGGCCATCGTCGTGGTGCCGGAGTCGATGATGATGTTGTCGCCCGAGTTGACCATCTGCGCGGCACGCGTGCCGATGCGCTCCTTCAGGCTGCTGTTCAAGCCGTCTTTCTGGCGAATATTGTGTTCTTGCGGCGGCATGCGCTTGAGCGCGGCACCGCCGTAGCTGCGCGTGACCAGACCCTGCTCCTCGAAAGCGGCCAGATCGCTGCGAATCGTCACCGTGGACACGCCCAGCTTGGGCGCCAAGTCCGACACATCCACGCGCCCCTGCTCCATCAGCAATTGCATGATTTGCTCACGACGCTGGCCGGTATTGCGGCTTGGCGGCTTTTCGTTCTTGCTCATGGCTTACTTTTCAACTCTTTCGTTTTGACAGCAAGCATTTTATGCAAACGAAAGATTTTGAGCATTGGTACTTTCGCTTGCGGCATGCCGGTTGCGGCTGCAGGCCCGCGCATAACGCGCCAGCACCATGCCCACCTTGTGCTGGGCCAGCGCGCGAGGCTGGGCCGCCAGATCGCCGGCAAGTACCGCATCGAACTGCTCGGGCAGGTATTGGCTCAGCAACGGCAAGGGAATAGGCTGCTGCTCCAAATTGGCGATCAGCTTGGCCACGGCGGCCAGCACGGCCGCATCGCCCCAGTAGTAGCGGCAGCGGTCGCTCAGCGCATAAGCGCGCAGCAAATGCTGCTGAGCCGGTGTGCCGGCGTAATGCTTGAGCCAATGTTTGGGCTCGGCCAACATGCGCTGCTCCAGCACCGCCGGCAGTTGCGACTGCCGCCCAAACGGAACGATCTCGCGCTCGATCGCCGCCAAGGCAAACCAGGCTTCGCGCAGCGCAAAGGTGACCGCCGGGCCGACCTTCAGGATCGCAAAATGATCGCGCACCAGCGCATGCATGGCGCTCTCGGTTTGGTAATCGGTCGAATGCGCCTCGAAGACCAGCGCCGGCGGATCCATCTGCTGAGCGACGAAGTTAGACAGCGCGGTCGCGGCAGCGGGCTCGTAATGCTGGATCTGGCTGTGATCGAAGTCCACACCCGGCTGCACCACCATTGCAATCACTCGTTGCCAAGCAGACTGCAGCCCATGGGCGGCAAAGGCGGCCGCGTGCACGGCCAAGGTGGCTGCTGCCGCCGCAGGCGTGGTCACCGCCACGCCGGCGCCCAGCGAAGCCTCGCCACCGGGAATGGGCACTTCGGTGCCGATCACATAGACCGGCGCCGCCAAACCGGCGGCCTGTGCGGCGGCTTCGGCCACCAGGGCCAATTGCGCCGAGCGCTCGGCCACGATGGCGTCCGGCAGCCGTTTGGGATCATCCGCGCAAGCCATGCTGCAATCGAGATGGATCTTCTCGAAGCCCGCCGCCACATAGCTGCGGATCAACTCGGTCGCAAAACCCATCGCCTCGGCGGCCGGCAGATGCTGCCAGGCATTGGGGCCGAGGTGGTCACCGCCCAACACCAAACGCTCTGGTGGGAAGCCGGCCTCTTCGGCGAGCTTCAGCACATAGCTGCGGAACTGCACGGGGTTCATGCCGGTGTAGCCGCCGAACTGGTCGACCTGGTTCGAGGTTGACTCGATCAACAAGGGCGTGCCGTAACGCGCCGCCTGTTCAAAGGCGGCCCGCAATACATATTCGTTGGCCGAGCAGACGCTGTAGATGCCGACCGGCCGGCCTTGGCGGTGGGCGCTGATGATGTCAAGAAGATGCGACATGGAGGTTCTCAGAAATTGGGAATGGACTTTTATTGCTGCTGCTGCTGTTGCCGCGCCAACAAGGCCGCACCGCGCGTGCCGCCGGCGTCACCAAACGCGGGCGGCAGAATCGGCGGCACGCGCGCGCCGGCAAACAAATGGCGCGCCACGGCGGCAGGAAGATCGCGGTACAGGCGCTGCAGCTTTGACAGGCCGCCGCCCAGCACGATCACATGCGGGTCCAAGACCAGCACCAGCCCGGCCAGGCCGTGGGCGAGCAGGTCCAGATGCACGGCCAGCGTGCGCTGCGCCAAGGCCTCACCCGCCTCGGCCTGTGCATTGATGGCGGCCGCATCAAGCGCCGGCCCGCCAAAAAATTGGTACAGCGCGGCCAGCCCGCTGCCGGACACATAACGCTCCAAACAAGCGCTCAGCCCACATGCGCAGGGCCAGAGCGGCAGGCCATGCTGCTCACGCAGCGTGGCGGGCAAGCTGCAATGGCCCCACTCGCCGGCCAGGCTGTTGTAGCCGCGCAGCAAGCGCCCGCCGACACAATAGCCGCCCCCGGCGCCGGTGCCCAAGATGGCCCCGAACATGCTCTCGGCGCCGGCCGCCGCGCCACCGCAAGCCTCGGACAGCGCGAAACACTGGCAGTCATTGCCTATCGCCACCGGGCGCTGCAAGCGCGCCGTCAAGGCCGGCGCCACCGCTTGCCCGTTCAGCGCCGGCACATTGGAACTGAGCTGCAAGCCGCTGCATGGGTCGACCACGCCGGGCAGGCCCAGGCCGATGGCGCCGCGCTGACCCAGGCTCGCATCGGCCGCCTCCACCAAGCCCGCCAGCGCCTCAACAAAGGCGGTGAAATCTTTCGTCGGCGTGTCGACTCGGCGCCGCCAGCGCGCGGTCAAGTCCGCGCCCTGGTAGGCCACCAGCTCCATTTTGGTGCCGCCTATGTCGACACCGTAAAGCATGCCCTCAGTGCTGGACGGCTGCGACATAAGCGTGAAGGGTGACGCCTTGAACGACGCGGTTGACGGTGCCGTCGGGGAAGGGGTTGTCCGGGGTCAGCCCCAGCGCGGCGGAACGGTGCAGCGCATATTGCTGCGCCGCCAACAACCACAAGGGCGCCAGCCAACAGTCGCCCGCGGCCGCCAGCTCGGCGCCCACGCTGCACAGCAGATTGCCGGCGGGCGCAATGAGGTCGGCCGGGGAGTCTGATCCAGCCGGCGCCACAAGCCCCACTTGCAAGACCCGTCCCGCCACGCCCTCGCGCTGCAGCTCGGCCACCAGGTCGGCGTCAAACTTGCGGACATGGGCGTCGCTGGACGGAAACACCATCACCAAGGTGTTCTCGTTCAGAATCGACTTGGGGCCATGACGAAAGCCCAGGCAGGTGTTGGCGAAAGCCAGCACATGGCCGCAGGTCAGCTCCAGGATCTTCAAGGCCGACTCTTTGGCCAAGGCCTCCAGCGGCCCGCTGCCCAAATAGACCAGGCGCGCAAACGGCTCTTGCGCCAAAGCGGCCAGCGGCGCCGCCCAGTCGCGCAGCAGCCGCTCGGCCTGCGTCGCCAGCGCTTCGACACGGGCCAGCCGCGCATCCCAGCTGTCGCGCCCGAAAGCGAGCAGTGCCGCCAACTGCATGCAAGTGAAGCTGCTGGTCATCGCGAAGCCCCGGTCACAGGAGCGAGCGGGCATCAGGAGATTGAAGCTGTCACGCTTGGCGGCATTGCGCGTGAACAAGGAGCCGTCGGCATTGCATGTAATGTTCAAGAAACGCGGCTGATCCACCAGCTGACGCACAAGATCGACGGCACCCAAACTCTCCGGGCTGTTGCCGCTGCGCGCGAAAGACACCAAGAGCGTCGGCTGATCGCGGCGCAAATAGAGCGCCGGATGCGAGATCAGGCTGGTGGTCGGCACCGCGCGCACCTGCGCAGGCCACAGGCGGTTGATTTCATCGACCACGCCCTCACCGCAATAGGCCGAGCTACCGGCGCCGGTCAGGATGACCTGATGACTTGGCTCGCGCAGCCATGCCTCAAGAAAAGCCGCCAAGGCTGCTTGCTGCGCGGGGCCCAAGGACTGCGCCAGCTCGCGCCACACCATCGGCTGCTGGGCAATCTCCTCGGCCGTTGACAGGCCACCTTGGGCCTGCCAGTCATCGCGGGAACGGGTCAGTAATGGGTTCATTGAGCGCAGTGGAAACAGACGGTGAAGACAGTCGAGCGAGATCGCCGACAGGCAATTTGACTTTCACTTTAGCAAAGTCGAAAGAAAAAAGAAAGAACAAATTTCAAGAGCCAATCGAGACCAGGAATGGCAAGCACAGAACGCGCAGATTGCAGCTATAGCTCGCGAAAAGTCCAATTGACTCAGCACTCAAAGGACCAAGTCAACGCCGCAGCCGCAATGATTTTTTCGTTTCAAATGATTATTTCTAGTGGTTTTCACTATATTTCGCCGTATATCTTTCGGTCTGACTTTCACTCAATTGACTGTTGCAAGTCGGGTGCCTAGAGTTCGACCAAGTCATTTTGATCAAGGCCGCCATAGGCCAGGGAAAACACAGGCATGAAGCATCGCTTGCATTCGCAAACCGGCAAGACATCGGCCATCAGAAGAGCCACCAGCATGGCGGCATTGATCGTCATCGGCTTGCTGCAGGCCGACCGCGCTGCGGCGGCCTCGCTGGGCAATCTGCGCGAGTTGGTGGCCCTGCCCCAATCCAAGCAGGTCATCGAAGGCGCCACAGGCCAGCCAGCCGCCCCGCAATGGGACTTGCGCGCCGAAGGCAAGGCCAGGCTGCGCATCAGCTTGCTGCGGGCCGATGTGCTGCGCATCGAAGCGAGCGCCACCGGCCAATTTGCAGCCAGCGAAGACAAGGCCGCGCCCATCGTGCTGCCCGAAAGCCTAGCAGCCCACGCTGAGGGTGCAGCCATCGCGCACAAGCTCAGCGATCAGGGCGACCACTACCTGCTCCAAACCGACAGCCTGGCGCTGCGCATCAACAAGAAGCCGCTGCGCCTGGCGCTCTACCGCGCCGACAACCAACAGCTGCTGTGGCGCGAAACCGAAAGCCTGGACCTGAGCGACAAGCTTTCGGTTCAAACCCTGAGCAGCGACAAGAGCGAGCGTTTCTTCGGTGGCGGCCAGCAAAACGGCCGCTTCGAGTTCAAGGGCAAACAGCTCGAAGTCTCTTACTCCGGCGGCTGGGAGGAAGGCGACCGGCCCAGCCCCGCGCCTTTTTTGATGAGCTCCAAGGGCTGGGGCATTTTGCGCAATAGCTGGCGCGATGGGTCTTACGATCTGCGCCAGAACGAGCGCATCACGCTGGCCCACCAAGACGGCCGCTTCGACGCCTTCATCTTCGCTGGCCCCAGCATCCATCAAGTGCTGGCCCGCTATACCGAGCTGACCGGCCGCGCCAAGATGCTGCCGCGCTGGGCCTATGAATATGGTGACGCCGATTGCTATAACGACGACGATAACGTCAAGAAGCCTGGCACCGTGCCCAAGGGCTGGAGCGACGGCCCTAGCGGCAAGACGCCGGACGTGATCGAGTCGGTGGCCAAGAAATACCGCGAGCACGATATGCCCGGTGGATGGATTTTGCCCAATGACGGCTATGGCTGCGGCTATACCGACCTGCCCAAGGTCGTATCTGGCCTGAGCGAGCTGGGCTTTCGCACCGGCTTGTGGACCGAGAACGGTGTCGACAAGATCAAGTGGGAAGTCGGCACGGCCGGCACGCGCGCGCAAAAGCTCGATGTTGCCTGGACGGGCGCCGGCTACCAGTTCGCGATGGACGCCAACCAATCGGCCTATCAAGGCATCCTGGACAACTCCGACGCACGGCCTTTTCTGTGGACCGTGATGGGCTGGGCCGGCATACAGCGCTACGCCGTCACCTGGACCGGTGATCAAAGCAGCAGCTGGGACTACATCCGCTGGCATATCCCGACGCTGATCGGCTCGGCCTTGTCGGGCCAGGCTTACGCGACAGGCGATGTGGACGCCATCTTCGGCGGCAGCCCCGAGACCTTCACCCGCGATCTGCAGTGGAAGACCTTCACCCCTGTGCTGATGGGCATGAGCGGCTGGGCGGCGCAGGCACGCAAGCACCCTTGGGCCTATGAGGAGCCTTATCGCAGCATCAATCGAAAGTATCTGAAGCTGAAACTGCGGCTGACCCCCTATATGTACGGCCTGGCGCAAGAGGCCGAGGCGAGCGGTGCGCCGATCGTGCGCGGCCTGATGTGGGATCACCCGAAGGACCCGAACGCTGCGACCGAGACCCACAAATACCAATTCTTGCTGGGGCGCGACCTGCTGGTGGCGCCGGTATTCCGCAGCCAGGCCGCCAGCCAGGGCTGGCGCAAGAACATCTATCTGCCCGAAGGCCTGTGGTTCGACTACTGGGACGGCCGCCAGGTGCAAGCCGGCCAGGCCGGCAAGACGGTTGATCTGCAGGTGACGCAGGACAAGCTGCCGGTGTTTGTGCGCGCAGGCGCCATTTTGCCGATGTACCCCGAGGTCCTGTTTGATGGACAAAAGCCCAAAGATCAGCTGACGCTGGACCTCTACCCGCAGGGCGAGTCGAGCTACACGCTGTATGAAGACGACGGCCTGACGCGCCAGTACAGCGAGCAGGGCAAGAGCAGCCGCCAAGTCATATTGATGACGGCGCCCACACAGGGTGCGGGTGACATTCGCGTCAAGGTCGGCCCGGTGCAGGGCGACTATGCCGGCCAAGAGCCACAGCGCAGCTTGGGCCTGATCGTGCACAGCCGCGCCAAGCCACAAGCGGTGGAACTCGGGGGCCAGGTCCTGCCAGAGTCGAGCGATCAAGCGGCGTTTGACGCCGCCACGCAAGCCTGGTGGTTTGACGCGAACGACAAGTTCGGCACCGTCCACATCAAGACGCCAAAGCGCAGCATTCGCCATGCGGCCGAGTTCACGCTGAAGATTTCGCCCGACACCGTGCTGGCCAAGAACGAGGACTTCCCCGCCGCGCCGGTTCTGGGCCGCCAAGTGCCGGTGGACAGCCTGACCGTCGTCAACCGCCCCGGCGAAGAGCCGGGCCATGCGATCGAGAACGCCTTTGACGGCAAGCCCGAGACCTGGTTCCGCACCACGCGCAACCAAGCCATGCGTGCCGGCCCTCACGAGTGGGTACTGGGCCTGGGCGAGCGCCGCATGATTGACGGCTTCGAGATCGCTCCGCGCAATGACAAGCACTGGAAGCATGGCCAGGTGCGCGATTACGAGGTCTATCTGGGTGACAACAACGGCGATTGGGGCCAGCCGGTGCAGGTCGGTCAGCTCAAGCTGCAAGAGGGTTTGCAGACGGTGAACTTCGCCAAGCCTGCCGCCGGTCGCCTTCTGCGCTTCCGGGTCTTGAGCACGCATAACGCTGAAGTTGACCAGGCCTCAGCCAAGGTTGACGAGATGGTGACCGCCGCTGCGACCCAAGCGCCTGTGGCCAAGGCCTTCAATGCGCTGGCGCCCAGCGAGGTCGAGCCCATCGTGCTGTCCGAGTTTCATGTGCTGGAGCAGCGCGCTGCCGAAGGCCTGGACGAACAACAACAACGCTATCTGTCCGAGCTGCGCTTGCCCAAGGGCATCGCCAAAGACCGGCCGGCGAGCGGTGCTGCCGCGCTGCGCATGAACGGCCTGCGCTTCCAACAGGGCCTGGGCTTTGGCGCGCAAGACCGCCTGGACCTGAGCCTGCAAGGCAATTGGGACTTGTTCCGCGCCGACCTTGGCATCGATGACAGCTGCCGCTCAAACGGCGGCCTGCAGTTCCAGATCTGGGGCGATGAGCGCCTGCTCTACGACAGCGGCCTGGTGCAAGCACCCGCCGTCGTGAAACCGGAAATCGACGTGCGCGGCTTGACCTCGCTGAGCCTGCGCACGCTAGGCGCCGTGGGCAAGGACGCCAAAAAGGTCTGTGCCAACTGGGCCAACGCCGCGCTTGTGGGCGGGGCCAAGGCAAAAGTCGAAGTCATTCAGGGCAGAAAACGCTGAACCCCTCAACAAAAGGGGCGGCAATAACTTAAGAACTAGGCGGCAGATGGGTCTGACCGCCTTCAACCGGAGAACAAAAGATGAAAGTTACGAAATTGGTGGCGCTGCTGGCTGCAGCTGGTTTGGTGCAAGTCGCTCACACAGCCTATGCCGCTGAGGAGCTGGACCGGGTTGAAGTGACCGGCTCCAGCATCAAGCGAGTCAACGCCGAGCAGGCTTCGCCAGTACAGGTGATCACGGCCCGGCAGATCGAAAGCATGGGGGCACGCACCTTGATGCAGGTGCTCGACAACCTGCCGGCCGCCAAGCCCGGCCAGCAAGACTTCCGCTCCATGTACACCGGCTCGGACGGCGCCTCGCAAGCCAATCTGCGAGGCCTGGGCGCGCAAGGCACCTTGGTGCTGCTGAACGGCCGCCGCCTGTCCTTTTACGGCGCACCGGAAGGCTTCCAGACCCAGTTCGTCAATATCGACGCCATCCCTGCCGCCGCGATTGAGCGCATGGAAGTGCTGACCGACGGTGCCTCGGCCGTCTATGGCTCAGATGCGATCGCCGGCGTCATCAACGTCATCACCAAGCGCTCATATCAGGGCCTGCAGATGAGCGTCACGACCGACCATTCCCGCGCAGTCAAGGCCTTCGGCGAGCATCAGCTCAGCGCCACCTACGGCTTCGGCGACTTTGATCGCGACCGCTTCAATATCTATGGCTCGGTGAACCTGTTCCAGCGCGACCGTATCGCTTTCTCCGACACCTACCTGAAGCGCCCCGAGCAGTTCTACGTCAACAACCCCAACTTCATCAGCAATCTGCGCATCGGTGTGGGCAGCGAGCCCGGCGTGATGAACCCCGGCAGCTTGTTTGTGTTCGACTCCAAGAACGTGCGCACCAGCATGGCGGCTCCTGGCTGCAACAACGTCTTCACCTCCGGCGCCAACAAGACCTGCGTCGTCAACGGTCTGCCCAACCAGTTCGACACCGGCCCCAAGAGCGAACGCGCCACCGGCTACCTGGCCGGCCGCCTCAATATCAGCCCCGATATGGAGGGCTTTGCCGAGTTCGTTTACACCGATGTCAATTTGCGCGGCGAGCGCGGGCCCGGCAGCTTCAGCAGCGGTCAGACCATCAACTGGTACTCGCGCAATACCGGCACCAAGCTGAATACCTTTGTGGCTCCGTTCTTGGGCCCCAATAACGAGTACAACAAGCTGACACCGGAGTTGCAGGCCAAGATGGGCGGCGCGGCCGGCCTGAGCTATTTGCTGCAGGATGCCCCTGGCCATTTTGGGCAAGAAACCACCGACAAAAGCTACCGCGCCATGGCCGGCGTGCGCGGCACCTTGTTTGGCAGCTGGGACTATGAAACCGCCCTGAGCGTGGCGGGCAGCGACTCCACCGTCTTTCAGACCGTCAATATCAACACCGTCGGATTCGAGAAGGCGTTTGGCCCCTTCACCTATGACCCCGTCAGCAAGCGCAGCTTCATCCCCGACCATCCGGCCTACCAGTTCGGCGTGATCAACGAGAAGAATGCCGCCTTGATCCGCGAGGCATTCCCGACCTTTGACATCCGCTCACACACCAAGCTGATCAGCCTTGACGGCAAGATAGAAGGCAAGGTCGCCACATTGCCGGCCGGCGATGTACGCGCCGCTTTTGGCTACAACCTGATGCGGGAATCTTTCGAAACGCCCGGCAACAAGGACGCGGCCGACGGCCACATCACCCAGCAAGGCGGCTCCTGGTTTGACGGCCAGCGCACCATAGGCGCGCTGTTCAGCGAGGCCATTGTGCCCATCACCAAGAGCCTGGAGATGGACGCCGCTGTTCGCCTGGACAAATACCCGAACTTCGCTGCCAACCTGGCGCCCAAGGTCGGCCTGAAGTTCCGTGCCATGCCTGAGCTGCTCTTGCGCGGCACTTACTCGCAGGGCTTCCGGGCGCCGAATTTGGCCGAGTCTGGCGAAGGTGGCGTGTTCGCACAGCGCGGCGGCATGAAGGACACGATACGCTGCAACGAAACCAATGCAATTGCCAATCAGCTCAAAAAGTCGGTCGACAAGGCCGACCAAGACCTGGGCAAGAACCTGCTCAACAGCAACTGCAGCAACAATATCGCTGGCCTGACGCCACCCAACAAAGACCTGAAACCCGAAACCGCCAAGAGCGGCACGCTGGGCTTGGTGTTCCAGCCGGGCAAGGACTTCGACATCTCGGCCGACTATTGGCTGATCCAGCGCCGCGATGAAATCATCCGCCAGGACTTCCAGGAGCTGTACGACCAATACGCCGAGAAATACGGCCCGACCCTGGCCGGCGCGCCGGGCGTGATCCGCAGCCCTATCACCGACACCGACCGCAGCAATGTCGCAGCCGCCGCCGCCATGTGCGCCAACCCGGCCAATGCGGCCGCCTGCACGGGCAAGCCCTTGAACTATTCAGTGGGCCTGCTGGCGGGCATGAGTAACAGCTATCTGAACCGTGGCCGCACCTTGGTCGATGGCTTCGACATCGATGCCCGTGGCCGCTTCAGTCTGGGCGAAATGGGCAGGCTCAATCTAGGTATCGCCGCCACCATCATGAATCGCAACAAGCATGATGACGCGCTGGGCGATGGCTTCTCGCAGAACTATGTCGGCTACTACGGCCAACCCAAGTACCGCGCGACCTTCAATGCCGATTGGCGCTACCAGAACTTCGGCAGCAGCCTGTTCGTCAACTACACCGGCGGCACCAAGTGGGCCTACGACAAGACCGACGAAGAGAACAACAACCCCACGAGCTGCACGGCGGCCGACGTGGCCCTGCCGGCCAATCTCTGCGGCGGCGCACCGGCCTTCTACACGGTCAATCTGGGCTTCAACTGGGAGCCGATCAAGACCTTGAACCTGGGCCTGAACATCAAGAACGTCTTGAACAAGCAGCCCGAGTACGACCCGAACGGATGGGAAGGCTACAACCACGCCCAGAACCTGTTCGGTCGCGTGTTCAGCGTGTCGGCCAGCTATAAGTTCTGGTAAGACTCAGCCCCTGATCCACGCATAGCCACGCTTGGCCCGCCAGCTTCTGGCGGGTCGGGCGCCGCTGTGCGCGGCATCCTCAGTTCAGTTCAAAGAAAGGCTCGCCGGCCCATGCCTCAGCATCAAGCAATCGAACCCCGCAAGCCCATACAGACCAGACAGCCGATCCCTGCTGCGCGGAAATTCACCTTCAGCGCCCTGTTGCTGATGTCGCTCGCAGCCTGTGGCGGCGGCAACGTCGCTGAAGCCGAGGCGCCTGCGCTGGCAGCGCCTGCAGCCGCCGCTGGCCCGACAGCGCATGCCTTGGCGGCCCCGACCGCAGCGCCCGTCAAAGCCCGAGCACCGCTCGTGGCCCTGGGCGGCAATGCCTACATCACCGCAGCCGGCCCCGACACGACGGAGTGGATCTCGAATGAAGAAGGCCTGATGGACTGGACCGACCCGGCCACGGTGATCAGCACTTATGTGCGCGTCGCGCAGCCGGGCAAGTTCAATATCGTGCTCAAGGGCAGTGCGCCGGCTGGCGGCGTTAGCACGCTGCGCATCACGGCGCTGGGCAAGAGCTTTACCCAGCGCCTGAATGCAGGCACAGGGCAAGTCACCAGCTTAGCCACCGTGGACGTGGCACAGGCAGGTTACGTCAAGATTGATGTGCAAGGGCTCAAGCGCACCGGCGCAGCGTTCGGCAAATTGACCGCGATCGAGCTGAGCGGCACGGCCGCCACCGGCCTGCAATATGCCAACGCGCCGGACGACTATTACTGGTCGCGCCGTGGCCCCTCGGTGCATCTGTCTTACGCCGTGCCGGCCAATACCGAGTACGCCTATAGCGAGTTGCAGATCCCTGTCGGCGAAGACCCGATCGGCTCCTATTTCATGGCCAATGGCTTCGGCCAGGGCTATATGGGCATACAGGTGAACGGGCCGGATGAGCGCCGCGTGCTGTTCTCGGTCTGGGACCCGGAGGACGGAGGCGGCGGCGGCAAGACCACCTTGGTCAAGAAAGGCCCGGACGTTGTCGTCAATGAATTTGGCGGCGAAGGCACCGGCGGCCAGTCCTACCTGCTCTACCCCTGGGTGGCCGGCAACACCTATAAGTTCATCACCCGGGTGCGGCCCGACGGCCAGGGCGCCAGCCTGTACTCGGCCTGGTTTTTTGCGCCCGAAGACGGCCAATGGCATTTCATTGCGACCTGGACGCGGCCTAACATCACGACTTGGCTGACCGACTTCTATGCCTTTGCCGAGAACTTCGACGGTGACTACGGTTGGCGCGAACGCAAGATGTTGCATGGCCAGCAATGGGCGGTCAACAAAGACGGCAGCTGGAAAGAGCTGAACCGCGCCCGCTTCACGGTCGACGCGACCGGCGACAACAAGCAGCGCCTGGACTATGCCGGTGGCGTCGACGCCAGCGGCAAGTTCTTCTTGCGCAATGGCGGCTTCTTCAATGAAACGGTGACGGCGGGCCAGTACTTCACACGCCCGCTGACCGGCGCCAAGCCCGACGTTCGACTCGATACCCTGCCTTGAACTGAGACGCCCATGATGAAGAAATATCTGTCTCGCTGGAGCTTGGCGCTTGCCGCTGCAGCGTCCATCGCCATGCCCGCAAGCGCCGATGTGCTGACGCTTGATGTCAGCGGCATCAATAGCCAGGACGTGATCGGCTCGGCCGCCAACACCGTCCTGAACGTCAATCTCGGCGCGCTGGCTCATATCAACAGCCTCAGCTGGCAGGTCGATCTGCAGGCCAAGGCCCCGAGTTGGTTGTCAGAGATGCAGCTGAGCCTGAGCGGCTCACAGACCAGCAGCGCCGGCCTGCTGTTTGCGCCCGGCGCCGGCAGCGACTTTGCCGGCAGCCAGTCCTTTACCGGCTCGATTGATTTGCTCGATCAGGGCTTGGACTTCAGCGTCGGCGCCGATGGCGTGCTGCGGCTGGAATTCAGCGAAGCGGCGTCGGATGGCCTGAGCCCCGACGGACGCTGGCAGTCTGGCCGACTCGCCATAGATTGGACGGCCGCCGCTGTGCCAGAGCCGGCCAGTTATGCTTTGCTGGGCTTGGGGCTTTTGCTGCTGGGCAAGCGGCTGCGGCGGGATCGCCCGGCCATTCTCTAAGCACTTGTTTTTGCCGATGCAGCGAAAAAGAGATTCAGACCCGAAACAGAATGATCAGCTTAGGGCGGGCAGTCCTGTGACTCCCATCAAGCTACGCATAGCTTCGGGCGCGTTTGGCGGCTTGGCGCTGTTCATATTGCTGCTGTTATGGGCTTCGCGCCAAACGCTGAGCCTGCACGGTGGCCTGTTCTGGATTGGCGCGAGTCTGAACTTCCTTATATTCGCTCTGGAACCAGCGCGGCTGTTCGGCCCGGCCTTCGGGGAGCGAATGCAGCAAAAACCCTTGACCGCAGCGTTGAATGCCATGACCACCTTGCTATGGCTCTTGGCCGGCCTGGCTTGGTTGTTGGCCCAATTTTGAAATCCATTACCGACCTAGCACCATGAACTTGAACCGTAGAAACTTTGTCTTGTCCTCCGGCGCCGCTGGAGCGAGCTTGGGCTTGCTGAAGACCGCGTCCGCAGCCACCCGCCCGCGCCTGCGCGTGGGCCTGATCGGCACCGGCATGCGGGGTCAGGTCTTGCTGAAGGAGCTGCTGCGTCGCGAAGACGTGGACGTGGTGGCGCTGTGCGATATCGAGCCCATCATGTTGGGCCGCGCCTTGGCGATGGCCGAGAAGTACAAACGCCCCAAGCCGCAGACCTTTGGCGAGGGCGGAGACAAGCTGGCCTATTTGCAATTGCTGGCGCAAAAAGACCTCGACGCCGTCATCATCGCCACACCTTGGGAGCTGCATGCGGCGATGTCCATCGCGGCGATGGAGGCAAAGGTCGCGGTCGGCTGCGAGGTGGTGGCCGGCATCACGCTGCAAGATCACTGGGATGTGCTGCGCACCCAGCAGCGCACCGGCACGCCCTATATGCTGCTGGAGAACGTCTGCTACCGGCGCGATGTGATGGCGGTGCTGCAGATGGTGCGCGCGCAGATGTTCGGCGAGCTGGTTCATCTGCAAGGCGGCTATCAGCATGATCTACGCGCAGTCAAATTCAATTCCGGTGACCCGGCCAAGCCCTATGGCGGCGGCGTCGAGTTTGGAGACAAGGGCTGGTCGGAGGCGCGCTGGCGCACGCAACATGCGGTCGATCGCAATGGCGAGCTCTACCCCAGCCACGGCATCGGCCCCTGCGCGATGTATACCAATATCCACCGTGGCAACCGCTTCACGCATATCAATGCCTTCGCCAGCAAGGCGCGCGGTCTGCACGACTTTGTCGCCAACAAGATGGGCAAGCCCGAGCACCCCTCGGCCAAGGTCAATTTCAAGCTCGGCGACATCGTCACCACCAGCTTGGCCTGCGAGAACGGCGAGACGATTCTCTTGCAGCATGACACCTCGCTGCCGCGCCCTTACTCGCTGGGCTTCCGGGTGCAGGGCACGAACGGCCTGTGGATGGACCTGAACCACTCGGTGCATATCGAGGGCATCAGCAAGCCGCATGAATGGGAGGACTTCCAGGCCTACCAGGACAAATTCGAGCATCCGCTGTGGAAGAAGCATGCGGCCACTGCAGCCGAGGCCGGCCACGGTGGCATGGACTGGTTTGTCGTCAATGCCTTTATCGAAGCGCTCAAAGCCGACGCGCCCATGCCCATCGACGTCTACGACGCGGTGGCCTGGAGTGCCATCACGCCGTTGTCCGAGCAGTCGATTGCCGAGGGCTTCAAAACCCTCCCCTTCCCCGACTTCACGGAAGGGCAGTGGAAGACGCGCAAGCCGATCTTTGCCTTTGGCGACAAGTACTGAGTCGGCCGGCGGCATGCGGCCACGCTTGTTCAAGAGCTGCCTGATCGCTGGGCTGCTGGCCGTGAGCGCGGCTCAGGCCGCGGCCGCCAGCTTCACGCTGGGTCGCGATGAGTTTCTGCACAACGGCCAGCCCATGCAGGTGATCGGCTGCGAGATGCACCCTGCGCGCATCCCGCCCGAATATTGGCAGCACCGTTTGCAGATGGCGCGTGCAATGGGCTGCAACACCGTGCCCATCTATTTGTTCTGGAATCATCACGAGGCGGTCGAGGGCAAGTTTGATTTCAAGACCGGCAGCCGCCATATCGCCCGTTTCGTGAAGCTGGCGCAAGCCGAGGGGCTGCTGGTCTTGCTGCGCCCCGGCCCCTATGTCTGCGGCGAATGGGATCTGGGCGGTCTGCCGCCCTATTTGCTCAAGCATGCCGACATCGGCCTGCGCGGCATGGACCCGCGCTATATGCAGGCGGTGCGACGTTATGTGAAGGCCGTGGCAAAGGAATTTGCGCCGCTGCAAATGACACGCGGCGGGCCGATTGCGATGCTGCAGATTGAGAACGAGTACGGCAGCTACGCCAATGACCGCGCCTATTTGAAGGAATTGGCGGCGCTGTGGCGCTCGAACGGTATCGAGGTGCCCTTCTACACGGCCGACGGCCCGACGCCGCAGATGTTGGCGGCCGGCAGCCTGCCCGGCGCCGCGGTCGGCCTGGACTCGGGCAGCGAGGCCGCGCATTTCGAGTTAGCCCAGCAGATCAATCCCGGCGTGCCGGTGTTCAGCAGCGAAACTTATCCCGGCTGGCTGACGCATTGGGGCGAGGAATGGGCGCGGCCCGGCAGCGAGGAATTGCTGGCCGACGTCACCTACCTGCTCAAGGCGGGCAAGTCCTTGAGCTTTTACGTCGCCCATGGCGGCACGAACTTCGGCTTCACCGCCGGCGCCAACTCGGGCGGCAAGGGCTATGAGCCCGACGTCACCAGCTATGACTACGATGCGCCCATCGATGAGCAGGGGCGGCCCAGGGACAAGTTCTTTCAGCTACGCGACTTGATCGCGAAAGAGACCGGCCGCAAACCGGCCGAGCTGCCCGCGCCGATTCCGACCATGACGCTGGCGCCTGTGCAGATGACAGCCTTTGCGTCGCTGTGGCAGGCGCTGCCCGCCCCGCGACAGGCTTCGCATCCCAAACCTTTTGAAGCGCTGGGGCATTACCAAGGCTTGATGCTTTACAGCACCCGCCTGATCGGCGCACGCAGCGGCAAGCTGGTGCTGAATGGCCTGCATGACCTGGCCAGCGTCTATTTGGACGGCCAACTGATCGGCCACCTGGACAGGCGCTTGGGAGAGAACAGCCTGGAACTGCCGGCCACCGAAAACGCTGAACCCTTGCTGGAAATCATGGTCGAGGCGATGGGGCGCATCAACTTCGGCCCGGCCTTGGTCGACCGCAAGGGTCTGACCGAGCGCGTCACGCTGGCCGGCATGACCTTGATGAACTGGCAGATGCGTCCGCTGCCGCTGCACGAAGACTGGGTGCAAAAGCTTCAATCGCTGCCCGAGGCAAGACTTGACCCCAAGCCGGGCCGCTTCTTCAAGGCCAGCGTCTCTATCGAGCAGCCGGCCGACACCTTTCTCGACCTGAGCCAGTTTGGCAAGGGCATGGTCTGGGTCAACGGCCACAATCTGGGCCGCTTCTGGCAGCTCGGCCCGCAGCAGCGCCTCTATCTGCCCGCGCCCTGGCTGCGCCGGGGCAGCAACGAGATCATCATCTTGGACCTGCGCAGCAACGCGGGCGGCGCGATCAGCGGGCATAGCGCCATGAGGCCGTAAATCCAGCAAGTGCGCGGCTATCATGCCCCTGGTGTTTTTTCCCTATGGGGGGACCGATGCGCGGCGTGGCGGTTTTTGTGACCGGACTATTGTTTATTGCAGCTGCGCAGGCTGCGGGCAGCGCGCGGCCGGCTTTGCGGGTCATCGTCGACAGCAGCACCGAAATGCCTTGGGCGCAGCTGCAGGCGGATCGAGTGACGGCCGGCCTTCACCATGACCTGGGCCTGGCCTTGGCCGAGCAACTCGGGCGTGAGGCGCAGTTCCTGGTGCTGCCCCGCAAACGCATGGCCACCGCCCTGGAGCAAGGCCAGGGCGATATTGTTTGCGCGCTGGTGCCGAAGTGGTTTGCCGGCCCGTTTGACTGGAGTCAGCCCATGCTGCCGGACGGCGTGCTGATTCTGAGCGCGGCCCGCGCAAAGCGGCCGAGCACGGTGAGCGATTTACGCGGGCTGACGATTGGTACCGTCAATGGTTTTGTCTACCCCGAACTTGAGCAGGCGCTGGGCAGCGGATTTGTCCGCGAGGACGCGCCCAACGCAGGCGCCAATCTGCGCAAGCTCAATCAAGGCCGCATGGACTATGCCGTCAGCAATCAGCGCTATGTGGAATTCCAGCGCCGGCAAGGTGTGCTGAGCCTGGCCCTGCATCCGGACTTTGTGCTCTCGCGCCACACCAACTCCTGCGCGCTGTCCCGCCGCAGCGAGGTGAAGTTGGAGCAGCTGAACCAGGCCATCACCGCCTTGGAGAAAAGCGGCGCCCTCAGCCGCATGGCCGACGCCTACCGCTGAGCGCGCCGCTCCGTTCATCGCTGCCAAGCCCATTTCACGCAGCCAGGCCCGCGCTTCGTCGCCTGCTTCTAGCGCTGCGTGCGGGCTTTGCAGACACTGCAGACATTGCAACAGAGGAGTAGCCCTCTCAACACCAAGGAGCCGCAGCCATGAACACCCGCCAGCCCACCCAGCTTTTGACCACCTGCTTGACCGCCCTCGGCGCCATTGCCGCATCGGCCGTACTCGGCATGAATCTGGCTGCGCAGGCCGATCAGGCCGCCAGCCCTCAGCAGGTAGAACAGCGGCAGGCGCGTGAGCTGACAGCCCAGACAAACGAGCTGCCCACGGTGCTGATTGAAGGCCGCCGTCAGGTCTAACCCGGCTAGAAAGCTGATCGCTGACAAGTAATATCGCCACCTCAAAAGGGGTGGTATGGCGAATATTTCAGATAAGTCGGCAGCGATCCGGCGGCATGCACTGGGCTTGGCACTGCTGGCGCAAGTTTTGGTCCTAACGGCTTGCGGCGGCGGTGGTGGCAGCGACAGCCCGCCGCCCACGCCCGATCCGGCCCCATTGCCGGTGCCGCCCCTGAGCGCCGAATGCCTGCCCGGCTCGGTGGCAAAGCTGGCGCAAGACGGCGCAGCGTTGCCGGGAGCTAACACCGAGATTGCCCTGCTTGCCTGCAGTGGAAAAACCCTCAAGGCGCTGAGCTGGCGGCAGACCGGCGGCAACGCGCTGAACCTTCTCTCGGCGCGCTCGCAGGCCATCACGCTGCAGCCCGCCCCTGGCGAGACCTACCGATTCGAGCTGAGTTACCAAGATGGCCAAGGCGGCAACTTCAGCCACAGCCTACAAGTGCAGGCCGTTGCGGCACCCAGTACCGATGCACTGACGCTGCGCGGTGAGCCCTCGGTGATGGCCGGTGGCAAGACTTCGCTGCGCGCCACCCACGCCAAGCTCAGCGAAACCGATTGGGAGACGGCCACCGTGCAGTGGACTCAGCTGGCCGGCCCGCCCGTGAACCTGGGCGAGACCAACACGCGCCGCGTGGTGTTCACCGCGCCGGCCACGGCAGCAGACACCATGCTGCGCCTGCAGGCCAGCATCACCCTGGCCAGCGGCGCCAAGCTCAGCGGGCATTTCAATTTGCTGCTGCAAGCGCCGCCGGCCGACGCGCCTGCCGACGCGCTATTCGGCGCCAAAGACCCGGCCAGCCGCGTCTACCCTTATCTGGCGCAAGGGCCCTACGCGACAGCGCTGGACGAGTGCATCTACAGCCCGCGCCTGAGCAATGCCAATCTGTGTACCTTGGGCAAGCTGCCTCTGCTGGGCCAGGCCACCGGTGGCCAAGTGCCGACGGTCGAGCAGGTGATGCAGCGCGTGCTGGTGTCCAACGACTGGATGGGCGAGGTGTTCGAACGCTTCTTGCGCGAGCAAGACCCCTACGGGGACTACCGCCGCATGTTGGCCAGCGTCACGGCCATCGTCATAGGCGGGCGGGTGCGGCCGGCTTTTTACTGGAGCGCCACCGGCGCCATCTATCTCGACGCCAGCAGCCTGTGGCTCACGCCCGAACAACGCGACACGGTCAGCGAGTCACCCGACCCGCGCAGCAACAACGGCGTGCTGCTTAGCTACGCTACGCCTTGGCGTTATGTGAAGGACAACCAGCACGCCTACAACAGCCTGGCCCGCGAGCCGCGCCTGAGTCGGCCCTTGAGCGAGGTGGTCTACGCGCTGGGCAGCTTGCTCTATCACGAGCTGACCCATGCGGCCGACTTCATGCCGCCGCACCTGCACGCCACGCTGCCCACCGACAAGCGCGTCTACCAAGCCGGCCCCGCACGGGGCTTGTCGCAAAAACTGTACGAGCAGTTCCCTTTTTACTCCCACGAGCTGCAGGGCTTGGCCAAGGTGCTGTCCTTTGGCGCCGCGCCTAGCGCGCTGCAGATCGCCTACGCCCCAGCCGACATCGTCCACTTCTTCAGCGCAGACCGCGTCAACGACGACTACGCCTACTCGGTGCCCGATGGCCAGAGCTTCTCGCGCGAGGACGCGGCCATGCTTGCGGAAGAAGCCATGATGCAGCTGCGCTATGGCGTGCTGCGGGACTATGCGGTGACGAACAAGCTACTGGACGGCGCCCTCAGCGCCGATCTGAGCGTCAGCTGGGGCCAGCGCGGGCGCATCGGCGAGGCGGCGATCAAGCCGCGCGCCAAGCTGGTTTTGGCCGAAGCTCTGCCCTGGGTCGATATGGGCCTGGTCGACACACTGGCGCCGCCCTTGCTGCTGCGCGCCGGGCAGACCTGGGGTGCCAACTTGGATCAGGCCGCCCTGGCCGCCGGCAAGGCACGGCCGCTGTCGGCCCAGCAGCGCCTGAATGAGAAGGAACAAACGACCCGCGAGCTGCGTTCGCGCTGAGTCTTAGCGTGACAGCTCGCTGGTGAGCGTGGGCTTGGCCAGATATTGGTGCAAAAAGGCCAGCATCTGCGGCCATGCATCGGCCTGCGCTCGCGCATCAAGGGCCGGGCTGCCGCCCAGCTTCATAGGGCCGAGGTTGTGGCCGGTGGTCGGCGCCCAGCCGCTGGCCGACAGCGCATGGCCGGCGCCGGGGTAGATCAAGTTGATGGTGGGCAGGCCCAGCGCTTTTCGGCTGGCCTCGATATTGCGAGCCATGCCGGCCGAATCCCACATCTGGTCATCGCCGCCGGCAATCATCAACAAGGGGCCAGCATAGTTCTCGACCGGGATGCGCGCCGCCGCCAGCCGCTCGGGGTGGGCCACCCGGCCCTGGTCCATGGGCCGGCGGATATGCACACCTGTGCCGCTGGCGAAGCCGGCCATCTCCTCAGCCATGCCCTTGTAGGGCTGCCAGGCCAGCGGCTTGCCCTTCCAGGCAAAGGACGAGTGCGTATCCGCCTGCGGCACGCCCATGCCCCAACCTTCCCAGACCACATCGCTGGGCACATAGGCAACGACGGCGCGTATCCAGCTCATCCGCGCGGCGGCCGCCAGCGCGAACTCCGCCCCCTTGGACACGCCGTAAACGGCGATGCGCTCGGCGTCGACCTCGGGCTGGCGGGCCAGCCATTCGCGCGCCTGGTTCAGGCGCTCCAACTCGATGTCGGCGAAGGAGCTGGGCAGCGTCGGCAGCTCGGCCGGCTCCATGCCCTGTGCGCCCCAAGTCGGCGGCGAATAGTAGGGCAAGCCCAGCACCGCATAGCCCTGCGAGGCCAGCAGCGGCGCGGTCGTGCGGGCGGCGATGGAGCCGCCTTCCGAGCCGCCCAGCACGATGATGGCGCCGCGCTTGTGTGCGCCCGGCCCTAGGCAAAAGCGGGCACCGGGAAAGTCGGCCACCGGCCGGCTCTGCACCTCGGGCGCGAACGGCCGCAGCACGAGCTTCTTCTCCACCAGCAAGCGCTCACCGGCAAAGGCCTGCAGCCAGACCTCGCCTTGCTGCTTGGGGTCCAGCGGCGGCAAGGCGGCCGACGGCGCGGTCAGCTGCATGGACCAGAACAGCCCGCGCACATCGGCGCCGCTGTAGCTTCCCCTGTCGGGCGCTCGGGCGGCCAAGTCCAGCTCGCCAGCGGCATTGCTGGTGAACCAGGCTTGAGCCTGATGGGGCTGCTGCGGGCCCATACCGCGCGCCAGCCGGCTGCTGACAATGCGTATCGAAGTCAGCGGCGGCAGCTCACTCAGGCGCAGGCTCAAGGCCGTGCCCTCCACGACCTCGGCGGCCGGGCTGACGTGAATCTGCTGGGCCAAGGCCGGCAGACTGAGGGACAAAGCGACCGCGGTCACGGTGCATGTGATTTTGAAGTTAGCCATGGGGAACACCTGCTGAGTGAATCGAGTCTTCACTGTAGGAAGGCGCACCGCAATTGGCCGGCGCCAATCGACGAATCAACCGAGCGAGCGACGAATCGCCAGCCCGACACCCAACTCAAGCTTGCGCAAACTCGCGCAACATCTCCAGCACCGGCCGCGCCGCCGGCGCCATCAGCGCTGGCTCCGGGTAGACCAGCACCAGCTCGCGCGTCATCGCAGGCAGCAGCGGGCGCAGCTGCATGCGCTCGTGCAGCGACAGCACCTGCGGCGCATCAAACGTGTCCTGCGGCATCACCGAAGCGCCATAGCCGGCCACCACCATGCTCTTGATGGCCTCGGTGTAATTGAGCTCGATGCGGGTCACCGGATTGAAGCCGGCCTGGCCGAACCAGGCCATGGTGTGGCGGTACATCTGGGTCGAACTTTCGTTCAGGATCAAGGGCTTGTCGGCCAACCACGCGGGCGTGACTTCGTCCGGCACATCCCAGTCCGGCGGCAGATAGGCCAGCACAGGGTCGCTGCGCCAGGGCTCGCTTTGTTGGCCATGGTCGGGCGGCAGCGGCAAGGTCACCAGGCCCAGATCCTGGCGGCCCTCGCGCAGCGCCGCCAAGGTGTGATGGGTGCCCAGCACTGCCACCTCGACCTCGATCTCCGGGTGAACTTCTTTCAAGCGCGCCAAGACCTGGGGCAGCAGATAGACCAGCACGCCGGTCTGCGTGGCCAACCTCACCTTGCCGGCCCGCCCGCGCGCATGGCGAGCGACCAGCTCGATGGCGGCATCCGCATCGCGCAGCAAGGCCCTGCCGCGCTGCACCAAGACCTGGCCTGCCGAGGTCAGCTGCGCGCCTCGCTTGCCGCGCAGCAGCAGCGTGGCATCCAGCCGTGACTCCAACTCGCTGATGTGCAGGCTGACGGTAGGCGCCGCCAGGTGCAAGGCCTGCGCGGCGGCCGCAAAAGTGCCCAGATCGGCAATCGCCACCAAGGTTCGCAGCTGGTCCAAGTTCAATGCACGCATCAGTTTTTCTGAATTCGACATTCAGATGATTCAACTTTTCAAACCATACCTCAAATCGGAAGATGCACAGCAAGACAACGGAGCAAGACCATGCAAAACCTCAAAAACACCTTCCCCCTTCTGCAAAGTCTGTACGCAGCTTGGCTGCAGCGGCGTCGCGATGCACGCATGCGGGCCGAGCTGCTGGGTCTTGAGGGCCGCGAATTGGCGGATCTCGGCGTGGGGCGGGGCGAGCTGGAATTTCTTCTTCTGCACAAAGGCGACTGAAGTCGCCAAATCGTCGCGGGCGGCACTCACAATCGGCTCAAGACAAGGAGCCAAATGATGAGTTTCAGCCCGCCGTTTTTTGCCCCCATGCAGTACCACGACGCCGCCGCCGCGCTGGCGCAAGCCCAGCAAATCTATGCCACCAGCGTCCAGCATTTGCGCGCCGCCCTGCAGCGCTTTGTGGCCGGCGAAGAATTGCCCAAGGTGCGGGCCTGCTATCCCTTTGTGCGCCTGCGCCTGCGATCCAACAACCATGCCGCGCCGCCCGATTCGCGCTTGGCCTTCGGCTTTGTTGACGGCATTGGCAGCTATGAAACCACGCTGACCCGGCCCGATCTTTTCGCCGATTACAACCTGCGGCAATTCCAATTGCTGCTGGACAACCATGGCGAAGCGCTGGAGGTGGGCAGCAGCAACCAACCGATTCCACTGCACTTTGCGCTGGGCGAGCAAGAGCATTTCGAAGGTAGCTTGACGCCAGAGCGCCGCCGACTGCTGCGCGATCTGTTCGACCTGCCCGACCTGGCTGCGATGGACGACGGCATCGCCAATGGCACGCAGGAACTCAGCGCCGGCGCCGCTCAGCCCTTGTCGCTCTTCACCGCGCCCAGGGTCGACTATTCGCTGCACCGACTGCGCCACTACACCGGCACAAGGGCCGAGTATTTTCAGAACTTCGTGCTGTTCACCAACTACGCTTTTTACATCGACGAGTTCGTGCGCATGGGGCGGGAGCTGATGCAGCGCGCCCCCGACCCTACCCAGCCGCATGAGCTGGACGACTGCATCGCCTTTGTTGAACCAGGTAATTTGTTAACTCGGCGCACCGGCTTGAGCGCCGAGGCCGAGGATGCGCTCGGCGCGGCTTTGCCGCGTCTGCCGCAGATGCCCGCCTACCACCTGATCCGACGCGACCACAGCGGCATCACCATGGTCAATATCGGTGTCGGCCCGGCCAATGCCAAGACCATGAGCGACCATGTGGCGGTCTTGCGCCCGCATGCCTGGTTGATGCTGGGCCACTGCGCCGGCCTGCGAACCAGCCAGCAGCTGGGCGACTATGTACTAGCGCATGCCTATGTGCGCGAGGATCATGTGCTGGACGAAGAGCTGCCGCTGTGGGTGCCTATCCCGCCGCTGGCCGAGATTCAAGTCGCTCTGGAGCAGGCCGTGGCCGACGTGACCCAGCTCAGCGGCTTCGAGCTCAAGCGCGTCTTGCGCACCGGCACCGTTGCCTCGACCGACAACCGCAACTGGGAGCTACTCCCCAACGACCGCCACGGCGGCCCAGAGCGCCGCTTCAGCCAGACGCGTGCGATCGCGCTGGACATGGAAAGCGCCACCATCGCCGCCAACGGTTTTCGCTTCCGCGTGCCCTATGGCACTTTGCTGTGCGTCAGCGACAAGCCGCTGCATGGCGAGATCAAGCTGCCCGGCATGGCCGACCAGTTTTACCGCGCCCGCGTTGACCAGCATCTGCGCATCGGCCTGCGCACGGTCGAGTTGCTGCGCGCCGGGCCCTTGAGCCAGTTACACAGCCGCAAATTGAGAAGTTTTGCGGAGGTGGCGTTTCAGTAGAGCGAATTGCACGGATAAAGCCCTGCTGTGCATTGCGCTCCGCTGGCCCAATCGTCCAATGGAATTTTGGTCAGTTTCGTGCCCGTCGCAGTCAAACAGAATTGACGCTGTGGCCAAGCAACCCGGACTCTTCCTTCGCACCCGCCCATAGAAAACCGGCCACATGAGCCGGTTCTGTGGGTAGGCCAAAGCCTGCGTCTACTGCTGCTTGTTGCGGCGGCGAGCAATACCAGCGACAAGACCAAGACCGGCGAGCAGCAAGGCGGTGGAAGCGGGCTCGGGCACGGCCGAGGCGGTCAGACGAAAGGCCATGTCCATGCCGCCGGGCCAACCACGGTCAGCAATGTCGTAGCTGCCCATGAAGCCGTAGAGGTAGAAGGCGCCGCCGCTATAGGGATTGGGCTGGGCAGGCGTGGTGGCCATTTGCACGCCCAAGCCTGCATTCGACCCGACATCTGGCAGCTCGCCCTGCTTGGTGATGAACAGCGCGGTGTAGCGCGCTCCCGGCACCAGTGGCGCAGCACCGAGATCAAAGTCCAGCAGGCCACGACGATTGGCCGCGCCCGCCTCGATCCAGGCCGTGGCCGCCACGAGAGGGCTCAGATTGCCGGGCTCACCAGCGTGCAGCAGCAGATCAACAGCGATTCGCCCCGTGCTGGGTGCCACATAGAACAGGCTGAACACCGTGCGCTCATCAAGCGCCGTAAACGATTGGGCGACACCGCGCCACACATTGCCGTACTCAGGCTGATTGTTAGCCATGTGGTAGTAGCCGTAAGCGTTGCCTGGCGGCAGCTCAAAGGTCGCCGCCTGGGCAGCAGGGGCGGTGAAGGTGAAGGCGAAGGCGGCGGCGGCCAGGGCTGATGCGGTAAAGCGCTGCATGGGATTCCTCCTTGAAGTTCATGGGGCGTGGGGGGCGCTTGACTCTAGCGGTCCAACTGTCCAGTTGACCGGACGGTTTCTGTGACCCAAGGGAAACCCCGGATGAGCTCTGGCCGGAAGCCTTGCCGCTTTGAGCCAAGATGCGCTGCTGAAGCTTCCCCGCCGGCGGTTAGCGCCAAGTTGACCGACAGGTGACCTTAAGACGAGGAGATGAAGGGATGGGGGATACGTGATGGCATTGAACGCACTGGGCTGCTACCTGCGCAAAAGAGCGCATGAAATCGAGATTTCACTGGCGGAGCTGGCGCGGCGCGCGGGCGTGAGCCGCCAGACGCTGCACACCGTCAGCAACAGCATGGCGCGCCTGCCTGAGATGGAGACCCTGGTAAAGCTGGGCGTGGCCCTGCGCGTGCACCCCCTGCACCTGATCCATCTCGCCTTCGCGGACTATCGGCTGCCACCCGCGATGGAAGCCGGGTCGATGTCGCGCAAGGACGCGAGCATCTTCGTGGCCGATGTGACCATTCCCGACGGCACCTTGGTGCATGCCGGCAGCCGCTTCACCAAGACCTGGGCCGTGCAGAACATCGGCACCGTGGCCTGGCAAGGCCGCCGGTTGGCCTGCATGGACCACGACATCAGCGTCAGCATCCCCACGGGCCCTGTCCAGCCCATGGGCCACCGAATCAAGCCTGCAACTCCCTGGATCGAGGTGCCTCACACCGCGCCCGGTTCGATCGTGGAGTTGAGTATCGACTTCGAGGCGCCTCAGGTGCCGGGCACCTATGTCTCGTACTGGAAATCCCATTTTGCAGATGGCGAACTGTGCTTCCCCGAGTCCGCCGGCCTGTCCTGTGTGGTGCGCGTGATTGCGATGGGCAAAGGTGATCTGACGGCCTACTGATAGGGCCGCAGGAGTGGCACCGAGCCGCGCTCACTTAAGTGTCGGCCGTCCGCGCCAGGGTAATCGCGTGTATCTGTTTCAGCTCACAGCCCACTGGAACCACAACCACCCACGTACCGTTGCGACAGAAGCCGATCTGCTGGTCTTCCCAGCGGCAGCCCCGAGCGTCCCAGTACGCCCGTGCGATGCCCTCGTCGCATGCAAGAGTGTGTTCTGGTATGCAGCACCTCGAATTCCAGATCGACCGCTAGCTCGGCGCGCTTCGAGGCGTTGGCGGCACAGGCCGTGACACAGCTGCCACGTGCTGGCCCTCGACAAACCTGCCTGGGTTTTCGCCACAGTCCCAAGATGAACTTGAATGAGCAAGGTTTGGTGCTCTTATTCCCCTCGTTCGCTGCGCATGTGCGGCGCTTTGACGTGGACTTGTTGGCCGAGGTCTTGAGTATGAAAGCCTGCACCAGCTTTCGAGGTTTCTGTTGGCCGCCGGTTGACTTCAGTTGCGGCCCCTTTGCTGCCGAAACCCCAGGACGACGAGCAAGGAGGCTCTGCGAGACTCTTTGAATTTGACGTCTAGCCCGCCCTACGCCGCTGAATCACTGTGTCTCTTTATTGGATTCAGATTCTTGACGCAAGCCCAGCTCGGGCTGCCAATCCGGATAGAGAATGGCATGTCTCCCCCGAGTGAGCCGCCATGCAATTCGACAACCCGACTCTGTTCAATCTGGCGCTGCTGCAGGCGCTGTCTTCGACCGCCCTGCTCTTGCTGCTGATGGGCTGGCGGCCTAGCCCTGCGGCCGAGCGAGGACATGCATTCATGGGCTTGCAAGCCTTGGGCTGGCTGCTGCTGGCCGGCGCTAACTTGGGCCATGAGCGGCTTTGGCTGAGCTTGGCGATGGCGGCCTTCAGCGCCAGCTTGAGTGCTTTGTGGTGGGCGCTGCAGCGTTGGTTGAAGCCCCACCCGGGTCGGGCCCTGGCCCTACTGGCGCCGCTGCTGATGCCTTTGATCTACGGCCTGCAGTTTGAGGACCTGGGGTTTAGGGCCGCCTGGGCGCTGTATTGGCTGTCGCTGCAACTCGGCCTGCTGGTCTTGTGTCTGGTGTTGCCGAACAAAAGCGCAGAGCTGCACGACATCCTGTCCAAAGCGCCGCCCGAGACCGGGCCCAGCTCGGATACGCGCCGCTGGCGCTCGGTCTTGCTGGCCGGCGTCTTGCCGCTGCTGATGGTGTGCCTGTGGCGGGCCAGCAGCGCCGCTTTCGGGGCCGTGCCGAGCAGCTTGATGGCGCCGGGCGCGGCCAATAGCGCTTTGGCCTTGGCAGTGCTCTGGGGCTTGGGGATGGCGGCACTGGCCATCGTGCTGGCGTGGCGCGGTGAGGCCGAAGCCGAATTGGCGCATTTGGCACAGACCGATAGGCTGACGGGCCTCAGTGACAACCGCGCCTTTGCGGCGCGCTCGGTGGACATGATCTCGGCTGCGCGCCGCCACCAAGAAGAACTCGCCCTGATGCTGCTGGAGATCGACAACTTCAAAGCCATAGAGGCGGAACATGGCGCGGCCGGCGCCGAGCGCGCCTTGGCGCTGTTCAGCAGCTGCGTGCAAGCGCAGATGCGCCTGGGCGACTTGGCCGGCCGCATCGGTGCGGAGAATTTTGGCCTGCTGATGGACCGCTGCGAGTTGCAAGGCCCGCAGGCGATGGACCAGCGCCTGCGCAATGCGCTGAACGCCCGCGCGCAAGCGGAGCTGGGCTACACGCTGAACTTCAGCGCGGGGTGGGCCAAGCTGCGCCATGGTGACCGCAATATCGATGACTTGATGCGGCGCGCCGAGACCGCCTTGTACGAGGCCAAGCGCGGCGGCCATGGCCAGTTGCAGGCCGAGCCTGGTTTAGAAACTTAGAACTTGTCCGGCTGGCACGCGGCTTGCATTAGGGTTAACAGCAGCATCGTCCACGAGACGGCGCTGGGTTTCCTCATGCAAAGGTCTCGAAACAATGCTCACGTCCGCCAACCAATCGGTTTTCTCTACGCTGGCACCCAGCCGGCGCAATTTTGAGGCCCATGCCGCCGCAGGCCAACACGCTCAAACCCAAGCACCGACAGGCATTCGCAAGCTGAGCAGCCACGATCTGCAATGGTTGCCGGCCTTGGCCGATTTGCTGATCGACGGCGTGCACAGAGGCGCAAGTCTGGGGTTTTTGGCCCCCTTGTCGCGCTACGCGGCGATGGAGTATTGGCAGGGCGTATTTGCCCGCCTGGGGCCTCATCACAATCTGTGGATCGCTTGCGCAGCGTCTGAGTCCCATGTCGGAGAGCAACTCTTGGGCGCGGTGCAACTGTCTTTGTGCCCGCGCCTGAACGCGCACCACCGTGGTGAAGTGCAGGGCTTGATGGTGCATAGCCGCGCGCGTGGCCGGGGCGTGGCCAGCCAGTTGATGGCCCGCTTGGAATGCGTGGCGGCATCGCAGGCCCGCACGCTCTTGGTCTTGAAGGCGCCGTCGGCCTCGCAGGCCGAAGCGGTCTGTGTGCATCTGGATTGGCAGCGCGCCGGTGAAATCCCCGACTACAACGCCAGCGCCGACGGCAATTTGCAGGACGCGACGCTTTACTTTAAGCGCCTCAAGGCGCTGCGCTGAACCTGCTGCTCAGATGACGGCCCCGCAAGCGCGCCCACGGCCTTGCGATTTGGCCAGATAGAGCTGCTGATCGGCCGCCACAATCAGCTCCTCGGCCAGGCGAGTGGCGTCGGGCCTGAAGCTCGCCACTCCCAGACTGACGGTCATGACGTCGCAGACATCGGACTCGGCGTGAATGATGTGGGCCGCCCGGATCGCGGCATTCATCTCGCCGGCCAAGCTCAGCGCACCGGCCGCATCGGTGTCGGGCAAGATGCAGGCGAACTCCTCCCCGCCGTAGCGGCTGACCATATCGCCGGGGCGCTTGAGCTGTTTGGCCAAGGTGGTGGCCACCGTGCGCAAGGCCTCGTCACCGGCCAGATGGCCGTAACGGTCATTGAAGCGCTTGAAGTAATCCACATCGGCCACCATCAGCGACAGCATCGTGCCGCTGCGCTTGGCACGTTGAAACTCAAGCGCCAGGCGCTCATCAAAAAAGCGCCGGTTGTAGACGCCGGTCAGGCCGTCGATGAAGACCATCTGGCGCAACAGGTCGCCTTGCAACTTGATCGTCAGATGGGTCTTGACGCGCGCCCGCACCACCGCCGGGTTGAAGGGCTTGGAGATGAAGTCCACCGCCCCGACCTCCAGCCCGAAAGTTTCGGCCTGCGGCTCGCTGTGTGCCGTCACGAACACGACCGGCAGGTCTTGCAACTCGGCGTCGGCCTTGATTTGGCGGCACACCTCATAGCCGTCCATGCCCGGCATCTGTACATCCAGCAAGACCAGATCGGGATGCTTGTCGCGGCATATCGCCAGCGCCTGCGGCCCGGAAGTGGCCATAAACACCTGGTAGTCGGCGGCAAAAACTTGGTAAAGCGCTTGGATATTGACCGGCTGATCGTCGACGATCAAGAGCCGCAGCTTGCGCCCGAGTTGCAGCATCGGGTTGAGCGCGCGGTCCTGCGGGTCAAGGTACTTCGACTGCATCATGCAGGGGTCTCCGCCAGCAAGGCCTCGCACAATTCCTGTGCGCGGCCAAAGTCCAGCGCCGCCATGGCCGCTTCCAGTGCGTCCTGCCCGGCGCCCAGCAAAGCCGGGTAGCGCTCACGTAACTGTGCATGTGCTTCGGTCGCACCCATATCAAAGTCTCTCAATAACTGTATCAATCGGCTCAGCCCGAGCTTGAAGGCCTGAGCGTCGGCGGGCTGCGCCTGTGCCGGCATGGCCGGCTTGGGACCCAAGGCCGACAAATCGTCGGCCAAGCGCAGCATATCTCGGCAAGCGGTCTGGATGTTTCTGTCCAGCTCGCTCAACCAGATGGCACCGAGGCTGTCGCCGCGTTTCAAGACCGTCTCGCCCTCGCCGCCCAGCTCGGCCAACTGGAAGCCGCCCAGCGTGGCCGCCAAGCCCTTGAAGGAATGCAGGGCCATGGCGGCCTCATCGACACGAGCTTCGGCCAACATCGTGCTCAGCTCCGCCGGCAAGGTCTGAGCCGAGCTGGTGAAGGAATGCACCATGCGCCGGAACAAGGCCGTCTTGCCCATGAAACGGTCCATCGCCGCTTGCAAATCAAAGCCCTGCGCGGTGGCGCGGTCGCGCAGCTCCGGCGGCACCGCCAGGCTGGCCAGCTTGGGCACAGCCTTGCCGCCTGCTTCGGCGCCCGCAGCCTCTCCCGCAACATCAGGCGGCCGCGTCAAGCGCAAGAGCAGCGCCACCAGCCGCTCCAGGTCAAAGGGCTTGCCCACATGCTCATTCATGCCCGCCGCCAGGCAGGCCTCGCGGTCGGAGGCCATCGCATTGGCCGTCATCGCCACAATCGGCAGACCGCTCAAGCCCAGCTCTTTGCGGATGATGCCCGTAGCGGTGTAGCCGTCCATCACCGGCATCTGCATATCCATCAGCACGATGTCAAAAGCGCCCGAGTCGGCGCGCAGCAGGTCGACGCCGATCTGGCCGTTATCGGCCAAATGCACGCGTGCGCCCGCGTCCTCCAGCAGCTCCTTTGCGACCTGCTGATTATTGAGGTTATCTTCAACCACCAGGATGCGCATCCCTTGCAGGGGCTTGGGGCCTGCGAAGCTTGCCGCTTTCGGCGCCACGGCCGCTGCGGCCTCACCCGCGCGGGCAGCCTGCACCGCCTCTTGCAGCATCAAGGCCGTCACCGGCTTGACCAAAAAACCGTCCAGCAAGCTTTGCTCGGATTCGCTGCGCTGCGACAGCATCTCGCGCCCATGCGCCGTCACCATCACCAGCAGCGGCATCATGTGCTCGCCGCCCAACTCTCGGATGCGCTGCGCCGTCTCGAAGCCATCCATGCCCGGCATTTGCCAGTCGATCAGCACCACCTCATAGGGCTGCTTCGAATCCACCTGACGCTGCAGCAAGCTCAGTGCAGCGGCTCCAGACGAGGCCAGGTCCACCTGCCAGCCCAGGGCCTCGCTCATATGGCCCAGCACATCGAGCGCAATCGCGTTGTCATCGACGATCAAAGCGCGCAGCGGCGGCTGACTCAAGCCCGACTTGGCATCCATCGGCAAGGCCTCGGCCGCCACCCGCAGGCGGAAGGAGAAGCAGCTGCCCTTGCCCGGTGCGCTTTCCAGCGCCAGCTCGCCGCCCATCAGCTGCACCAGGCGCTGGCTGATGGCCAGCCCTAGGCCGGTGCCGCCGAAGCGCCGCGTGGTCGAGGCCTCGGCCTGCGTGAAGCCTGAAAAAATCTTCGCCTGATGCTCGGGTGCGATGCCAATGCCGGAGTCGCGCACCGCAAATTCGATTTCGACCTCGCTGCCCACCCGACCCAAGAGCCGCGCACTCAGCACCACTTCGCCGCGCTGCGTGAACTTGATCGCGTTGCCGCCCAGATTGATCAAGACCTGCTGCAAACGCATCGCATCGGCATTCAGTACCGGCGGCAAAGCGGGGTCGATATCGAACAAAACCTCCAGCGGTTTGGGTCCGACGTTGGCCGACAAAATCACCGACAGATCGCGGAACAGCTGCTCCAGCGCAAAGGGCTGGGCGTCCAGCGTCATCTTGCCGGCCTCGACCTTGGAGAAGTCCAGAATGTCGTTGAGCAAGCCCAGGAGCGAGCGCGCCGCACCTTCGGTCTTGCTGGCGTAATCATGCTGGCGGGTATCAAGCTCGGTCTTCTGCAGCAGCTTGAGCATGCCGAGAATGGCATTCATCGGCGTGCGGATCTCGTGGCTCATATTGGCCAGGAACTGGCTCTTGGAGCGCGAAGCATCTTCGGCCGCCTCGGTGGCAAGCATCAGATCGGTGATGTCGATACGGAAGCCCACCGTGTGGCCGTCCGCCATCTGGCGCTCGATCACGCGCACCCAGCGGCCGTTCTCGAGCTTTTGCACCAGCATCGAGTCGCCGCTGCGATGGATCGCCAAACGCTCGGCCACCCATTCGTCTATGCGGCCTAGCGCCTCTTTGTATTGCCCACGTTCGGCGCCACCGCGAATGATGTCCTCAAAGCTGGCGCCGGGCACGATCAGATCGGCCGAGGCGGCATACATCTGCCGGTATTTTTCATTGCAAAACACCAGCCGGTCGTCCGGCCCGTAAAGCACAAAGGCCTCGTTGACTGCGTCAATGGCGCCGCGCAGCAAAGCCTCGGCGCGACGTACCTCGGCCTCGGCGCGGTCACGCTCGCCGACGTCCATATAAGTCGTGACGAAGCCGCCGCTGGGCACCGGGTTGCTGCGCATCTCCAGGCTCAGGCCATTGGGCCTGCGTCTTGCCCATTGATGTGGTGCCGCCATCGCAGCCATCGCTCGTCCATTCGCCTGCTCGATTGCTGCCTCAGTGCTGATGGGCCCATACTCACCCCGCTCGGACATCAGACGAGCTATCCGCTCCACGGTCAGCGGCGCGGCCTTCAAAAAGTCTTCTTCGAGACCGTACAGGTCGGCATAACGGTGGTTATAGATCGCCAGATTCAACTCGGCATCGATCATGGTCAGCCCGCAAGGCAGGCTCTCCAGCACGATACTAAGCAGCTCATTGCTGCGGCGCTGCGCATCCTCCATGCGCTTGCGGTCACTGACGTCGAAATAAGTCGTTACGAAACCGCCGTCCGGCATCGGGGCGCCGCGCACCTCCAGCGTGATGCCATTGGGGCGCTGACGCTCAAACTGATGCACGCTAGGGTGTCGGGCGCGCTCGATGATCTGCAAAACGGTGGACTCGACATCCAGGCCGCGGCCATATTCGCCGCGCTCGGCGTTGTAGCGGATGATGCTCTCGAACGAGGTCGTGGGGCCGGAGAACAAGGCGGCCGGGAAGTCCAGCATCTCAACAAACTGCTGGTTGTGGGCGAGCATATTCAAGTCGGCATCGAACACACTCAAGGCGCAAGGAAGGTTATCGAGCACGCTGCGCAGCACCGCATGGCTGCGCTTGGTTTCGGCTTCCAGCTGGCGCTGCTGCGTCACGTCTTGGTAGGTGCCGACCAGGCGCACCGCGCCGCCGTCATCAAACACCGCCTCGCCGACCGAGCGCACCGATAAAAAGCGCCCCAGCGCTGTTTGCAGGCGCAGATTCAAGTCCCATGACTCGCTGGCCTCGACGGCGCGCCGCATCGCCTCTTGCAAGAGGGCGCGATCCGCCGCCGGGAAGTAGGACAGCGCATGCTCTTGTGTGATCGGCTCCTGGTGCGTGTGGGGGTCCAGGTCATGCAAGCAGTAGGTCTGTGTGGACCAACTCAGCGCCTGGGTCGTGAGATCAAGCTCCCAAGCGCCGAGGCCGGCCAGGCGCTCGGCACGGTCTAGCACCAACTGCTTGTGCTGCAGCAAGTCGGCCGCCACCTTGGCCGCACTGATGTCCATATGCGTGCCGGCAATCCAGAGCGGCTGCCCCTCGGGCGTGCGGGCGTACAGCTTGCCATGCGCCAGCACCCAGACCCAATGGCCGTCGCGGTGGCGCATGCGCAACTCGCAGTCATAAAAACTGGTCTCGCCAAAGAAGTGCCGCATCAACAAATTGCGCGCCTTGGGCATGTCGTCGGGGTGGCAATGGTCCACCCAGGTATCGACATTGATGGGAGCCAGGTCGGCCAAGACATAACCCAGCATCTCGGCCCAGCGCTCGTTGAGGCGCAGCTCGCCGGTGACGATATTCCAGTCCCAGGTACCGGCGTTGGTGCCTTCGATGATGCGGTTGAGGCTCTCTTGCTGCTCGGCCAGCGCCTTAGTCGCCTGCTTGGCGGCGGTGATGTCGGTGCGGATGGAGAAGTATTTTTGAACCTTGCCCTCGGCATCCAGCATGGGCGCAATGATGCTATCGACCCAGTACAAGCGCCCATCTTTGGCACGGTTGCAAATCTCGCCGTGCCAGGATTGGCCGGATGAAATCCTGAACCACAACGCATCCCAGAACTCGGGCTCATGCTGGCCGGAATTGACGATGTTGTGCGGGCTGCCCAAAAGCTCTTCGCGCGAATAGCCGCTGATGCGGCTGAAGGCCGCATTGGCATCGATGATGACGCCGCTCACATCGGTGACCGACACGATCGCATGCTGGTGAATGGTCTCCAGCAAGGCCTTGTTCTCGGCCAGGGCCAGGGCCAGCACCTGCTGGTTGCGCTTGCGCTCGGTGATGTCCAGGCTGATCTCGATAAAGCCGGAATGCTGGCCTTGGGCATCAAATACCGGCTGCACATCGGCCTCGACCCAGTACAGTTCACCGTCGGGGCGGCGGCGCTGGAACTCGCTGCGGCGGCCCGTGCGGTTCATCGCCATGGCGGCCAGATCGGCCGGGCTGAGCGAATCCCGCTCCCCGCTGGCCAGCAGCTCGGCCGGCCTTCGCCCCAGGGCCTGCGCCTCGGTGTAGCCGCTGATACGGGCGAAACCTTCATTCACCCAAGTGATGCAACCCTGCACGTCGCTGGCGATCACGACATTGCTGGTGCCCCGCGCCACGCGGGCCAGGCGTTCAAGATCGGCGGTCATGGCCAGGGCCTTGGCTTCGGCCCGCTCGCGCCCGGAAATCAGCAACCAAGCCGCAAAGGCCAAAGCCAAGCTCAGGGCGGCACCTGTGGCGCCAAGCCAGGCAGCCGAACTTGCGCCCGCCGTGCGGTCAAACTCGGCATTGCTGCCCGTAGCAATCGTCAAGCTGCGCCCGGCAAAGCTCAGCACCCGTGTCGCTTGGAATCGGCGGCTCAGGTCCGAGGGCGACTGAGCGCCGCTGGACTGAAAGGCCAGCGTGGGCGATTCGTCGGGCGGGCTGTCCAGCAATTCAAAGTCAAGCAGGTGGTCGGCCACCTCGGTCACACTCGCAAACAATTCCGCAGCGACGATGGGTGCGTAGACAAAGCCCAGCAAGTCGCGTTCGCGCTCCTCCACTGTTTGCGGATTGCTGCCGCGTTCGTAAATCGGCACCAGCAGCAGAAATCCCGGCCGGCTTTTGGCATCTTGCACCAGCGAGATTTTCCCGCTCAAGGTGTCGGCTCCGCTGCGCAAGGCCCGCTCAGCGGCTTCGCGACGAGTAGCCTCCTGGCCGATATCGAAACCCTGCGCTTGGCGATTTTGAGCAAGCGGCTCGATGTATTTGATGACAAAAAGATCGGCCTCTTGGCCATTGCTGTGCACCGCAAAGTCGGGCGCGCCATCGCGCCGAGCCGCCACCACGAATTGATCGAGTTGCGGGCGCATCACCCGTTCAATAAAGCCGAAACCGCGCACCCCGGGGAACTCGGTCGCCATTTGGCGCGACTCGACATAGGCCCTGAACTCAGTGCGCTCAACCCTGTCGCTGGCCGCAAAAACACCCCGGGCGCCCTTCAGGCCATAGAGCGGCTGGCGCAAGCGACGCTCGACCTCTTGCTGGATACGCTCTGACAGACGCTCAAATCGCGCCTCGGCGCCTCGCTCTGCCTGGGCTTGCTGGGATGCAGCCAACCAATAGGAGAGACCGAAGCCGAGCGACAAGATGAGCGCAATCAAGCCCGGCTTGACCCACCCCACGCCATTGCCCGCCGCCACCCTCCCGGTGCCTGCTTGCGCTGGCAGCGCTTGTGATTCACCGCGTCCTGGGGATTGCTTCAAAGGATTCGCACCTATCGAAAAGGAGATGGCAGGGTCGGGTTTAGTTTAGGGCTTTATTTCAGGCTGCCCCCAGCATTGAATGCTCCCTCAGCTTGCGGATGCGCATAGCTTGAATAAAGGCTTGCCTTCGGGGCTAAAAAAGCTGAAGCCTGGCCGGACAATGCGCCAGATCATCCAGCCGGCCCGACCATGAAACTCGCACTCGACGTACATTTTGAAGCCCAAGAAGCATGGGCCGCGGCCGTCGCCTTTGACGACTGGGTCGCGCCGGAGCCGACCCGCACTTTCAGCAGCCGCATCGATCATGTAGAGAAAGCGGTGCGCGGCGAGCCCGACCTGCGCGCCTTGCCCTGCATCTTGCAACTGCTGCGCGAGCATGGCTTGGCCCCCGCGCAGATCGAACTGATCATCATCAATGGCCCTGTACATCTGGATGCGCAGGAAACCCCCGGTCTGGGCCGCCACCTGTATCACGCGCTCGGCGGGGTCTGCCCCATCATCGGCGTCGCCAAGACGGCGCCGGCGGGCATGCCCGAGCAATTTGAAGTGCACCGGGAAGAAGAGACCCGCCCGCTGATCATCACTTGCGTCGGCATTGATCTGGGTGCTGCGAAAGCGCGCTTACGGGCCATGCATGGCCGCAAGCGCGTGCCCACGCTGCTCAAGCTGGTGACGCGGCTGGCCAAGGGCGCGGCAGCGGAGCGTTGAGCCGGCGGTCAAAAGCTCAAGACAAAAGCCGCCCCGCCCTCCAGCGGCCGCACCAGGCGCACGCGCCCACCCATGCCGTGCAGCAGCTGGCGCACCACGGTCAGGCCTATGCCTTGGCCGCCTTCGCGGGCGCTGAAAAAGGGTAAAAAAATCTTGCGCTCGAGGCCGGCCGGCACGCCGGGGCCGTTGTCGCGCACGCTGATCTGCAGGCGCCCGCCTCGGCCCTGGCGCGCTTGCAGCCACAGGCGCGGCGAGGCGAGCTCGGCCGTCGCTTGTTCGGCATTGCTGATCAGCGCCAGCAAGACCTGCTCGAGCTGCCCTTCATCGGCAAGCAAGCGCAGGCCCGGCTCGCCAACCTCGACGCTGAGCTCGCCGCCGCGCGCGAGCCAGGCAGGTGCGGCGGCCAGGCGCAAGCGCTGCAGCAAGCTCGTGAGGTCGACCGGCGCCAGCACCGGCGCCGGCCATTGGCTGACGCGCCGGTAGGTGGCCACAAAGCTGGACAGCCCCTCGGCTCTTTGAGCGATGCCGGCGAGCGCCAGCCGCAACTCGCGCTCGACCAAGGGCGGCTCGTCTAGCAACATCTGCGCGGTCTGGCTGAGGCTTTTGATCGGCGTCAGCGAGTTCATGATCTCGTGCGTCAGGATCTGCACCAGTTGCTGCCAGGCCAGCAGCGACTCGGTCTCCAGCTGATTCTCCAGCGGCAGCAGCACCAACAGCGTCTGCGCCTGCCCGTCCAGCGACAGCGTTTGGCGCTGCAAGACCCAGCGCTCGCTGCCGCGCTCGGTCTCCAGCGTTTGTGGGCCGCTGTGATCGGCCAGGTGCAAGAGCCGCTGCAGCGCGGCGGGGTCGCGCACCGCACCGGGCGCGGCCAAGCGGCGGGCGCGGGCACTCAAGGCTTGCAAGCGGCCATCGCACCCAAGTGACCAAGCGGCTACCGGCAGGTGTTCGATTTGGGCCAGCAGCAGATTCAGGCGATGGGTGTCCGGTGGCAGCGCCGGCTCGGGCGGCAACAGTTGCGGCCGCAGCCGCTTGTCGCGATGGGCTTTGGCCATCGGCCAGGCCAAAGCCAAGCCCGCCACAAAGAGCAGGGCCACGCCGACCCAGTCCCGCGCGGCCGGGCCTGCATTGCGGGCCAAGGCACCGGCGGCCAACCAGCAGGCGGCCAGCGCCAACAAGCGCAAGTGCTCAAAGCCCATGTTTGTCCAGGCGCCGGTAGAGGGCCGCACGCGATAGGCCCAGCGTACGCGCCGCTGCGCTGAGATTGCCCTCGGCCGCCGCCATCGCGGCGAGCAAGGCGGCGCGCTCCTGGGCGGCCAGCGAACGGGCGGGTTCGGTCGACTCGCTGCTAACTTCGAGAACTGACGCAGGCTGCTGGCCGAAACGCTCCAAGGCCTCGCGGCAGGTGGCGATCAGCCGGACGTTGTCCCAGGGCTTGGTGATGAAATCAAAAGCACCCCGGCGCAGCGCCTGCACGGCCAGCTCGATGTCGGCATAGGCGGTCATCACGATGACCACCGGCGGAGCGCTCAGCTTTTGCACCTCTGCCAGCAGCTGCAAACCTTGCTCGCCTTCGGTACGGCCGGGGCCGAAGTTGAGGTCCAGGAGCAAAACACTGGGCCGCAGCTTGGCGATGGCCGCCATCAGCTCGGCGGGCCGGCGCAGGCAGGTGATAGGCGCCACGCGGCGTTGCAGCAGCAGCTGTGCGGCCAGGCCGACGCCGGGGTCGTCGTCGAGCAGCAAGATGCTGTGGTCTGGGAGGGTGTCAGGTTCTTTCACGGCTCGCAGTTTCGCAGCATCGCGCGTGCGCACGCCAGACCGGTGTTCGGAAATGGACAGGGGACTTGGCCGCTCGGCGGCAAGCCCCGATGCTGCAAAGCTTGAATCTTTCAACTGCAAAAATCACCATGATCGAATTGAGCCAACTCAGCAAACGCCACCGCGCCGGTGATGTGGAAACTACCGCCTTGAACGCCATCGACCTGCGCATCGAGGCCGGCGAATATGTGGCCATCACCGGCCCTTCCGGCTGCGGCAAATCCACCTTGCTGGGCCTCTTGGGCCTGCTGGACAAGCCCAGCGCCGGCGTTTACCGCCTGGACGGTGAAGACGTGACCCGCAAGACAGCGCGCGAGTTGGCGGCGCTGCGGCGCGGGCGCATCGGCTTTGTGTTCCAGAGCTTCAACCTGGTCGATGAGCTGAGCGTGTTTGACAACGTGCAGTTGGCGCTGCGTTATGGCGACATGCCCGAGAAAGCCCAGCGCGAGCGCGTGGCCGAGGTGCTGGAGCGCCTGGGCCTGAGTCACCGCGCCGCGCACCGCCCCAGCCAGCTCAGCGGCGGCCAGCAGCAGCGGGTGGCGATCGCCCGCGCGATCGCCGCGAGGCCGGCCTTGCTGCTGGCGGATGAGCCGACCGGCAACCTCGACAGCGCGCATGGCCAGGAGGTGATGCACTTGCTGCGTCAGTTGAACGAAGAAGGGGCTACGCTGGTGATGGTGACCCACAGCCCCGAGCATGCGGCACTGGCCTCGCGCACCGTGCGCCTGCTCGACGGCCGGGTCTTGGTCGACGCCCACGCGGAGCAGTTCGCATGAAAAAAACCGCGACTTTGTTGAAAGAAGCCTGGGCCGGCCTGTGCCAGCGCGGCTCGGCCACGCTGGTGGCAATGGGCGGGCTGAGCGTGGCGATGGCGGTGTGCTTGTTGGTGGCCGTGTTGGCGCTGTCGCAATCCGAGCTTGACCCGGGCGTGCCCGAGCCGGAGCGGGTGGTGATGCTGGACTTCAAACCCAATCAAGCGGGCGATGAAGCGCGCTGGCAACTGGCCACACCGGTCGGCCTCGTGCCGCTGCTCAAAGACCGTGGCCTGCCGCTGGAGCTGATCAGCCGCAGCAGCAGCGAAGGCTTCACCCTGCACATGAATGCCGACGGACAGGACAGCCTGCAAGTCGTGCGGGTGCTGGCCGCCGACCCCGATCTGCCGGCGCTGATGGGCCTCAAAGCCTTGCATGGTGACTTGGAAGCCACGCTGCGCCGCAAGGACGCGATCGCGCTAACGCCTAAACTGGTGCGCAAGCTCTGGGGCGACTTGCCGCTGGCGCAGGCCGTGGGCCGCAGCGTCGAATGCCGGGGCCGCAGCTATTTGGTGACGGCGGTGATGCCGGCCATCGACGCGCGCAGCCCGCTGAACCAGGCACATGAGGCGATGGCCAGCTTTTTGATGGTCGGCGATGACTTCCGTGGCGGCATCATTGACAGCCCCGAGGCGATAGACACGATCCACCAGGGCAATGGTCAGGTCTATGCCCGCCTGCGCCCGGGTGCGAGCGCCACCGAGCTGGCGCCGCTGCTGGAGCAAGCCTACCGGGCCCATCCGCTGTATGCAAAGCTGCCGGCAGAATGGAAGACCGGACCCATTAAAGCCGCTGCCGAGTTCCGTGCCTTGACGCTGGCTCAGCTGCCGCTGGAAGGCCAGCCCATGGTCTGGACGCTGCTGGGCGCGCTGGCCGCTGCGAGCGCCTTGCTATTCCTGCTGGCCGCCATCAACTGCATGAATCTGCAAGCGGCTCAAATGCTGCAGCGCCGGCGCGAAACCGCCTTGCGCCGCAGCCTGGGCGCGACCGACGGCGACCTGCTGCGGCTCTGGGGCCTGGAGACGCTGCTAACGCTCATAATCAGCGCCGCCGGCGCGGCCTTGCTGGCCTGGTGGTTGGCACCGGCCGTTGCCGATTGGCTGGGCCTGAGCGCCGAGCGACCGGTGGCCGACGCGCTGCCGCTGCGCGCCTTGCTGGGCCTGGGGCTGACGGTGCTGGCGCTGCTGCCGCTGACGCTGGCGCTGCCGGCGGCCATGGCCCTGCGGCAAGTGCCCGCACCGGCCTTGCAGGGCCGCACAGCGAGCGAGGGCCCATGGGGCCGACGCATCCGCCAAGGTCTGCTGACGCTGCAACTGAGCGGCGCACTGCTCTTGCTGGCGCTGACCGGCGTGCTGAGCTTGCAGCATCGCTATCTGCTGAACGCCGACCGGGGCATAGACACCCATAACCGCCTTATCCTGAGCGCCATCGTCGAGCGCGACTTCGTGCCCAAGATGGACGCCTTTGTCGAGGGCCTGCGCCAGCATCCGGCGATTCAAAACTTCGCCTTCAGCTCGGCCCGCCCGGCCATGGACACCGGCGGGCCGAGCGAGTTCCATGTCGGCCCCAAGGGCGACAAGCGGATGCTGCGCATGACGGTCGCGTCGCCGAGCTTCTTCGACACCTATGGCATCAAGGTGCTGGCCGGCAATCCGCTCCAGGGCAGCGGCGAGGGGCGCCTGGTCATCGATGCCAAGGCCGCGCGCATGCTGGGTTTTGCCACGCCGCAGGATGCCGTCGGTGCGCTGCTGCGCGGCGGTGGGGACATGGTCAAAGAGGGCCAGGACCAACGCCGCATCGTGGCGGTGGTCGGCGACATCAAGCAAGAGTCGGCTCGCGATGCGGCGCTGCCGCAAGGCTTCATGCTCAGCGACGAGCCGCAATGGGACCTGACCGTTCACGGCCCCGACGTCGTGGCGCTGCGCCAGGCCTTGGAACAAGTCTGGAAAAGCCACGGCCCGCCGCTGGTGCATCTGGTCTGGACGGCCGATGAGCAGCGCAATATGGTCTATCGCCAGGAGCAGGTGATGAGCTGGGTGCTGGCCGCCGTGTCCTTGCTGGCGGTGGCGGTGGCGATGTTGGGTGCCTATGCGCTGGTGGCCGACACCTTGCGGCGGCGCCGTACCGAGCTGGTGCTGCGGCGTCTGCATGGCGCCAGCCATCTGGCCATCGCCCGCGAGGTGGCGGCCGAATTCGCAACGCCGCTGGCGCTGGCCGGCCTGCTGGGCCTGCCCTTGGCCGCCTTGCTGGGCCACGGCTATCTGGCTGACTTTGTCGACCATATCGATCTACTCAACGGGCTGGCCCTGCCCTTGTTCGCCGCCGCGCTCTTGACCCTGACCGTCACCGGCCTGGCGGCGCTGCGGCATCTGCGCTTGGCGCTGGCGCTGCAGCCGATCGAGGCTTTACGCTAAACCCACTCGCCCCATGCCTGATCCGGCTCGCCCCATTCGGCTTGCCGGCAGCGGGGCCGGCGGCGATGCTGAGGCATGCACTCACAGACCACCTCATCTACACCACCATCGCGGCTTTTCTTCCTCGACTGGTTGCGCATCCTGGCCTTCAGCTTGCTGGTGTTCTATCACGTCGGCATGTATTACGTCAGCTGGAGCTGGCATGTCAAAAGCGCCACGCTGGTGACTGCGCTTGAGCCGCTGATGATGCTCAGCTCGCCCTGGCGCATGGCGCTGCTGTTCTTCATCTCGGGGGCGGCCACGCAAGCGTTGCTGCGCAAGACCCAAGGCGTGGGCCTGCTCAAGCAGCGCAGCGCCCGACTCTTGTGGCCGCTCTTGTTCGGCATGTTCATCATCGTGCCGCCGCAGTCCTATTTCGAGGTCGTCTACAAGCTCGCTTACGAGGGCCGCTATCTGGACTTCATGCAGCGCTATCTGGCGGCCGACCCGAACTTTTGCCGGATCGAAGCAGGCGCACGCCGCTGCCTGACCGTGCCGACCTGGAATCATCTGTGGTTCTTACCCTATCTGTGGATTTACACGGTCTTGGCCTGGGCGCTCGTGAAGGCCTCGGGACCGCTGCTTGATCGCTTGAGCGCATCAGTCGCCCGCAGCGCCCCCGCTACCCTCATGCTCGGCCTGGCCCTGCCCTTGATGTTCTCCCGCCTGACGCTGGTGCAGTTCGAGGGCACCAACAATCCGGTGTGGGACTGGTACAGCCACGCCCAATATCTGAGCGTATTCCTGCTCGGCCTCTTGTGCATGCGCGGCACGGCTGACGATGCCGGCCTATGGGGCCGGATCGCCCGCCTGCGTTGGCCGGCCCTGCTGATGGCCTTGGCGGCCTGGGGCCTGCTGCAAGGCTATTTCAGCTACTACGCGGAAATAGAGCCGCCTTATCTGCTGCGCATGGCGACCAGGCTGCTGTGGGGTGCGATGCAATGGTGGGCGATCATGGCGGCCTGCGGCTTCGCCAAGCAATGGCTGAACTTCGACAGCGTCTGGCGCCGGCGTCTGAGCGCAGCGGTGTTCTGCGTCTACATCCTGCACCAGACCGTCATCATCTTGCTGAGCCAGGCCTTGCGTCCGCTGGGCTTGGCGCCGGGGATAGAGGCACCGATGCTGATCGCGTTGACGTTTGCGATCTGCGCGCTCGGCTATTTGCTGGCGCGGCGGCTGCCGCCCGCGCTCGGCCTGCTGCTGGGTATTCACGAGAAGGCGGACACGCAAAAGACCAGAGAAACCGCTACATTCGGAGCCAATTCCACTGCATGCAAAACGCTCCAATGAAATACCTGCACACGATGGTCCGCGTCACCGATCTCGACGCCTCGATGAAGTTCTACCGCGACGCGCTCGGCATGGTCGAGGTGCGCCGCAGCGAATACGAGGCCGGCCGCTTCACCTTGGTCTATCTGGCGGCACCCGGTGATGAAGCCGGCAAATACCAGCCTCAAGTCGAGCTGACCTATAACTGGCCGGATGCCGACGGCAAGAGCGAGGCCTACACCGGCGGGCGCAATTTCGGTCACCTGGCCTTTGCCGTGCCCGACATCTATGCCGCCTGCCAGCGCCTGCTCGACCATGGCGTCGTCGTCGTGCGCCCGCCGCGTGACGGCCGCATGGCTTTTGTACGCTCGCCCGACCTGATCTCGGTCGAGCTGCTGCAAGACGGCCCGGCGCTGGCTGCGGCCGAGCCCTGGATCTCGATGCCGAATATCGGCGGCTGGTAATTCAAAGCCCGGCGATGGGTTTCCAAGCCACGGTCGGCGCGCTCAGCTACGGCTTCGCCGATCTGCGCGAGCTGATGGCCAAAGCCTCGCCGGCCCGCTCGGGCGACAGCCTGGCAGGCTTGGCGGCAGCGAGCGCGCAAGAGCGCGTGGCCGCTTGCCGAGCGCTGTCCGAAGTGCCGCTGCGCCTGTTCTTGCATCAGCTGGTGATCCCTTACGAGACGGATCAAATCAGCCGCCTGATCATTGACAGCCATGACGCGAGCGCGTTTGCGCCGGTTGCCCATCTCAGCGTGGGGGCTTTGCGCGACTGGCTGCTGTCGGACGCGGCCACGCCGGCCGCGCTGAGCGCCTTGGCGCCGGGGCTAACGCCCGAGATGGTCGCAGCTACAGCCAAGCTGATGCGCAATCAGGACCTGATTCTGGTGGCCAGCCGCTGCCGCGTGCTGACCCGCTTTCGCTCGACCTTGGGCCTGCCGGGCCACTTGGCCGTGCGCTTGCAACCGAATCACCCGACCGACAGCCCGGCCGGCATCGTCGCCAGCATGCTGGATGGTCTGATGTACGGCGCCGGCGACGCCGTCATCGGCATCAACCCGGCGGGCGACAGCGTGGCGGCGACAACACGCCTCTTGCAACTGTTGGATGAGCTGATTCAGCGCCACCAGATTCCCACACAAAGCTGCGTGCTTACGCATGTGAGCAACACCTTGCAAGCGATTGAGCAGGGCGCGCCGGTCGATCTGGTGTTCCAGTCCATCGCCGGCAGTGAGGCGGCGAATCGCAGCTTCGGCATCGACTTGGCGCTGCTGGACGAGGCCCATGCGGCGGCGCTGTCGCTGCGGCGCGGCCATGAAAACGTGATGTATTTCGAGACCGGCCAGGGCAGCGCGCTGTCGGCCAACGCGCATCACGGCGTTGACCAGCAAACGCTTGAAGCGCGGGCCTACGCCGTCGCACGGCGCTATCAACCACTCTTGGTCAATAGCGTGGTCGGCTTCATAGGGCCGGAGTATTTGTTCGACGGCAAGCAGATCATCCGTGCCGGCCTGGAAGATCATTTCTGCGGCAAGTTGTTAGGCCTGCCCATGGGCTGCGACATCTGCTACACCAACCATGCCGAGGCCGATCAGGACGATATGGACAATCTGCTGGTGCTCTTGGCCAGCGCGGGCTTGACCTTCATGATGGGCGTGCCGGGCGCCGACGACGTGATGCTGAACTACCAAAGCACCTCCTTCCACGACGCCTTGTTTGTGCGCAAGCTATTGGGGCTCAAGCGCGCACCCGAGTTCGAGGCCTGGCTGCAGCGCATGGGCATCACCGATGCCAGCGGCGCCTTGCTGCCGGCCGGTGGGCAGCCGCTCTTGGCCGATGCGCTAACTGCAAAGATTGGCGGCCTGGGATGAGCACTGAAGTCCAACAAGACCCGTGGGAGCCGCTGCGCCGCCACACCCCGGCCCGTATCGGCATAGGCCGTGCCGGCACCAGCTTGCCGACGCGCGAGCTGCTGGACTTCAACGCCGCCCATGCGCAGGCGCGCGACGCCGTCTTAACGCCGCTGGATGTGGCCGCGCTAGGCGCGGATTTGAGCGGCGCCGGCTGGGCCTGGCTGAGCGTGCAAAGCCGGGCCGCTGGGCGAGACATCTACCTGCGCCGGCCCGACCTGGGGCGCCGGCTTGACGAGGCCAGCCTGGAGCACCTGCGCTCGCTGCCGCCTGAGCCTTCGCCTGAGTCTGAACCTGCGCCTGCGCCACTTGATCTCGTCATTGTGCTGGGCGACGGTTTGTCGGCCGTCGCCACTCAAAGGCATGCGCTGCCGCTGTTGAGCCCGCTCAAGCAGGCGCTCGGCGGCCACATGCGGATAGGCCCGCTGCTCATCGCCACGCAGGCGCGCGTGGCCTTGGGTGATGAAATCGGCGCTGTCTTGGGCGCCCGGGCGGTCTTGGTACTGCTGGGCGAGCGGCCTGGTCTGAGCTCACCCGACAGCCTGGGCGCCTATCTGACCTTTGGCCCGGCCCTCGGGCGCAGTGACGCTGAACGCAACTGTGTCAGCAATATCCGGCCGGCCGGCTTGGTGCCCGAGTTGGCGGCTCAGCGTCTGGCCTGGTTGCTGCGCGAAGCCTTGCGGCGGGGCTTGAGCGGCGTGGGGCTGAAGGACGATAGCGAGCGTGAGCTGCTGGGAGGCCCCTAAGCCTCGCGTCCCGGCTCGTCGTCCATGCTCTCGCGCTCCGGCGGCGGGTAGGCGTCGGCCACATAGGCCGGGCCCTTCATCACCATCACCAGCACGCAGCCGATGCCAACCGTCAGCACCAGCGTCCAGTGCAGCATCACCAAACCCATCAAGCGGTAGCTGGTCAGCAACAAATCGCGGTCTGCGGCCGATGTCAGCTGATCGGGCACCGCCCACCAGCAGGCCAGCGCCAGCAGACCCGGGATCACGGTGCCGACCCAGAGAATGCGGGGCAGGTGCTGCCAAAGCGTCCATTCAAGGCCGGGCGGGCTGCGCTGGAAGCCGGGGAGCTTGTTCAGCCAGTTCATGGGGCTTGTTCCTTAGCTGAGGCTAGCGCCATGGGCTCGGCCCGGTCTGGCTGAACGGCCGGCACAGCGCTCATTTTCTGCCCATCCCATTGCTGGCCGCACCAGCAGCGGCCCGCCGGATCGATGATGCAAGTGCCACTGCCGCAGCAGCGAGGGTCTTCGTTCATGGCTCAATCCTCCTTGAAGTTTGCCCTTGCTGAGGCGACGTCAAAACGTCTGACGACACGCTGCAGAGCCGGCCGCAGATACAGGAAACCACGATACGCCCGCTCCATCACCCAGGCAAGACCTGGCACCTGACCCAGCTTGGCCAGCCAGCGCCAGCCCGGCAGCGTGGCCCACAAGGCCAGAAACGCCTGCGCGCCGCTGAGCAAGCGGCCATCGGCGGCCTGCACATGAAAGCGCGCCATCAGTTGCTCACGCGTGCTGCCCGGCGGCAATATGGTGGCCGCATCGCTGACATCGGCAAAGCAAACAGGCTCACTCGCTTGTAAGCCCTGATAGACCCCAATCTCACGTCGGCACAGCGGGCAAGCTCCGTCATAGAGCACGGTCAATGGCCTATCAGTGGGGCTTGTGGGTATGGGGCTCACCATGCGGACACCTCACCAGCGAGGACCAGGTCGGTTTCAATCCTAGGCATTGGGGAGCGCTCCAACTTCGCCGCGCCGGATCGCGTCGGCCCGAGACCGCACAGCCTGGCGCTCTTCGATGCTCAGGCGCGCAAGGTTCTTGACCTGCAGCGCCATGCGCGGGTTATTGGCCATGGCCGTCTCGTGGTGCATCAAAAAATCCCAGTAAAGCGTGGTGTAAGGGCATGCCTTGTCGCCGGTGCGCTGGACCGGGTCGTAGCGACAGCCTTTGCAATGCGGGCTCATGCGGTCTATGTATTTGCCGGTGGCGATATAGGGCTTGCTGCCCATCAGACCGCCGTCGGCGTATTGGCTCATGCCCAGGGTGTTGGGCAGTTCCACCCATTCCACCGCATCCACATACATGGCCAAGTACCAAGCGTGGACGGTCTGCGGCCTGACGCCCAGCATCAGCGCATAGCCGCCAGTCACCATCAGCCGCTGGATATGGTTGGCATAACCCTGCGTCAAGGTCTGCATGATGGCGTCGCGCAAGCAGGCCATATCGGTGGCGCCAGTCCAGTACCAGGCCGGCAGTTCTTGCTCGGCACCCAGCGCATTGAGCTCCAGATAGCCGGGCATCTGCGTCCAGTAAACACCGCGCACATATTCGCGCCAGCCCAAAATCTGCCGCACAAAGCCCTCGACACTCGCCAAGGGCGCCTGACCGGCCTCGTAAGCGGCGACCGCCGCCGCCACAACCTCGCGTGGGTTCAAGAGCTTGAGGTTGAGCGCGGCCGACAGGTGTGCGTGATACAGCCAGGGGTCGCCGGGCCAGATCGCGTCCTGATAGCGACCAAACAGCGGCAGGCGCTCGCTGATGAAGGCCTGCAAGGCTTGCAGCGCGTGCGCACGCGTCAGCGGCCAGGCAAAACCTGTCAAGCTGCCCGGGTGATGGGCAAAGCGGCGCTCCACCAGCGCGATCACTTCACGCGTTATCTCATCGGGCTCGAAGCGGCTGCGTGTCGGCAACAGCCCCGGCCCCTCGGCGCCGAAGGCGGCGCGATTCTCGGCGTCAAAATTCCATTGCCCACCCAGCGGCGCGCCGGCCTGCGCGGGGTCCATCAGGATCTGGTGCTTTTTGCGCTGCTCGCGGTAGAAAAACTCCATGCGCAGCGATTTGCGCCCGCGCGCATGCTCGGCAAACTCGCGCACGCTACTGAAAAAATGCCGGTCTTCGCGGATCTCCAGCGCCAAGCCGCAGCTTTGCGCGGCGGCCTTGAGCGCCTGCAACACGCGCCAATCACCGGGCGCCGTCATCAGCAAGCGGCTGGGCCTCAAGCGAGCCACATCGGCCAGCAGTTGCGCAGCCAAACTACCGGCGTTGCCGGGATCCTCCAAGCGCATGTAATGCAGCGGGCGACCCTGCTCCTGCAGAGCTTGGGCGAAATGCCGCATCGCTGCCAGAAACATCGTGATGCGCGGCTTGCCCGATGCGATGTGCGTGGACTCGTCCGCCACCTCGGCCATCCAAACCCCGTCTTGCGCGGCATCGAAGCCGTCGAAGGCGGCGGCGTCCAGATCCAGCTGGTCACCCAAGACCAGCACCAGCGTGCGCAGCTCAGCCATGCAGGGCCTTGCTGCCCTGCTTGCCCTTTGGAACCTTGCCCCGGCGGCAGGCGTCGGAGCAATACTTGACCTCGGCCCAGTTCTTGGCCCAACACTTGCGCCAAGTCATGGGGCGCGCGCAGGCCAGGCAGGGCTTGGACGGCAGCGCCGCCTTGTTGCCACGAAACGATTGAGAGTCAGCGTTCACGGCAACAAGGGCGCTAGCGTCGCGGCGCTGATCAGGCCTTCTTGGCCCAGGCGCTGCACCAACCGGCTGCGGCCACTTGCTTGCCTGCAAACAGCGGGCAGCCTCCGGCCTTGTCACCGGCCTTGCCTTGATAGAGCGCGCAGTTGCCGCAGCTTTGCCCGGCGGCGAACTTGGGGAACTTCTTCGCGTCGACGCGCTTGGCGTCGGCCACATAGCCCAGCGCTGCGGCTTGAGCGTCTTTTTCGTCCACCATCGCCTGCGCGAAAGCGGCGCTGGTACCGAGGGCTGCAGTGGATGCAGCAACAGTCATCAGAAAAACACGGCGTGGGATCAATTGAGTCATGGGGTTACTCCTTGCGATGGCTAATGAGGGTGATTCAGAGGACCCTTGCCTCTGCTTCGCAGGATAGGCGCTTTCGAGTCAAACTATCGTCAAATTATTCAATCCCGACTAATCGCCTCCGCTAATTGGCGTCAAACACTCTTCACGCACAATGCAAGCATGAGACCAAGCAAGTCACCGGAGGCAGCGGTCAGGTATCGCAGCGGCGCGGTCGCCCGCATGCTGCGCATGCCGGTGGCTACGCTGCGGGTGTGGGAGCGTCGCTACCGGCTCACGCAAGTGGAGCTGAGTGCCAGCGGGCAGCGCCTGTACACGGCCGCCGATGTACAACACCTGTCTTTGTTGAAGCGCTTGAGCGATCTGGGCCACGCCATCGGCAGCTTGGCGGCGCTGAGTCAGCAGCAGTTGCAAGACGTCGCCGCCACGCATGCCGGCGCCCTGGCCGACAAGCAGCCGGCTCGCGCCAGGCTTGATGGCCGCGCATCAGCAGCAAAGCGGCCCAGCTTGCGGGTCGCGGTCATTGGCAAGGCGCTGGCCGCGCGCCTGCAGTCCCCCGCCTTGCTGCGCGGCCTGGGCCGGCCGGTGCAATGGCTGGGTCCGTTTGAAGACGCCGCGCAGGCACAGGCCGCCTTGGCGGGCCAGCCGGTTGATCTCTTGCTGCTGCAGCAGGCCAGGCTACATGAGACTTGGCCCAGCGAGCTGCAAGCGGCGGCGCCGAGCTTGGCGAGCTTGCCCATGGCGCTGCTCTACCGATTTGCCAGCAGCAGTCACTGCGAAGGCTTGGCCGGGGCCGGCAAGGCGCTGCTGCGCGAGCCGCAAAATGACAGCACGCTGGGCCAATGGCTGGGCGGCGTAATGAATGTCATGACGGGCAGCTTGAGCGGCCTTGCAGCTGCTGGCCCCGACGGAACGCGCGAGCCGCTGCCAGAGGCCGGCAGCCAGATTCCGACGCGGCGCTGGGATGATGCGGCGCTGAACGATTTCGCCAGCCTGTCCTCCACCGTCGCCTGCGAATGCCCACGCCATGTGGCCGAGTTGCTGCTGCAACTCTCTCACTTCGAGGCCTACAGCGCCGAGTGCGAGGACCGCAGCCCGGCTGACGCACAACTACACCGTTATTTGCGCTGCGTGGCCGCCGAGGCTCGCGCCAGCTTTGAAGCCGCTCTGGCCCATATAGCCGTGCACGAGGGACTCATCCTGCCTCCTACTCGGGCTTGATCACTCAGGCTTGATCAGATGGCGCTCAAAACCGCCAGCCACAGTGGCGCCGTCAAGACGAAGAGCAGCGTCGAGGCGACGATGGCCGCCGTCGTTTCGCCCTCCTGGCAGCGGTAGCGCTGGGCGAAGATCAGCGCATTGGAGCCGGTCGGCAGCGCAGCCGCCATCACGATCACCGACAAGGGGATGCCGCTCAAACCAAAGCCCCAATGCGCCACCAGCAAAACCAAGGCCGGCAAGAGCAGCAGCTTCAGCGCCGCCAGACCCAGCACGCCGCGCCAGGCCTTGGGCCAGCCGTAATAGGCCAGCGACATGCCGATCAGCGTCAAGCACAGCGGCACCACCGCCGTGCCCAGCATCTGCAAGACCTCATCCAGCACGGCCGGCAAGGCAATGCCGCTTGCATTCAGGGCCAGGCCTGCCAACACCGGCAGCACCACCGGATGAATCACGGTATTGCGCACCGTCAGCGCCAGCGTGCCGGCCAGGCCGCCCTTTTCGGGTCGGGCACGCGCCAAGTCCAGCTCGACCAACAGCGTCAACACGGTCAGCAGCGTCAACGCATGCATGCTGATCACGGTGATGTGAATCGCCAAGCCCGCCTCGCCGAAGATGCCGGCAGCCAGCGGCACGCCGATTTGCAAGGTGTTGCCGAAGGTCACGGTGATGGCCTGCACGCTGGGGCTGGCAGGCGCCTCATTCACTTTGGATCGCCAACGCTGCACGCCGTAGACCAAGAGCAAAAGCAGCAGGACCGGCATGAAGAAAGCCGCCAGCGTCAGCCAAGGCAGGCTCGCCAGATCGAGCCGCGCAGTGGTACGAAACAGCAGCGCCGGCACAAAAATGTAGAAGGCCACATTGGACAGCACGCGGGCCGGGTCACTGGCCTCGGCGCCGCTGCCAGTGGGGCCGCCCAGCCAGCGCATACGGCCGACAAACCAACCAATCGCCACCGCGATAAAGATCGCCAGCAGCTTGTAAAACACCAGGCTGCTCATGCCTGAGCGCGCTCGTCACTCATTCACGAGACCGTGTGCAGGCTGAGCTCGAAAGAAAAGCGGCTGCCCGCGCCAAACTCGCTGTGCACATGGATTTCGCTGCCCATCTCGCGCATCAGCTGCTGGCTGATCGACAGGCCCAGCCCGGTGCCGCCCAGGCAGCGTGCGTCGTCCACCACCTGCTCGAAAGGCTGGAACAAGCGCCCGAGCTGATGCTCAGCAATGCCGATGCCGGTATCACGGACCTCGAAGTTCAAGCGCGCTACACCCTCTTGCAGGCTGAGCAGGCGCACGCTGAGGCCGACCGAGCCGGAGTCGGTGAACTTCAGCGCATTCGAGAGCAGATTCAGCAAGACCTGGCGCAGGCGCTGGCCGTCCACCATCACTCTGGAGGGCAGTTGCAGGCCCAGGTCAATATTGAACAGCAGATGCTTTTGCTCGATGCGCAGGCGCACGTTGTCACACACCATGTCCAAGAGCGCGCGCAGGTCAACCGAGCTGGGCTGCAGCCGCACCTTGCCGGCTTCGATGCTGGCCGTGTCGAGCACGTCCGTGATCAGATTGAGCAAATGCTCGCCCGACTCGCGCACCTGTGCGATCTTGCTCTGCTGCGCAGCGCTCAGGCTGTCGTCCATCTGCAGCAATTGGGTAAAGCCCAGGATCGCGTTCAAGGGCGTGCGGAACTCATGGCTCATGGTGGCCAAAAAGCGGCTCTTGGCCTGGCTGGCGGCCTCGGCGCGATGCTTGGCCTGGCTCAGCTCAAGCGTGCGCTCGGTCACCAGCTCTTCCAGATGGTCACGGTGGTGAGTCAGCTCTTGCTCGGCCAGGCGGCGCTGACTGATGTCGCTGACCATGCCCTCGATGCGGGTGCCGCTGCCGTCGGCCGAGGCCACCACATGCGCGCTGAGCTCAACCCAGAGCTGCATGCCCTCACGGTTGGCGATCAACAAGGGCACCTGCTGAAGCAAGCGGTAACGGGTCAGCGCTCGGGCAATGCGCTTGTACTCCAGGGCCTCCACCCGCACCAAGGCACGCAGGCGGCGGCCCGACTTGAGCGCATCTTGTGGCGAGGCATAGCCCAGCATCTTGGCCAGCGCCCGGTTCAGGCTCAGCAAACGGCCTTTCGAGTCGGCCTGGAAGATGCCCTCGGTGGCGTTCTCGAACAAGCTGCGGTAGCGCTCCTCGCTTTGGCGCAAGCCCACCGATGAACTCAGCAGGCGCTCGCTCATCGAGTTGAACTGCTGGGTCAGCACGCCGATCTCGTCGCTGTGCTCAACCTCGGTGCTGGCCCCCAACTCGCCCGCCGCCACCCGCTGCGCCATCGCGCCTAAGCGCTTGACCGGGCGCGTCACCAGGCGATTGATCAGCAAATAGCTGGTCGCAATCACCGCTGCCAAGGTGGCAGCGAGCAGCCCAGCGACAAAACGCCGCGTATGCATGACCTGGGCCTGTACCAACTCACTCGTGGAGATCAGCACCGCCTGGGCCACCAGCGTGGGCTCGGCATGCGGGCTGCTTTGATACATCACCGGGAACTCGCGGCGCAGCGGCAGCACGGCCGGTCGATTGCGTTCGCGCCGCAGCGGCGCGGCGTTGACGCCCAAGCTGATCATCTCGACCGCATGCACCTCCGGGTCGGCCATCACCGCATCGAGCAGGTTCTCGATCGCAGTGCCGTCCAGATTCCAGATCGGCGCGGCAAAACTGCGCGCCACCAGATCGGCCATGCGCTGCTCGCGCTGCACCAGCGCCAGCGACAACTCACGCTCTTCGGCCACCGTCCAGTACCAACCCAGCGCCAGCACCAGAATGCTCGCCACCAGGCCGATGCCGGCAATCAAGCGGGTCTGAATTCCAATGCTTACCGGGCTACGTCCCATGCTCCAGCTCCTCAGCGTTCAGCTTGTCTGTCGGCCTGCCTGTCTGCCTATCTAAGCAGCTTTCTTGACGGCTACTTTCTTCGCGGCGGCCTTCTTTGCCGGCGCCTTCTTGGCCGCAACCTTCTTGGCTGCCACCGTCTTGGCTGGCGCGGCGGTCTTGGCGGCAGGTTTGGCCGAGGGCTTGGCGCCCGGCTTGAGCGCACGCGGCTCAAACTCGAACATCACCTTGCCTTCCTTCTTGTCATAGGCCAGGAAAGCCTTGAACTTGCGCCGCGTCTTGTTGGAGACAAAGTTCTCCAGCAAAGCGGTCTTGCCCTCACTCAAGAGCTTTTGCATCTGCGCCACTTCAATCGGCTGCTGCAAGATGATCTTGCCGCTCTTGAAGTCACAGGTCACCGCCGCACCGACCGCGTGCTCGCAGACATAGTTGGACCCATGCTCGAAGACATGGCCCTGGCACTTGGGGCAGGCGCCCAGCGAAGTCTGCGCGCTGAAGTCGACCGGCTCGCCGTCACCCTCGGCCTTCTTGGCGTCTTCGCCGAAGTCGAATTCAAGCTTCCAGTTGTGGATCTCGTCGTCATAGACCAGCGCCAGCTCGGCGGTGAAAGGCCAACCAGCCTTGGAGCGGAAGCCCTCCAGCGGGCCGATCTTCTTGTCAGTCAAGAACTTCTCGACCTCATGCAACTCGAAGCTGCGCCCGCCGGGGATCTTGCCGATCGAGAAGCCGCAGCCTTCGGCAGCACCTTCAGCACCGATGCAGGTGTAGCGACGGTAGTTTTCTTTAACGATGCCGCCGCATTTCGGACAAGGGGCCTTCAGCGTTGCGTAATCGCCGGGGATGGTGTCGCGGTCATATTCCTTGGCTTTTTGCACCACGCGCTCGGTCATCGCGGCGATCTCGGCCATGAAGGTGTCGCGGTTCAAGCGGCCTTTTTCCATCTCGGCCAGCTGGAATTCCCAGTTGCCGGTCAGCTCGGGCTTGGTCAACTCTTGCACATCAAGGCCGCGCAGCAAGGTCATCAGCTGGAAGGACTTGGCGGTGGGCACCAGCTCGCGGCCATCGCGCAGCATGTACTTCTCCATGATCAAGCCTTCGATGGTCGCGGCGCGGGTGGCTGGCGTGCCCAGGCCCTTCTCGGTCATCGCGGCGCGCAGCTCCTCGTCGTCGATCAGCTTGCCCGCACCTTCCATCGCCGACAACAGCGTCGCTTCCGTGTAGCGCGCCGGCGGTTTGGTCTGCAAACTCTTCACATCGACGGACTCGGTGCGCACCACTTCGCCGGGCGCCACCGCGACCAAGTTGGCGTCATCCTCTTGCACCTCTTTGCCGTAGACAGCCAGCCAACCTGGCTTGACCAGCACCTTGCCATTGGTCTGGAAGTTCAGCTCCTTACCCGCTGCCTTGACGGTAGAAATCCGCGTCGTGACCAGAAACTCGGCCGGCGGGAAAAAGACGCCCAGGAAACGCTTGACCACCATGTCGTAGAGCTTGGCCTCGATATCGCTGAGGCTTTTGGGCGCTTGCAGCGTCGGGATGATGGCGAAGTGATCCGAGACCTTGGCGTTGTCGAAGACCTTCTTGGTCGGCTTGATATAGCCTTCCTTCAGTGCCTTGCGGGCATGCACAGACAACTCGCGCAGCGGGCCCGGCATGTCCTCGTTGGCGATCATCTCGGCGGTCTGCTTGGCCACGGCCAAATAGTCCTCGGGCAGATAGCGCGAATCGGTCCGTGGGTAGGTCAGGACCTTGTGCTTTTCGTACAAGGCCTGGGCCAGGCTCAACGTTGTCTTGGCCGAGAAGCCAAAGCGCGAATTGGCCTCGCGCTGCAAGGTCGTCAAGTCATAGAGGCCGCCGCAACTGCTGGTCGTGGGCTTGCTTTCCTCGCGTACGCTGGCCGGCTGGCCGAGTGCGGCCATGGCGATGGCGTCCGCATCGGCGCGGTTCCAGACGCGGTCGGCGCGGCGCTCGAGGTCCTCGTCCTTCTTCCAGGCCGGGTCAAACCACTTGCCCTCGTACTGACCGGCAACGGCGTCGAAATTGGCGCGCACTTCCCAGTAATCACGCGAGACATGCTTGCGGATTTTTTCTTCGCGCTCGACCACGATGGACAGCGTCGGCGTCTGAACCCGGCCCACGGTGGTCAGGAAGAAGCCGCCATCACGTGAGTTGAAGGCCGTCATCGCCCGCGTGCCGTTGATGCCGACCAGCCAGTCGGCCTCGGAGCGGCAGCGCGCGGCATCGGCCAGCGGCAGCATCTGCACGTCGCTCTTGAGCTTCTCGAACCCATCGCGAATCGCTTGCGGCGTCATCGATTGCAACCACAGGCGCTCAATCGGCTTGGCAATGGCCGCCTTGGCGGTGCCGGCATATTGAACGATCAGACGGAAGATCAGCTCGCCCTCGCGGCCCGCGTCACAGGCGTTGATCAAGTGCGTGACATCCTTGCGGCGGATCAGCTTGACCAGGGCGTTCAGGCGGCCCTTGACCTTGTCGATCGGGTTCAGATCGAAGTGCGGCGGTATCACCGGCAGATTGGCAAAACTCCATTTGCCGCGCTTAACGTCGAATTCCTCCGGCGCCTTGATTTCGACCAAATGGCCGACGGCGGAGCTGACCACATATTGGTCACTCTCGAAATATTCATCAAACTTTTCGAACTTGCCGGCGCTGGGAGTCAGCGCGCGGACGATGTCTTGAGCCACGGAGGGCTTCTCGGCAATGATCAGGGTCTTGCTCATGATGATGATGTTTTCTTTTCGTCAATGATCGGGGTCACAGCAAACCAAGCCAGACCCTGCCTACAATCCGGCCTCGCGCACATACACACGCACGCACGCACCCACACGCGCGCACACCCATGAATTCAATGTACCTAAAAAGCCGATGAGCTCGTCAACAGCGAAAAAAACTGTCAAGCCGGCGCCAGCGGCCAAAACCGACAAAGCGGCCAAACCAGCAGGCCGACGCATTCAGGTACGAAATTCCGGCGTCCATGGGCGCGGAGTCTATGCGCTCGTGCACCTCAATGCCGGCGAGCGGCTGATTGAATACACCGGCGAGCGCATTTCTTGGGACGAAGCGATGGACCGCCACCCCCATGACCCGGCCCAGCCCAACCATACTTTTTACTTCCACATCGAAGACGGCCGCGTCATCGACGCGCTGCATGGCGGCAACAGCTCGCGCTGGATCAACCACGCCTGCGACCCTAACTGCGAAGCCGATGAGGAAGACGGCCGGGTGTTCATCACGGCGCTGCGCGACATCTGCCCCGGCGAAGAATTGTTCTATGACTACGGCCTGACGATTGACGAGCGCTACACGGCCAAGCTGAAAAAAGAATTCGCCTGCTACTGCGGCAGCCCCGAATGCCGTGGCACCATGCTGGCGCCGAAACGTTGAGTTATGCCGCCGTGACACCCGCTTATCAAAACTGGAATGCAGAGAGTCTTTACGAGGCCCTGCTGCCGCTATTGCCCGGCATCAGCATTGAGGTGCTGGCGCGTGCCGAATCAACCAATAGCGCGCTGCTGGACCGCATCAAGAGCGAAGCCCGCAGCGGCGAGCCCCAGCCCTATGGCCGGCGGGCCCACGATATGCAGCCCTGCTTGCTGGTGGCCGAGCATCAGACCCATGGCCGTGGGCGCTTGGGCCGGGCTTGGCTATCTGCGCCGGGCAGCTCACTGACGTTTTCACTGGCCTTGAACCTCGCACCCGCCGATTGGTCGGGCTTGTCGCTGGCCGTGGGCTGCGCGATTGCCGAAGCACTCGAACCCAGCCAATCGGCAAACCATGCGCCTCGCTTGACGCTGAAATGGCCCAACGATATCTGGCTGGACGGCCGCAAGCTCGGCGGCATCTTGATCGAGACCGTGACGGCCGGCGAAGGCCGCATGGCGGTGATAGGCGTGGGATTGAATATCAAGGAATTGAACGCCGGCAAGGACAGCGAGGACTCCCCCAGCCTGCAGTTCAACACCGGTTTTGCCGCATTAGATGAGCTGCAGCCGGGCTGCACCGCCCCCGCTGCACTGGCCTTGATCGCCCCGGCGCTGGTGCAATGCCTGCAAGATTTTGAGCAAAACGGCTTTGCGGGCTGGGCCGAGCGCTATGCCAGGCGCGACCTGACCCTGGGCCAATGCGTGACGGCAGGCGCGGTCGAGGGCGTCTCACGTGGCGTCGGCGCGCAGGGCGAATTGCTGCTGCAGACCCACCAAGGCATCGTAGCGATCAATGGCGGCGAAGTCAGCGTGCGCCTGAGCGCAGGCACGCACGACTGTGCAGCGCCGCAGCAACAAGGCTGACCCTGATGTTGCGCGCCCTGGTCCTGCTCTTGATCGTGTTGAACGGGCTGTTTTTCGCCTGGACCCGCGGCTGGCTGGACGGCGCAACAGGCATCAAGGCCAGCGGCGACCGTGAGCCGCAGCGTATCTCCGCCCAGGTGCACCCCGAGCTCATCACGCTGCTCAGCCCGCAGGCCGCAGCCGCGCTACAGGCCCGCAGCTGCCTGGAGTTAGGGCCCTTGAACGGCGACGCTGCGCTGGCCGAGGCGCAGACCGTGTTGCAGCGCGCCGGCTTGACGGCCAGCGACTGGCAGGCGCAGACCAGCGAGCTGCCTGGTGTGTGGGCGCTGGCGACGATTCGCCTGCCCTCCAAGGACTTCCAGGCTCGCAAGGAAGAAACCTATAAGAAGATGAAAATCGGCTTTGAATACCTGAGTGGCCCGCCCGAAGAGCTGCCCACCATGGTGCTGAGCCGCCACGCCAGCGACAAGGCAGCTCTTGCCGCGCTCGATGCTTTGACGCAGCGGCAGTTGAAGGGCCTGCGGGTGATGCAGCTGCAAGCACCGCAGCAGCGCCACAAGCTGATCGTCCCCAAGGCTGACAGCAGCCAGGCTGCCAAGCTGCTGGGCCTGGCTAAGGAGCCCGCCTTGCATGGGGGCTTCAGGGCTTGTTCGGCACCTGCGGCAAGCGCGGCCTCAGCTGCAACTGCGGCTTCGGCGCCCGCCTCAGGCGCCGCCAGTTCGCCTTGAATTCGCAGCGCTCGGGCGGCGCAAAAGCCAGGTCGAGAAGCCCAGCAGCGCGACCCACAGGCTGCTGAAAGCCCCGCCACCGCCGCCGCCGCCACCACTTTCGGCCACCGGCACCGGGGCCGCCGCGATCGCAAAGCTGCGTGAGACCGGTGCAGCCGCTTCATAACTGCTGTCACCCGCCTGAGTGGCCGTCACCGTGCAGGTGCCCACCGCCACCAAGCTCACCGTGCTGCCGCTGACCGTGCAGGTCGCCGGCGTGCCCGAGGCGAAGGCCAGCGCCAGGCCCGAGCTGGCACTGCCCACCAAGGCAACAGTGCCACCGCCCAGCACCTGATCGGCCGGCGCGCTGAAGCTGATGGTTTGGGTCGACTTGAAGGCCGAAGCTGCGGCCAGCGCGGACGCTGCATCCAGCATGCCGGCGCCACAGGTGCGGTCGGTGCAGTAACACTCTAGTTGCTCGGATGAGGTCGGCGCCACACATTGCGCGGTTCCTGCCGTGGCGCCGGTGGCGACAAAGGGGCGGGCTGTCTTTTGCAAAATCGACAGAACCTCGTTTGCCTTCAACGCGGGCTTGGCCGACAGCATCAATGCCACCGTGCCGGACACAATCGGCGCCGAGAAACTGGTGCCTACCGAGGCCGAGTTGTTCGTATAGGCCGCGTCGGCCGCAACGGGACTCGTAGCGCCGCTATTGGTGGTGCTGAGCATGGGGAACAGGCAAGCACCGGTCAGGTTGACGCAATTGCCGCCCGGCGCGGCGATGGACACCTCGGGCCCAAGGCTGGAAAAACCGACCTTGCTGCCGACATGGCGCAGGCCGGTGACGGCAATCACGCCCGGGCAATTGCCGGGCAAGCCAACCGCCAAGCCCGCGCTGTTGCCGGCCGCTACGACGATGGTGGCGCCGGCGGCGATGACTTGATTGATGGTGTCGCGATACAGACCTCCGGTGCCGCTCGTGTCACAGCTGCCCGTGCCACCCAGGCTCAGGTTCAAGACCTTGGCCGGGTTCGGATTGGTCGGCAAGCCTGACACCGCGATGCCGGCCGCCCATTTCATGCCGGCCATGATGTCGGAGTCATAGCCGCCGCATTTACCCAGCACGCGCACGGGCAAGAGCTTGACACCCCAGGCCACGCCGGCGATGCCCAGGCCGTTATTGCTGGTCGCTGCGATCAAGCCGGCCACTCTTGTGCCATGCCAGCTGCTGTTCCCGATGTCGGAGGCATCACAACCCGCACCGAGCGCACCGCTGTTGATGTCGGCCTGGGTCACATAGTCGCCGGGGTCGGAGGCGTCGCTATCGCGCACTGCGTCGCCGTCGCCTGCGGTCGCCGCGTTATTGATCATGTCGTAGCCGCCCACGAACTGGCCGGCCAAGTCGGGGTGATCCTTGCGCACGCCGGTATCCAGGACGGCCACCACGACGGAGTTGTTGCCGGTCGTGATGTTCCAGGCGGCCGGAGCATTGATGCTGGAAACCGCCTCACCGGGCACGCTGCTGGGCGCCTTCAAGTACCACTGACCATTGGCCGAGCCATTGCCTGCCGTCGGCGCGACGCCGCCAAAGCCGGCGTAGAGCGGATCATTGGGCGCCACTGCGCTGTGCCGCCGGCGCTGATCGACGACCACCATCTCGACCTCGCTGTCTTGCGCCAAGCGCTTGGCCAAGGTGGCCGAGTCTATGCCCTTGGCCGTGAACACATGGGTGCGCTCATCCAGGCTGCGGTGTGCTCCCAGGCGCACCACGCCCTTGTTGACACCGGTGCGCATGCCTAAACCGGTGGCGCGGGTTTGGGCGATATCCTGGGCCGATGCGCGGCCTTCCTTGGCCGACATGATCTTGGCGCGCACGCTGGGCGCAGCGGCCTTGAAGCGCACGATGACACGGGCATTGTCCAGTTTGACCGGCACAGCCTCGCTGCTCGCCGCGAGCGCGGAGGGCAGGCTTTGCGCTCCACCCACCAGCAGCGACGACAAGATGGCAAGAGCAAGAATGGGGTACTTCATGACCGGACAACTCCAAACGAGAGGCGCCGTCCGCGCGGCGCAAGTCTAGGCAGTTTAGACGGTGGCCTGGCGGCCCATGCGTAAAGAAGGGCAATTGCCGCCCCTCAGTTTGTGTCAAACCGGACATAAAAAAAGCCTTGCTTGTTGACCAAGCAAGGCTTTGCAGGAAAGGCGCGAGATTGACTCGACGCTTTAGCTTTACTTCGCGATCACGCGCACCATCTCGAGCACCTTGTTCGAGTAGCCCCACTCGTTGTCATACCAGGCCACCAGCTTGACAAAAGTGCTGTCGAGCGCGATGCCGGCATCGGCGTCGAAGATCGAGGTGCGGGCGTCGCCACGGAAATCGGTCGCCACGACTTTCTCTTCCGTATAGCCCAGCACGCCCTTCAAAGCGCCTTCGGATTGCGCCTTGAACTCGGCGCAGATTTCCTTGTACGAGGCTTCGCTATTGAGCTCAACCGTCAAGTCCACCACCGACACGTCGCTGGTGGGCACGCGGAAGCTCATGCCGGTCAGCTTTTTGTTCAGCTCGGGGATCACCACGCCGACGGCCTTGGCAGCGCCAGTGCTCGAAGGAATGATGTTTTCCAGAATGCCGCGGCCGCCGCGCCAGTCTTTATTGCTCGGGCCGTCGACGGTCTTTTGCGTCGCGGTGGCCGCATGCACAGTCGTCATCAGGCCGCGCTTGATGCCCCATTTGTCGTTCAAGACCTTGGCCAATGGCGCCAGGCAGTTGGTCGTGCACGAAGCGTTGGAGATGATGGCTTGGCCGGCATAGGTCTGGTGATTGACGCCGAACACGAACATCGGTGTGTCGTCCTTGGAAGGTGCCGAGAACACCACCTTCTTGGCGCCCGCTGCCAGATGCTTTTCGCCCGAAGCCTTGTCGAGGAAGAGGCCGGTGGCCTCGACCACGATGTCGGCGCCGACTTCATTCCACTTCAGTGCGGACGGATCACGCTCTTGGGTCAGGCGGATGGTCTTGCCGTTGACGATCAGGTTCTGGCCATCGACCGAGACTTCGCCGTCGAACTTGCCGTGCACGCTGTCGTACTTCAGCATGTAAGCCAGATAGTCGGGCTCCAGCAAGTCGTTGATGCCGACAACTTCAATTTCCTTGAAGTTTGCGATGGCCGCGCGGAACACCATACGGCCGATGCGGCCGAAGCCGTTGATACCAATCTTGATCGTCATGCAAAAAGCTCCAGTTCAGGTTAAGGAAGGCGTTACGGGTAAAGGGCTTGGCTGAAGATCGATCTTGCCGCAAGGCACATCAATCACCAGCGTTTCTCCAAGCAACTGCTTGGTCAATTTCGGATTCAGAGTCAATTCCATATTTCGCAACCAGGCCAAGAACTCTGCCCGATTCGGGTCGCTGGAGCCAAGTTCACGGACCCCATTGGACTCGACAGGGCGCATCGCGGTCCATTCCACCTGGAAGGGGCAGGCCATGCTGGCAAAGTCAAAAAAAGCGGGTCGTTCCTGCCACCCTTGCACCGAGCCCAAAAACTGCTTCAGTGACAACTCGCTTGTCTTGAAGTGCGCAGGCTTGGTACCGTCGTAGCTAAACAAGAAACGCTGACGGAACGCAAACGGCTTATCACCGGAATTCCGGCAGGGCATTCGATAGTCGGCCAAGTACGCCAATATCTCGTTTTCCAAGGCGCCCGGTGCATCGGAATAGATGATCTTGGTTTGAGGGCCGACCTGCCCGTCCCCGTCGAACGAAGCTTGAATGAATATCTTGGCGATAGCGCCGGCATACTTTGGCCCCAGATTCGGGGCGTCAGGATTGCGCTTGGGCATGACCAAGCAGTTTCGAACCAGGTCGCTCGTCAGCGCCGCAGCCCGCAGTGGCTTCCCTTCGGCCGTACCCAAGGGAGAAAAATGGAACTCCTGGATAGCCACCACAGCTTGAGACCCCAGGCATGGCAGTCGATAGCTGGCAAGGTACTTCAAGACCTCGTCATGCACGGCCTCATTGACCGTATTGGCCAACACCTCGACTTTGGGCGCTTGATCGGGGCGATCAAATGAGAGCTTGACGCGCAGAAAAGTAGCGTGGTCGCCGCGATTCTCACGCATCAACTGCTCCGACACCGGCAAAGGCCCTGCGGCTCTGGTCAGGCATTGAATGGCCTGACCGCCCTCGTCGCTGGGCAATACCGTGATCGCCCGCGCCGCGCCGATCAAGGCGGCCCAAAGCAGCCCGACCGTTGCCACATTGCGCAAAAACCCATTTTTTTTCTGATGGTTATTCAAGCGCTTCTCCTCCCTTCATTTTCTTGCAGCGGTCAGCGCTTCTTGCCCAGCGCAACCTTGACGGTGGCGGCGACATTCTCGGGCGTGAAGCCGAAATGCTTGAACAGCACCGGTGCCGGGGCCGATTCGCCGTAGGTGTCGATGCCGATGACGGCCGCGCAACCATATTTCCACCAGCCGTCCGTCACGCCCATTTCCACCGCCACACGCGGCAGACCTTCGGGCAGCACGGACTTCTTGTACTTGGCGTCTTGGCGGTCAAACACGCTGGTCGAAGGCATGGACACGACGCGCACGCCGATGCCGTCCATGGCCAACAACTCTTGCGCGCGCATCGCCAACTGCACTTCGGAGCCGGTCGCGATGATCACCGCCTGAGCCTTGCTCTTGATGCCGACCGAAGCAGGCTCGGCCAGGACATAAGCACCCTTGCTGATTTCGTCCAGCGCCTTCTTCGGCGCATAAGGCAGGTTCTGGCGGCTCAGCGCCAGCACGCTTGGGCGGCTCGCGTTGCCCAGCGCCATCGTCCAGGCGACCGCGGTTTCGGCCGTGTCGGCCGGGCGCCAGACGTCCAGACCGGGGATCAGGCGCAGGCTGGCCACATGTTCGATCGACTGATGCGTCGGGCCATCTTCGCCCAGGCCGATCGAGTCATGCGTGAACACGTGAATAACGCGCAGCTTCATCAGCGCGGCCATGCGGATGGCGTTGCGGCTGTAGTCGCTGAAGGTCAGGAAGGTGCCGCCGTAAGGGATGTAGCCGCCATGCAGGGCGATGCCGTTCATGATCGCGGCCATGCCGAATTCGCGCACGCCGTAATTGATGTGGCGGCCACCGTTGGCGCTGCCGTCGGCTTCCAGACGGAAGGCGGTTGCGGCCTTGGTGTTGGTCAGGTTGGAGCCGGTCAGGTCGGCCGAGCCGCCGAGCATTTCGGGCACGGCGGCAGTAAAGGCTTCGAGCGCGATCTGGCTGGCCTTGCGGCTGGCCACGGTTTCGGCCTGCGTGTGGGCGGCGATCACCGCATCAACGGCGGTCTGCGCGAAGCTGGCAGGCAAGTCGCCGGCCATGCGGCGCTTGAACTCAGCGGCCAGCGCGGGGTGAGCCTTGGCGTAAGCGGCAAAGCGCTTGTCCCAGGCGGCTTGCAGTTTGGCGCCCTGCGCCTTGGCATCCCAACCGGTATAGACCTCCTTGGGGATCACGAAAGGCGCGTGCGCCCAGCCGATTGCCTCGCGGGTCAGCTTGATTTCGTCGCCGCCGAGTGGCTCGCCGTGCGCCTTGGCCGTGTTGGCGCGGTTCGGGCTACCCTTGCCGATATGAGTCTTGGCGATCACCAGGGACGGCTTGTCGGTGCTCAGCTTGGCCTTTGCAATCGCGGCGTCAACGGCGTCGATGTCGTGGCCATCAACCGGGCCGATCACGTTCCAGCCATAGGCCTCGAAACGCTGGGCGGTGTTGTCGGCAAACCAAGGCGCAACCTGGCCGTCGATCGAGATGCCGTTGTCGTCATAGATGGCGATCAGCTTGTTCAGCTTCCAAGCGCCGGCCAGCGAGCAGGCCTCGTGGCTGATGCCTTCCATCAGGCAGCCGTCGCCCATGAAGACATAGGTGAAATGGTCGACCACCGCGTGCTTGTCACGGTTGAATTCCTTGGCCAGCATCTTCTCGGCCAGCGCCAGGCCGACCGCATTGGTGATGCCCTGGCCCAGTGGGCCGGTGGTCGTCTCGACGCCGGGCGTGATGCCGACTTCGGGGTGGCCGGGGGTCTTGCTGTGCAGCTGGCGGAAGTTCTTCAGCTCTTCGATGGACAGGTCATAGCCGGTCAGGTGCAGCAGCGCATAGATCAGCATAGAGCCGTGGCCATTGCTCAGCACGAAGCGGTCACGGTCGGCCCATTGAGGGTTCGTTGGGTTATGGCGCAGATGGCGGTTCCACAAGGCGACGGCGATATCGGCCATGCCCATGGGCGCGCCGGGGTGGCCGGAATTGGCTTGCTGCACGGCGTCCATGGCCAGTGCGCGAATGGCGTTGGCCATCAAAGTGGGGTTGCTTGCAGCGGTAGTTGCCATGGCTTGAGGAGCTTGAGGAGCTGGAGTTTCGAGGAGGGGTAACCCGGGATTTTACTAGGCCGGCGCGCGCCGCTCGCTTGAAGGCCGCAAGACTAAATCACAGCCCGTCTAAAACCATTGATCCAGAGCAAGCCCGGAGGCGCAATTCGTGACAAGCTGCCGCGAAATATTCGCAGCAGAAAAAGCGCCAAATGGCGTGGATAGCGCTGGAGACAAGCATGACGACGAAGCCGCTGACGATCAAGGTTATTCAGGATGAACATCTGGCCTTGGGCGAGATGCTGCGTTCGGTACCGCTGCTGCTGGCCGACTGGCGCCACCGGCAAACCCTGCCCACGGCCAGCGACTTCGCGACTCTGCGGGCCATGCTTTTTTACATCGACGAATTCCCAGCGAAGCTGCATCACCCGAAAGAGACCGAGCTCTTGTTCCCCAAACTGCGCGCCCGCGCGCCGGAGATTCGCGGGGTACTGGACAGGTTGGACGAGGAGCATTTGCGCGGCGAACGCGCGATTCGTGATTTGGAACATGCGCTGCTCGCCTTCGAAATGATGGGGGAGCCGCGCCGGGCGCCCTTCGAGCAAATGACCGAGCGCTATATCCGCGCCTATTTGAACCATATGCAGATCGAAGAGCGCGAGATCCTGCCGCTGGCGCTCAAGATGCTGAGTGCCGAGGACTGGGCCGACCTGGATGAAGCCTTTGCCGCCAACCGCGACCCGCTGACCGGCCACGAGCCCGAGGAGCAATACCGGGCTTTGTTTCAAAAGGTCCAATTCAGCTTGCCGCAATCGGTACAAGCAACGCAAAAAGGCGGCCGCACCGAGGAACCGGGCGGCCGCCTTGCCATCTAACAGCCGCTATGGGCTGCCGCTGTATTGATCAGCCGCGGCGGCGGCGTGTCAGGCCCAGCAGCGCGAAGCCGCCGGCCAACATCATCAGCGAGGTGCTGGCTTCTGGCACGGCCGAGATGTTGTCAAAGCCAACTTCCTTGCCGGCGCTGCCGGTCAAGTCGAAGGACTTGGCGGTGCCGCTGAAGCTCAGCGTCATTTGCTTCCATGAGTCAAAGCCAGTCGACGATGTGGCGCTCAGGTCGATGGAGCCCAGCAGAGTGCCGGAGCCGTTCAGGCCCGAGTAGGCCTTGACGGCGCCGGTCAGGCCTTCTTTGCTTGCATAGAAGAACGACAGACCCTTCTCAACGCCGGCAGCCACGTTCATGAAGGCCGAGGCGCCGTTGTTGTCGTAAACGTAGGCGACGCCTTGTGCCGATGGGGCGCCGGAAAAATATGTCTGCACATTGTCATTCGACAAGCCGGACACGCCAACGAACTCAACGCCCAGGTTGTCGCCAGTGGACAGGTCTGAGGCGGCTCCACCGTTGTAGAACCCGTCAACGGACACACCATAGTCCCATGTCTTTTCAAAGTCGACCACGAAGCTCGTGGCGCCTGCGAAGGCTGGGGCGGCTGCAAACAGGGCCAGAACGGCCAGGCGAGAAAGCTTCATGGGGATGATCCAAGTTGGGGAGGAAGGGAGGGAGAGACAGTGAGTGGCCAACATAGCCACATTGCGCCGCCAGTCTATGCACGCAACACGACAACAGTGTGACCACGCCGCCCCTCTTGCGGCCGCCATTCGGATCAGGCAATGCGGGCGGCTAGCAGGGCCCAGAGCAACACTGTCATCGCCGCTTCATATGACGACCTTACGCTCTGCGCTTCTCGTCCCATACCCACAGGCCTCCCCCGATGACTCAGCATTTTGATCGCCGCCTTTTGTTGCGAGGCCTGATGGCCAGCGGCCTCCTCGCCTGCTTGCCATCGGCGCGTGCCTGCGAGTTTTTCTGCACCACCTTGCGCGTCACTCACCCTTGGACCCGCGTCTCAGCCGCGAACGCGACGACCGCCATCGTCAGCATGAAGTTCGATGAGGTCTCCGAAAACGATCGCCTGATCCACCTCGAGACGCCGGTCGCGGCCGGGGCTGAGCTGGGCGGTGTCGGTGTCGGTGCCAGCAAGCGGGAATTGAATTTCTTGATCCCGGCCGGCCAGGAAACCCTGCTCAGCGAAACCGGCACCTTCATCCGCTTGACCGGCCTGAAGCACCCGCTCGAGCTAGGCCGCAGCTACCCCTTGACCCTGGTGTTCGAAAAAGGTGGTCGCATCGAAGCCGACCTCAGCGTCGACTACGAAAGCTAAACATTCACCGTAGGCCATCAGGCACGGGCAAACCGTCACGCCCAGGTCACCTGCGCTGCCTACGATCGCGCCGCATGCTGTCGCCCTGCCAAAAAACACCGGCAGATCCTTGACAGGCTTTTACCCCGCCCTTCCCTCCACCCCTCCATCAGAACAATCAGGAGTTGCATCCATGAAATTCGGTTTCAGCAAGAGCCAGCTCGCCCTCGCGGCGCTCGCGGCCATCGCCATCGTTCCTAGCACTGCCAGCGCTGTCACTGCCGCCCCCGCCGGCAAAGCGGCCGGTCAATATGTCGCAGGTGACTTCCACAACCACACCACCTGCTCGGACGGCTCGATCTCGATGCAAAAGCTGGTCAAGAAGGTCACCGACAAGTCCGACGGCACCTTCGGTCTGGACTGGTTCGTCCAAGCCGGTCACGGCGGCAACGGCAACCGCAACTGCACCTTGGCTGAAGACGCCTCGCTGAGCACGCCTGCCTACCCTTATGTGGCCGGCACGGGCCCGAGCACAACCTGGGCCAAAAGCGTTGGCGGTGCCGCCATCAAGGGCGACGGTGGCGGCGTGGCCGGCAACGGCAATATGTGGCGCTGGCAGTCGCTGCAAGAGTTCCAGTACCCGCTGGTGGAATACTTGGCAGCGCTGAAGAACCAGCCGATGTTCCTGGGCCTGGAGTCGGTCGTTGCCGGCCACGAGCACAGCTCGATGAGCATCATCACCGGCCAGATGCCTGCCGGCTTGGACGGCGCCACGCTGCCCAATACCCCTGGCTACACCGCGCTTGGCAATGCCAACGCGCTGGCCCAATGGTCGTACTGCTTTGACCGTGGCGACACCGACAAGAGCCGCGGCAACGTCACCGGTTCAAGCAGCGGCAATAACTGGAACTGCGCTGTTCCCGGTAGCTTGAACGCCGCCGATCCAAGCTGGAACGCAGCAGCCCAGAAGCTGATGCCCGCCGGCGGCGCTGGCACCGGCAACCGCGGCCATATGAAGACGGTTGAAGCCATCAAGTGGATGGCCCAAAACCACGCCAACGGCAGCTACTACGTGCCCGCCCACTTGGAACGTGCCGGCCCCTTCAACCCGGACGGCAACAACGGCTTCAACGTTGAGCATCTGCGCAACTTCAACAATGCAGGCCCAGCTATCGCCTTCGGCTTCGAAACTCAACCCGGTCACGGCGCTTCGTCGGATCGCGGTGAGTACTACCCAGGCCGCAACAACATCGGCGGCGTGATGGTGGACTCGGTTGGCGGCACGACCTGGGGCGGCACCGGCGTTTACGGCGCCCAAGTCGGCGGCGTCTGGGACGCCTTGCTCGGCGAAGGCCGCAACTTCTGGTTCTTCGCTTCGTCCGACTGGCACAACCGTGGCTCGTTCGGCCCGGATGACCGCCGCTCGACGCAAGACTTCTACCCCGGTGAATATCAGCGCAACTACACCCTGGTGCGCAACGGCGCCGACAAGCTGCGTCCACAAACGATTGTTGACGGCTTGCGCAGTGGCAATAACTTTGCCTCCAGCGGCCAGCTGATTGACCGCCTGGCCTTCGTCGCTTGCGCTTCTTACGCCGGCCCTGCCGCGCGCACGAATGCACAGGTCGAAGCCTTGGCTGTGGCAGCCGCCACCAACAACCGCGCTGTCGAAGCGAGCGGCTGCGCCACCATGGGCGAAAAGCTGGTCGTGCGCCCAGGCGCCGAGATCATCGTGACCGTGGTGGTGCGTGACCCGGCCGGTACGAACTACTCGCCTTACACCTTCCCCAACCCCTCGCTGAAGCAAGTCGGCATCACCCAGGCGCTGAACAAGCCTGTGCTGGATCACATCGATCTGGTGCGCGGCATGGTCAGCGGCTACAAGACGCCGGGCGCTTCCGACTACGCCGGTCAGTGGCCCAACACCTGGTTGGCCAACCCTGATCTAGCCACGGTGCCTGCCGCCGCCAAGAACACCACGGCCGCTGTGATCAAGACCTTCAGCGGCAACGGTGGCTCGGCTTGGACGGCAGTGGCTTCGGGCGTTGACAACAGCGAGTTCCTGAAGATGACTTACCGCATCCCAGCGGTGCAGGCCTCGCAATATGTGCGTCTGCGCGGCAGCAATCTGCCAGCGTCCGTGCCTTTCGAGACCGACGCCAATGGCAACCCGCTGGCCGACATCCACACCAATGCCCGCACACCTGCCAAGCTGAAGATTGCTTGCACCACCGTGGGCACGACCGAGTTTGATGGCTGCCCATCGCATCTGCCGGTCGTGAGCGGCCAGAAGATGGTCGCCAACGACGTCGCAGCCTGGTCTGATCTGTGGTTCTACAGCAACCCGATCTATGTGCAAGTGAACGGATCCACTGTGGTGGCCGGCGTCAAGTAATCCCTTACTGACAAGCCTCGCTTGAAGGGCGCCATGCGGCAAGGCATGGCGCCCTTTTTTTGTTTTCAACCGACGCCTGTAGTCCATTCGGCGAGCGTCTTTATCCTGACATGCACGCGTCATAAGATTCTCGGCTTTGCTGCCCCTTGGCCTCCTGCGCGCACTCGCTGGGCCGGAACCTGACCCCATGTCCACATCCCCCAACACCCCCTCGTTCGCTGGACTCAACGCCCGCCCCGCCAGCCCGGCCAACCAAGCTAGCCCGGCTTGGCTGCGCGAACCGCTGCTGCATTTCCTGGTCTTGGGCGCACTTTTGTTTGCCGTCGACCACGTTTTGGTCGGCCGCTCAGACGACCCGCGCAAGATCGTCGTCGGCGCGGCGGTTGATGCCGAGGCCAAACAGGTGTTCGCCGCTGCGCGCGGTCGCGAACCCAATGAGCAAGAGTTGAAGGCTCTGCGCCAGGTCTGGCTCGACAACGAGGTGCTTTACCGCGAAGGCTTGGCGCTGCAAGTGGACCGGGGCGACAGCGCCATTCGCGAGCGCGTGATCTTCAAGGCACTCAGCGTGCTGGACGCCAACACCAAATTGCCCGCCGTTGACGACAAGATGCTGCGCGCCTGGTTCGAGAAAAACCGCGCCAAATACGATGAGCCAGCGCGCTTTGACTTTCAAGAAGCCGCCCTGTCGGGCGACAACTCGGAAGCGGCCGTGCGCGCCTTTGTCACCGAGTTGAATGGCGGTACGCCGGGTGACGCCAAGGCCGGCCTGCGGGTCTTCAAGGGCCGGCCACACAGCAATATCGTGCAGAGCTATGGGCCCGAATTTGCCAAGGCACTGGAAGCCTTGCCACCCGGCGAATGGCGCGCCCTGTCGACTCGCGAAGGCTGGCGCGCAATGCGCCTGGAAGCTATCAGCCCGGCCAAACCGGCGAACTTCGAGGCCCTGCGCGGCGTGGTGCTGCCTGACTGGACCGACGCCACCATGGCCGAACAGCGCAGCGCCGCCGTGCGCGCCCTGACTAAAAAGTACAAGGTGATCGAATCGGGCGAGGCCAGCAAGCCATGATGCTGCGCTTGTTCAAAAATCTGCTGGCCGGCTTGATGCTGCTGGCTTTGCTGCCGGGCGCGGCTCAAGCGCATGAAATGAGCATGGCCGAGATGCAGCTGCGCGAGATGGCGCGCGGCGAATTCTTCTGGCAATGGACGGCCAGCGAAAAGCGCGCGCCGGCCGAGGTGCTCAAGCCGGTGTGGCCCGACAACTGCGAAGTCGAAGGCAATGTCTTGCACTGCGGCGCCGCCGGCCTGAGCGGGCGCATGGCGATGGACGGTGTGGGTCAGGCCTATTCGGCGGTGATGGTCAAGGTCTTCTGGCTCGATGGCCAGACCCGCGTCTACACCCTGACCGCCGGCCAGCCCAGCGTGCAGCTCTTCGGCTCGGCCGATGACCAACGCGGCATGGGCGAGATCGCCCGCGCCTACACCTTGCTGGGCGTCGAACACATCCTGGCCGGCGTCGATCACCTCCTGTTCGTGATCGCGATGCTGATGCTGGTGGGCTTCAATCGCCGTCTGATCTGGACCATCAGCGCCTTCACGCTCGCCCACAGCCTGACCTTGGCCAGCAGCGCCGTAGGTTGGCTGGTATTGCGCCCGCCGCCGGTGGAAGCGGCGATTGCGCTGTCCATCGTGCTGGTCGCGGCCGAGGCCTTGCACTCGCGCCAGACGATCGCGCGGCGCTGGCCGGCGCTGGTGGCCTTTTTGTTCGGCCTGGTGCATGGCCTGGGTTTTGCCGGCGCGCTGAAAGAAATCGGCCTACCGGATCAGCATCTGCTCATCGCGCTGCTAACGTTCAATCTCGGCGTTGAGATCGGGCAGTTGATGACGGTCGCTGCGGCCTATGTTTTGTGGCGCTTGACGGCGCGCTGGCCTTGGGCCGCCAAGGCGCGCACCGTGCTGCTGTACATGATAGGCGCCATGGCTGCTTACTGGTCTTTGCTGCGCATCACCACGATCTTTGCCTGACCCCTTTGGCCTCCGAACATGTCCAGCTCCGAAATCAGCCCCCTTTTCCCCACGCCTTTTTTGCGCGCGCCGGGCGCCTTGCCGCCCGCCTTGGTGAACGCCTTGGTCTTGCATTTCAGCCAGCAAGCGCAGCAAGAGAACAATGCCTCGACGAATCTCTCGCACACCCGCATGCTCAAGCCCAGCGAAAGCCCCTTGCTGGTCGACGCGGCTGCCTTGATAACGCCCAAATTGAGCGAATTCGGCGCGCTGATGTTCGGCGAGCAAATGGGCTGGTCGCTGAAGGAAATGTGGGTCAATGTGCTGGACCAGGGCGGCCGCCAGGCCATGCACAACCATGCCAACAGCTTTATCTCCGGCGTGGTCTACCTGACCCCGACGCACGAGTCCTCACGCACCGTCTTCATGAAGTCGCCGGGCGGCACCGATTTTTCCTTCAAGAACGACCATGCCGGCGTCACCACCGGGCCCTTCAATGCCGAGAAGTGGATCAGCCCCAATCCGGCGGCCGGTGATCTGGTGCTGTTCCCCAGCTATCTGATGCATGCGGTGCCGCCTAACGAAGGCGAGCGACGCATCACGCTGGCCTTCAATGCGATTCCGGCCAGGCTCGATTCCTGGGGCTACCAAGTCAGCTTCAGCGGCTGAAATGATGGCGATCAAACGAGGTGAAGGCGCAGCCCTGGCCCTGATGCTGGCCTCGGGCTTTGCGGGCCTGGGCTACCAAATCGTCTGGACCCAGCAGGCCGGGCTCTGGCTGGGCCATGAATCGGCTGCCGTGCTGGCGGTGATCGCGGCGTTTTTTGGGGGCTTGTCGCTGGGCGCCTTATGGCTGGGTGCCCGCATCGAACGCTCGCTCCATCCGCTGCGCTGGTATGCGGCGATGGAGCTGATCATCGCCGCTTGGGGCGTCGCGCTGATCCTGCTGATGGCGCCGGCCAGCGCCGCGCTGCTGACGCTGACCGGCGCGCGGCCCAGCCCGGCCTGGCAATGGACGATCGCCTTCGCTGGCAGCTTCATCTTGCTGCTGCCGGCCACCGTCGCCATGGGGGCCACCTTGCCTGCGCTGGAGCGCGTGATGGCGCAGTGGCGCAGCGCCGGCAGGTCGATCGCTACGCTCTATGCCAGCAACACCGCCGGCGCTGTCTTGGGCGTGCTGGCCAGCGCCTTCTGGCTCATTCCCACGCTGGGCTTAAGCAGCACAGCCGTTTTGTGCGTCTTGCTCAATCTGCTGTGCGCGGCCGGCGCCATGCTGCTGCTGCGCGGCCCCGCATTGGCCCGCGCCGATCTTGCATCAAAAGACTCACCCGCCGGTCAAGGCGCCCTGCTGATGCGCCTGGCCCTGACCGGCCTGCTGGGCATAGGCTATGAAGTGATGGTGGTGCGCTTGCTCAGCCAGGTCACCGAGGACACGGTCTACACCTTTGCCATGCTGCTGGCGGTTTACTTGATCGGCACCGCCGCAGGTGCGGTGCTCTGGCAGATGTGGCAGCGCCGGCTGCGCCCCGAAGACGGCGGCGCCCGGCTCACCGATCGCTTGCTCGCGGCCCTCGCGCTGGCATGCCTCTTGGGTGCTGGCAGCCTGTGGGCGGCCGAAGGGCTGCGCGCCATGCTGCTGAGCGCCTTTGGGCCCGGCATGGCGGCGGCGATGGCCGTCGAAGCCGCCTTGGCCGTGGCCGCGTTTGCCTTGCCGACGCTGGTGATGGGTGCGCTGTTCAGCCAACTCTGCGCACAGGCCGCTCAGGCGGGTTTGAGCTTCGGCCGCGCGATTGGTTTCAACACCTTGGGCGCCGCGCTTGCACCGCTCTTGTTCGGCGTGCTGCTGACGCCGCTGCTGGGCATCAAGTGGGCCTTGCTATTGATTCCGCTGGGCTATCTGGCGCTGATTCAAAGCAAGGCTTGGCTGCGCCCGATCACGCTGGTGCCCGCCGCCGCCTGCTTGGCGCTGGCGCTGCTGACGCCGCAGCTGGCCTTTATCGAGGTGCCCGAAGGCGGCCGCATCGTCAGCTACCAAGAGGGTGCCATGGCCGCCGTCAGCGTGGTCGAAGACGCGCAGGGCGTGTCACGCCTGCGCATCAACAACCGCCAGCAAGAAGGCAGCAGCTCCAGCCTCTGGTTCGATGCCCGCCAAGCCTTGTTGCCACTCTTGCTGCACCCTGCCCCCAAGCAGGCCTTGTTCCTGGGCTTAGGGACAGGCATGACGGCCGCATCGGCCGCGCAAGACCCGTCGCTGCGTGTCGATGCGGTGGAACTGCTGCCCGAGGTGATCAGCGCATCGGGACATTTCACCCAAACCCTCAACGAGGGCCAGCCCCAGGAAAATTTGCGACTCATTGCCGCCGATGCACGGCGTTATGTCAGAGCCGCAGCGACGCACTATGACGTCATCATCTCGGACAACTTCCACCCGGCGCGCAGCGGCTCGGGCGCGCTCTACACGGTCGAGCATTTTCAGGCGGTGCGCGCGAGGCTGGCCCCTGGCGGCCTGTTCTGCCAATGGCTGCCGCTGCATCAGCTGGACCTGGCCAGCCTGCGCAGCATCGTGCAGGCCTTTTTGATCGCCAACCCCGCAGCGAGCGCCATCTTGGCCAACAACAGCCTGGAGACACCGGTACTCGGCTTGATTGGCCGCCAAACTGATGGCGCCGGCGGCTTCACCAGCCTGACGGCGGCGCGTGCGCGGCTGGACGCGGCCGCCTTCAAGCGGCCACCGGCGCAATTCGGCATCGAGGACGAATTTGCACTCTTGGGCAGCTTTGTCGCCGGACCGGCAGCCCTGAAAGCCTTTGCGGGCGATGTGGAGGCCAATACCGACGACCATCCGGTCGTCACGCACTTGGCGCCGCGCATCACCTACGCGCCCGACTCGGCACCGCGTGAGCGGCTGCTGGACCTGCTGTCGGCGCTGAGCATAGTGCCCGCAGACTTGCTGAGCGCCCACAAGGGCGCCAACACCGACAGCGACAGCGACGGCGACGCCCGCCTGAGCGCCTATTGGCAGGCGCGCCGTCAGTTCATCGAGGCCGGGCGCCATATTCAGCCCAGCAGCGATCTGCGCGCGATGCTGACTCAGGTGGAGCAGCCCTTGTTCGAAGTCTTGCAGCTCAGCCCGGACTTCCGCCCGGCCTATGACCCGCTGTTGCGCATGGCCCAGGCAATGGCCGGCAGCGACCCTGTCAGGGCGAAGCAGCTCTTGAGCAAGCTGCAGCGCCTGCAGCCGGCTCGCCAGGAAGCGGGCGAGTTTTTGCTGGGCATGGGCGCAAACGGCGAGGTGGCGCAGCGACCGGCCCGCAGCCAAGCTAGCCGACCCTGATTCGCAGGCAAGGCCGCTTTGCGAGGGTTGGCGACGGTTGGCGCGGTGTTTTCTCGCCGATGTCGTGCGTTTGCTCACGCAGCCCATGTGCTGCACTTGCGCACTTGCAAGCAAATGCGATCAAGCTAGAGTCCAGCATTGCGGTCGGCCCGGCGGCGTTCTTTGACGCCGCTGCCGGTCAAGGAGCCACAGGCCATGAGCGAAGAACTTGCCACCGTCTCGCAGCCCGCAGCAGACGCCACAGCAGCAGTTGCGCCAGCTGCCGCCATTGCCACGATCTTGTTCGTCGACGATGAACCCTCCATCCTGAGCGCCTTGCGGCGCCTGTTTCGCCCGCAAGGCTACAAGGTCTTGATGGCCGAAGGCGGGGCGGCCGGCTTGGCGCTGCTGGAGCTGGAGTCGGTCGATCTGGTCGTGTCGGATATGCGCATGCCCGAGATGGACGGCGTGCAGTTTCTGGAACAGGTGCGCCAGCGCTGGCCCGCAATCGTACGGGTGATGTTGACCGGCTATGCCGACATCAGCTCCACCATAGGCGCCATCAACCGCGGCGAGATCCACCGCTATATCGCCAAGCCCTGGGACGATCAGGACATCTTGCTGTCGGTCAGCGACGGCCTGACCCGCAGCCGGCTGGAGCGTGAAAACCGCCAATTGGTTAAGCTGACCCAGGAACAAAACCTGCAGCTGCAATCGGTCAACGGCCAGCTGAACGAGGCCAATACCCAGCTGCAAGAGGTCAATGGCCAGTTGCAAACCGCCAATCAACAGCTGCACGGCGTCAATGACGAGTTAGAGCTGCGCGTCAAGGCACGCACGCAGGAGCTCGAAGCATCCAACGGCCAACTGGCCGACGCCAATGTGCAGCTCGGCGCCGCCAATGCGCAGATGGAAAAAGCCAACCAGCAGCTGAACGCGGCCAATCTGCAGTTGGAAGAGAACTTCGCGCTCTCGATCAGCGTGTTTGCCGGCCTGCTGGAGCTGCGCGATGGCAGCGTGGCCGGCCATGGCCACCGGGTAGCCACGCTGGCCCGGCGCATGGCCGAGCAAATGGATCTGAGCGCCGTCGAAGTAACCGACATCTACAACGCCGGCTTGCTGCATGAAGTCGGCAAGATAGGCCTGCCCGACCATCTTTTGCAAAAGACCGTGTCGCTGATGACCGGCGACGAGTTCGAGCAATACAAGCTGCACCCGCAACATGCACAAGCAGCGCTGATGCCGCTGGGCCGGCTGCGCCAGACGGCCGTGATCATCCGCGCCCAGCATGAACGGGTCGACGGCAAGGGCTTCCCCGACGGGCTGCAAGGCCTGGAGCTGCCGCTGGGCGCCCAAATCATCCAGGTGGCCGCCACTTTCGAGTCGCTGATCACCGGGCGCTTGGCGGAGAAGGTCTACTCGACCGAGGATGCCGCCGCTGCCATTCGCGAAGGCCTGGGTACCCGCCAAGAGGCGGCAGTGCAAGAAGCCTTCGACACCGTCTTGCAAGAAATGGCGGCCGAGGCCGGCGCGGACATAGAAGTGCCGTCCGATCAGCTGAAGGCGGGCATGGTGCTGAGCCGGCCGGTGCTGAGCCCGCATGGCAATGTCTTGCTGCCCGCAGCCTTCCGCTTCACGCCACCGGTGATCAAACAGGTGCTGGATTTTGAGCAGCGGCTGGGGCAGCCCTTCAGCTTCTTCGTCAAGAAGCCGCAGGACCCTAAGTCGGCCGGCGCGAGCAAAAAGCCTGCTCAAACCGCCCCGGTCGCTAGCGCAGCAGCCTAAGCACCTATCGCCAGGGACACAGCATGCAAGCGCATCACACGCCAGACGTCAGCAGCGCCACATCCAAGCTTGCCGCGTTTGGCGCGCCACGGACAAAAGAACTCGATGCCTTGCAGCGCCAGGCGCTGGACGCCGTCAGTGCGCCCCTGCTGGTGCATGGCGGCGGCCTGATCATCTACGCCAACCCGGCCATGTTGCGCCTCTTGGGCTATGACCTGGAGCAGCTGCAAAGCCTGCCGCACTATGCCTGGGCCAATGACGCCGACGTCGAAAACCTGAAGGCCTATGGTGAGCGCTGCTTGCAGCAAGAAGAGGCCTTGCCGACGCTGGAATGCGAGGCCATGACCGCCACCGGCGCGGTGCGTTTTTTGGAAATCACCGCGCGCGGCCTGGCCACGGCGCAGGGCAAGCTGGTGCTGCTGAGCTGCCAGGATTTGAGCGATATGCGCCATGTGCAGATGAGCTTGCTGGAGGTCGGGCAGGTGATGCATCAGATCCTGGAAAACAACCCGGTGCCGACCTTTGTGATCGACAAAAACCACCGCATCACGCATTGGAATGGGGCATGCGCCCAGTTGACCGGCGTGGCGGCCTCCGACGTGGTGGGCAGCACCGAAGCCTGGAAGCCTTTCTACGCTGAAGCGCGCCCGCTCTTGGTGGACCTGATCGTTGAAGGTTCGGTGGCCGAAGCCCGCGAACGCCTCTACGGCGACAATTTGCGCGCCTCCAGCCTGGTGCTGCGCGCCTATGAAACCGAGGACTTCTTCCCCCAATTCGGCGAGGCCGGGCGCTGGATCTTCTGTACCGCAGCGCCGCTCTACGATATGCAGGGCAAGGTGGTCGGCGCGATTGCCACGCTGCTCGACGTGACCGAGCGCCATCTGGCCGAAGAACAATTGCGCCAGCATCAGGCCGAGTTGGAGCGCACGGTGGTGGAGCGCACAGCCGAGCTCTCACGCAGCCACCGCGAACTGGCCGCTTTCATGGAGAACGCCTCGGTCGGTATCCTCTACAGCAGCCGCCACAAAATCATCCGCAGCAACAAAAAGTTCGCCGAGATTTTCGAGCTCGACGCCAGTGACCCCGCCGAGTTGCTGGCCACGCAATTCTTCAGCAGCCCGCAGGCCTACCAGGAGCTGCTGAAGATTGCCGCGCCGGTGTTGAGCAAGGGGCAGTCGCTGATCCATGAGATGGAAATGCTGACCGCCAGCGGCAACCGCATCTGGGTGCAGCTGATTGCCTATCCGGCCAACCCGGCCGACCTGCATTCGGGCGTCTGGTGGCTGCTGCAGGACCGCAGCGAGGTGACGCGCGCGCAACGCGAGTTGGTCAACAACTACCGCGACATCAAGCAAGCCCATGCCCGGCTGGAAGAAGCGCAGAACCAGCTGTTGCAGTCCGAGAAGATGGCCTCGATCGGGCAGCTGGCCGCCGGGGTCGCGCATGAGATCAACAACCCCGTGGGCTTCGTCAGCTCCAATCTCGGCACGCTGCGCCGCTATGTCGAGCCCTTGCTGCAGTTGGTGACGCTCTACAGCGGCATGGATCTGTCCGCGCAGCCGGCCGCGCGGCTGGCCCAAATCAAGGCCCTGGCCGAGCAGGCCGATTTGGAGTTCATCCACGAGGACTTGCCGCAGTTGCTCAAGGAAAGCGACGAAGGCCTGAGCCGGGTTAAGAAGATCGTGCAGGACTTGAAGGACTTCTCGCGCGTCGACCAGGCCGACTGGCAAGAGGCTGACCTGAACCAAGGCCTGGCCTCCACGCTCAATGTCGTGCGCCACGAAATCAAATACCAGGCCGAGGTCACATGCAACTTCGGCCGCCTGCCCTTGGTGCGCTGCCTGGCCGGCCAGCTCAACCAGGTCTTCATGAACCTGATCATCAACGCGGCGCACGCGATCGCGCAGCGCGGCGAAATCAAGCTCAGCACCGAACAGGTCGATGATCACGTCTGTGTCAGCGTGCAAGACAACGGCTGCGGTATGAGCGCCGAGGTGCAAAGACGTATTTTTGACCCCTTCTTCACCACCAAGCCGGTCGGCCAAGGCACGGGCTTGGGCTTGTCGCTGAGCTTCTCCATCGTCAAAAAGCATGGTGGCCGCATCGAGCTGATTTCCAGCCCCGGCGCGGGCAGCTGCTTCAAGGTCTGGCTGCCGGTGCGCGGCCCGAATGCTTGAGGCAAAAACGGCCAGACAAACCGTTCAAGAAATCACGCTCCGGGCCGATACCGTCCTACGAGCGCCATTGTTGGGATGGCGCCTGCCCACCACGAAAGGACGGAAGATGAGAAAACTTCACGCTGTCAAACTGCCAAAAATCGGTTCCGCCATTGCCCTGCTGCTCGCGGCCGGCTCGGCATCGGCGATTGACTACAGCTATTCCGGCTTCGCCAATGTGACCGCCGGGCGCGTCTTCAGCGGCGGCGGCCTGAACATCGGCTACCCCAACCCAGACACCTGGTCCAAATGCCCGTCCTGCTATGTGGCCGACTTCTCGCATGGCTCGGTCTATGAAACCAGCTGGACCTTGAAGCCCGAGTCGCGCGCCGGCCTGCAAGGCACGGTGAACTTCACTTCCGACTTCTCCTTCACCGGCCAGTTGATGGCGCGCCACGCCGCCGAGAAGGCCAAGCTGGATATCGAGTGGGCTTTTCTGAGCTACAACTTGAGCCCCAAATTCACGCTGCAGGCCGGTCGCAAGCGCTTGCCACTGTTCTATTACTCTGACTTCCAGGATGTCAGCTTTGCCTACAACTGGGTGCGTGTACCACCGGATGTGTACGGCTGGGCGGTCGTCAACTACAACGGCGCCAACATCACCTACCGCGATGACATTGCCGGCTGGGCGGTCAAGTCCAATGCCTACGCGGGCCAGGAACACTCCAAAGACAACCCGATCGGCAAGCTGGAGCGCCCCGAGCGCCAAGACATCAGCTGGGACAATATGATGGGCATTGACTTGGAGCTCAATCGCGACTGGTTCACCGCGCGCTTCTCCTACAACAAGTCCAAACAGCGCTCGGTTGCCTGGCTGCCCGAGGGCAAGGTGCAGACCTCTCCGGACCCGGCTGTATACGGTGAGTCTTCGCCGCAGACCTTCAGCTCGGCGGCCTTCAATATTGACCTCGACAACTGGGTCGGCCGCAGCGAGTTTTCGCGCGTCACCCGCACCCCAGCGCGCGGCAGCTACCGCGGCTACATGATCGGTGGCGGCTACCGCATCGGCAATTTCCTGCCCATGCTCACCATCAGTCAATTGAAGGCCTTCAGCTCAGGTGATGCGTCTAAACATGTCGAGACCGACAGCAATATCGGCGTCACGCTGCGCTATCAATTGAACGACAGCAGCAGCCTCAAGCTTCAAGTCGACCGCAGCCGCTGGGACTTTTTGGACGGCACCGACAGCTACCGCAAGCTGGTGACCGTCTCCTACGACATGATCTTCTGAAGCTGGAGCAAAGATCATGTTATTCAAACATCAAGTATTCAGCCTGGTACTGTTGGCCGGCGCGGCGCCGCTCGTGGCGGCCGATGTGGCCGTGATCGTCCACCCCAGCAATGCAGCCACCATCGACGAAGAGCAGATCACCAAGATTTTCCTCGGCCAAACCAAGACTTTCTCCGGTGGTGCCGAAGCCACGCCGGTGGACATCAAGGACAGCCCGGTGCGCGAAGAGTTCGGCAACAAGGTTTTGAAGAAGAACCCCTCGCAGCTGAAGGCGCTGTGGGCAAGGCAGATCTTCACCGGCGGTGCCAAACCACCGCGTGAACTGGCCAGCGACGAAGAGGTCATCAAGTTCGTCGCCAGCACGCCGGGTGCGATCGGCTATGTCGATGCCGGCAAGGCCAATGCCACGGTCAAGGTGGTGACCAAGCGCTAAGGCCGAGCAATATGCGCGGCCCCGCTTATGTCGGGCCGCGCAACGGATGCTCTAGACTCGCGCCCCATGCGAGCCATCATCCTCGCGGCCGGGCGCGGTGAGCGCATGCGGCCGCTCACCGACACCACCCCCAAGCCGCTGCTGTGCGTGCGCGGCAAGCCCTTGATCGAATTCCACATCGAGGCCCTGGCCGCCGCCGGCGTACAAGACATCATCATCAACACCGCCTGGCTGAGCGAGCAGTTTCCGGCCACCTTGGGTGACGGCACACGCTTTGGCGTGCGTCTGCATTTCAGCGACGAATCAGCCGAGCCGGTCGGCGCCTTGGAGACGGCCGGCGGCATTGCCCGTGCATTGCCGCTGTTATGTGCCGAGGGCGATGAGGCCTTCTGGGTTGTCGCCGGTGATGTGTTCTTGCCGGACTTTCATTTCCCTCCCGAAGCCGCCGAGCAATTCTTGCAGCGCGATCTGGATGCCCTGCTCTGGCTGACGCACAACAGCCCTCACCACCCCAACGGTGACTTCGGCATCAGCGCCGAGGGCCTGGGCTTGAGCGACACAGCCTCACAGCGCTACACCTGGGCCAGCGTAGGACTGTTCCGCAGCCGCATGTTTGAGACCATTCAGCCCGGCGCCAAGGCAGCCTTGCGCCCGTATCTAGAGGATGCGATCCGGCGCCACAAGCTGGGGGCCGAGCTACTGAGCGGCCGCTGGGTCGATGTGGGTACCGTCGAGCGCTTGAACAGCTTGCAAAGCTGAGCCGACCAGTTCCAACTCGCCACTGGCCAGCCAGTCGGCCATGGGCTGGCGTGACCTCTCGGTCAAGCTCTGCTCCGAGGCACCGGCGGCGCTGAGTACGCCGAGCCAGCCCTTGCGGCCGGCGCGCTTGGCGGCCAACAGCGCCGCATCGGCAAGATTGACGGTGGTATTCCAGTCCACCGCCCGCGCCGCCCGAGGCGCCAGCGGGAAACAGGCAAAACCGAGCGAGCAGGTCTTGCTCAAATAGCTGCCGTCATCCAACTTGAAGGGCTGATCGGCGATTGCCCGGCAGGCTCGCTCGGCCAGTTCAGCCGCATGCAGGCGCGAAGTCTCGCGCGCAACGATCAAAAACTCTTCGCCGCCCCAGCGCACCAGGTAGTCGCTGTCTCGAAACACTTGCTGCAGGCGACCGCGAATTTGGCGCAAGACTGCGTCGCCGGCGGCATGGCCAAGCTCATCGTTGATTTGCTTGAAATGGTCAATGTCGACCAGGAAGAAGATCAGGTCGCCATCCTCCAAGGCTGCGCCCTGCCTGGGCGTTTCATGGCGACGCAAAGTCAAGGCGACATCGGATTCGATCTGCTGCGCCAGAAAACGCCGATTGCGCAGCCCTGTCAAGGGGTCGGTCAAGCTGGATGCCTCCAGCTCCGCCGTGCGCTCGCGCACCTTGTTCTCCAGCCAGACTTGACGCCGGCGCAAGAGTCGCGTGCGCGAGTGCACCAGCGCCGCAATCGCAGCGGCCAACAGCGCCAGCAGCGCGACGCGAAACCACCATTGCTGCCACCAGGTGGGCAAGACCGTCACTGGAATAGCCAATTCCCGCTCGCTGGCGACGCCGCTGCGGTTGTGCGCACGCACCCGCAAGACATAGTCGCCCGGACTCAGATTGCTGTAGCTGGCCACGCGCAGGTCGGCGCCGGTCTCTATCCAGTCCGGATCAAAGCCTTCTAACTTATAGGCATAGCGGCTGCGGCCCGGGTTGCTGTAGTCCAGCGCCGCAAACTCTAGACTGAAGCTGCGTTGCTGCGGGCTCAGGCGCAAACCGTCCTGCAACTGCCCCGCTTGCTGGCGCTCGCCATTGATGCGCAGCTCAGAGACCACGAGCGGCGGAGCATGGTTCGAGCGATCAAATTGATCCGGCGAAACCACCGCGATGCCTTTGCTGCCGCCGAACAGGAAGCGCCCGTCCAAGGCCTTGGCATAAGAGTAGAACCAGGGGGTGCCGATGTCGAGGCCATCGGTCGGGGTCAGCTCGTCCAAGCTATCGGTGGCCGGGTCATAGACATTCATCTGGGTCCAGATGCGACCACGCCCGTCTTCCAGCAAATTCGCGCCGAAGGGCCGATTGACAATGCCATGACGCTCGCTGATGCGCTCAAAGCTGGCTTGTTTGCCGTCCCAGGCCTTCATACGGTGCAGGCCGGCCACGGCGGTGTCCACCCACAAGGTCTGCTTGCTGTCGAACAAAAGGCCGAGTACGACCGGGTTGGCCAACTCAGCGCCGGCCGGCGAGGTGACTCGCTGCAACTCCACGCTGCCCGGCGCCAGCCGGAACAAGCCGCGCATGCTGCCGACCCAAATGGCCTGATCCGGCGCCTCGGTCATCACATGTATTTCACCCGTTAGGGCCTGGCCGCCAGGCCGCGCCAAACGCTGCACTTTGGCGGCCCCAGGCCGCAAGACATGCAGGCCATCGTCAGCACCGATCCATAAGGCGCCGTCGCTGCCGGCCATCAATCGCCGGGTCTTGCCGGCATCCAGATGCAAGCAGCGCAGCTGCCGATATTGCGCATCAAATTGATAAAGCAAGCCTTCCGCACCCAACCAGGTTTTTCCATCCGGCATCTGGGCCATCGCGGTGATGCGCGCAGCCTCCAGCAAAGCGGCGGGCGAGAGTGCGGCGGACTCTTTGAGTTGGCTCGAGCACGCCATCAGCTGTGGCCGCAGGCCCCCAATCACACGCAGCCCAGTGTCAAACCGCGCCACTTGCCCATCATGCCCGGCGGCCAGAAATTCGCCATCCTTCAATGGCAAGAGGCTGCGCACATCGGCTTTCTTAAGATCTGCTGCAGGCCCGCCAACGAGGCCGACAGCGGTGCCGGCGCCGCGCACCCAAATGCTGTGATTGTTTGGGTTGTGGCGCTGCAAGCCCATGCCAAAGCCTCCCGCCCACACCCAGCCGGCGCGGTCGACCAGCAAATTCACCACTTCGTCGCCGGCCAAACCGGCCGGTTTGCGCGGGTCATGCCGCAAGGTTTGCTGCAAGCGCTGCGAGCGCAGGTCGTGCACATCAATGCCGCCCGCATGGCCAACCCAGATCTGGCCGCTCGTCGCTTCGATCAAGCTATTGATTTCTCCACGCCCGGCTGTCGGCCCGCCCGCACTTTGCTCATCATTGTCAAGCAGCTTGCCCTGACCGGTTCGCGGGTCCATCACAGCCAAGCTGCCACGCTGTGTACCGGCCCAGATTTGCCCATTGGACGCTTGCAGCAGCGCTTGCACGCGTTGCCCGGCCAAGCCTCGCAGCACTGGCTCAAAGCGCTGGCTCGCCCTGTCAAAACGGCTCAAACCCGACCAAGTCCCGACCCACAGCGTGCCTTGACCGTCGACCAGCAGCGATTGCACCCGTGCATCGTCCAAGCTGCCGGCAGCGGCGCTGTGCCGGAAGTGGCTGAAAGTTTGCGTGCGAGGGTCAAAGCGATACAGGCCGCCGCCGAGCGTGCCAAGCCAGATCGAGCCATCAACATCCTCGGCCAAGGCCCGGATGGTCGGCAAGGGCGCCAACTTTTCCACCGAGTTCGCGCTCGCCTCATGCACTTCATGCTCAAAGCGAAAGCTGCTGACCTGCTCGGTCAAGGGGTCATAGACCGCCAAACCGTCGGTCTCGGTGCCTATCCACAAGCGCCCGTCCCGGGCCGGCAGCAGTGCGCGCAGCCAACCCAGATTTCGAACTGTGGCGATCTTGCTGGCGCGCTCCTGAGGACGAAAGCGATAGCCGTCATAACGCACCAAGCCGTCGCCGGTGCCAACCCAGATAAAGCCCGCCCGGTCTTGCGCCAGCGACGCCACCACGCCGCGCGGGATGGCGTCGACCCCCACCGACTCAAAGCGCGGCTCGGCCAAGGGCTCGATCAACGCGAAGGAAGGCAGCGCCGCAATTGTCAGCAGAAGTAAGGCACTACATCGACGAAGCCAAATCATTTCTCACTATGACATGAGTGGGTGACGGCTTCGCCCCCAAGAAACCCGCCGCTTGACTTGGGTCAATATATTATTTGGCCAAAGGCAAGGTGATCGCGTCGATGCGTGCCAGCACCTCGGGCGTCAGCTTCGGCGTCAAGGTCAACGCGCCAAGATTGTCTTGCAGCTGCGCAAATTTGCTGGCGCCCAGAATAACGGTCGAGACGCGCGGATTGTGATTGGCCCAGGCGATCGCCAGCTGCGCGACATTGCCACCCAAATCGGCGGCCACGGCGGCCAGCTGCGTCACCGCGGCATTCTTGGCCTTGTCGGTCAGGCCTTCGACCATCCAACTCATATTGTCGAGCGCGCCGCGGCTGCCGGCCGGCACGCCGTCCTTGTACTTGCCGGTCAACAGCCCCGAGGCCAATGGGCTCCAGGTGGTCAGGCCCAAGCCAAGGTCCTCATACAGCCGGGCATATTCCTGCTCGACCTTGCTGCGGTGGAAGAGGTTGTACTGCGGCTGTTCCATCACCGGCTTGTGCAGGTGGTGGCGCTCGGCAATCTCCCAGGCGGCACGGATATCGCTGGCCGACCATTCGCTGGTGCCCCAATAAAGCGCCTTGCCTTGCGTGATCATGTCGCTCATCGCGCGCACGGTTTCTTCGATCGGCGTGTGCGGGTCGGGGCGGTGGCAATAGACCAGATCGATGAAATCGAGTTGCATGCGCTTCAAGGACCCGTCAATCGCCTGCATCAGGTACTTGCGGTTCAGCGTGTCCTTGCGGTTGACGGGATTGCCCTCGCCACCCAAACCCCAGAAAAACTTGGTCGAGACGATGTAATTCAGGCGCGGCCATTTCAGCGCCTTGAAAGCCTCGCCCATGACAATTTCGCTCTGACCCAGGGCATAGACCTCGGCGTTGTCGAAGAAGTTGACGCCAGCGTCAAAGGCGGCGGCCAACATCTCGGCAGCCGCCTTGGTGTCGACTTGCTTGTGATAGGTGACCCAGGAGCCCAAAGAGAGTTCGGAGACTTGCAGGCCGCTGCGGCCCAAACGACGGTATTGCATGGGGTACTTTCGGATGTGGACAAAGCTGATCGCCATAGCGTACAGCAGGCCGGCCGCTATAGTTCGTGGCGGGCCAAATGCCCGCAGCAGCCCCCACGAGATCAACACGCTATGCGCACAATCCCTCCACCCGACGCCGCCTCGGCCGCCACCGCCAATCAGCTGCGCTTGGCCGTGGTCGGCGCCGGACCGGCCGGTTTGACCTTGGCCTTGCTGGCCGCGCAGTTGTTGCCGCAGGCACAGATCACCTTGTTTGACGCCCGGCCGCTGGACCGCGATGTGTCCGCCGACCCGCGCACCCTGGCCTTGGCGCTGGGCAGCCTGCAGCTCTTGCAACGTCTGCAAGCCTGGGACGCGAGCCAGGCGCAGGCGATCTTGACCGTCGAGGTCAGCCAAGCACCGCCGACCTTGACGCACCCGCTGTTCGGCCCGTCCGCAGCGCCGGCCGTGGCCTTGAGTGCGGCGGAGCAAGGCGTTAGCGAGCTCGGAGCGGTGATCAGCTACGGCCAGTTGGTCGCGCCCTTGCAAGCACGCTGGCTGGCCCGCGCCGCGCTGGAACCGACCCGCTTGAGCAGCCGCTTCGGCACACCCGTTCGGGGGCTCAAGCCCTTGGCGGATGGGGTGGAAATCGATGCCGAGATCGCCGAGCAATTTGATCTGGCCGTGGTGGCCGAGGGCGGCGTGTTTGCCGAGCAGGCGCGCAAAGCCATCACGCATGATTACCAGCAAAACGCCTGGGTCGGCACGCTCACCTTGGCGGCCGACAGCCCAGCCGGCGCGGCCTATGAGCGCTTCACGCGCAATGGCCCGCTGGCACTGTTGCCGCTGCCGCCCAAAGGAGGCGAGCGCCGTGCGGCCCTGGTCTGGTGCATGGCGCAGGCCGAGGACGAGATCGCCGAACTGAGCGACAGCCAGCGCCTGGCAGTGCTGCAAAGTTTGTTGCCCGACAGCGTTGGCACCCTGCAGGCGATCAGCCCCTTGAAATGCTTTGCCTTGGGGTTGAACGCCGAGCGCAGCCTGGTCAACGGCCGCATCGTGCGCATCGGCAATGCCGCGCAGACCCTGCACCCGGTCGCCGGCCAAGGCCTGAACTTGGGCCTGCGCGACGCCTATGCGCTGGTGGAAGCCTTGCGCGCCGGGGGCAATATCGAAGCGGCTTTGCGCCGGGTCGAATGGCAGCGCGCACCGGACCGCTGGAGCATGATCGCCACCACCGACTTTCTGGCTCGCAGCTTTGCCTGGCGCTGGCCGGGGCTACCGATTGCGCGAGGCTTGGCCTTGGCGGCGCTGCAGGCGGCCTCGCCGCTAAAAAAGGCGCTAGCGCGGCAGATGATGTTCGGGCGGCGCTAACTCGTCAGTTGAGCGCCAAGGCGATCAAGTCACGCAGCATCAAATTGACATTGCTGCGCACCGCGCCCTCGGTGGCCAGACGCAGGCGCTCGTTCGGGTCCACCATGGCGGCGGTGAATTCCGCCACATAGGCGCTGCGCAAGTGGCGCTGATAGACCACAGCTCCGCTGCGTTTTTCAACCACCGTGTAGGCCAGGGTCACGGCCACCCGGGTGTTCAGACCGACAATGGGCTGCTCCAACTCGATCAATTGCACTTCCATTTGATAGTTGCCCGTGCCAGGGCGCAGCGCCAACATGCCGGTGGCGCGCAGCGATTCCTCGATTGACTCTTGCAGCGCACGATTGCTGATCTTGCTGCCCCACATGCTGCCGGTCGGCTGGCCGCCGGTGACCGGTGATAGCAGGATCTGGCCCCGCAAGCGATCGGGCACCCAGCCGCGCATCTGCAAGCTGTCTTGCGAGCTCAGCGCCATGCTGGGCGGATCGGTGGCCGTGCCGCAGCCAGCCAAGGCAATCAGCAAACCTAAACCGAATAGAAATCGCCTCGTCATTGCATCAGCCTTCCAGAATTGCGGCCCGAGATCTACAGCCGCCGATGCTGCAGCGCCGGCAACTGGCGCCGCACCGCAGCCAAACGCGCCATATCCAGCTCGGCCAGCACTACACCTTCGCCCTCGGGCAGACAAGCCAGCACCTCGCCCCAGGGATCGATGATCATCGTATGGCCCCAGGTCCTGCGGCCATTTTGATGCAGGCCGCCTTGCGCCGGTGCGATGACATAGGCCTGATTTTCGACCGCTCGTGCGCGCAACAGCAATTCCCAGTGGGCCTGACCGGTCACATAGGTGAAGGCAGCCGGCACGCTGATCAGGTCGACAGGCCCCAGGCTGCGGTACAGCTCGGGGAAGCGCAGGTCATAGCAAACGCTCAAAGCCACCCGCAGCGGCCCCGCCTGCAGCGCGACCGGCGCGTCACCGGCCTCCAGCACGCGGCCTTCGTCATAGCTCTCGCTGCCATTGTCAAAGCGAAAAAGATGCATCTTGTCGTAACGCGCGGCTTCAGCGCCATCGGGCGCGTAGACGCAACAGGCATTGCGGACCCGCCCGGCCTGCACCGTGTGCAGCGGAATCGTGCCGCCAATTAGCCACAGCCCCAGCTCAGCGGCAGCCTGGCTCAACATGTGCTGGATGGGCGCGTGGCTGTCGCCGCCCTGCTCGGCCACCGCCAGCTTGTCGCTGTCGGCAAGGCCCATCAAACAAAAATACTCGGGCAGCGCCACCAACTCGGCGCCCTGGGCTGCAGCCTCCTCCAGCCAATGGCGTGCACGCGCCAGATTGACGGCCAGATCGGGGCCGGAAACCATTTGAACGGCGGCAACTTTCATCAATCACTCTCCTCAAGGGGCGCTGGCGGATGTTGCAGCTGATGCGGCATGGGCGGCTGAAGCGCCATCGACCGCCGGCGCGGTTTCAAACAGATTGCTGTGGTGCTCGACCCGCTCGACCTTGGGGTCCACCCAGCTGCCGGTAATGCGGAATTCACGCGTATTGGCGGCGGCGATGGGCTTGCTCAAGACCAGCTGCGCCAAGAATGTCCCCAATCCTATCGCCGGATTGATCGCTATATAGGCCAGCGAAGCGCCACCGGTGTTGAACTCGGGCACCACCAGCACGCGCAGGTTTTGTGTTTCGGCCGCCAGGTCGGCTTGCCCATCCACCAAGACAGTTGCCTGCACGCCGCGCGTGCGCAGATTGCTGCTACTGGCCACGCCGCGCGTGATCTTGACGTCGCCGCTCACGCCGTCGAAGGTAAAGCCTTCGGAGAACACGTCGCGGAAGTCAAACAAAAACCGCCGCGGCAGCGATTGCAGGCTCAGCACCCCCATCAAGCGCCCCACGCCGGGCTCGACATTGAGGAATTGCCCCGACTCCAGCTGCACATGGAGTTGCCCGTTCATGCTGGCGAAATCAGGCGCCAGTGGCTCGCCCGCCCAGCCCAGCTGCCCCGTCAACTGGCCCTTGCCGCCACGCAAGACCCGACCCTGCCCCATGCGCTCCAGCATGTCGCCGGCATCGAGCAGCTCTAACTTCCAATCCAGCTGGGTGCGGCGTTGCGCCCGACCGGGTTCCTTGAGCCATTGGCCGGTGGCATTGAGGATCGCATCCGGAGCCTTCAGCTGCAGCTTGCTCAAGCGCCAGTCATGCGCCGGGCCGCTGGCCTGAGCCTCCACTTCCAGCCGGCCCATACGCTTGCCGCGCAGCTCAAAGTCCTCGATGACAATGTCCAGATCAGGCACGCTGCCTGGCTGCTTGTCCAGCACCTCCGCCACGCCATCGGCCTCCTGATGCGGCAGAGACAAACGACTCAGCCTTGCGAACACCCGCCCAGCCTGCCCGGGCTGGGCGCCTCGCAGCTCGACATAGCCCGCCATTTGAACGGCATCGATGGTGCAGCGCCAGGTGTTTGTGGCCGGTGCTGGCGCCTGCGTCAGGCCGGCCACGACCTTGGTCAGTGAGCGGCCTGAAAAATGCAACTCATTGGCGCGCAAGACAATTTGGCTGGGCATATAGGCGCCGCCCAAGCTTGGCGCTGCGACAACACCCGAGCCGTTCTCACTGTTTGAAGCTGCAGGTGCCCCCCACAGCCGCTGCAAGGTCTTATTCCAGGCGTCCAGATTGACCTTGTCCAGATTAGCCTGCAGCTGCACGCCGCTGCTGGGCAGGCCGGGCAAGCTGTCCTGCACGCTCAGCGCGCCGCGCAGCACCCGCGCCGGCTCGACCGACAGGTCGCGCTGGTAATGGGCTTGCAAGAGATTGCCCAACTCGAGCCTCAGCTCATCCCGGTTGCTGTCGCGATTGACGTCGGGCTTGAGCAGAAGGCGCAGCGGCAGCGCGCTGGCGGCCTCCTTGCGCAGCGGCGCCGGCAGATCCAGGCCCAGTCCGAGCAGATTGCTGGTCAGGGAAAAATCCGCCTGACCCTGATTCAGCCCGACTTGCAGCCGGTAGCTGGCCTGGCCGCTGGCTGCCTGCGCCAATTTGGCGACGCCGCCCAGCTCGGGCGAACGCTGCAAGGCTTCGGCGGTGGCCACGCCGGTCGCCGTGAACCGCAGGCTACCGTCCGCCTGGTTACCGCCCTCGACGCTCAGCTCACCGCCAAAAGCACGCGCCTGCACCGCCTGCAGTTTGACGCCCTGACGGTCAAACTCCACGCTGCCGCGGGTGTTGGTCAACAAGGGCAGATCGGGCCGCAGCCGCAGCTCCCCGCCCAGCAGTTGCACGGCGCCCTTGACGACCGACTTATCCATGTCTTGCAAGGGCAGATTCAAACTTAGCTTCAGGTTGGCCGCACCGCCGGCCGTGGCGGCCGCCAGCAAACCACCGCTGGCCTCGTTGACCGGGGACTGGCGCACAAATTTCAGCAACTCGGCGCCAGGCCCATTGCCCTGGCCCTCGATCTCAAGCCGGTGCTTGACCAGCAAGTCCTTGATGCCGCCCTTGATGCCGCTGAGCTCATAGGCAAACACCTTGGCGCGGCCGCCCTTGATCTGCATGCCGCCGCGCTCGAATATCAGGTCGGCATTGACATGCTCCAGCGCCGGCCAATTGGACGGCCGCCCCTCGACGCCGGGCACATAAAGCAAATCGATGTCGCGTGCCTGGGTCGTGATGCGGAACTGGCCGTCGCGTTCACGCTCGCCGTCGAAAGGGAACTTGGCCAACTCGCCGCGCAAACGGACATTGATCGCTCGCGCCTCGCCGGCGCGAATAGCGTCGCGCACATAGTCCAGCGCATGGTCCCCGATGGCCAGCGGCAAATAGCGATGGATCTTGACCGCATCGATTCTTTCGATCTGCCCGCTCAGCTCCAGCCAACCCGGCAAGCGGCCTTGGCCGGCCGCCTTGCCGCTGCGCCAGACCGCATCGAACTCGCCGCGCAGATCTTGGTTGAGCAGCTCCAGCCGACTGACGCGCAGCTCATAGTGCGGCGGCTGCTTGGGCGCGGCTTCAATCCGCCAGTCCAGCTTGGCGCTCAGACGCTGAATGGGCGGCAGGTCTTGGCGGAACAAGCCCGGCAGCTCCAGCGAGCCATCGGCCATGCTCAGCTGCGCCTGACCGCCTTTTTCGCTGGCATCGAGCTGCAGAGTCAGGCCACTCAGTCCCATGTGCTCCAAGCCCTGGCGGCGCCCGCCCAAGCGCAAGCCCTCAAGACGGCCCTTGATTTGGTAGCGGCGCGGGTCCATCAAGGGACCATCCCAGCTCGCGCTGAGCCGGCTCAAGACCCCTTGCGGCGCCATCTCGGCCAACCAGGTATGGGTTTGCTCGTCAAAAGGCAGGCGCTGTGCCAACTGGCTCATCAAGGCCAGGTCAAGCCGTTCGGCCGACAGCTCGCCGCCCAAAGGCAAGCCCTGCGCCGCATTGCCCGCGCCCGGTTTGGGCAGGCGCAAGGCCAACTTCCAATCCGTACGCGGCCAAATCACGCCGTCGCCGCTGACAAAGCCGAGCTGGCTGGCCTGCAGGCTGAGTGACTGCGCGGCGTGCATAAACTGGAGGCGTCCTTCAATTTGTTCCAGATCGAGCTGATCGGCCTTCGGTGTCAGGCGCAGCTTGACCGCACGCAAGGCCAGATCGCTCGTCACGCCTTGCGGCTGGCCCTGCTTGAAGTCTATCCAGGCGCGCAAGGCGCCGTCACCCTCGCTCAGCTCGAAGGGCAGATCGATATGGCGACGCAGCTCGCGCAAATCGGCGCGTGGCAAATCAGCATAGAGCTGGCCGCTCCAGCCCTGAAAATCACTCGGCCGTCCCAGCAGCGCTTGCGTGAAGCGCCCGCGCAGGCCAAAACGCTGACCCCATTCCGGCGGCGGTGTCGCGTCCAGACGTAGCTCGTGACGGCGCACGCCGCTGCGCAAGACCAGATTGAGGTCCGACAACTCCAGCGCCTGCGTGGCGCGGCGCTCGTCGATCCAGCGCACGCGGCCATTCAGGATCACAAACTCATGTTGCGACAGCAGCCAGTCCGCCCATTCCTCGGCCAGGCCGGTGGACTCGGCCTGCACCGCCTCGTCAACACTCAAACCCGCCACAAAGAAGCGACCCTTGGCGTCGCGGCGCACCTCGACTTGCGGCGCGTCGATCAACAGTTGCTCGAAGCGCAGATTCAGACTCAGCAACGAGCGCGCCGACAGCGCCGCCGCCACCTTGGGCAAGCGCAGCGCCTCGCGGCCGCTGGGGTCGAGCAAGCGCACCTCGCGCATCTCGATCGCCGGCATCCAGCCCCCCGAGGTGACCTTGATGCTGCCGATGCGCACCCTTGCCCCCAAAGCCTGTGAGGCATGGCGCTCCATTGCCGGACGCCACTCATCGATGTGCGGCAGAATCACCCAGTGCAAGCCGCCCCACGCCACCACCACCAAGCCCCATGCCAGCAAAAGCAAGGCCAAGGCCCAGCTGATCAAGCTGCGCAGCCAACGGCCGGGTCGTCTGAGCCAAAACAGGCGCGTGGGCAGTGAAGAAGGCTTTACTGACATTAAAAGGGGAGCAAGCCGTGAGACAGAGTTCGAGTAGTGGGAAGCTGGCCGCTAAGGCCCCGGGCAGACACCAAGCATAGCGAGCCATGACAGCCATTGATTCTTTCATTGTCCCCGAGACTGCACCTGCAGCATTGGCCGAACACAGTCGATTTGTGCAAAGAATTCGGCGCCGCTACGCCGCCGAGCTGCCTTTGCTGCCGGCCGGCCGGCCGGACCGGGCCGCGATCGAGCGCTTGATCCATGACTTGCAGGCCGCCGGCCGCGCGCTAGGCCCGGCGCTGCGTGTGGCCCGCCACCTGGTGCTGGAGCGCCTGGCGGTGCTGGATATTGAAGCCGGTGCGGCCATGCATGAGATCACCGAGGTGATGACCAGCTTGGCCGAGGTGACGCTTTGCCTGGCGCTCAAAAGTGCCCGCGCCGAGCAAGACGCGCTCAGCGGCGCGGCCCGTAACGAGGCCGGCGAGGTGATCGAATTCTGGGTGCTGGGCATGGGCAAGCTGGGCGCGCGCGAGCTCAATGTCTCCTCCGACATCGACCTGATTTACGTCTATGACGATGACGGCCACACGGATGGAAACTCGAGCGGCAAAGGCTCGATTTCGGCGCATGAGTACTTCGCCCTGGTTGCCAAGAGGCTCTATGCGCTGATCGGCGAGGTCACCGATGACGGCCAGGTCTTCCGGGTCGATCTGGCGTTGCGGCCGAACGGCAACTCGGGCCCGGCCGCCGTCAGCATGGCGATGCTGGAGGAATATTTCCTCGTCCAGGGCCGCGAGTGGGAACGTTTTGCCTGGCTGAAGAGCCGCGTGGTGGCGCCGCTGGAGAGCGTACAACTGGGCCGTGCCCTGGGCCTGCGCTCGCTCGTGACGCCTTTTGTTTACCGCCGCTATCTGGACTACGGTGTGTTCGAAGGCCTACGGCAATTGCACCGCAAGATCCGCGATGAGGCGCGCTCGCGCGCCGTCGGCCGGCCCGAGCGCGCCAATGACGTCAAGCTCTCGCGCGGCGGCATCCGCGAGATCGAGTTCACCGTGCAACTGCTGCAAGTCGTGCGCGGTGGCCAGTTCCCGGAAATCCGTACCCGCTCGACCGTCAAGGCGCTGGCCAGGTTGGCCGAGCGTGGCCTGATGACGGCCGAAGCGGCCGAAAAGCTGAGCACCGCCTATGTCTTTTTGCGCCAGGTCGAACACCGCATCCAGTTCCTCGACGATCAGCAAACCCACTGCCTGCCGAGCAATGATGAAGACTTGAAGTGGATCGCGCGCAGCATGGGCCTGGCTTGCAAGCATGGCGCAGCAGGCCAGGCCCAAGATGCAGGGACAAGGATTTCCTGCGAGCTGCTTGACCGCCTCGGCGAGGTGCGCGAAATCGTCGCCAACGAGTTCGACTCGCTTTTGCACGACGGACAAGCGCCCAAGGCCGGCGGCAATGGCTGCCGCAGTTGCAATGGGCCGGCACTGCCGGTCGATTCGGAAGAGTTTCTGGCCAAGCTGCCGACCGAGTTGGCCGTCGCCGTACGGCGCTGGGCTGATCAGCCTCGCGTGCAAAGCCTGCGCGAAGAATCGCGCCTGCGCCTGGCCAAGCTGGTCGGCCGCGCTGCCGTCGCGGTAAGGGACGAAGCCTGCAGCATGGCGGCGGCGCTGCGCTTTGTCGATTGGATCGAGCCCTTGCTGCGGCGCGAAAGCTATCTGGCACTTTTGGTCGAGCGCCCGGCCGTGCAAAGCCGCTTGCTGCGCTTGCTCGGTTTGGCGCGCTGGCCGATGCGCTATTTGATGCTGCACCCCGGCGTCATCGACGAGCTGGCCGACAGCCGCCTGCAGCATGACCGCTTTGACGGTGCCGTGTTCCTGCAAGACCTGCAAGAGCGACACGCGGCCTGGGAGCGCGGCGGCGAGGCGCATGAAGAAGCCTTGCTCGACACCCTCAGGCGCGCCCATCAGGCGGAGGTGTTCCGCACCCTGGTGCGTGATATCGAGGGGCAGATCACTGTCGAGGAGGCGGGCGATGAGTTGTCGGCGCTGGCCGATGCGATTTTGCAATGCACGATTGACTGGACCTGGGCGCGGCTCAAGCAAGCGCATCGCCCTGCACCGCGCTTTGCCGTGATTGCCTACGGCAAGCTCGGCGGCAAAGAGCTGGGCTATGGCGGCGACCTGGACGTGGTGTTTTTGTTCGACGACAGCGACGAAGCGGACAAAGACCTGGTGCCCGAAATCTACGGTGCCTTCGTGCGCAAGCTGATCACCTGGCTGACCGTGCGCACCTCGGCCGGCGAGCTGTTCGACATCGACACCGCGCTGCGCCCGAATGGCAACTCCGGCATGTTGGTGACCTCGCTCGCTTCCTTCGAAAAGTACCAAACCGGGCGCGGCAGCAATACCGCCTGGACCTGGGAGCATCAGGCCATCACGCGGGCGCGCTTTTGCGCCGGCGACCCCGCCCTGGCCGAGCGCTTCGAGGCGGTGCGGCGCCATGTCTTGACCGCTCCGCGCGACCATGCGGCGCTGCGCCAGGAGATTCAGGCCATGCGCGACAAGGTGCGCGCCGCCCACCCCATCAGGGCCGGCAAGTTCGACGTCAAGCACAGCCCCGGCGGCATGATGGACGCCGAGTTTGCCCTGCAATACCTGGTGCTGGCCCATGCAGCCGAGCATCCGGCCTTGATCGCCAATGCGGGTGCCATCGCGCTGCTGCAGCGGGCTGAAGCAGCGGGTCTGCTGCCGGCCGGGGTCGGCAGCAAGGCCGCCAATGCCTACCGCGAGCTGCGCCGCGCCCAGCACAAGGCCAGGCTGGATGAGCAGCCCACGGCAGTCGAAGCGGCGGATCTGGCCGCCCTCGGTCTGGACCTGCACCGCGATGCCATGCTGGCGCTGTGGCAGGCGGTGTTCGCCTGAAAGTGGCGCGTCACGCCTGGAGCGGCTTTGGCGTCTTCTTGGGCCTGGCCGCGCTGCTGGCATGGCTGGCCCCGAGTGCGGCGCTGGACTGGCAACCTCAGCTCGCCGCCAGCCAGCCCTGGCGCGCCTGGAGCAGCGCCTTCGTGCATTGGAGCCAGCAGCATCTTTGGGCCAATTTGCTCGCCTGCACCGTGGTCACGCTATTTGGCTGGGGCGCGCGCGTGCCCAGCCGCTGCGCCCTGGCTTGGTTCATTGCCTGGCCGCTGACGCAAATGGCACTGCTGCTGCAGCCGAGCTTGCTGCATTTCGGCGGCCTTTCGGGCGTGCTGCATGCGGGCGTGGCGGTAGTGCTGGTGGAACTGCTGAGCCGCCGGGGCCGCGAGCGCTTGATAGGTGCCTGCGTCAGCCTGGGGCTTCTCATCAAGCTCTGGCAAGAGCAGCCCTTGGGCGCGCCAATGCGTCACTTGGCCGAATGGGATATCGCCGTCGTGCCTTTTTCGCATCTGACCGGTGCGCTGGCGGGTACGCTGAGCGCCCTGGCCTTGCTGGGGCTGGCCCGCCGCCTTAAATAGTGCGGGCATCATGCCGCCATGACCGAACTACGCAAGACTCATCTCGACCGCGTCGCCATTTGCAGCCTCTTGCTGTGCTGCGCCTTATGGGGCCTGAACCAGGTCGCTGCCAAGGCCGGCTTGAGCGAGATTGGCCCACTCTGGCAGGCTGGCTTGCGCTCCAGTGGCGCGGCGCTCTTGGTCTGGGCTTGGGCTGTGGCGCGCGGCATCAAGCTGTTCGAGCGCGACGGCAGTCTGCGCGGCGGCTTGCTGGCGGGCCTGCTGTTCGGCCTGGAGTTCGCCTGCGTCTTTGTCGGCCTGCAGTACACCAGCGCCTCGCGCATGGTGGTATTCATCTATCTCAGCCCCTTTGTGGTGGCGCTGGGCATGCCGTTTATTGCCGCGTCCGAGCGCCTCAATCTGCGCCAGATCAGTGGCCTGGTGCTGGCCTTTGCTGCGGTCGCCTGGGCCTTTTCGGAGGGCTTCGGCCAAGCCGCCGCCAATCCGCAGCAATGGCTGGGTGACGCCTTGGGCGTGTTGGCGGCGCTGTTCTGGGGCGGCACGACGCTGACGATTCGCGCCAGCAGACTCAGTCGGGTCAGCGCCGAGAAGACACTGCTGTATCAGCTGGCCGTCTCGGGCCTGGGCCTGTGCGTGGCGGCTGCCCTGAGCGGCGAGGCCTGGCCGGCGGCTTGGTCGCTGCGCCTGAGCGGCTTGCTGCTGTTTCAGACCGTCGTCGTCAGCTTCGCCAGTTATCTGCTTTGGTTTTGGATGGTGCGGCATTACCCGGCCACCCGGCTGGCCACCTTTACCTTGGCCACGCCACTGTTCGGCCTGCTCGCGGGCGCCCTGCTCCTGCAGGAACAAATCACGCTGCGCCTGATTTTGGCGCTGCTAGCCCTGGCAATAGGGGTTGTTCTGGTCAATCAAGGGCCGCAGCGGCAGGCAAAATAGTCGCGTGTATTCGTCTACCTTGATTTCATCCACTGCTGAACTGAAACGCCGCGATTGCCTGCGGCTTGGCTTGGCTGCTGCGGCCCTGCCGGCTGGGCTGATGAGCGGTCTGGCGGCCTCGGACGCTCAAGCCGAACCGGCAGCGGTGCTGGCGGCCGGGCCGGCCGATGTGATGGCGGACTACCAACGCTTTTTGAATCAGCGCGATGTATTGCAGCTGAGCGATTTCAGCGGCCCTTACTCGCGTCGCGATGTGGTGGAAGTCGCGCTCTTTTTCCAGGCCCTGCACCGCGGCGGCTGGCGCGCCCCCTTGAAGTTTCAAGACATGCCCTCGGTCGAGCGACTGTTGCGCGAACTGGGCAGCGGCAAGGTCGTTTCCAGCAGCACCAGCTATTGGAGCGAAGACATCAGCGGCGCGGAGGCTTCCGTGCAACTCAGTCAGGCGGTGATTGGGGATGGCGAGTTTGAGGCCGGCTTTTACACGGTGGAAAGCAATAGCCGCGCCATGAGTGCCAAGAGCCTGAAGGATCTGCAGGGCTTGAGCGCCTTGTCCAATCAGAGCTGGTTGGTGGACTGGCGCAATTTGAAACGGCTTGGCATCCGCGCCCAACATGTCACCAACTGGGAGTTGATGCCCAAAATGGTCGCGGCCGGGCGAGCCGACTTCTTGTTGGCCCCATTCCAAGCCACGCCCGACCTGAGCCTGCAAGTCGGCACCGTGCGCCTGCAGCCCATACCCGGGCTCAAACTCGGTATGCAGGGCACGCGCCACTACCTGATCTCCAAGATACATCCAGATGGCGCGAACCTGCAGGCAGCGCTCAACACAGGCCTGCAGCAGCTGCGCCAGCAAGGCGTGATCCGCAAGGCCTATATGCAATCGGGCTTCTTCAACCCGCGCGTCAGCGATTGGCTCAGGCTCTAAGAGCCTGCCGGACTTGGCGCCATGGCGACAAATACGCCGCCGCCCTCACCGTAGACTCAGGCCTCTTTTCAATCCCTGCACAGGAGGCCGAACCATGATTCAGCTCTGCGGTTTTTCACTCTCCAATTACTACAACAAGGTCAAGTTCGCCCTGCTGGAGAAGGGCATCCCCTTCGAAGAAGAATTGGTAATGACGCACTCGCATGAGGAGGCGGTCTTGAACTGCAGCCCGCTCGGCAAGGTGCCCTTCATCAGCACGCCACAAGGCTCGCTGTGCGAGAGTCAGGTCATTCTGGATTACCTCGAAGCCGCTTACCCCAGCCCGGCCTTATTGCCGGCCGACCCCTTCGAGGCGGCCAAGCAGCGCGAGCTGATCACCTTCATCGAGCTGCACCTGGAGCTGGTCGCCCGCGAGCTTTACGGCCAGGCCTTCTTCGGCGGCACGGTCAGCGAGGGGACCAAGGCCCGGGTGCGCAAATTGCTGATCCAGCATATTGCCGGCTTCAAGCGCCTGGCCCGCTTTGGCCCCTATGTTGGCGGCGCGCAGTTCGGAATGGCCGACTGCGCCGCCTGGGTCAGCCTGCCCTTGGTGGCCATGGCCAGCAAGGCCGTCCTGGGCGAAGACCTCTTGGCCGCTGGCGGCATCGACTGGAAGCCCTATGCCAAGCTGGTCGGCGAACGCCCGGCGGCATTGAAGGTGGCGGCCGACCGCAAGGCCGATCAAGAACGCATCGCACTGCTGAAGGCGCAGGGCGGCTAGGTCACACGAGCGGTCTCCGGTTCATCACCCAATTTCTGCAGACTGTCGCTCCCGGCTTGGGGCGCAAGCGGTGGCTTGTTATGGTGTGCTACATCAGCAACACACAGGCCTCAGGCTCCGTTGATATGCACAACTGGAACGACACCGCCCCCATCTACCAGCAACTGGCCGACCGCTTGGCCGTGCAGTTGCTGGACGGACAACCGCCCGAAGGCGATGCCATGCCCTCGGTGCGCAAGCTGGCAAGCCAATACTTGATCAACCCGCTGACGGTCAGCCGCGCGCTGCAAAGCCTGGTCGACAACGGCCTGGTCGAGAGCCGCCGCGGGCTAGGCATGTTTGTACGCAGCGGCGCCAGAGCGAGCTTGCGGCAAAGCGAGCGCGAACAATTTTTACAAACCGAATGGCCGCTATTGCGCGAAAAACTGCAGCGCCTGGGCCTGAGCGCATCCGACTTGAACTGGGAGACGAAATGAGCCACTTGATCGAAGCACGCGATTTCAGCATTCGCTACGGCCTGGGCAGCAAGGCCAAGATCGCCGTTGACAACATCAGCTTTACCATCCCCAAGGGCCGCGTGATCGGTTTGCTGGGTCACAACGGCGCCGGCAAGACCTCGCTGATGAAGGCCATGGTCGGCTTGATTCCCGGCGCCGGCGCGCTGAAGGTGCTGGGTCTGGACCCGCGCAATCAGCGCAACGAGTTGCTGCAATCGATGTCCTATATCCCCGACGTGGCGGTGCTGCCGCGCTGGGCCAGGGTAGACGAGCTGATCACCTTGATGAGCGGGCTGCAGCCGCGTTTTTCTGCCGAACGCGCCCGCGTGCTTTTGCAGCGCACCAGTGTTGGCCCGCGCGACAAGGTCAAGAGCCTATCCAAGGGCATGGTGACACAGTTGCACCTGGCCCTGATCGCCGCCATTGATACCAAGCTGATGATTCTGGACGAGCCGACGCTGGGCTTGGACGTGATGTCGCGCAAGAGCTTTTACGAGATGCTGATCGACGAATGGTGCGACGGCGAGCGCACGGTGCTGATTTCGACCCACCAGGTCGAGGAGATCGAGACCTTGCTCAGCGACGTGATGATGTTGGACGAAGGCCGGCTGGTCTTGAATATCAGCCTGGAAGAAATGGACTCGCGCTTTGTAGCGCTGTCGCATGACGCTGCCGCCGCCGACGCCGTGGCCGACGCCCATCCGCTGCTGCGCTACCGCCAGCAAGGCCGCGCCGCTGCACTGTTTGATGGCGCGCCACCGGCCCACGTGGCGGAACTGGGCCAGCGTTTCAGGCCCAGCCTGGTTGACCTGTTCATGGCTCTGACACGCAAGCCAGAACTGCAATCCCGCCAATCCGCTTGAGCTTCAAGGAGAGAAAGATATGTTTTCGACAAGATTTATGACCTTGCTGCAGCGCGAGTGGATGCAGCACCATCTGGGCTGGTTGCTCGTGATGTTGAGCCTGCCATTGATCCTGCTGGTGGCAATGCCCTTTGGGCATATCCAACTGGATGAGCATCTGCCGCCGCCGACATTGCTGGCCGCAGCGGTGATATCAATGTCGACGCTCGTCGTCTTCGGCATCACCTTCTTGGTCACCTCATTCCAGCTCTCGGGGCTGGCGCGTCGAGACACCCAAGATCGCAGCATCGAGTTCTGGATGTCGCTACCGGGCAGCCACAGCGAAAGCATTCTGGCCACAGTTTTGATGCACACCGTGTTCGTGTTCTTGCTGGCGCTAGGCATCGGTGCGGCGATGGGCGTGCTGCTGTCGATGGCCGCCGTGATCAGGACGATGGGCGTGGGCGCGCTGATGGATGTGTCTTGGTGGGCCTTGCTGGTGGCCGGCGCTGCCGGGCTGGCCAGGCTGGCTCTTGGCACGGTTTTGTTCACCTTGTGGCTCTCGCCGATGTTCATGATCTTGATGGCAGCATCGGCGTGGCTGAAGCGCTGGGGCACGCCTGTCGTCATCGCTGCGGTCGTGATCGGCGGCAATGTGCTGGACAAGCTGTATGGCAATCCGGTGGTTTGGGACTTGCTGCACGCCCAATTCGACGGCGCCAGCCGCGCCATGATGGATGCCGACAACCAGATGCGCAGCGGCTCGGTCCTGCCAGAGGCGATGCCGCAGTTCATCAGCCATTTCGCGACTTGGGCCATCACCGATGCAGGCGCGGCCTTGGCTCAAACCGCTTCGCTGCATTTCATCGGCGGTTTGGCGGTGGCAGCCCTCGGCTTCGGGCTGGTGATTCTGTACCGTCGCCGCGCGCATTAAAGCGCCAGGTCAGAGCTGTGCTTGCGCCGCCCGCCAGCGCGCCACGGCCGCCGGCAGGGCCGCCAATTCGGTGATGATTTGGATGCCCTTCAATTTAAGCGGGTGCTTCAGCAGCAAAGCGCTGCCGCCCGCCCAGAGCTCGATCGACGACGGCAAAGCGGCGCGCAGATCGGCCAGACCGCGCCGCACCATGCTGGCCGACATCAGACCGCTGAAACTCAGGGCAACGATATCGCTGCCATGTGCGGCGGCGGCAAGCGGCAATTGATCCACCGGGGTTTGCACCCCCAGGGACAGGCACTGGCAAGCATCAAGCACCAGCAAGGCCTCCGCCATCAACAGGCCCAAGCCATGCGGCTCACCCGGCAACGTGGTCAACAGCACCCGGGGCCGGCCGCTGTTGCCAGGCGCGGGCACACTCTGCACCGCCTGCCGCAAGAGTTGCTGCACGCATTCGGTGTAGATGTGCTCCTCAAACACCTCCAACTCGCCCCGCATCCATTGCTCACCCACCAAGCGGGTCATGGGCGCAACCCAATGCTGCACAAAGTTGCTCAAGCCTTGGCGCATCAAAGCTTGTGCCAGGTGTAGGCGCAACTCGTCCACCCTGTGGCTGCGCAACAGTTGCAGGCAAAACTGGTTCTCGGCGCTTTGATCAGCCTGAGCCATCACGGCGGACGCGCTGGCCACCTTGCGCTGCGCCCGTTGGGACAGCGCGGCACGGCCCGCCTCCTTATTCTGCAGCAAGGCTTCTAGGGCCTGCAGTGACGCAGGCACCACATGGCCGGGTCTGTGACCGCCGTCGAGCAAGCGCTTGAGCAGCCGCAAGCGCTGCACCTGATCGGGCGGGTAAACACGGTCGCCCGCACCGTCCCGCTGCGGCAGCGGGAAACCATAACGCCGCTCCCAAACGCGCAAGGTGTCCTTGCTCAGGCCGGTATCGCGCTCGACGGCGGCGATGCCCAACAGACTCGTCAGGTCCAGGTTCGTTGCTTCGCTGGCCCCGGGCATCCGCATTTCCACCTGCAACGCTGCCGGCAGCGCCATAGCCAACTTTGAGGCCGCAGCAGCCGGCTTTCCAATCGCTTTTCTAATGCTCACGCCGCCACCGCTTGCACCACCGTCCCTTGACGCTTAGCGTCGCTGGACATTTCACTCAGATTCCACATAGCAAGCCCCTTACCTCAACTTTGTCCTAGACAAACGATGGACATTTTCTAAATACTGCCCTAATATAGTTGCATGTCAAAGATTTGACTAGGACAAACGATGAAAATGATCTCCAGGCCCATCTCTATCAGCAGCCTCACCCTCGCCGGTTTGCTGGCTTGCGCAGCGGCCGGCAATTGCCTTGCTGCTCCCGCGCCCGCATCTCCAGCGGTGAGCGCGGCCTGCCCGGCCCTGCTGCAGCGTGAAATGCCCCGCCTGCAAGACGAAAAACCGCAGGCGCTTTGTCAATATGCGGGCAAAGTGGTGATGGTGGTCAACACGGCCAGCTTCTGCGGCTTCACTCCGCAGTACAAGGCGCTCGAGACCTTGGCCGCACGCTATGCCGACCGAGGCTTGGTGGTGCTGGGTTTCCCGTCCAACGACTTCGGCAGCCAGGAGCCCGGCAGCAACAAGGAAATCGCCGAGTTTTGCGAAAACACCTTCAATGTGAAGTTCCCGATGTTTGCAAAATCGGTCGTGAAGAGCGGTAAGCCCGACACCAACCCGCTCTTTGCCGACCTGATCAAGATCAGCGGCAGCGCGCCGAAGTGGAACTTTCACAAATATCTGATTTCGCGCGACGGCCAACAGGTCGTGAGCTTTTGGTCCACCACCGACCCCTTGAGCAAAAGCGTCACCGACGAGGTCGAACGCTTGTTGGCCAAACCCTGAGTTTCATCTGACCAACCATGGCAGCGTTCGCAATCACAAAGCAAGCACAAAGCAGCGGACTGCCAGGCTTGGCAGGCCCTAATGCCTTGCCTGCGCGGTTCAATTTGTTAATGACGAATTCATTCAATGCGCTTTGTAAACAATTGCAAACGCAAGAAAATTTGAGAAATTCTTTCGAAATTTCGATAGGATTGACACACTTACAGTCGCAAAGTCACTCCCTCAGTGGAGCAGAAATCTCGCAGCCGTTTTCCTCCTCCTCCCTCCCTCCCTCGTTGGCTGCGAGGCGCTTTGCGACTACTTTTATTCCAGGGGCTTGCGCCGCTAGCGCAAGCCCCTTTTCATTGCCCAACTCCGGGGTGAATGCATTACGCGAAACCCTGCCCACCGGCGCCGGCCATGCGCAAGGCTTGCTGCCTTTTTTGAGCCAGCTGTGCACGCAACCTGTCCAAGCGCCCGGAAGCAGCCCAAAACGTCGCGTCGCCGTGATCGGCTCCGGCATTGCCGGCTTATCGGCGGCCTGGGCCCTGAGTACGCAGGCGACCGTCAGCCTCTTTGAGGCCAATGACTATTTCGGCGGTCACACGCATACCGTCGACATCGAACTGGAAGGCCAGCGCCACGGCGTTGACACCGGCTTTTTGGTCTTCAACGAGCGCACTTATCCGCTGCTGATCGAGCTATTCAAGCAATTGGGCGTTGACGTCGCCGCCAGCGAGATGTCGTTCTCGGTGCAAGTGCCGGATCAGCCCTTGGAGTGGAGTGGCAGCAATCTGAACGGCGTGTTTGCTCAGCGCGCCAACCTGCTGCGGCCGGCCTTTTGGGGCATGTTGACCGACCTGCTGCGCTTTAACCGCCTGTGCACTGAGTTGGCCCAGCAAGGTCGTGAAGCCGCCCTGGCCCAACCCATCGGCGACTTCCTGCAACAGCATGGCTTCGGCCAAGCCTTCAGGAATTGGTATTTGCTGCCCATGGTCGCCTGCATCTGGTCTTGCCCGACCCAGCAAATGCTGGAGTTTCCGATCTCGACCTTGATACGGTTTTGCCATAACCACGGCTTGTTGCAGGTCGCCAACCGGCCGCAGTGGTACACCGTGCGCGGTGGGGCGAAACACTATGTGGAAAAGCTGCTGAGCCGGATCGCCGACGCCCGCCTGTCCTGCCCGGTGCAGCAGGTGCGGCGCTTGGCGCAAGGTGGGGTGGAGATCCACAGCGCTCGCGGTGTCGAAGTCTTCGACGAGGTTGTGATGGCCGGCCACAGCGACCAGTCGCTGCGAATGCTTGCCGAGCCGAGCAAGGCCGAGCAGCAGGTGCTAGGCGCTATTCCCTACCACCGGAACCGCGCGGTCCTGCATACCGACGCGCAGCTGATGCCGAGCCGACAGCGCGCCTGGGCGGCTTGGAACTATGAGCATGGCGGCCAACAAAGCGGCAGCGAGCAGCGTGCGGTATGCCTGCATTACTGGCTGAACCGCCTGCAGCCGCTGCCTTGGAAGCAGGCGGTGATGGTGTCGCTCAACCCCGTGCGGGAGCCGGCGCCGGCTCAGGTCCTGGCCGAATTTGATTACGCCCACCCGGTCTTTGATCGCCCGGCCGTTGCCGCGCAGGCGCGCCTCCCCTTGATTCAGGGCGAAGGCCATGTCTGGTATTGCGGCGCCTGGACACGCTACGGCTTTCACGAAGACGGTCTGCTCTCCGGCCTGAGCGTGGCCCAGCAATTGCTGGAGCGCTGGACTCAGCAGGCGCCCCAACAGCCCGCCGGCCCGGCGAGCACCGCATGAAACCCGCCGCCAGCCAGCCCAGCGGCAGCGCCGCCTGGCCCGAGCAAGCGCTGATTGGGCGCGGCCAAGTGCGCCATCGGCGCTTGCAGCCGGCCCAGCATGGTTTCAGCTACCGCAGCTATTTTTTGATGCTGCCGCTGCGTGCGCTGCGGCGTTCGCCATGCCCGGCGCTGCACCGCAATGCCCGCTTCGCGGCACTCCGCTGGTTGAGTTTTGCCGATGCCGACCACGGCGACGGCGGCCCCGACTGCCTGGCCTGGCTGGATGCCCTGCTACAGCGCGAAGGCGTACATGACGCCGACGGCGAGGTTTGGCTGCACTGCTACCCACGCGTACTCGGCCACACTTTCAAGCCGGTCAGCTTTTGGTACTGCCAGCGCGCCAACGGCGAGTTGGCGGCCATCGTCGTCGAGGTCAACAACACTTTCGGCGAGCGTCACTACTATTTGCTGCAAGGCCCTGAATTGGCCCTCGGGCGCGAAATGCAAGCGAGCAAGGTGTTTCATGTCTCGCCGTTTTGCCGGGTGGCCGGCCGTTATCGCTTTCGCTTCATGCACAGCAGCGGCCCCGGCGGGCTGCGCACCATTGCCCGCGTGGACCATGAAGACGACAACGGTGAGCTGCTCTTGCAGACCAGCGTCAGCGGCCAGCTACAGGCCTTGAGCGAAGCCAGCGCTCGCGCGGCATTCTTCGCCGTGCCGGCGCTGAGCTTGCTGGTGTTGGCACGCATCCATTGGCAGGCCTTACGGCTGTGGATCAAGCGCGTGCCTTTCTTCTCAAAGCCTCTCCCTCCCGAATCCCTGTTGACTCGTTGACGAGCCCATACCCCGTATGAACTCCACCACCCTCAAACACCGCCTCGCCCTGCCCGACGATGCGCCCGCGGCCGCCCGCACCGTGTTCGGCCTCCTCTCGCATCTGCGCCACGGCAGCCTGGATGTGCAAATGCCGGACGGCGCGACCGCCCACTTTGGCGACACCCATGGCCCGCGCGCGGCTTTTCGCATCCTCGACTGGGCCGTTTGCTCGGCCAGCCTGCGCTCGGGTGATATCGGCTTCGCCGAAAGCTATGTGGCCGGCCACTGGAATACGCCCGATCTGCGCGCCTTGCTGGAGCTGTTCATCCGCAACCGGGCCAGTCTGGACCAGGCGATCTTCGGTTCCTGGTGGGGTGCGGCCCTGCACCGCGTTCGGCACCTGTTCAAGCGCAATAGCCGCGCCGGCAGCCGCAAGAACATCCATGCCCATTACGACATCGGCAATGATTTCTACAAGCTCTGGCTGGACCCGAGCATGAACTACTCCAGCGCCTGGTTCGAGGCTGGCGCCCAGCAATCCTTGAGCGAAGCGCAAACGGCCAAGATGCAGCGCGCCTTGCGCGAATGCGGCGTCCAAGCGGGCGACCGGGTGCTGGAAATCGGCTGTGGCTGGGGTGCGGTGGCCGAGACCGCCACGCGCGACTTTGGCGCGGCGCTGACCGGCGTCACCTTGTCCAGCGAACAACTGGCCTGGGCACAGCGTCGCATGGCGGATGCGGGGCTGAGCGCCAAAGCCGACCTGCGCTTGCAGGACTACCGCGACATCGCCGACCCGGCCTTCGATGCGGTGATTTCGATCGAAATGTTCGAAGCCGTCGGCCAGCAATACTGGGATGGCTATTTCAAGACCGTGCACGCCAAGCTCAAATCTGGCGGGCGCGCCTGCATCCAGACCATCACCATTCGCGATGACTTGTTTGATCGCTACAGCCGCTCAAGCGACTTCATCCAGCAATACATCTTCCCCGGCGGCATGTTGCCCAGCCCGAGCAAGTTCCGCGCTCATGCGGCTAAAGCCGGCCTGCGGGTCGTCAATGAGCTCGCCTTTGGGCAAGACTACGCGCGCACCTTGCAGCTTTGGCGCGACGCCTTTTTGCGCCATGAGGGCGCCGTGCGCGAGCAGGGTTTTGACACCCGCTTCCTGCGCCTGTGGGAGTTCTACCTGGCCTATTGCGAAGCCGCTTTCGCGGCCGGCAATACCGATGTGATGCAGTTCACTTTAGTGAGGGACTAGCCGTGCAACGCCGCCGCGTATGCCAACTCGGGGCCGCTGCCATAACTTCGACTTTACTGACACCCCGATTCAGTCTGGCAGGCCCCGGCGAAGCAGCGTCGGCGGCGCCTCCGGAGTTAGCGAACTTGCGCCAGCTGGCGCAGGCGCAGATGCGCTTCTTCGGCCTACTGATTTACGACATCCGGCTGTGGGCCAAGGACGCGGTCGATGCGCAAAACTGGCCGCAGCAGGTTTTGGCACTGGAGCTGGAATACGCCCGCAGCTTGAGCGGCACCGAGATCGCCAAACGCTCGCTGACCGAGATGCGCCGCCAATCCGAGATCGGCAGCGAACAAGCCCAGCGCTGGTTGGCCGAGATGGAGGCGGCATTCCCCGACGTCAAGGCGGGCGACCGCATCAGCGGCCTCAACGAACCTGGCGCCGGCATTAATTTCTTCGTCAACGGCCGCCTGCAACGCAGCATCAAAGACCCGGTCTTCAGCCGCCTCTTCATGGGCATCTGGCTGGCCCCGCAAACGTCCGAGCCCAAGCTGCGCAAGCAGTTATTGGGTAGCGCAGCCGGTGGTGCTTGAACCGACGCTGAGCCCCGCAGCCGGCGCGCGCTATGGCGCACTCGGCTTCGCGCTGGCCTTTGTGGCCTTGCCGCTGTACATCACCCTGCCCGCCCATTACGCCCAAGAATTCGGCATGCCGCTGGCCTTGCTGGGCGCGCTGCTGCTGGGCGCGCGCTTGGCCGACGCCTTGATCGACCCCTGGATCGGACGCTTGTGTGACCGCTGGCTGAATCAGCACGCGAGCCGCGTCATGCCCTTGATGGCGGCCGCCGCGACGCTCTTGCTGCTGGGCTTTGTGGGCCTGTTCTTCCCGCCCTGGCGCGGGCAGACCGCCTTGCTGCTCTGGTGCGGCGCTTTTCTGATGCTCACCTATCTTGGCTATAGCTTGCTGAGCGTGATGCACCAAGCCTGGGGCGCACGCCTGGGCGGCTCGGCCGGCAAGCAGACAAGGGTGGTCGCCTGGCGCGAGGGCTTCGCGCTTGCGGGCGTGATCAGCGCCAGCTTGCTGCCGGGTTTGCTCGGCCTACCGGTCACGGCTGCAGCCCTGGGCGCGGCCCTGCTGCTGGGCCTGTTGTTGCTGCGCCTGGCCCCACGTGCGCCGGCTTTGCGGCTTGAAGCCAGTGTTGAAGCCGTTCCAGTCTGGGAGTCGGCAGCGTTCAGGCGGCTGCTGGCGGTGTTTCTGCTCAACGGCATCGCGGCCGCGATACCGGCCAGCCTCTTGCTGTTTTTCGTCCGAGACCGCTTGCAAGCGCCGCAATGGGAAGGCGCCTTTCTGGGCCTGTACTTCATTGCGGCGGCGCTGTCTTTGCCGCTGTGGCTGCGCATGGTGGCCCGCATAGGCCAGGCGCGCAGCTGGGGCTTGGCGATGCTGTTAGCCGTGGCGGCTTTTGCCTGGGCGGCCACCTTGGGCGCCGGTGATAGCCTGGCCTTTGCCTTGATCTGCGTGGCCAGCGGCTTCGCCGTCGGCGCCGACTTGGCCATTCCTGGCGCCATGTTGGCCCGCGTGGTGCACGCGGCGGGCTATGGCGGGCGGGCCGAAGGCGCTTTCTTTGGCTGGTGGAATGCGGCCACCAAGCTCAACCTGGCGCTGGCCGCCGGCTTGAGTCTGCCGCTGCTGCAGGCGCTGGACTACGCCCCCGGCCGGCGCGACGCCGATGCTTTGCGCGCACTCACGCTGGCCTATTGCCTATTGCCCTGTGTATTGAAATTGCTGGCCGCCGGCCTGCTGTACCTGTTCTGGATACGCCCCAAAGGCGCCGAGGAGTTGACATGAAGCTGCTGTTCAAATTTTTCTGGGCTCTCAAATTCGGCGCTTTGGCCCTCTTGCTGAGCGCCTGCGCCGCACCGCCCAGTCCGGCCGATTACGCGCAGGAAACGCCCAAACTGGAACTGCGCAACTATTTGAACGGTCCCTTGCAGGCCCACGGCATCTTCACCGACCGCAGCGACCAAGTGAAGCGGCGCTTCACCGTCAAACTCAAGGGAAGCTGGGAAGGTGATACCGGCGTGCTGGAAGAAGACTTCGAATACAGCGACGGCGCCAAGGAACGGCGCGTCTGGACCATCAAGGACCTGGGCGACGGGCGCTACAGCGGCACGGCCGGCGATGTGGTCGGTACGGCCACCGGCGTGGCCGCCGGCAACGCCCTGCGCTGGAGTTACACGCTCAAGGTGCCGGTGGACGGCAAGGTCTACGAGGTCGATTTTGACGACTGGATGTACCTGATCGACGACAAGGTGATGCTCAACAAGGCACGCATGAGCAAGTTCGGCTTCGAGCTGGGCCAAGTGACGCTGTCCTTCCAGAAGCTCTGAGCCTGCGATGTCGCTGAACCCCAAGATTACCCACTGGCAGGGCCGCATCGTCTGGCTGGTCGGTGCCTCCAGCGGCATCGGCCAGGCCCTTGCGCACAGCCTGCATCAGGCCGGCGCGCGCGTGATCGTGTCGGCCCGCCAGGCCGATCTGCTGCAACAATTCGCGGCAAATCATCCCGGCAGCCTGAGCCTGCCCCTGGATGTCTTGGATGAGCAGGCGCTGAAGGCTGCGGCCAAGTCGGTGGTGCGTAGCCACGGCCGTATCGATCTGACGGTCTATTGCGCCGGCTATTACCAGGCGATGAGTGCGCAACGCTACTCGCTGGTCGAGGCCAAGCGGCATATCGAAGTCAACTATGTCGGCGCGCTCAATCTGCTCGACGCCCTGCTGCCGCAACTGCTTTTGCAAGCCCATCAAGGCTGCGGCGGACATATCAGCCTCATCTCCAGTGTGGCGGGCTTCCGTGGACTGCCCAAGTCACTGGCATATGGCCCCTCAAAAGCCGCGCTGAGCCATTTGGCCGAGGCGCTTTACCTGGATTTGTCCTCGGAAGGCATCGGTGTGTCGGTCATACACCCGGGCTTTGTCGAAACACCGTTGACCGCGCAGAACGACTTCAAGATGCCCGCCCTGATCAGCGCAGACGTCGCAGCGGCCGCCATCATCAAGGGTTGGGGCCAGGGCAAATTCGAGATCCACTTCCCCAAAAGATTCACCTTATGGCTCAAGGCCCTGCGCCTGTTGGGTCATGGGGCTTACTTTGCAGTGATCAGAAAATTCATTCAACCATGAATCCTCACGCCGAAGCTCCACCGGATCCGCGCGCCGCGGCCGCGATCCGCTTTTTTGAACAACTCAGCGCGGACGATGTCCAGTGGATGGGCCGGCACTACACCGAGCAGGCCTTCTTCAAAGACCCCTTCAACGAAGTCCGCGACCTGATCGGTGTGCAGCGCATCTTTGCCCATATGTTTGAAGCCTTGGACGCGCCGCGATTCGAGGTACTCGACTGTCTGGTTCAAAACCAGCAATGCTTTTTGACCTGGGACTTCAGTTTCAGGCTCAAGGGCCAAACGCAGCAGCGCCATATTCACGGCAGCAGCCACCTGCGCTTTGCCGCCGACGGTCGCATCGCCTACCACCGCGACTATTGGGACGCGGCCGAAGAGTTCTACGAGAAGCTGCCGCTGCTGGGCGGTTTGCTGCGCTTGATCAAACGCCGCCTAAAGGTCTGATCACCGGCGGCTGCCGAATCAACGCAACCAACCCTTGCGGTGGAAGTAAATGAAGGGGGCCGCGACCGAGGCCGCCATCAAACCCAGCGCAAAGGGATAGCCCCAGGCGTAGTCCAGTTCGGGCATGAACTTGAAATTCATGCCGTAGATGCTGGCAATCAGCGTTGGCGGCAGCAGCGCAACGCTGGCCACCGAGAAGATCTTGATGATCTTGTTCTGGTTGATATTGATGAAACCGACGGTCGCATCCATCAAGAAGTTGATCTTGTCGAACAAGAAGGCGGTGTGCGAGTCGAGCGAGTCAATGTCGCGCAGAATCTGCCTAGATTCCTCGAACTGCTCGGCATTGAGCATGCGGCTGCGCATCATGAAACTCAAGGCGCGCCGCGTATCCATCACGTTACGGCGGATGCGCCCGTTCAAGTCTTCCTCGCGCGCAATCGCCGACAGCACCTCGCCGGCCTCGGCATCATTGACGTCCTTCTTCAACACGCGCGCGCTGACGGTCTCCAGCTTGTCGTAAATGCCTTCCAGGATGTCGGCCGAATATTCGGCGTCGGCGTCATACAGCTTCAGCAGCACATCCTTGGCGTCTTCGATCAAGGCGGGGATGCGCCTTGCGCGCAGGCGCAAGAGGCGAAACACCGGCAAGTCTTCGTTATGGATCGAAAACAGCACGTTGTTGTGCAGGATGAAGGCGACGCGCACATTGCGCGTGTTGGCATCGTCATCGATCAAAAAGTCCGACCGGATGTGCAACTCGCCGTTGTCTTCTTCGTAAAAACGCGCCGACTCTTCCAAGTCTTCGTCAACGATGTCTTCCGGGATGATCAGGCCGAAGCGATCCTTGATCCAGCCTTTTTCCTCGGCGCTGGGCAACTCCAGATCAACCCATACCGGGCGCGATTGCGCCAAATCCTCGGCAGATTCAATTTCTTCTTGGAAAAGCCCGCCCTTCAGGCGGCCGTTGTCGAGCGTGAAAACATTCAGCATGCAGATCTCCAGCGCCATTGCGCCGCATTGAGTCTGGACGGGCTCGCCGTCCGGGAGTGGATGGGGGGTGGGACCGTCTCACTCCGGACAATCGGCTGATTGCATCAATCTGGACCGACAGGCGATGGTGTGGACGGTCACCTAGGGTGATCGCTGTCCAAGAAAAGGCTCCGTAGCTGGAATGCCGCAATTATCACCGAGCAGGCGCGGCCCGTGACTCAAACTGGCTGTAAATCAAACGATTGACCCGCAAAAACTGCGCCCAACACAAACCGGCTCATCTGTCAGCGACAAAGTAGAACGGACTATGAGCACTCCAAAACTCGTAAAGGACTTGTCACGAAAGCTCTTCCGGTGCAAACTGAATTCACCGATCCACTCCCAAAGCCGAATCCAGCGACCCAGCAATAAATCAACTCGTTCTTTGTGTTTTGTTTTTTGTCTTCTCGATTTCCCCTTGTGAAAGGAGGCTTTATGAACCTGACAATCAGTGGCCACCATTTGGAAGTAACACCGTCTCTGCGTGAGTATGTACTTACAAAGCTCGACCGAGTGACCCGCCATTTTGACCAAGTCGTTGACATCAACGTCTTGCTCACCGTGGAGAAGCAAAAGGAAAAGGAACGTCGGCAAAAGGCCGAAGTCACCGTGCACGTGAAGGGACGCGACATCTTCGTTGAACATGCTGCCGAAGATCTCTATGCCGCCATTGATCAATTGATGGACAAGTTGGACCGGCAAGTCTGCCGACACAAGGACAGGCTGCAAAATCATCATCACGCATCCGCCAAACGCTTGGAAACACCCAGCCAGGGCTTGGATTCCTGATTCGATAAGCGAGGGTCAGGCTGAGTCGGCCTGAACTCTCAAGCAAGGCGACCTGCGGGTCGCCTTTTTGTATTCCGAAAGCAAACCACCCTGTCAGCTTTCTCTATTTACAAAAATTTGTTGCTGTGCAGCAGCGATATGTGCGAATGTTCACCCCTACACGCGCATCAAGCCCCCATGATCTCCCTTGCTTTCTATAATTCAGCGCTTAGATATTGAAGGAGCGCTTCGCCCAAGGTCGCAAGCCTGAATCGACGCTTTGACACCATGAACCGTCTCGCCGCCATCCTCCCGACCAGCAATGTGCTGGTGAATGTGGACGCCTCAAGCAAGAAACGAGTTTTCGAGCAGGCCGGGCTATTGTTCGAGAACCACCATGCGATCTCGCGCGCCTTGGTTGCCGACAATCTGTTTGCCCGCGAACGCTTGGGCTCTACAGGCCTCGGTCACGGCGTGGCTATTCCCCATGGCCGCATCAAAGGTCTGAAAAACCCTCTCGCGGCGGTTCTGCGAATTCAACAAGCGATTGGCTTCGACGCGCCGGACGATGAGCCCGTCGGCCTGTTGATTTTCCTGTTGGTGCCCGAGGCCGCAACCCAGCGGCACCTGGAGATACTGTCGGAAATCGCCGAAATGCTGTCGGATCGCGATTTGCGCGAGCGCCTCAAATCCGAGACTGACGCGGCCACCCTGCACGGCCTGATTGCTGCGTGGCAGCCACTCAAGTCGGTCGCCTGATCAAACCAAGACCGAGAACCCACATTCAGTGAAACCCACCTCCATCAGCGCCGACCGCCTCTTTGAAGAACATCGGGAGTCGCTGCGTTGGGAGTGGATTGCTGGTCACGCGCACCCCGAACGCCGCTTCGACGAAGCCGCCGTGCGCGACGCACACTCTGCCGCCGATCTGGTCGGTTACCTCAACTACATCCACCCCTACCGCGTGCAGATCGTCGGTCGTCGTGAGGTGGCCTATTTGAGCGAAGCCATCGGCGAGGTGTTGGACCGGCGCATCTCCCGCATCGTCACCCTGGAACCCCCGGTTCTCATCGTGGCCGATGACCAATCGCCACCGGACCGCTTGGTGGCCATGTGTGACCGAGCCGAGATACCGATGTTTGTGACGGCCGAGCCGGCCGGCCACGTGATCGACGTGGTGCGCGCCTATCTGGCCCATTTGTTTGCCAACCGCACGACCCGTCACGGCGTCTTCATGGACATTTTGGGCCTGGGCGTGCTGCTGACCGGCGAATCAGGCTTGGGCAAAAGCGAATTGGGGCTGGAGCTCATTTCCCGCGGCCACGGTCTGGTGGCCGACGATGCCGTGGATTTGTTCCGCATCTCGCAGACAGCCATCGAAGGGCGTTGCCCGGAACTGCTGCTGAACCTGCTGGAGGTTCGCGGCATCGGCCTGCTGGACATCAAGGCCATCTTTGGTGAAACCGCGGTGCGCCGCAAGATGCGGCTCAAATTGATCGTGCACCTGGTACGCAAAGAAACCATGGAGCGCGATTTCGAGCGCCTGCCCTACGAGCCGCTGTATGAGGAAGTGATGAGCACGCCCGTCCGCAAGGTCATCATCGCCGTGGACGCGGGGCGCAACTTGGCGGTGCTGGTCGAGGCGGCCGTACGCAACACCGTGCTGCAGTTGCGCGGGATCGACACCTACCGCGAGTTCGTTGAGCGCCATCAGCGCGCGATTGAAAAGGGTCAACTCGACGAGAGTTGACCCTTTCGCGGTACTCCGCAAAAAAGGCCGGAGAGTTGACCCTTTCGCGGCACCCCGCAAAAAGGGTCAGCAGGAACTAGATTGCGGACGTTTTCCAGCCTAGCTATTGCGGTGCGGGCAATCCGTCTTGATGCAGCTGGCATACAGCGCCAGCGAATGTTCTTGCAAATCAAAGCCGCGGGCGCGTGCAATGGAATGCTGGCGCTCTTCGATTTCGGCATCGAAAAACTCTTCGACCCGCCCACAAGTCAGGCAGACCAAATGGTCGTGATGATTGCCCTGATTGAGCTCGAACACCGATTTGCCAGACTCGAAATGATTGCGTGACAGCAAGCCGGCTTGCTCAAACTGCGTCAACACGCGGTAAACGGTGGCCAAACCGATGTCGGCATCCTCGGTCAGCAAGGCCTTGTAGACATCCTCCGCGGTCATATGGCGCTGCGTGGTCTTTTGGAAGATTTCCAAAATCTTGATACGCGGCAACGTGGCCTTCAGCCCGCTGTTCTTGATTTCTTCGGTCCGGTTCATGCTTGATGGGGTGGGCGTCGCCCACCGTGGGCCTGCCGCTAGAATGGGCCGATCATAGCCAGCTCCGGCTTTATCCAGCAGCCCCAGCCCCGACAGAATCGCACATGCACCCGAATTCAAGAACCGCCTCGCCAATTCGCCTGGGTCTGCTTGCGCTGACCGCTGCCTTGACCACTTTGCTGACCGCTTGCTCTGGCTTCCCGTCGGTGTCGGGCGACAAGGTTTTCGGCCTGGTACGCCCCTATCGCATGGACATCGTGCAAGGCAATGTGCTGACCAAGGAGCAGGTTGCCAAGGTCAAGCCAGGCATGAGCCGAGCGCAGGTGCGCGACCTGCTGGGCACACCCTTGCTGACCGATGTGTTCCATGAAAACCGTTGGGACTATGTATTCACGATCCGACGCCAGGGCATCGAATCCCAGCAGCGCTTGGTCGTCGCCTGGTTTGACGGCGATGTGTTGAAGCAACTCGACTTGCCGCCGGACCTACCGTCCGAGAACGACTTCGTGACCGCCATCAACACCCGCGAGTTGCGCGGCGACACGCCCAAATTGGCGCTGACCGAAGAAGAGCGCAAAGCCCTGCCCGTACCCGTCAAACCGGCCACGCCTGCCGCAGAAACGATGGGTGCGCAGCGCAGCTTCCCGCCACTGGAGGCCGCGAAATGACTGTGCGCATTGCCATCGCGGGCTGCTCGGGCCGCATGGGCCGCATGCTGATCGAAGCGGTCGTCAACAGCGCTGATTGCCAACTGCACGGCGCCTTGGATCGCCCCGGCAGCCCAACCCTGGGCCAGGACGCCAGCGGCTTCTTGGGCCACAGCAGCGGCGTGCTGGTGACGGACGATCTGCATGCCGCGCTGAAGGGCGCCGATGTGTTGATCGACTTCACCCAACCCGAAGGCACGCTGGCCCATTTGGCGGTCTGCCGAGAGTTGGGCGTCAAGGCAGTCATCGGCACCACCGGGTTTGACGCAGCTCAGAAGGCCTTGATCGGCGAACACGCGCGCCATATCGGCATCATGATGGCGCCCAATATGAGCATTGGCGTCAACGTCGTGCTGCGCTTGCTTGACATGGCGGCCCGCTCGCTCAACGAAGGCTACGACATCGAGATCATCGAAGCTCACCACCGCCACAAGGTCGATGCGCCGAGCGGCACCGCGCTTCAAATGGGCGAGGTGGTCGCCGCTGCGCTGGGCCGCGACCTGAAGGAATGCGCAGTCTACGGCCGCGAAGGCGTCACCGGCGAGCGCGACCCGTCCACGATTGGTTTTGCCACCGTGCGCGGCGGCGATATCGTCGGCGACCACACCGTGCTGTTTGCCGGCACCGGCGAGCGCATCGAGATCAGCCACAAGTCCAGCAGCCGCGTCACTTATGCGCAAGGCAGCTTGCGGGCAGCCCGCTTCTTGGCCACTCACCCGGCCGGGCTGTACGACATGAGCGACGTGCTGGGCTTGCCGAGGTAAATGACATGACGGGATTCAGCGAATTCTGGAGCCAAAGTGACGACGTCGGCCGCGCGGTCGCCTTGCTGCTGCTGTCGATGTCGGTCAGCGCCTGGGTCGTGATTTTTTGGAAGAGCTGGACGCTGCGCCGCACCCGTCAAGGCATGACGCAGGCGGTGCCGGCGTTTTGGGCCGCTGCCGATATTGCTGCCGGCCGGGCGGCGCTACAAGCATTTGATGCCGAGGCGGTTTTGCTGCCGCTGCTGGACGCTGCCACCGAAGCCGCCCCCAGTGGCACGCTAGAAGCGGCGGGCAAGCGCGAATCACGTCTTACCCGCCGCCTGCGCGACGCGCTGCACCGGGTGCTGGGGCGCTTGCACTTCGGCCAAGTACTGCTGGCCTCGATCGGCAGCGTGTCGCCCTTTGTGGGCCTGTTTGGCACCGTCTGGGGCATCTACCACGCCTTGGTCAGCATCTCGGCCGGCGGCAATATCACGATAGAGAAGATTTCCGGCCCGGTTGGCGAGGCCTTGATCATGACGGCGGCTGGTTTGGCGGTGGCGATTCCGGCCGTCTTGGCCTACAACATCTTCGGCAAACAGGTCGGCGACTGCGAGGCCGAGTTGGAAGGCTTTGCGCATGATCTGCGCGAGATGTTGGAACAAGACCGCATCGCGGACTAAGCCAGATGGCATTCGGCAGGCTAGAGCGCACCGAGCGACCCAAACCGATGGGCGAGATCAACATGACGCCGCTGATCGACGTCATGTTGGTGCTGCTGGTGATCTTCATGATCGCTGCGCCCTTGATGAGCTCCTCGCTGCGACTGGACTTACCCAAGAGTGAAGCGGCGACGCCGTCCGATGCACCCAAATTCATTGCCGTCTCTTTGGCACCGGATGGCGGGCTCTACCTGGGCGAAGAAAAGTTGTCTGCGCAGACATTTCGGCAGCGCATCGGCGAATTGGGCCGCGCCAACGCAGAGCTTGAGGTGCAACTGCGTGCGGACAAACAGGTGCCTTACGGCCAGGTGGCCGAGTTGATCGGCTGGGTGCAAGCCGCCGGCTTGAGCCGCATCGCCTTCGTCACCGAAGCGCCGCAATAAGACCTGAGGCTGCCGTACCCACGGCCAGCCACGGGCCTGCCCCTACAATTTGCGTATGAACGAAAAGTACGCACCTAACGAGATCGAAGCCGCCGCGCGGCAATATTGGAATTCCCGTGACGCTTACCGCGTAACCGAGGATCAAACCAAGCCCAAGTTCTACGCATGCTCGATGCTGCCCTACCCCAGCGGCAAACTGCATATGGGCCATGTGCGCAACTACACGATCAACGACATGCTGGCGCGCCAACTCCGCATGAAGGGCTACAACGTGTTGATGCCTATGGGCTGGGACGCCTTCGGCCTCCCGGCCGAAAACGCCGCGATCAAGAACGCGGTGCCGCCGGCCAAATGGACCTACGACAACATCGCCTACATGAAGTCGCAGATGCAATCGATGGGCCTGGCCATCGACTGGTCGCGCGAAATCGCCACCTGCTCGCCCGAATACTACAAATGGAACCAATGGCTGTTCCTGAAGATGCTGGCCGCCGGCATCGCCGAGCGCCGCACCCAAGTCGTCAACTGGGATCCGATCGATCAGACCGTCCTGGCCAATGAGCAGGTGATCGACGGCAAAGGCTGGCGCTCCGGCGCCACGGTTGAAAAGCGCGAGATCCCCGGCTACTACCTGAACATCGTCAACTACGCCGAAGAGTTGCTCGGCGCCGTGGCAGACCCGACGCACAAGAGCTATCTGAGCGGCTGGCCCGAGCGCGTGCGCCTGATGCAGGAGAATTGGATCGGCAAGAGCGAAGGCGTGCGCTTCGCCTTCCCGCACCAGATCAAAGGCGCCGACGGCGCGCTGATCCAGGACGGCCGCATGTATGTCTTCACGACCCGTGCCGACACCATCATGGGCGTGACCTTCTGCGCCGTGGCGCCCGAGCATCCGCTGGCCACGCATGCGGCCGCCGGCAATGCTGAGTTGAGCGCCTTCATCGCTGAGTGCAAGAGCGGCGGCACGACCGAAGCCGAACTCGCCACGCAAGAGAAAAAGGGCAAGCCCACCGGTCTGTTCGTAACGCACCCGCTTACCGGCGCACAGGTCGAAGTATGGATCGGCAACTATGTGTTGATCGGCTACGGTGATGGCGCCGTAATGGGCGTGCCCGCGCATGACGAACGTGACTTCGAGTTCGCACAGAAGTACGGCCTGGCTATCAAGCAAGTCGTCGGGGTCGAGGGCGAGAGCTACGACTTGGCCAAATGGGCTGACTGGTATGGCGACAAGCAACGCGCCGTCTGCATCAACTCCGGCGAACTGGACGGCCTGACGTGCAAAGAGGCCGTAGCCAAGGTCGCCGAGCTGGTCGGCGCCAAGGGCCTGGGCGAGCTGAAAACCACCTGGCGCCTGCGCGACTGGGGCATCAGCCGCCAGCGCTACTGGGGCACGCCGATTCCCATCATCCATTGCGCCGACTGTGGCGCGGTGCCAGTGCCCGAGAAGGATCTGCCGGTCGTCTTGCCGGAGGAATGCATCCCCGACGGCAGCGGCAACCCGCTCAAGAAGCATGCCGGTTTTCTGAACGTCGCCTGCCCGCAATGCGGCAAGCCGGCGCAGCGCGAAACCGACACGATGGACACCTTCGTCGATTCGTCCTGGTATTTCATGCGTTATTGCGACGCACAGAACAAAGACGCCATGGTCGGCGCAGGCACCGACTACTGGATGGGCGGCGCCGGCAATGGCAGCCCCGGCATGGACCAGTACATCGGCGGCATCGAGCACGCGATCCTGCACTTGCTCTATGCGCGCTTCTGGACCAAGGTGATGCGCGATCTGGGTCTGGTCAAGATCGACGAGCCCTTCACCAAGCTGCTGACCCAAGGCATGGTGCTCAAGGGCGCCTTCTCGCGCAAGCCGGCCGACGCGGGCAAGAACTATTACTGGGAAGACGAGGTCGAGGTCGAACTCAACGCCCATGGCCAGATCGTCGGCGGCAAGCTCAAGGCCGATGGCCTGCCGCTTGAGTATGAGCTGACGACGATGTCCAAGTCCAAGAACAATGGCGTCGACCCGCAGGCCTTGATCGACCAATACGGCGCCGACACCGCCCGCCTGTTCGTGATGTTCGCCGCCCCGCCCGAGCAAACGCTGGAATGGAACGATGCCGGCGTCGAAGGCGCGCACCGCTTCCTCAAGCGGGTCTGGGCTTTTGCCATCAAGCAAGAAGCGGCGATCAAGACCGGCGGCCGCGACTTCGCCGCTTTGAACGGCGACGGCAAGGCGCTGCGCCGCGAGGTTCATCTGGTGCTCAAGCAGGTCAGCTATGACTACGAGCGCATGCAGTACAACACCGTGGTGTCGGGCGCGATGAAGTTGCTCAACGCCTTGGAAGGCTTCAAGTCGCAAGGCCAAGACGCGGCCGTGCGCGAAGGCTTCTCGGTGCTCTTGCGCCTGCTTTACCCGGCCTGCCCGCATATCGCGCATACGCTCTGGCAAGACCTCGGCTTTAGCGATGCTTTGGGTGATCTGCTCGACACGGCCTGGCCATCGGTTGATGAAGCGGCGCTGGTGCAAGACGAGATCGAGCTGATGCTGCAGGTCAACGGCAAGCTGCGCGGCGCGATCCGCGTGCCGGCCGGCGCCGACAAGGCTGCGATCGAAGCGGCCGCCTTGGCGAATGAGGACTTCATCAAGTTCTCCGAGGGCAAGCCGGCCAAGAAGGTCATCGTCGTGCCGGGCCGTTTGGTCAATCTGGTCGTCTGAAGCGGCTTATGCAGCGTCGACATCTTTTGCTGGCTTTGGGCATTAGCCTGACGGGCTGCGGCTTCGCGCCGCGGCGTGAGCCCGAGCTGCTGTTCCAGAGCCTGGCGATCAGCGGCATCAAGCCCGATTCACCGATGGCGGCCGAGCTGCGCCGCCAGCTGTCGCGCACCTCGGTGGTGGTGGTGGAAGACGCCAACAAGGCGCAGCTGGTGCTGGTGGTGTTGAAGGATGTGCGCGAACGCTCGGCGGTGGTGTCCACGACCGCTGGCCAAGTGCGCGAGTGGCAGTTGCGCCTGAACTTCGACTTCATGCTGCGCACGCCCAATGAAGAGTTGCTGCTGCCGCGCACCGAGCTGCGCATGGTGCGCGAAATGAACTTCCGCGAAACCGACGCCTTGGGCAAGGAGCAGGAAGAAGCCCAGCTTTACCGCGCCATGCAGTCCGACGCGGTTGCGCAGGTGATGCGGCGCTTGGGCGCCGTGCGCCTGCCTAGCTGAGGCCCCATCAAGATGCAGCTCCGCGCCGAAGCCCTCGCCCCCCAACTCGCAAAAGGGCTGCGACCGATCTACACCGTCTATGGCGACGAGCCGCTCTTGATTCAAGAAGCGGCCGATGCGATCCGCGCGGCGGCGCGCGCCCAAGGCTATAGCGAACGCAAGGTCTTCACCGTCGCCGGAGCCCATTTCGACTGGGCTCAGGTGCTCGGCGCGGCGCAGGCGCAGAGCCTGTTTGCCGACCGGCAGCTGATCGAAATCCGCATCCCGTCCGGCAAGCCCGGCAAAGACGGCTCCGAGGCCTTGCAGCGTTATTGCGCGCGCCTGCCCGAAGATGTGGTGACCCTGGTCAGCCTGCCCAAACTCGACAAGACGCAGACCAGCAGTGCTTGGTTCAGCGCGCTGGACGGCGCCGGCGTGACGCTGCGGGTTGACCCGGTCGAGCGGCGCGCGCTGCCGCAGTGGATCGCCCAGCGCCTGGTGGCGCAAGGCCAGCGCGTCGCGGACGGCGAGATGGGTCAGCGCACGCTGGCGTTTTTTGCCGATCGGGTCGAGGGCAATCTGCTCGCCGCGCATCAGGAACTGCAAAAACTCGCGCTGCTGCACCCCAAGGGCGAGCTGAGTTTCGAGCAAATCGAGTCGGCCGTCTTGAACGTGGCGCGCTACGACGTCTTCAAGCTCAGTGAGGCGGTCTTGGGCGGCCAGGTCGCGCGTGTTTTGCGCATGCTGGAAGGCCTGGAGGCCGAGGGCGAGGCGGCCGTGCTGGTGCACTGGAGCCTCTCAGAAGATATCCGCGCGCTCAAGCGTGTGCGCGATGCGGTTGACGCCGGCAAGCCGCTGCCGATGGCAATGCGCGAATCGCGCGTCTGGGGGCCGAAAGAACGCTTGTTCGAGCGCATCGTGCCGGGCCTGCACGCGGCTGATTTGACCCGTTTGGTAGCGGCCGCCCAGGTCTGCGATGGCTTGGTCAAAGGCTTGCGCCACCCCGACTGGCCACAAGACGCCTGGGCCGGCTTGCGCCGTTTGGCGCTGATGCTGGTGGAGACCACAGCCGCGCGCGGGCCTAGGCTGGCGCTGCAGAGCTGAACCGCCTCAATAGCCTTGATGCCGCTGCACCAGATGCTGCAGCGGTTGACCCGCCCGCAAGGCCAGCACATTGGCCCGCACCACCGCGGCGGCGCTGCGCGGGTCGGTCTGCGCGGCGCAATGCGGCAAGACGGTGATGCGCGGGTGCCGCCAAAACGGATGATCGACCGGCAGCGGCTCCTGGCGAAACACGTCCAGCACCGCTCGGCTCAGACGCCCGCCATCCAGCGCCGCCAAGAGCTCGACCTCCAACACATGGGCGCCACGCGCCAGATTGACAAGGCTGGCGCCGGGCTTCATCGCTTCGAAGCGGGATGCATCGAAGAAGTCTCGCGTTTGCTCGGTCAGCGGCAACAAGTTGACGACGGTATCGGCCTGCGCCAGCCCCTCGGCCAAGCCCGCCTCGCCGTGGAGGGTGTGCACGCCTGTCAAGAGAGCAGGCCGGCGGCTCCAGCCGCTGACGGCATAGCCTTGCGCCGCCAAAGACTGCGCCACGCGCCCGCCTAACTCACCAAGCCCCAGCACCAGCACCCGCCATTCGCTCGCGCGCGGCTGTTGGGGTGCTATCCACTCGGCCCGCCCCTGCTGCGCTTGCAGTTCGAAGAAACCACGGTGTAGCGACAGCACTGCCCACAAGGCCGTGTGCGCCATCGATTCGTTCATGGCGGGGTCCACCATGCGCGCCAAGGGTACCTCGGGCGGCAGAGTCAGGTCTTGCAGCAGCCTATCGACTCCGGCCCATAGCGACTGGATCAAGCGCAGCTTGGGCAGACCGGCGAGACTGCCCGGCTCGGGGTTGGCAACGACCGCCACCTCCACCTCGGCGGCCTCCGCCGGATTGACGGGCGGTGCCAGCAGCCATTGCTCGTCGGGCATGACGCTTTGCAGCAGATGCAGCCAATGATCACGCTCGGCCGGCAGCCAACGCCCCAGCAAGAGCAGACTCATTCGTCTTTGTCTTCCACCGCCTCGCACAAGGCCATCAAGCCGGCCCGCAGGGTTGCTGTGCGCACCGCATGGCGGTCGCCGGGAAACAGCTCCCGCCAAACTTTGGGCGGTGACCCCGCGTGCACCAGCGCCAGCCAGACCGTGCCTATGGGCTTGTCGGCGCTGCCTCCCGTCGGCCCGGCGATGCCGGTGACCGACAAGGCCCAATCAATCGGGGCATGCGCCAGCAAGCCGCGCGCCATATGCAGCGCTACCTCGCCGCTGACCGAACCGTGCAGGCCAATCAGCGCCGCCGGCACGCCCAGCAACTCGGTCTTGGACTCATTGCTATAGGTGACCACACCGCGCTCGAACCATTGGCTGGAGCCGGACAAGCTGGTGCAGGCCGCAGCGATCAGGCCGCCGGTGCAGGACTCGGCCGTGCCCATTTTTTCGCGCCGCTGCGTCAGGGCGACGCCGATGCGATCGATCAACTCTTGCTCTTCGGGAAATAGCATGCTCATCACCCCCAGAAAAATCGCCACAGCGCGATGACCATAAGGGTACATCCTGCCGCGACAAAATCATCGAACAAAATGCCCCAACCTTGCGCCCAGCCGACCGGGCGGCCGCGCTCGCCCTTGAACAACTGATCAGCCCAGCCGACCGGCCCCGGCTTGGCGGCATCGAAATAGCGGAACAGCGCGAACGCGATCAGCTGGCCCCAGAAACCGACCGGCGAAACAAGCCACAGGATCAGCCAGAAGGCGACGATCTCGTCCCAGACGATCGCACCGGGGTCAGGTGTTGCCATATGGCGCGCCGTCAGCGTGCAGGCCCACCAGCCAATCAAGGTGCTGGCCACGATCAGCGCCGCCCATTGGCCGTCATTCAGCCAGGGGTTGATCAGCACAAAGCTGAGCCAGGCCCAGAGCGTGCCTACGGTGCCGGGCGCCTTCGGAGACAGGCCGCTGCCGAAGCCCAAGGCCATCCAACGCGCTGGATGGCCCAGCATGAAGCGCGCAGTGGCGCGGCGCGGCGCTGTGGACTCTGTTGCGGATTCACTCATGATTTGAAATGGTCAAAGCTGCTGAATTGGTGTGACAAGACCTGACCCTCGGCGTCGAGCAGGCGCAAGCCGGCTGCGGCTTCGATGCGGCCGATCCGGATCACCGGCGTAGCGCTTTGCTCGGCGGCCCCTTGCACGGCCGCGCGCTGCGCGGGCGCCGCCGTGAACACCAACTCATAGTCGTCGCCACCGGCCAGACCGCATTCACGCTTCAAGGCCAGCGGTTGGGCGGCCAGCACGGCACTGCAAGGTAACAGGTCCACCTCCAGGCTGGCGCCAACGGCGGAGCGCTGCAAGATGTGGCCGAGGTCGCCGATCAAGCCATCCGAAACATCAGCGGCGCTGCTGGCGACACCGCGCAAAGCCTGACCCAGGGCCACGCGCGGCTGAGGGCATTCCATCGCAGCCCGCACTTGTGCGAACTGTTCGCCGGGCAGACTGATGCTGCCGCGAAACACTTCCAGCGCCAGCCGCGCATCACCCAATGAGCCGGATACATAAACATCGTCGCCGGGCTTGGCGCCGCTACGCAGCAGGGCCGCGCCGGCCGGCGCCTCGCCCATCACCGTAATGCTGATGTTGAGCGGGCCCTGGGTGGTATCACCACCAACCAGATGGATGCCATGCGCATCGGCCAAGGCAAACAAACCTTTGGAGAAGCCCGTGAGCCAACTGGCATCGGCGCGCGGCAGCGCCAGGGCCAGGGTGAAGGCACGCGGCGTAGCACCACAGGCGGCGAGGTCGCTGAGGTTGACGGCCAAGGCTTTGTGGCCGAGCCGCTCGGGCGCCACAGTCGACAGAAAATGCCGTCCTTCGACCAGCATATCGGTAGACACCAGCCATTGCATGCCCGGCGTAGGCGCCAGCACCGCACAGTCATCCCCTATGCCCAGCACGACGCCGGTCTGGCCTTGCTCGCGCACAAAAAACCGCTTGATCAGATCGAATTCACCCATGCGGGGATTCTCGCCGGTGTACGGCACGGGCTATGCAAGTTGAGGTCGCAAATACGCATTTCCGCGTATAGCCCCGCTCTCGCCAAGGGCTGACACTTGCTGTCAGCGTAAAAGTGTCAATATGCGCACTCCTACAATCCAATGGCTCGCACATCGAGCCCAGCAAGACTTCACAGGCCCGCCAAGAGAAATTGCCCATGCCCACGTCTGAACAAAAGAACGCCCAGTTTCGCCAAGCAGCGCTTGAGTATCACGAGTTCCCGACGCCGGGCAAGATTGCCATCGCCGCTACCAAGCAACTGGTCAATCAGCGCGACTTGGCGCTAGCTTATTCGCCCGGCGTGGCCGCCGCTTGCGAGGAGATCGTTGCCGACCCGGCCAATGCCTTCCGCTACACCTCGCGCGGCAATTTGGTCGCCGTGGTGACCAACGGCACGGCCGTCTTGGGCCTGGGCGACATCGGCCCGCTGGCTTCCAAGCCGGTGATGGAAGGCAAGGGCGTGCTGTTCAAGAAGTTCGCCGGCATCGATGTGTTCGACCTGGAGATCCAGGAGCGCGACCTCGACAAGCTGGTCGATATCATCGCCTCGCTGGAGCCGACCTTCGGCGGCATCAATCTGGAAGACATCAAAGCGCCGGACTGCTTTTATGTCGAGCGCAAGCTGCGCGAGCGGATGAAAATCCCGGTCTTCCATGATGACCAGCATGGCACGGCCATCGTCGTCGGCGCGGCCTTTTTGAATGGCCTCAAAGTGCTCGGCAAGGACATCAAACAGGTCAAGCTGGTGACTTCGGGCGCCGGTGCAGCTGCGCTGGCCTGCTTAGGGCTGCTGGTCAAACTCGGTCTGCCCAAAGAGAACATCTGGGTCACCGACCTGGCCGGCGTCGTTTACGAAGGCCGAGTCGAGTTGATGGACCCGGACAAGGCCGGCTTTGCGCAAAAGACCGAGATGCGCAGCCTCAGCCAAGCCATTGAAGGCGCGGACATCTTCCTCGGCCTGTCGGCCGGCGGTGTGATGAAGCCGGAGATGGTGGCCAAGATGGCCGAGCGGCCCATGATTTTCGCGCTGGCCAATCCGACGCCGGAGATCACGCCCGAGGAAGTCAAGGCGGTGCGCAGCGACGTCATCATGGCCACAGGCCGCACCGATTACCCGAATCAGGTCAACAACGTCCTCTGCTTCCCCTACATCTTCCGAGGCGCATTGGACTGCGGCGCGACGACGATCACCGATGAGATGGAGATCGCCGCCGTCCACGCGATCGCGGAGTTAGCACAGGCCGAGCAGAGCGAGGTGGTGGCAGCGGCCTATGCCGGCGTGAACCTGAGTTTTGGGCCTGAGTATCTGATTCCCAAGCCCTTCGATCCGCGCCTGATGATGAAGATCGCACCGGCGGTGGCACAAGCCGCCGTCGCTGCGGGCGTCGCTCAGCGCCCGATCAAGGACATGGAAGCCTACCGCGAGAAGCTGCAGAGCTTTGTCTACGCCTCCGGCACGACGATGAAGCCCATCTTCAACGTCGCCAAACGCGCCAAGAACAAGCGCGTCGCCTACGCCGAGGGCGAAGAAGAGCGCGTGCTGCGCGCGGTGCAAGTGGTGATTGACGAAGGCCTGGCCCGGCCAACCCTGATCGGGCGCCCTGCGGTGATTGCCGAGCGCTGCGAGCGCTTCGGTCTGCGCCTGCAAGAGGGCCGCGACTACGACATCGTCAACGTCGAAGAAGATCATCGCTACCGCGACTATTGGCAGACCTATCACCGCATGACGGACCGCAAGGGCGTGACGGCGCAGTTGGCCAAGATCGAGATGCGCCGCCGCTTGACGTTGATCGGCTGCATGATGCTGCACAAGGACGAGGTGGACGGCATGCTGTGTGGCACCTGGAGCAACACAGCCATGCATTTGCACTACATCGACCAGGTCATTGGCAAGCGCCCCGGCGTCAAGAACTTTGCCTGCATGAACGGTCTGATCCTGCCGGGCCGCCAAGTGATGCTGGTGGACACCCATGTCAATTACGACCCAACGGCCGAGCAATTGGCCGAAATCACCGTGATGGCGGCGGAAGAAATGATGCGTTTTGGCCTGCGGCCCAAAGCGGCCCTGCTCTCGCACAGCAATTTCGGCTCCAGCAACCATCCCTCGGCGCTGAAGATGCGTGAAGCGCTGGGCCTGATTCGCAATGCCGCGCCTTGGCTGGAAGTGGACGGCGAAATGCACGGCGACACCGCGCTCGACGCCGCCTATCGCAAAGACCTGATGCCGCATAGCACGCTCAGCGGCGAGGCCAATCTGCTGGTGCTGCCCAATATCGACGCTGCCAATATTTCCTACAACCTACTCAAGACGGCGGCCGGCGGCGGCATCGCGATCGGGCCGGTCTTGCTTGGCGCAGCCAAACCTGTCCATGTGTTGACGCCATCGGCAACCGTGCGACGCATCGTCAATATGACGGCGCTGACCGTCGCCGACGCTAACGCGGCACGCTGACAAGGGCTGGAGTTCACCGCAATTCGAGCACCATATTGGTGCTCGAATTAGGCCTTTGTAGTGAGTTTTTACAAATGTTTGTGAGGGCTTACCGAGCCCCTTTCGACACAAGAGAATTCAGCTGCACAGTCTTATAACAGCATGTGTGCGCTCACAAACAAAAGAGTAATATCACCCTGAACCGCGGCGAAGCGCTTGAGCTTTTCGGGCGTTTTAGTTACCATTGTGTTTTCAGGAACAGGGTTAACCCGTGACTTTGCTCTCTCGACCACATCCGTGGTCCGCTTGGCGAAAATCAGTCCTAGCCACTTTTTTGTTGGCAACGGTCGCGATCAACGTCCAAGTGCAGGCCAAAGAAACGCTTGCCTCGCTGGAAGTAGTCGCCTTGTCGGCACTGCCTCGTGAAGCGCAGAAAACGCATCAGCTGATCTTGACCGGAGGGCCATTCCCTTACGAGAAAGACGGCATCGTTTTCGGCAATCGCGAACGCATCTTGCCTAAATATCCAAGAGGCTATTACCGCGAATACACCGTCCCGACGCCCGGCGCCCGCAATCGCGGTGCAAGGCGGCTGGTGTGCGGCGGCAAGCCCCCTAGCAATCCTGATGTTTGCTATTACACCGGCGACCACTATTCATCGTTTAAACGCGTTGCACAGTGAATCGAAGGTGATGAAAAGTTCTGAGACTATATAGGAGGATCGCGACCATGCTTTTGCAGACCGTCCGTCCCAATATCGTGCAGGCCATTCGGGCCTACCGCGTAGAGGACTTGATGCACGCCGCACAGGATGCTGGACAGCATTTTCTGTACGCCAACCTGACCGAGGCGCAATCCAAGCAGGATGTGCTGGAGGGGATTGCGCAAGCTTTCCTGTTCCCGGCTCATTTCGGCAAGAATCTTGATGCCCTTCATGATTGCATGACGGATCTGGTGCACAAGTCCGGCGCTCAGCCTGGCTTTGTCGTTGTGCTTGAGCAGTTGCCCGACAACGCCAAGTTCGACCGCGAAGTGCGCGAGCAACTGCTCGATGTCTTCCGAGAAGCGGCCGATTACTGGGCCGACCGCAAGGTTCAGTTCAGGTGCTTCTATTCTTTTCAGTAGCCCGCTCACAAGACAACGCGTCTTGGGAGCGGGCTACCGAAGAAGCCGCAGCTGCCCCGGTCAAGCCGGCAGCAAAGAATTCCAAAGCAGCAGCCAATGCCAATTTTGGAATGAATATGCCGATGATGAGCAGCGCTTTCGACACAGCCATGTGGTTGAACGCAGCCTAAGCAATCGACTCAGGCATATCAAAAAAGGATCCCTCGGGATCCTTTTTTTTCGCCTGACTATTGTTTCTTGAGTCAGTCGGCCTTGGCCAATACTTGCGCTAGCGCGACGAACTCAGCCACCGGCACCTCCTCGGCACGGCGCTGCAAATCGAACTGCCCACCAAAACCCTTGGTCGCCAGCCAGACACCGAGGCTGTGACGCAAGAGCTTGCGGCGCTGCGAAAACGCAACCGCCACCATTTCACCAAACAGCTTGCGATCCAGCTCGGGCGGCTTGGCATAGGGCTGCATACGCACAATGGCGGATTCGACCCGCGGCGGCGGATCGAAGGCGCTTGGCGGCACATCCAGCACCGACTCGATCGCATAGCGCCACTGCAGCATGACGGTCAAGCGGCCATAGTCCTTGCAGCAAGGCGCGGCTGCCATGCGGTCAACTACTTCCTTTTGCAGCATGAAATGCTGATCGACCACATGCTCCACATAGCCGAGCAGATGAAACAGAATTGGGCTGGAGATGTTGTAGGGCAGATTGCCGACAACCCGCAGACGCTGGCCCTTCGCGGCGGCAAGGGCGGCGAAATCAACCTTCAAGACGTCGGACTCAATGACCTCAAGCCCATCCCGGCTGCGCAGCTTGGCGGCCAAGTCACGATCCAACTCAATCACCGTCAGCGGCTTGATCCGGTCCAGCAAAGGAATCGTCATCGCGCCCAGGCCAGGCCCGATCTCGACCACCGTCTCGCCGCTTCGAGGGTCAATCGCGTCAACAATCGACTGGATGATGTTGACGTCGGTCAGAAAATGCTGACCGAAGCGCTTGCGTGCAATGTGCTGCGCCATGCTCAGTCCAGCCACTCGCGCATTTCGACATAGGCCCGCGAGCGCAAGTCCTTGACCCAGTCGAGATAGGCTTCCTCGTACTTGCCTTCGCGCAGAGCCGCTTTCGCCTGCTCGCGCAAGGCCTTCATCTCGACCTCGACCAAGCGGCGCTCTACCACCTGGATCAGATGCACGCCAAAGCGAGACGGCACAGGGTCGGAGATGCCGCCCAGCGGCAAGGCGTTCATCGCCGCCTCGAACTCGGGAACAAAAGCGCCAGGACCCATCCAACCCAGATCGCCCCCCTCAGCAGCGCTTCCATCCTCGGAGTTTTCGCGCGCTACCGCCTCGAAGCTGGTGCTGCCACTCGCGATCGCGCGCTTGAACTCGGCCAGACGACGCGTGGCGACCTCGGCGCTCAGCTGCGCCGATGGGCGCAGCAGCACATGCCGCGCATGGGTCTGCGTGACCGTCGTCAGCGAACCGCCGCCTTGACGCTCGACAACCTTCAACACATGAAAGCCGGCCCCCGAGCGCAGCAGCTTAGGGCTCAGCTCACCGCTCTTCAGCCCCGCGACAGCCTGCACAAACAAGTCCGGCAAGCGATCCGCAGGGCGCAGACCAAACTGGCCACCGCGCTCCTTGGTCGCATCATCCGAAAACTCACGCGCCAGCTTGGCGAAATCGTCCCCAGCCTGAGCACGAGCAAGCACCTCTTCGGCCCGGGCTTTCCGCTCGGCCACGACCGCCTCGGAAGCGCCGTCCGGCAGCTTGATCAGAATATGCGCCAGATTCATTTGCCCGGTGCTGTTCGCCTGCTCCTTGCGTTGCTCCAAATAGGTATCGATGTCGCCATCGGTAATCCGAATCCGCGCCTGCACCTCGCGCTCACGCACCCGCTCGGTCATCATCTGATCGCGCAAGTTTTCTCTAAAGGTGCGGAAGTCGGTGCCGTCCTGCTTGAGCCGCTCCAGCAACTGCGGCATGGTCAGCTTGTTCTGTGCCGCCACATTGCTGACCACACGGTCCAGCTCGGGCTCATCGACCTTGCCGCCGGTTTCACGCGCATAAGTGACCAAGACCCGATCATCGATCAAGGCGTCCATGGCCTGCTTGTGCAAAGCCGCCGGGTCGGGCATGGCCACACCCCGCCGTTTGGCCTCCTCGCGCAGCTGCAGGGTTCTTTGCACCACCTCGCTGGCTGCCACCACGTCTTGGTTGACCACCGCGGCAATGTAGTCGCCGGGTTTGAGGTCGATGGCGCGCTGCTGCGCCCAAGCCGCAGGGCTCAGCGGCAGGCCCATCAAAAGTGTTACACCGAACAGGGTCAGGGATCGAATCGACATATCAGTCATAGGGAGCTTCAGGGCTTGCCGAGCGATCATTGCTCAGGCGTCGGTAACCGGGCACATTGTCCCTCAAGACCTTGAGTGCGTTGGAACCCAGTTGGGACAAGCCCACCAGCTCCAATTGCAGCATCAAGCGCGTATTGGTTTCTGCGCGTCCGGTCGAGAGGCGCTCGGCCCCAACCCGGAACACCCAGCAACCGGCGTCATACTCAAAACCGAGCACCGAATCGGTCAGCTTTCGGTCAAACATGCTGTATTGCACGCGCCCAGCGCTGTACCAAGCACCGCCGCAGCCCGCGCTATCGCGCTTGGGTCCGGCCTCCTGGCCGTAGATGGGCCACTGCCATGCCAGCTCGACCTGCTCGCTCTGCCCACGCGTGAGCCGATAGGCCATGCTGACGGTACGAAAGGGGCCGGGCGAGTAACGTGCCCGCAGGATGGTGCGCACCGGGCGACTCTCATTGGGATTGAACTGCACCGCACCGTCGGTCCACCACTGCGGCCGCAAATGCGCCGAACCCAGCAGCAAGAGGTCGGAGAAGCGCTGCGTCACCGGCACCCCGTCGGGCGTGACCAGCTGATCGCGGAACAAATATCGCTGCACCAGACCCAAGCGCAAAAGCTCGGCACCCTGCTCGTTATCGACCCAGCGGCTGACCGCGCCGGCGGTCAATTGATGGGCGTCGGAAACCCGGTCGATGCCGGAGAACTGATTTGATGAGTAAATCGAATCGAAATTGAAGTCCTTGGGCGCGGAATCAAAGTTCGGGAACTGCTCTTGAGCCCGATAAGGTGTGTTGACGTAGAGCACGCGCGGCTCCAAGGTTTGCGTCAACTGGCGCTCAAAGACGCTGGTTTCACGCTCAAACACCCAACCATGGTCGACACTGAAGGTCGTCACCGTTCGTCCGATGGATTTGTGCCCGTCGTCGCGGGCCTGATCCAAGGCATATTGAGCGGCATTGACTTCCAGTCGCGGGATCAACCACCACGCCGCCCCGCCCATCGGTGCGCTGACATGCGCGAGCAAATGCGCGCGCTGCCCGGTTTGAGTCTGTGTAGGCAAGGCGCTAGGCGGCAGGTCAAAGCGGTTGTACTCCAGCTCTACCGAGCCCTCCAGACGGCTCTTGCGCCCCCAGGGCCGAAAGCCCTCCATGACCGCATCATCGGCGGCCGAAGTCAGGCGTAGCCCGACCTGCGGCGAGCGCTGATAGGGCGAAGCAAACTGAGACTGGGTGTCCAAGCCCTGCAGCACCTGCCACCGCTGCACCCGCGCATAGGCCTGCATCTCACCCCAATGGGTCTGCTGCCGCCGGTCAAACTGCAAATCCGTCGGCAAAAGCCGTTCGGTCTGCGAATGCAAGCGTTGCGGCAAATCCTTCCAATAGTCATCGTCCGAGACTCGCTCCGCCGCAAAACGGTAGCGCCAGTCACGTGCCAACTCTCCGTTTTGATCGAGGTTCACGGCCCAGCGGGAATGGCCCATCAAGCGATCATGCGGCAACAAAGCCAGCTTGGCGATACCGGCGTGCTGCGGCTCCAGATAACGGAATTCACTGTCCAGACCGAAGCCGCGCCGCGACATCACAAACGGAGTCAAGGTGGCATCACGCTGGGGGGCGATATTCCAGTAGTAAGGCATGCCGAACTCGACACCGCTGCGCTTGTCGATGCTGAAGCTTGGGGGAAGCCAGCCTGATTTACGCCCCAGCCCGAGCGGGAAACTCAGCTTCGGGGCGGGCAAGATTGGTACGCCGTAAAAACGCAGCACGCCACCGGTGGCCACACCCACATTGGCGTCGAAGTCGAGTTCGAGCTTTTGTGCGCTGAGTTCCCAAGGCAGAACCTGACCATCCTCACGCACTGGGCAGCTGCTGTAGGTGCCGGCCATCACCAAGACATTGTTGGCGCCGGCGAACTTGACACGTTCGGCATGCCCGCGCCCGCCGGTCAGCGCGAGGAAGTAGCTGGGCGAAAGAAACTCACCCTCAAAGCGATTGACATAGAGCTGCAACTCGGGACCACTGAAAACATTGCCGTCGCGATTGACTTCGACATTGCCGACCGCCCGCGCAAAATCCTCGACCTGCTCATAGTTCACCCGGTCCGCCTTAAGCAAGAGCTCGCCGGAGCGCAGTTCGACCGCCCCTTCCGCACTTGAGCCCTGGTCCAGACGCATGCTCAGCTTTTCAGCGCCGATGACCAAAGCCGCCTTGCCGCTTTGCGGGCCCTTGCCACTGGTCTGACGCACCGGCTTCAGTCGCAGCGCCTCTTGAGCCGCATCGACCGAAACGCCTGTGGTCGGCGCCTGCTGAGCGCGCACGCCATTCGCCGGGAGCAAAGTCCATGCACACAGGCACAGCAAGCTCAACCGGGGCCAGCCGCGCGGGAACGACTCTGTAGCGAAAACAAGGGGGGCGAATCGAACCAAGGCGGTGGGCAAAGACGTTGACTAGGGGCCGAGCACAGCAAGATGCCGGCAACTTCAATAAAACAGCGAGGCCGCAAGGGCGAGCAATTCACGCGCAAGGCGCCGAGCCTGCCCTCACGGTTTGTAAAATCCATTATCCATGAGGCGGCCAAAAGCCCGTCCCTGCCTCAGCCGATTTCCTCTAACGTGCAGCGCCCCGCCCATGAATTCCATTGTTTGGCCCCAGAAAAACCGCGAACTGCACTTTCAAACTTGGCTGCAGCCCCTGCTAACGCAACACGGCCTGCTAGCCGACACCCTGCAACTAGCCAGCGCCGACGCGAGCACGCGACGCTACTTGCGCATCACGGGCGAGAGCGGCAGCAGCTTCATCGTGATGGACGCGCCGCCAGAGAGCAACGATGTTCGCCCCTTCATCGCTATTGCGAAGCATATGGCCCTTGACTGCGGCCTGCATGTGCCGGAAATCATCGCCGCCGACGAAGCCCTGGGCTTTGTGCTGCTCAGCGACCTGGGGGATTTGACCTATCTGAAGGCGCTTCAATCTGCCAGCCCGGCCGAAGTAGACCGCCTGATGCGCGCGGCCACGCAAACCCTGCTGCAATGGCAACTCAAGGGCGACGCAGCCCGACTGCCGGCCTTTGACGAAAGTTTTGTGCGCCGCGAACTGCAGATCTTTGTCGACTGGTGTGTGCAGCGCGAATACGGCCGGCAGTGGAGCGAGACGCAGCTCAAATGGTGGGAGCACAGTTGCAAGGTGCTGGTGGCCAATATGGCCGAGCAGGCCCAAGTACCCATGCACCGCGATTTCATGCCGCGCAATTTAATGGTTTGCTCGGCTGCCGATGGCGCACTGCAAGTCGGCGTGCTGGACTTCCAAGACGCGGTGCGCGGACCCGTAGGCTACGACCTCGCGTCCCTGCTGCGCGACGCCTTCATCTCCTGGGACGAAGAACAAGAACTCGACTGGGCGATCCGCTATTGGGAGCAGGCCCGCCGCGCCGGCTTGCCCGTCGACCCCGACTTTGGCGAGTTCTGGCGTCAGGTCGAGTGGAGCGGCCTGCAGCGCCACCTGAAAATCCTCGGCCTGTTCTGCCGCCTCAAGCACCGCGATGGCAAGCCCGCTTATGCAGAGGACCTGCCGCGCTTTTTTGCCTATGCGATCAAGGTCTCGACCCGCTATGTGCAGCTCTCACCGCTGACGCATCTGCTGCAAGACCTGCAGGGCAGCATGGTCGAGACCAGCTTTACCCTGCGCTAAACCGTTTTCAGCTCAGGGGTGCGCCGCCATCACCTGGGCCACCGCAGCGGTCAGGCGTTTGCCGTAGGGCACGTGCAAGAACTCGTTCGGGCCATGGGCATTGCTCTTCGGGCCTAAGACGCCACAGACCATCATCTGCGCCGCTGGAAAGCCTTTTTGCAACATGCTCATCAAGGGGATGGTGCCGCCCTGGCCGATATAACCCACCGGCGCACCGAAATGCGTCTCGCTGGCCTGGTTGAGCGCTTGGCTCAGCCACGGCGAAAGATCGGGCGTGTTCCAGCCGGTCGCACCGTAAGCACCGGCGCGGCCGTCAGGCACGAACGTAACCTTGGCGTTATACGGCGCGTTGTCTTCCAGCAAAGCCTTCAAGCGCAGCGCGGCGTCGTTGCCGTCAACCAGGGGCGGCAGGCGCAGCGACAGCTTGAAGGCCGTGAAAGGCCGCAGAACATTGCCGGCACTCTTCATCTCCGGGAAGCCGTCCACGCCGGTGACCGACAAGGTGGGCCGCCACGTGCGGTTGAGCAAGACTTCGACCGGCTCAGCCGTCATCGGCAGCACCGGGCCGCCATCGGCGCCGCAAGCCCAGGGCAGGCGCTTGTACACCTCATCCTTCAACAGAGCTGCTGTTGCTTTGGCCTGCTCCACCCGGTTGGCCGGGATGTCGCAGTGAAAACTCTCGGGCAGCAAGCGGCCGGTTTTGGAGTCCTCCAGCCGGTCAAGCACTTGACGCAAGATCCGAAACGAGGAAGGCACCACGCCCGAGCCGTCACCGGAGTGAATCCCTTCGGTCAAGACCTCAACCTTGAGTACACCGCTGACCATGCCGCGCAAAGAAGTCGTTAGCCACAGCTGCCCATAATCACCGGCACCAGAGTCGAGGCAGACCACCAACGACACCTGGCCCAGCCGCTCCTTCAGGACGTCAAGGTAGGCCGGCAGATCGTAGGAACCCGACTCTTCGCAGGTTTCGATGATGCCAACGCACCGTGGGCGCGGGATGCCTTGTTTGTCCAGCGCCATGATGGCCGTCAGCGAAGCGTAGACCGCGTAGCCGTCATCGGCGCCACCGCGCCCGTAGAGCTTGCCATCCTCGTACTTGGGCGTCCAGGGGCCCAGATCGCTGCGCCAGCCGCTGAACTCGGGCTGCTTGTCCAGATGGCCGTACAGCACGATGGTGTCGGCGCTATCCAGCTTGGTGGCCGGCACCTCAAAGAAGATGATAGGCGTGCGGCCTTCCAGACGAATGACTTCCAGCTTGAGCCCGGCCACTTTTTTGCTCTCGACCCAGCCCGCCGCGTCGCGTAGTACCCGTTCGATATGACCGTTAGCGGCCCAGTCGGCGTCGAACATCGGGCTCTTGGCCGGAATGGCGATGTAATGCGTCAGCGCGGGGACGATTTCATCGTCCCAAACCTGGGCTGCAAAGTCGGCAATGGCCGTGGCTTGGTCGGGCTGCAAGGGCAAGGCGGGGTCGCGAGCATTCATGATGGGGTTCCAGCTTGTGGCGGAGGAGCCTGTATTTTAGAGCAAGGTTCGGCGTTCAACCAAACGGCACAAGCAACGAACCAAGCACCAAACACCACAAGAGCCGCCCAACGTCAACCATGCCGATCATATAAATAGTTATTTGCAAATTCAGCCATCTCATAAAGGCAACCATCAGATAGCGTGAATCTTCACAATTCGCTCAAATAGATCGTTATGTGGACGCCAATTCAAAAAACTGAAAAGATAGACCAATACAATTTCTCACCCACGCACCATTCATAAAATTGGGCGTTCGGGTGTGTAGTTATGTTTTCTAAAAATTCAGGGAATTCAATGAAGTTCACTTCCATCGCATGCGCAGCAGTACTGGCTGCCGCTTCCATCGGCGCCGCTCAAGCGGCCCCCCTCGTCACCAACGGTGACTTCAATACAGGCACCGGCATCGGTTTGCTCGGCACCAAGGCAACAGCTCCTGGCTGGAGCTCGGACAATGAAGGCACCGCCTTCAACTTCCTGGTGGACCAGAATGCCGACACCACCGGCTTCCAGTCCAACTCCGGCACCATCCAGTTGTACGGCCCAGGTACGGGCTACTTCAATGGCTTCAGGGATAGCAGCAACGGCAACCGCTTTTTCGGTAGTGACGCTGACTACCTGCCCGCCAAGCTTTATCAGACCATCACCGGGCTGCAAGTCAACCAGCACTACACGCTGAGCTTCGAATGGGCAGGCGCGCAGTTTGTTCGGCAGGGCCCGAGCGAAGGCGTGGCGAACGCCAGCCAATGGCATGTCACCGTCGGTAACGGCGGCAACAATGTGCTGGACGTACGCACGACCATGCATGACAACCCCAATGGCAAAGGCTTCGGCGGATGGTTCGACGTTAGCTATGATTTCATCGCCCAAAGCACCTCGGCGACATTGACGTTTTTGGCTGAAGGCAAGAACCTGAACGGACCTTCTTTCGCCCTGCTAGACAATGTGGTCATCACGACTGCAGTCCCTGAGCCAAGCACCTACGCGCTGCTGTTGGCAGGTTTGGGCGCGGTTGGTTTTATTGCCCGCCGCCGTAAGGCTGACTGATTGATTGACGTACCGCTGAGTCGCGCAATCAGATCCGTCTTTCTTTGATTGTGTATTGATTCCGCCTCTGAGGCTCTGCAGGCAAACCGGGCAGCCACAAGGCGCCCGGTTTTCTATTCCGCGCCAGATCGCTGAACCTCCTTCACTCTATGAATCAAGCGCAATACTGGGTTAATTTGCTCAGCCAACTGGGCACTGATGCGTTCCGGCTTTGCCTGTGGCTGCTGCTGCTGAGCGCCGTCTTTGTGCCCTTGGAGTTTTATCTTTCACGCCGGCCTGCGACAGAAAAGCGGGCCAGGATTGAGCCCTTCGACTTCCTCTATTTCTTCATCAACGGTTTGCTGCCCAGCTTGCTGTTGACGGCTCCTTTGGCTTTGCTGGCCGTCCTTGCGAGGCAGTTGGTGCCCGAGGCGCTACCCCAAGTTGTGGCTACGCTGTCCCTATGGCTGCGGCTCCTGCTGGTGCTGCTGGTCAGCGAGGTGGGCTTTTACTGGGGTCACCGCTTTAGTCACAAGGTGCCGTTTTTGTGGCGCTTCCACGCAGTTCACCATGCACCCAAGGGCCTGAACTTTCTGGTCAATCTGCATGCCCATCCGCTGGATTTGTGCTTCAACCGCCTGTGCGGCTTCATTCCGCTCTATTTGCTCGGGCTGATCGGCCCAAGCGCCGGCGGCACTGTCACACCAATCGCACTGATCGTGTTCAGTACCTTTTGGTCTCATTTTGTGCACGCCGATGTGCGCTGGCGCCTGGGGCCGCTCGAGCAGTTGATCTCATCGCCGGCTTTCCACCATTGGCATCACAACCGGGACGAACGGCCCGACTGCAACTTTGCCTCGCTGCTGCCCTGGATGGACCGTCTGTTTGGCACGCATTACCTGCCCAAACATTGGCCGACCGCCTACGGCATCACCGCAGACCATCCGGCTGGACTATGGCAACAACTGGCCGAGCCGCTGAAGCCTGCCGCGCGCCCATCAGGGCCAAGTGCTACAAGCCAGGCCTAGCCAAATCGTTCGACCAGCCAGCTTTGCAAGCGAGCAAATACCTGCTCGCGTTCCGGCTCGTTGAATATCTCGTGAAACAGGGGCTCAAAGCACTGCGCCTTGACCAGGCCCTGCGGTGCGCTGGCTGCGAACTCGGCCGAGCCAGCCGGCGCCACGCACTTGTCGCTGCCGGCCCACATCAACAAGGTCGGCACGACCCAGTCGGCGCCATGCAAACGGACCAACTCGCCGCCGTCCACAATCGCCCGCGCCAAGGTCGGCGTGATGCGGTCATGCACCAAGGGGTCATCAACATAGGCTTTGACCACCGAGGCGTCACGCGAGATCCATCTGGTCTTGAGCCCGTTGCCGACCGCCAAATGCGGCGCCAGCGCCACACCGATGGCCAGTTGCAGGCGCTGGAAACTTGACATGCCGGGGTCAAGCGCGGGCGAACTCAACACCAGCGCGTCGATGGGGCGAAACCACATCGGCAATTGCCCGCCACTGCTAGCCGCCAGGCCGCCGGCCACAAAACGCGCAGCCACCTGGCCGCCCATGCTGTGCCCCAGCAGAATCAAGGGGCTGCGCCCCAGCTGAGGGTCGAGCCGCAGCTCGTCGATCACCAGGGCGAGGTCTCGCAGCAGGCATTCGCCATCGCTCACATCCCCGCGCGGGCCGCCCGACGCGCCGTGACCGCGCTGGTCGAAGCCCACCACATGCCAGCCCCAGTTGTTCAAGCGCGCAGCCAGAGCCTCATAACGCCCAATATGCTCACCCAGACCGTGGACGATCAAGACGGTGCCAAGTGCTGGCTCCATACCCGGCTTGCTCCACTGTCGCCAGTGCAGCGGTACGCCGTCATCACATCTCAAGGTACGCATGCACACAGTGTAGGTAGGCCATGCCGCCCCGCGCCTCAGTGCTTGCCCGATCGGTATAACTACGCAAACACCTGCCACACAAACGCAAGCCAAGCGCCGATGGTGGTGCGCACGGCTCTACACTCACGGGCGTAGCCAAGCCCTCCCGCCCCAGAAGGCCCCATGAGATCACTTTTTACCCTGCTGCTGTCTCTCTTGCTGGCCGCCTGCGCCGCGCCCAAGTACACCGTCGATGATGGACGTAAGGTTGATGAAAGCCTGCTGGCCAATATCCGGGCCTATGGCAGTGGCGAGCAGTCTCTGCGGCCCGCCATCGTGCGCAGCGCCGGCTTGAAAGACGCCCAATGCGATCACCAATGGGAGTTACCCTTCGCGGTCGCGACCAGCTATGGTTGGGACGAAAACGACCGCGTCGCTTGGGTGCGCGGACTCAATGTCGACGAGCGTTTGACGGTGGTGGCGGCCTCGCCCAACTCGACACTCAATCCGGGCGACAAGCTGCAGGCCGTGGCCGGCAGGGCAGACAAAGACAGCGAGGCGCTGCTGGCCCGACTGGCCGACGCGCGCGACGCCGGCAAGCCCTTTTTTGTCACCCTCAGCAACGGCGCCAGTCGATCCATCACGCCTTTTGAGGTCTGCCGGGGCTACGCCCGCTTAGCGCCCCCCAACACGCCCGAAATGCAGGACTACCACTGGTTGCTGAGCATGCATTCGCTGGATCTGTCGAAGGCACAGCTCAGCGAAGATGAAGCGCTGTGGGCGGTGCTGTGGACGCAAGGCCTGTCCGAAGAGGGCGGCGCGCGCATGAAGACCTATCACTACGGCACCAAGATCGTCGGCACCCTCTACAACTTGGCCACCCTCGCCACCGGCCTGCACGGCGCGGCCCTGGCGGCCGAAGCCGCAGTCACCGCGGCCAAGGAGGCCGCCAAATCGGTCGCCTCCGAGATCATCAAGCAGCAGCTGATCGAGCAAGGCAAGGCCCTGGCGATGCAGAGAATTCGCGAAGGCCTGATCGATGCCGGCAAGGAGCTGAGCAAGCAGCAAGTGATGAACGGCCTGCAGGCGGCTGCCGCCAACCGCAGTTCGCTGTCCGGCGTTGCATGGATCGCGTCCACCGTGTTTGACCAAGCCGATCAGTGGGCCTTCGAGCGCGCCACAAAACTCGGCGCCGACCCCTTGGCGGCCTTTAGCCTGCATCAGAAGTTGCTGGAGCGCCGCCTGGCGGGCAACGCGTTTGCGCTCGATATCGAACGCCTCGAATCCCTCAGCAAGCTGGCTCAGACCAAGGGCTTGGATGCGCAGGTTCAGGCCATTTTGCGCGGCTTCAAGGCCAGCGAGCTGGCCCTCGAAATCGGCGCCATGCCCCTGGCCAGCGCCCCCACCACCTTCTCCTACGAAAGCGCCAGCGACCCCGGCAGCAGCCCTTTCGCGCGCGGTTTGATCGACGCCATGTTGGATATTCCGACCGAGTCAGGCGGGCATAAATAATGAAAATGATGAGTGTGAAGGAAAAAATGAACGGGCGCTGGCCCGCGTCCTTGGGCCTAATCCTATTTTTGAGCGGATGGGCTATCGGCGCGCATGCGCAGACCGCGGTTCAGACTGCGGGGCAAAACGCGCCCCAGCCCCTTTCTGCCAGCTCAGCCCCTTCGGCGGCATCTGCCCCAGCGGTCGCGCCCGACGCCGCCTCAGCGCCCGCAGGCCTGGACAGCGCCGAAGCCGCAGCCCCTGCGCCGCCCAGCTGTTCGGTGCTGACCCAGCGCGCCATGTCCACCGAGCTGCGCGCCGCCACCGCGCTGAGCCAGAACAAGGGGGTCGACGAGACCGCCAAACTTTTTGACCGCGCGATTGCCCAATGGACCCTGGCGCTGGACGGCTGCGAAGGCCGGCCGCGTGAGCGCGCTCAGAAAAACCTCAACGACAGCGAACGCCAGCGCGCGCTGCTGGCCGAGCGCCAGGCCGCCGGTTCTCAGTGCGAGGTATCGCACCGCGACGCAGCCTCGCTGCAGGAGCTGGCCGCGCGGGCCTTTGGCGAACGCCGCTGGCAGGACGCCGCCTCACTCTACGGCAAGGCCGAAACCATGTGGGACTTGGCCGCCGAACATTGCACAGGCGCGCAGCAACAAATCGCCAACAAAAAGCGCGAGCAGGCCGAAATCGACGCCCACAATGCCGAACACTGCGCTCCTTTGTTTGAGCGCGCCCGAGAGTACACGCAGAAATTCAGAGCCGCAGCCGCCGGCTTGACCCCGACCGACAAGCAGCAACAGTCGCAGAGCTCAGAGACGCTCTGGCGCAAGGCCAATGCCGCCTGCAAGGGCAATGCGCAGGAGCTGGCCGGCAACAATGCCCAAGCGGTGGCGCGCGAGCGCGGCACGCCTTGGGTTGCCACTCAAGTCGCCGAGGCTGCGCCCGCGCCCGCAGCTGCGCCAAAACCCTCGCCAACGCCTGCGCCCACAGCACAGGGCGCAGCCTCCAGCAAGCCAAACCCGGCAACGCTCGTGACGGCAACAACGGCAGCAGCCGCCACTGTGGCCGCGCCAAGCGCGGTCACGGCCGCAGCGGTCGGCGCCGCCGCCCTGGCCGCCGTCAGCCCGCGTCCGGCCAGCGCTGAGCAGCCGCAGCAGCAACAGCAACAGGCGGTGCCTGCAGCCTCAGGCTCTTCATCAACCAACAAATCCAACGCTCAAGAGCTGGATGTACTCACCGGCGACACCCGCTACAAAGGCTTGTTCACCCGCGAAGAGGGTCAGGTCGTGACGGGCAACGGCCGGGTCGAGTGGGCCAATGGCGATGTCTATATCGGTGACTTGCTGCGCAGCGTGCGCCATGGCAAGGGCGAATTCATCTGGGCCAGCGGCCAGCGTTACAGCGGCGACTGGGTACAAAACAAGGCCACCGGCACCGGCAAGGTCGTGTTCACCAATGGCAATCAGTTCGAAGGCACGGTGATCGACGGCACGCCCGAGGGCACCGGCCAGCTTCAGTACGCCAGCGGCGATGTGTACAAAGGGCAGGTGCAACAAGGCCTGCCCCATGGCCGGGGCAGCTTCCAGTGGAAGGGCGGCCAGCAGTTCGAGGGCGACTGGGTGCGCGCGGTGCCGCAGGGCAAGGGCGTGCTGCGCTTTGCCAACGGCAACCGCTATGAAGGCGACATCGTGGCCGGCCAGCCGCAGGGCCAAGGCCTGATGCAACTCAGCTCGGGCGATCGCTATGAAGGCATGTTTCACCAGGGCGAGCCGCAGGGCCAGGGCAGCTACAACTGGAAGGCCGGCGAACGCTATGTGGGCGCCTGGGTGGCCGGCCGCAAGCATGGCAAGGGCATCTTCTATTGGCCCAATGGTGACCGCTGGGAGGGTGAATTCAAAGACGACTTGCGCACCGAGTTTGGCGAGTTCATCCCCAAGGAATAGGGCCGCATTTCAAGCAGAAGGAACCCGCATGAACACCCGCATTGAACTGCTCCCGCCCGATATCAGGCCTTACCGCGCCAGCACCAGCGGGGTCGACTATGTTCATGTCTTTGCGTCCGGCCGCCCCGGGCCGGTCGTGATGGTGCAGGCGCTGACGCATGGCAATGAGTTGTGCGGCGCGATCGCCTTGGACTGGCTGTTCCAGCAGGGGCTGGGGCGCAGCTTGATGCCGCTGCACGGCGAGCTGATCATCTGCTTTGCCAATGTCGAGGCCTATGCCCGCTTCAGCCCCGCCGACCCGAACGCCTCGCGCTGCGTGGACGAAGACCTCAACCGCGTCTGGCATGACAGCGTTTTGTTCGGCCCCGGTGACTCCCTGGAGCTGCGCCGCGCTCGCCAGCTGCAGCCCTTTGTGGACCGCGCCGATCTGCTGTTCGATATCCATTCAATGCAAGACGCTTGCCGCCCCTTGATGGTGTGCGGCCTGCTGGACAAGGGCGCCACCCTGGCGCGCGAACTGGGCATGCCGGGCGACCTGTTGATCGATACCGGCCACCCCTCGGGCCTGCGCATGCGTGACCGCGGTGGCTTCGGTGACCCCGCCAGCCCCAAGAACGCTTTGCTGATCGAATGCGGCCAACATTGGGAACAAAGCTCGGCCGACGTCGCCATCGACAGCCTAGTGCGCTTCCTCAAACTGAGCGGCATGGTGGACACGAGCTGGGCCGACGCCCGGCTGCGCCTTCCGCTGCCGCCCAAGCAGCAGCTGATCCGGGTCGACCAGGCCGTGACGGCCTTGAGCGCCGACTTCCATTTCCTGCAGCCGGTGCGTGGGCTCGATGTGATCGCCCGGGCCGGCACGGCATTTGCGCAGGACGGCGACACCGTTTTCACAACAAGTTATGACAACACCGTGCTGGTGATGCCGAGCCTCAAACATGGCAAACCGGGAAATACGATGGTGCGACTGGGGCGTTTTGACCCAACTTGAGCTGGATCAAGAACGAAGGGATCAAGAAGTGCGAACGTGACATCTTCATGACAGCCCATTCAAGACCATGAGCCCAAGTCCAGCCAAGCCCAGCCCTGCCAAAAAGTCCGCCACTCCGCGCGCCGCCAAAGCCAAGGCTGCACCGGCACCGCTTGAGAGGCCGCGCCGTGCCCGCAGCGGCGACACCGCCGGCTCAAGCAATGACAAACGCATCGCCCGCCAAGTTGTCAAAGAGGCCTTGGGCGCGGCGCGCGAGCGCCAGTTGGCCGCCTTGAAAGACATCGTTGCCAAGGGCGGGCCGGATGCCTTGGCCTCGTCGGTGAAAGCCATGGTGGCCGGGGCCTCGGCCGACGATGCGACCGCGCTGCGCGAAGCGCTGCTGCAGGAGCTGCACGCCACGCCCTTGAACGGCACACATCCAGACGAGGAGCTGTCGGCCGATTGGCGGCGCGGCGGCTACCCGTATAAGAACCTGATGTCGCGCAAGACCTATGAGCAGCAAAAATACCAACTGCAGGTCGAGTTGCTGAAGCTGCAGGCCTGGGTCAAGGCCACCGGGCAGAAGGTCATCATCTTGTTCGAGGGCCGCGACGCCGCCGGCAAGGGCGGCACCATCAAGCGCTATATGGAGCACTTGAATCCGCGCGGTGCGCGTGTGGTGGCGCTGGAAAAACCCAGCGAGGTCGAGCGCGGCCAATGGTACTTCCAGCGCTATGTGCAGCATCTGCCGACCGCCGGCGAGATCGTGCTGTTTGATCGCAGCTGGTACAACCGCGCCGGCGTCGAGCGGGTGATGGGCTTTTGCAGCAATGACGAGTACGTCGAGTTCATGCGCCAAGCCCCAGAGTTCGAACGCAACTTGGTGCGCAGCGGCGTGCACCTGGTCAAGCTCTGGTTCTCGGTCAGCCGAGCCGAGCAGCGCCGCCGCTTCAAGGAGCGCGAAGCGCACCCGCTCAAGCAATGGAAGCTGTCACCGATCGATCTGGCCTCGCTGGACAAATGGGACAGTTACACCAAGGCCAAAGAAGCGATGTTCTTCCACACCGACATTGCCGAGTCACCCTGGACCGTCGTCAAGTCAGACTGCAAAAAACGCGCGCGCCTGAACGCGATGCGCCATGTGCTGCACCAGCTGCCCTATACCAACAAGGATCTGGCCAAACTCGGTCAGCTCGATCCCTTGCTGGTCGGCCGGGCTAACTCGGTTTATGAGCGGGGTGAAGCGAAGGGCACGGCGGGCGCTTGATGCCTTTTTGGCCTCAGCCCCGATCGAACTTGAACACGGCCATGCTGGCCAGCAGGTTCGGGAAGCTGCGCACCGCCTGGCCGTCCTGGATGCCGAAGCTGTCCAGTATGCGCAGGCGGTTCTTGCGCGCCAGCACCTCGAAGTCGGCAAAAGTGCCGACCCGGATATTGGGCGTGTTGTACCACTCGTAAGGCAGCACCCGCGTCACCGGCATGCGCCCCAAGGCCACTTGCAACCGGTTCGGCCAATGGGCGAAATTGGGGAAGCTGACGATGCCGATACGGCCGACGCGCGCGGTTTCGCGCAGCATCGCCTCGGTATTGCGCAGATGCTGCAAGGTCTCCAACTGCAAGACCACATCGAAGCTCTGGTCCTCGAAGATGGTCAGCCCGTCTTCCAGATTGAGCTGGATCACATTGACACCGCGCTGAGCGCAGGCCAGCAAATTGGCATCATCCAGCTCGACACCGTAGCCGGTGCAGCCTCTATGCTTTTGCAAATAGGCAAGCAACTCGCCGGTACCGCAGCCCAGGTCCAGGACGCGCGAGCCGACCGGCACCAAGGCCGCGATTTGTTCGATGACGCCGGCGCTCATGCTGCCTCTCCTGCAATGCGAGTGAAATAGGCGCGCAAGACGCCGTGATAGCGCGGGTCCTCCAACAAGAAGGCGTCGTGCCCATGCGGCGCGTCGATCTCCGCGTAAGACACATCAAGCTTGTTGTCCAGCAAGGCCTTGACGATCTCGCGCGAGCGGGCCGGCGAAAAGCGCCAATCGGTCGTGAAGCTTGCGAGCAAAAACTTGCAGCGCGCGCTGGCAAAAGCGCGGCTCAGGTCGCCGCCGAACTCGCGCGCCGGATCGAAATAATCGAGCGCCCGCGTGATTAAGAGATAGGTATTGGCGTCAAAGTAATCGCTGAACTTGTCGCCCTGATGGCGCAGATAGCTCTCGATCTGGAACTCGATATCCTGAGTCGTGTAGCCCAGCTCGGCGGCGCGCATTTCGCGCCCGAACTTCTGCTCCATCGCGTCGTCCGACAAATAGGTGATGTGGCCAATCATCCGCGCCACACGCAGGCCGCGCTTAGGGATGGCGCCATGCTCGGCGTAATGGCCGCCGTGGAAGTCGGGGTCGGTGATGATGGCGCGGCGCGCCACTTCGTTGAAGGCGATGTTCTGCGCCGACAGCGCCGGTGCGGTCGCTATCGCGATGCAGTGGCGCAGGCGCTCGGGGTAGCGCAGCGCCCAGTCCAGCGCCTGCATGCCGCCCAAGGAGCCGCCCAAGACCGCCGCCAACTGCGTAATGCCTAACTCGTCAAGCACACGGGCCTGAGCATCAACCCAGTCTTGCACGGTGACGACGGGGAAATCGGCGCCGTAAACCTTGTTTGTCGCCGGATTGATGTCGCGCGGCCCGGTCGAGCCAAAGCAGGAGCCGAGGTTGTTGATGCCGATGACGAAGAACTTGCTCGTATCCAGCGGTTTGCCGGGGCCGATCAGGTTGTCCCACCAGCCTTCGCTTTTGTCCTGGCCCGCGTAGGTGCCGGCGACATGGTGGCTGGCGTTCAGCGCGTGGCAAACCAGCACCGCATTGCTGCGCGCGGCGTTCAGCTCGCCATAGGTCTCGTAGACCATCTCGTAGTCGCGCAACTCAAGCCCGCTGCGCAGGCGCAGCGGCTGCGCAAAAGCCATGCGCTGAGGGCTGACGTCGCCCAGTTGACCGCTATGTGGCATCAGTGAAAAGCCTCCTAAAAAACAAAACCGGCACCGCTAAAGGTAAGCGGACGCCGGCTTGCGGAGTCCCTTTTAGCGGAATTTATTGAGCGCCCGCAATTCGGTACAAATCGGCGCTATGAGGCATTATAGAAGGGCAGCGCGCCGCCCCTCCAGGCTCAAGGTGCCGTGCACAAGCAATGCACGACCGCCCCAAAGGGCTTGCGGCTGTTGCTGACTTCGGCGACAAAGGCCAACTCTGCACTCGCCTCCTGCAAGGCGGCGGGCAAGCTCAAACCCAACTCGGCGCGAATCGCTGCCGCAATCGACGGCGCCAACACATCCTCCAAGCTGCTCAGCAAACGCTCCCAGCGGCCCATCTCGCCTTCGACATAGCTGACCCGCGCATCGGTGCCCAGCTTGGCCTTGGCCGCGGCCGATTTAATCGCATCGTCCAGGCTGCCCAGGCGATCAACCAAGCCGCGCTCCAAGGCTTGCGCGCCGGTCCAGACGCGCCCCTGAGCGACGGCGTCCAGCTCGGCCACCGTCTTCTTGCGCGCGGCCGCTGCTTTGCCGGTGAACTCGGCATAGATGTGGTTGATGCCGGACTGCACCACCGAAGCCAAGCGCGGGTCGAGCGGGCGGCGCGGGTCGTAGCCGCCGGCCAGCCAAGTGGTGGTGTGGCCGCCGGTGTGGATGGACAACTTCTCCAGCAGCTTGTCGCCGGTCGGCAGCATGCCGAACACGCCGATCGAGCCGGTGATGGTGCCGGCCTCGGCAATCACCTCGTCCGATGCCATCGAAATCCAATAACCGCCCGAAGCCGCCACATCGCCCATGGACACCACGACGGGCTTGCCGGCCTTGCGCGTCAGCTCCAACTCACGCCGAATCACTTCCGACGCAAAAGCGCTGCCGCCGGGCGAATTGACGCGCAGCACCAGCGACTTGATGTTCTCATCCTCGCGCGCTTGGCGAATCAGCCTGGCGGTCGAATCGCCGCCGATGCGGCCCGGCCCGGCCGAGCCGTCGCTGATTTCACCCTCGGCCACCACGATGCCGACCGCCGGGCCATGTTCCAAGACCGGCTTCACATGCACCTGGTACTCGGCAAAGCTGACGCGCCGATAGCTATTGCCCTTGTCGTCCTTGGCGCCGTGCGCGATCAGCAACTCACGCACCTCGTCGCGAGTCTTGATGCCGTCGATCAGCTTGGACTGCAGCGCCAGCTTGGCCGCGTCGCCGCCGACGGCGGCCAGCGCTTCCGGCAGCTTCTCGATGCCAGCCGCCACTGCGCCCTTGGGCAGCTTGCGCGCCGACTCAATCGCGGCCGTGTAGCCCGTCCACAACTCACCCAGCAAATAACTCTCTGCTTCCAGTGACGCCGGCGACGGCGCGTTGGCAAAGTAGGGCTCGGCAAAACTCTTGAAGGTGCCCACGCGCAGCACATTGGCCGACACGCCCAAGCGGTCCAGCGCGTCTTTGTAGTAATTGCGATAACGCCCGAAACCCTCAATCCTCACCGACCCCAGCGGGTTCAAGTAAATCTCATTGGCCTGCGCGGCCAAAAAGTAGCCGCGCTGATCAAAGTGGTCGCCATAGGCAATGATCTTCTTGCCGCCGGCCTTGAAGCGATTCAGTGCTGCCGACACCTCGTGCAGCCCCGCCATACCGGCGCCGTCAAACTCGTCCAGCTGCAGCAAGACCTGGCTGATATGGGGGTCCTTGCCGGCGGTCTCCAGCGTCGCCAGCACATCGCGCAGCCGCGTCTGGCGCTGCGCATTGCCCTTGAGCTGCGCCATCACCTGCTCACGCGGCGAGCCAGAGAACTGCTCCACCAAGCTGCCGCGCAGATCCAGCACCAGGGTTGTCTTGTCTTTGAGCGGCGCAGGGCCGCGCGACATCAGGCCGCTGACCAGCGCAACCAACAGCGCCAACATCAGCAGGTTCAGCAAGAAACGCCGGCTCGCATCCAGCGCCGCCCAAAACTTGCGAATCACCCACCACAGGCCAAAGAACACGCTTTTCACGCCCATATTTTTGCCACTTGCGTGGGCTCCTCATTGATTGATCAGTTTGTGCCGGGCGATTGTGCAGCAAGGGCCGGCTTGGCCATGATGGCGACGAACAAATCGCTCGCCACCCAGGCCTGCAACCAGCCCCGCAGTGCCGGGTAGGGCGCAGCCTCGAACCAGACCGCGTCAACTCCGGCAAACTGCCGTATGAAGGGCAGCAAAGCCAAATCCAGCCAGCTCGGACTCGCCCCCAGCAAATAAGCTTGCCGCGCCAAGCGCTGTTCCAGCGGCGCCAGCATCAAGGCTTCGGCCTCGGCGCGCCAGGCCGGCTGAGTCTGCTGTGGGTGGCGATCAGGGTATTTGTAGCGGTCCAGCAACTGCTTGAACGGGCCATCGTTGAGCGCCAGCCAAGGCAGCGACTCGGCGTCCAGTTCTGGCCGGCGCCAACCCTGGGGGTCGGCCTGCGCCAAGGCCCACAACATGATGTCGGCGCTTTGCTCCAGGACCTCACCGCTGGGCAGCAGCAAGACCGGCACGGTGCCCTTGGGCGACAGGCGCAAGAGTTCGGGCGGTTTGGCGCGAAGCTGCACCTCGTGAATCTTCAGCTGAACGCCGGCGTAATGCAGAGCCAGCCGCGCCCGCATCGCGTAAGGACAGCGGCGAAAGGAATACAGCAGCGGCAGCAAGGCTGCGCTCGGGTGTCAGGGCGCCGGCGGCGCGGTGTCGATAAAGCTCTGGCGAGCGCTGAGCTTCTCGAAATGGCGGGCCAGGTTCGGATTCGCGTCACGCCAGGCAATGGCCGGGAAGCGGAAGTCCAGATAGCCCAAGGCGCAGCCGACCGCGATATCGGCGAGCGAAAAGTGATTGCCCCAGCACCAGGCTTTGTCGCCCAGGCCCTGGTTCATGGCCGTACAGGCGGCCGCAACCTTGTCGAGCTGACGCTGCACCCAGGCTTCGCAGCGCTGCTCGGGCGGGCGGCCGGCAAACTTGTTTTCCAGCAGGGCCAAGACGGCTGCGTCCATCACGCCATCGGCCAGTGCCTCCCAGGTCTTGACTTCGGTGCGCTCGCGGCCGCGCTCGGGGATCAGCTTGCCGACAGGCGACAGCGTGTCCACATATTCCACGATCACGCGCGAGTCAAACACCGCGCCGGTGATCGAATCCTGCCCGTCCATCACCAGGCAGGGCACCTTGCCCAGCGGATTCATCTTCAGAATCGCATCACTGCTCCAGACATCCTCCAGCACCAGCTGGTAGTCGAGCTTCTTTTCGGCCATCACGATACGCACCTTGCGAACGAAGGGGCTGGTAAGGGATCCGATGAGTTTCATTTTGCTTTGTGACCTGATTCTGTTTTACTTCATTCTAGCCACGCCAATGTTGCGCGCCAGACTGTACAAGTGAGGCTTTCTGGTGCAGGGGAAGCTCCGTCTCCATGCCAATCGGGCCATCAAAGGCCGGCGCTCGCCAATAGCTGAGCGCTGCGCTCATTAGAATCAGCACTGTTCCCCTGCTCAGCCTTGCTACTCATAGATGACCAAGTCCCCGACGCCGCTTGCCCGCCAGCCTTTAAAGTTAGCTTTTGCACTGCTCTTGAGTGCTTGCGTGTTGCCGGCCCAGGCCAAGGCGCCCAGCAAGCAGGCAGCCGAGCATGTCCCCAGCCTCAGCGATGTACCCATCAACGCCAAGCATGTGCTGGTGCTGGACGAGGGCTCGGGCAAGGTCTTGAAGGAAAAGCAGGCCGACAGCGTGGTGCCGATCGCCTCCTTGACCAAGCTGATGACCGCGATGGTGGTACTGGATGCCAAGTCAAATATGCAGGAAGTCATACGCATAGACAGCGCCGACCGGGACACCCTCAAGCACAGCCTCTCGTTCTTGCCGGTGGGCGCGCAGCTGACCCGCCAGGATGCTTTGACCTTGGCCTTGATGGCCTCGGAGAACCGCGCCGCAGCGGCTTTGGCGCGCACATTCCCCGGCGGCCTGGCCGCTTTTCAGCTGGCGGTCAGCGCGAAGATCCGCGCACTTGGCCTGACTCATACCCAGATCAGCGAAGCCACCGGTCTGTCGCCGCAGAACACCTCGACCGCCATCGAAGTGGCCAAGATTGCCGCAGCAGCCGCTCGTTACCCCGCGATCGCCGACATTACCAGCGATAAGAAAGCCACCATCCCCGTCAGTGGCCGCAAGCGCGAGTTTCACAACACCAATCGCCTGGTCGGCAAAAAGGGTTGGGACATCCGCTTGTCCAAGACCGGCTACACCGAGGAAGCCGGGCGCTGCCTGACCATGCGCATGCTGAGCGGCGGCAAGAACGTGACCGTCGTCTTGCTGGACGCCGACGGCTCGGCGGCTCGCCTGCAAGACGCCGGCAAGATCCGCCGTTCGCTGGAAAAAGCGCGCGGCTGATCTGGCCGCCCGCGCCGGTCCCTGGGGTCTGATGGGCGACGAGATAAAATCCCAGGGTTTGCCCTCAGTCTCACCCGGTCTCAGCACCGCATACGCCATGAACCTATCCGCCTTTTCCTCGATCAGCGCCCTTTCGCCGCTGGATGGCCGTTACGCCGCACGCGTGGCGCCGCTGCGCCCCTTGCTGTCCGAGTTCGGCCTGATGCACCGCCGGGTGCAGGTTGAAGTGGAATGGTTCATTGCCTTGTCGGACGCCGGCTTTGCCGAATTCAAGCCGCTGACCGGCGCCGCCCGCGGCCTGCTGCGCGGCCTGGTCTCGCGCTTCTCGGAAGTCGACGCGCAAGCCATCAAAGACATCGAGAAGACTACCAACCATGATGTGAAGGCGGTCGAGTACTGGCTCAAGTCGCGCTTCGAGAACAGCCCCGAGCTGAAGGCGGCCGGCGAGTTCGTGCACTTTGCTTGCACCAGCGAAGACATCAACAACACCAGCCACGGTCTGATGCTCAAGACCGCCCGCGCCGATGTGCTCTTGCCCACCATCGACCGCATCACCGCCAAGCTCACCGACATGGCCCACGCGATGGCTGCCACGCCTATGCTTGCCCGCACGCATGGCCAGACCGCCAGCCCGACAACACTCGGCAAGGAAGTCGCCAACGTCGTGGCGCGCCTGCGCAATGCGCGCAGCCGCATCGCCGACGTGAAGCTACTGGCCAAGATGAACGGCGCCGTTGGCAATTACAACGCCCATCTGTCGGCCTGGCCCGAGTTCGACTGGGAGGCCTTCAGCCAGCGCGTGATCGAGCAGCAGCTGGGCCTGACCTTCAACCCTTACACCATCCAGATCGAGCCGCACGACTATATGGCCGAACTGTTCGATGCTGTCACGCGCCTGAACACCATCCTGATCGACTGGTCACGTGATGTCTGGAGTTATGTGTCCTTGGGTTACTTCAAGCAGCGCACGATTGCCGGCGAGATCGGCTCTTCGACCATGCCGCACAAGGTCAACCCGATCGACTTCGAAAACGCCGAGGGCAATTTCGGGCTCGCCAACGCGCTGCTTACCCATCTGAGCCAGAAGCTGCCGATCAGCCGCATGCAACGCGACCTGACCGACTCCACCGTTCTGCGCAATATGGGTGTGGCGATCGGCTACGCCGTCTTGGGCTATGAGTCGCTGCTCAAGGGCCTGGACAAGCTGGAAGTCAACGAGGCCAAGCTAGCGGAAGATCTGGACGGAGCTTGGGAAGTGCTGGCCGAGCCGATCCAGACCGTGATGCGCCGCTTCGCCTTGCCCAATCCCTATGAGCGCTTGAAGGAACTGACCCGCGGCAAGGCCATCACGGCCGAGGGCGTGCGGGAGTTCATCAACGGGCTGGAAATCCCCGAGGCCGAGAAAGCCAGGCTGCTGGCGATGACGCCGGGCAGCTATGTGGGCAAGGCGGCAGAGTTGGCGAAACGCATCTAACTCGGCAAACCGATGCCACCTGAGCGCCCTGCGGGGCGCTTTTTTATTGCCTGTTTGCCAAGTCGGCAGCAGCGCACAAGCTAGGAAAGCGAGCAACAAAGCCCAGCTACTTGCAGCACCCTCACCACCCCGCCGGTAGCTTCTTCAGCAAGACCAAGCGCCCATCCCGCTGTTCGACATAGCCCCCTTGCAGCAACTGCTTGAAGATCCGACTGATCATCTCTCGCGAGGAGCCGACCCGCTCGGCGATGTCTTGCTGGGTCAGCTTCAGTGACAGCAGCCTTGGCCCGCCGTCCGGGGGCTCGGCGCCGGCCAACTCGTTGAGCATGCGGGCCACCCGCTGATAGACATCGTCCAGCGCCAAGCTCTTGACGTTGTCGGTCGAGCGGCGCAGCAGCAGAGCCAGACGCTGGATCAGGTGATAGGCAAAGTCAGGGTACTGGGCCAAGAACTTGCGCATATCCGCCCCGCGCACCATCACGCAACGCAGCGGCTCCAAACTGGCCACCGAGGCCGAGCGCGGCGCACCGTCCAGCAGGCTCAGTTCGCCAAAATACTCGCCCGGACCGAGCGTGTTGTAAATCACTTCGCGGCCGTCATCGCCGGCGCCGTAGACCTTGACCCGCCCGGCCAACAAGATGAAGAAGGCATCCGACTGATCGCCCTCGTTGATCAAGACGGCATGCGCCGGATAGTTTCGCGCATCACCACGGCTGGCGATCGCGGCCAGCATTTCATCCTGCAATTTCTCGGCCTGGTCCATACTCACTCCGAAGCGACGCCTATCAATAGCGGGCAATCAAGACAGACCGCGCCTGCGCCCCGCCCGCCGCAGTGTACTGAAGCCAAAGTCAGCCTTAGGCCAAGTCTTCCCAAGCCAGCGCCGCAATCTGCCAGCGGCGGCCGGTATTGAGCACTTGCACGGTCTTGACTCCCTCGGCCTCGAAGGCCTCGCCGTCAAGAACGCCCTGCTTGCGGTAACGCAGCCATGCCTGTGCGATGCGGCCATGGCGTTCGATGCGCTGCTGAGTGATCGCTTCATCAAACTGCTGCAGACGGCCGCCCGGGCGAAGCAGCTCGGCGCGCGGCAAGACAAAGTCCTGCACGCTCATACGGTGCAGGCCGGTGTCGTCGGCACGACTGATCACTGCTTCAGGCAGGAACATATAGGGCAAGGCCGCAAGACAAGGGTTGCGGCCTTGCCGGGTGTTAAAGACGGCAAAGAAGCGCCGCAGCAGACCCGCAATGCGCGCCTCCTCGTCAGCGGCCGCCGTCGGCTCGCCTGTCGCATAGACTTTGCTCAAGCCTTCAACGCCGGCAAACTGTGTGGTTTCCAGATAGCGCAGGCCTAAATCCTCTAGCAGCCGACCCGAGGCCTCGTTGAAGGGCGCGGTCGTGGCCATCACTTGGGGCTCGCCCAAGACCTCGCGGGCGTAATCCAGACAAGCACGCGCCGCCTCGCGGGCATAACCTTGGCCCCAATAGCGCGGCAGCAAGGCATAGCCGATATCGGGCACCGGCAGATAGTCGCGCTGCAGGATGCCGGCCATGCCCATCAATACACCGTCGCTGCCGCGCTCCACTGCCCATAGCCCCAAACCCTTTTCCCAGCAGGGGCGAATCAGCTTTTCTTCCATCCAGAAGCGGGCAGCGCCGAGGTCGCGCACGCCGGGATCATTGATATTGAGCTTCCAGGAGTCCTGCTGCAGCTGCTCCAGCACATAGGCCTCGTCGCCGGGCGCGAACCAGCGCAGGCGCAGTCTTTCGGTCGTCAACACAAGCATGCAGGCCGCCTCTTCATAAAACCCTGGACAATACGGCACCTTAAACGATGCAGAAAAAACAACCATGAACTTCATCCAGCAACTACGCCAAGCCGAAAGCCTCAACGACTCTTTGCTCTGTGTGGGGCTGGACCCGGAACCGGCCAAGTTCCCCGGTAGCTGGAAGGGCGACGCAGGCCGAATTTATGACTTCTGCGCCGCGATCGTGGACGCGACCAAGGACTTGGTCATTGCCTTCAAACCGCAAATCGCCTACTTCGCCGCCCACCGCGCGGAGAGCCAGCTGGAGCAGCTGATGGCGCATATCAAGCGCGTGGCGCCCCATGTGCCCGTGATCCTGGACGCCAAGCGCGGCGATATTGGCTCGACCGCCGAGCAATACGCCAAGGAGGCGTTTGAGCGCTACCAGGCCGACGCGGTGACGCTGTCGCCCTTCATGGGTTTTGACACCATCGAGCCTTATTTGCGCTATCCGGACAAGGGCGCCATTTTGCTGTGCCGCACCTCCAACCCCGGCGGCAGCGACTGGCAAAACCAGCGCCTGGCCGATGTGCCCGGCCAACCCAAGCTGTACGAGCATTTGGCCCGTTTGGCCCAGACCGACTGGAACAAGAATGGCCAGCTCGGCCTGGTGGTGGGCGCCACCTTCCCCGCCGAAATCGCGCGGGTGCGCGAGCTGGCGCCGACGCTGCCGCTGCTGATTCCCGGTGTTGGCGCGCAGGGCGGCGACGCCGAGGCGACCGTGCAGGCAGGCTGGGGGCCGACAGCGCCCATCATCGTCAGCAGCTCGCGCGCGGTGCTCTATGCCAGCTCGGGCGACGATTTTGCCGCCGCCGCACGCCGGGTCGCCATGCAAACCCGCGCACAGCTCAACCTGGCCCGCAAGCCAAGCAAACCCTGAGGCTTGCGCGCTAGAGACCGGCAAGGCGTGCACAAATACCCAGAATGCGCTCCGGCAATCATTTAGGCCCTGATTCAGGTGCTAACCCAATGGTCAAGTGCCAATTTGTCGGAGAGACTGCGGCCTTGAATCAAGTTTGAGCGAAGCGGTTGGCACAGTGAGCAAGGAACCCCAAGACGATTTGAGCAGCCTGGTCAGCCAGGAGTTGAGCCCGACCGATCAGCAAGCGCTGATGGAGCGCAATCTGCGCTGGCATGCGGCGCGGCTCTTTCTCGGCGCGGCCGGGGCCATCCTGCTGGCAGCAGCGCTCGTGCTGCTGCTGGGCCGCCAAAGCGACGAGATGTTTGACGGCCTTCTGCCGCCTGCCGCATCCGCCGGCATTGCGCTGATGAGCCTGCTGGCCTTGTGGCGCTTGCCGCGCCGCCTGGGCATGCTGGCCGTCATCTCGACCATGGGCTTGGTGATGGGCCTGACGGTGCTGATCGCCGTGTCCCGCAATACCGGTCTGTACTCGCTGAGTTTGTCGGTGCTGGGCCTGCTGGCTGCCTTCTCGACCGCGATGCTGGGGCTGCGGGTGGGCGTGGCGCTGGCCGCCTTCAGCGTGGCCGCCGTACTGGGCTTGGGCTGGGCCGAACTGCAGGGTTGGCAAAGCAGCGCCGCCGCCTTGACCAGCCTGCCGCTACGCACCGCCACCCATTGCTTGTTGATAGTCGTCGGGCTGATTCTGGGCTACGCCATGCTGCGCATGGTGCAGCGCTCGACCAGAGAAGCGGCCGAGCGCAATGCGCGCTTTCGCGGCCTCTTGAGCATGGCGGCCGATTGGTACTGGGAGATGAACCGCGATTACCGCTTCACCCATCTGGCCGAAGACACGCCGGGCAAGTCGGGGCTGGACTTACAAGCGCGCCTGGGCAAGACGCCCTGGGAGATCGAGAACCTGGGCGTCAGCGACGAAGACATGGACGCGCACCGCGCCGACCTGGAGTCGCACCGCCCTTTCCACGGCATGGTGGCGCGCCGCCGGGCGCTCGACGGCGGCATTGTCTACGTGTCCATCAGCGGCGAGCCGCGCTTTGACAGCCAGGGCAATTTCCGCGGCTATTGGGGCGTCGGCCGCGACGTCACCGACGAAGTGCAGGCCGAAAACGCCGTGCATGCCACCGAGACACGCTACCGCGAGCTGTTCCGCCGCTCGCCCAGCCCCTTGGTGCTGCACCGCTGGGGCCGTGTGCTGGACGCCAACCCGGCCGCGATGGCGATGTTCGGCTACACCCAGCGCAGCAGCATGATCGGCCAAGATCTGTTCTCGCATTACGAACCGGGCGACGACGAACGCGCCCGCCAGCGCGCGGCCAAGATCGAGGCCATGCCGGTGGGCGGCATGCTGCCGATGGCGGAGTTCCGCCTGCGCACACTTTCTAGGCGGCGCCGCCTGGTGTCGGCCACCAGCGTGCGGGTTGACGCCGCCAGCGGGGCGGCAACACTGAGTTTTTTCATCGACCAGACCGAGCAGTCACGCGCTCAAGAAGCCTTGCGCCGCTCCGAGGGCCTGCTCTCGCATCTGGTGGCCACCAGCCCCGATGTGATCACGCTGACCGAAATGAGTTCGGGTCGCTATGCCATGGTCAACAAGACCTTTGAGCGCCTGAGCGGCTATAGCAGCGAAGAAGTTTTGGGCCGCACGGCCGAAGAGTTAGGCGTCTGGCAAAACCTGGCCGAGCGCGACCATGTACTGGAGCTGATTCGTCTGAACGGGCGCTGCGATGAGTTCCCGGTCACGCTGCTGAACAAGGCGGGCGAGCCGATTTCCGTTTTGCTGTCGGCCGCGCCCTTTGCAATGGACGGCCAGCAATACCTGGTCACCAATTCGCGCGATGTGAGCGAATCCGAACGCAGCCGCCTGGTGCACCAGGCGATCCTGGAGAACGCCTCGATCGGCATCACGCTGACGCGGGACCAGCAATTCGTGCAGGTCAACCGCCTGGTCGAGGAAATGTTCGGCTGGCCCAGCGGCAGCCTGATCGGTCAGCATGGCAGCGTGGTTTGGCCCAGCAAAGAGAGCTACCAGTCGATAGGCCAGGAACTGGGCGCCAAGCTGGAGGCAGGCGAGCAAGTCGAGACCGAGCAAACCATGCGCCGGCGCGACGGCAGCACGTTCTTGTGCCGCTTGCTGGCCAAGGCGGTGGACCCGCACCACCCCAGCCGCGGCGGCACGATCTGGATTCTGGAAGACATCACCGAGCGGCGCCGGGTCGAGGCCGCCTTGGCGCAGGCCAAGGACGAAGCCCAGGCGGCCAGCCGTGCCAAGAGCGCCTTCCTGGCCAATACCAGCCATGAGATCCGCACCCCGCTGAATGGCTTGTTAGGCTTGGCGCGCATGCTGCAACAGCCCGATCTGAGCGAGGCCACCCGGCGCGGCTACCTCGACCAAATGCTGGACAGCGCCGAGAGCCTGTCAGGTTTGATCTCCGACATCCTCGACCTCTCCAAGATCGAGGCAGGCCGGCTGACGCTGGAAGCGGCGCCGTTCGGTTTGCGCGATATGTTGTCCACCATGCGCATGGCCTACTTCACGCTGGCGCAGGCACACCGCCTGGGCTTTCAGATCGATGTGGACGCCGATGTACCGGCCTGGGTGGTCGGCGACCAGGTGCGCATTCGCCAGATCCTCAGCAACTATTTGTCAAATGCCTTGAAATTCACCGAGTCCGGCTCGGTGTCGGTGCGGGTCCTGAGTTCGGGACATGAGCGTGTGCGCATTGAGGTGATCGATACCGGCCCCGGCATCGCGCCGGCCATGCATGAGCGCCTGTTCCAGCCCTTCACGCAGGCCGACGAGTCAACCACGCGGCGCTATGGTGGCACCGGCTTGGGCCTGTCGATTTGCCGCGAGCTGGCAACGCTGATGGGTGGCGAGGTCGGCGTGCAAAGCGAGCTGGGTCAGGGTTCGACCTTTTGGGCCGAGCTGCCGCTGCCGGCGGCGCCGACGCCGATCAGCAATCAGCCCCGCGAAGCCCGCGATAACGAAGACCTGCAAGGCCTGCGCGTGCTAATGGTGGAGGACCACCCGGTCAATATGATGATTGCCGTGGCGCAGCTGCAGCAATGGGGGCTGGAAGTGGCGCAGGCGATCGACGGCGCCCAAGCGGTCGAGGCCATTCTGGCCGCCGCCAGCATGGGCAAGCCTTTTGACGCGGTGCTGATGGACGTGCAGATGCCGGTGATGAGTGGGCACGAGGCCACGCGCGAGGTGCGCCGGCGCTTCAGCGGCGAAGAGCTGCCCATCATTGCCCTGACCGCAGCGGCGCTGGTGTCGGAGCGTGACGAAGCGCTGTCCGCCGGCATGAACGAATTCCTCACCAAGCCGATCGACGCGCCCAAGCTGCGCGCGACCTTGGTGCGGCTGATCGGGCACCGAGACAACGATCGCACGCGCACTTGACGGCCCGGCCCGGCGACAATCCGCCTATGAACAAGCCCCCTGCCCCCTTCGCCTCGCGCGCCGTCGCCATGCTGCCCGACAAGGGCGTGCCCGACTTGTTGTTCCTGCTGCTGCACGGGGCTGGCGCCGACGCCGCGCAAATGCGGCCGCTGGCGCAAGCGCTGCGGGCGCAGTACCCGCAGGCGGCCGTGCTCGCGCTCAATGCGCCGCAGGCTGCAGAGGGCGGTCAGCATTGGTACCCGCTGGATGGCTGCAATGACGACAACCATGGTGAGCGGGTGCAAGCCGCCCTGCCCGCCTTCATCGCTACGGTGCGCAGCTGGGCGGCGCAGTGGGACTTGCCCTGGCAGCATGTCGCTCTGGGCGGCTTTTCTCAGGGCGCGGTGCTGGCCTTAGAGGCTGCGCAGGCCGAAGCGCAATTGGTGGGTCGGGTGCTGGCCTTCTCGGGCGCTTACGCCACGCCGCCGGCGCATGCGCCACATGAGGTCAGCCTGCATATTCTGCACGGCCAACTGGACGGCGTCTTGCCCTATCAAGACCAAGTCAGCGCGGCCCGTAGACTGGTGCAGTTAGGCGCCGACATCACAGCCGATGTCCTGCCCGAGATCGGCCATGAATTGCACCCCGAGCTGATTGAGCGCGCGATGGAACAGCTGCGCACCTTCTTGCCAGCGCGGATGTGGAAAGAGGCGATGCAGGCGGCGGCCGAACAAGACGGAGCTGGGAAGAAATGACGGATGAAACTGCAGCACGCTTGCTCTTGGTCGAGGACGATGCTCGCTTGGCCGAGCTGGTCATCGCCAGCCTGAGCAAGGCCGGCTACCTGGTCAGCCATAGCGCCAGCGGCCTGGAGGGCGAGGCCATGATGCGCGCCGGCGGTTTTGATCTGGTGCTGCTGGACGGCCATTTGCCGGACAAAGACGGCTTCGACGTGCTGCGCGATGTGCGGCGCGACTTTGCCGGGCGCATCGTCATGCTGACTGCCCGCGACGATGACATCGACCAGGTGATGGGCCTGGACGGCGGCGCCGACGACTACATCACCAAGCCGGTTTCGCCGCGCGTGCTCTTGGCGCGGCTGAAGGCCTTGCTGCGTCGCGATACGCCGGCGCCTGCGACCTCCGACGAGATCGGTGAGCTGCGCTTCGGCGAACTGCTGATCAAGCCCGCTGCGCGTTCGGTCGTTTTGGCAAACGCCGACGTCGAGCTGACGACCGCCGAGTTTGATCTGCTGCTCTTCCTGGCCGAGCGCGCCGGCAGCGTCGTCACGCGCGACGACATCATGCAAGGCCTGCGCGGCCTGGAATTTGATGGCCTGGACCGTGCGATCGATGCGCGCATCTCTCGCCTGCGCAGAAAGCTTGGGGCCGTGGAGTACATCAAGACCGTGCGAGCTCAGGGTTATCTCTTTGCCAAAAACTAAAAACCCTTTGACGCGTTTGGCGCTGGGCGTGGGCCTGGCGGTGTTGGCGCTGGTGCTGCTGGTGCAAGGCGTGGTGCTGCTGGCCGTGGAAGAGATCAGCGATGACTATGTACGCCGCTTTATGCGCGGCACTGCGACCATGCTGGTGGAAGAGCTGCGTCCGCTGGACAGCGCTGCCCGCCTGCAGCGCGTCAAGCAGCTGGACGAACTGTTTGTCTACCCGGTTCAAATCATTTTGACCGACAGTCTGCCAAAACGTCTGAGTGCCACCGACCGTGATCGGCTGGCTCGCGGCGAGTTGCTGGTGCAGGGTTTCAACCGGCTGATTTACGCGGGCATCGCACCCGGCGATCCGCAGATCTTGCGCCTGGGGCCCCTGAATGCAGACAACCACCCCGGCAACGGCTGGGTGCTGCCGCGTGAGCTCTGGCTGCAGCTGGCCGTGGCCTTGGCGCTGGCGGCCAGCGTGGTGCCGCTGAGCTGGTGGCTGATGCGCCCGGCCTGGCGTGATCTGCGCCACTTGCAAGAAGCCGGCGAGGCGATGCTGGCCGGCCGGTTTGATGAACCGATCAAGGAGAGCCAAAGTCATTTGTTCGCGCCCATCGCGGCGGGCGGGCGCGCGATGCTGGCCAAGTTGGCCAGCGCCTTGGCCAGCCAGCGCGAGCTGACCGGCTCGATCTCGCACGAGCTGCGCACGCCGCTGGCGCGGCTGCGCTTCGCCCTCGACGCCTTGGTGGACGAAGAGGACGCCGCCCAACGCGAGCTCGCCGTGCAGGCCTGCGAGCGCGATCTGGACGAGCTTGACACCCTGATCGACACCAGCCTGATGCTTGCCAGGCTGGACATGGGCGCGCTGGAGGCGCGCTGCGAAATGGGAGACTTGGCGGCGCTCTTGGCCACCGAAGTGCAAAGCCTGGCGCCCTTGCTGGACGGCAAGAAGCTGCAAACCAATCTGACTTTGCCACCTCTTGTTCGCTTCGACGCCCGGCTGCTGCCTTATGGCCTGCGCAACGCGCTGCGCAATGCCGCCCGCCATGCGCGGGCTGAAGTGCTGCTGTCCGCCTCGGTCGAGCAGGGTCAGGTCTTGCTGATGGTCGATGATGATGGCGAGGGCGTGCCCGTAGCCGAGCGCGAAGATGTGTTCACGCCCTTCAAACGTTTGGCGAACAAGCGCAGCGGTCATGGCTTCGGATTGGGGCTGGCGATCGTGCGGCGGGTTGCTGAAGCGCATGGCGGCGCGGCCCGCATCGAGACCGCGCCGCTGGGCGGGGCCAGGCTGCTGATGAGCTGGCCCGCCCAGATACAAGATGCTTAGAAGTGGTAGTTCACACCCATGCTCAGCACATTGCTGGCATTGCCATAGGTCGACTGCGTCGGCATATTGTTGAAGCGCGTCAGCTCGGTGCGCAGCGCCCAGTTCTTGTCGAGCGCGTACTCCATACCCAGGCCGGTCTTGAAGCCCACCGCATGGTTTTTGTCAAAGCCCGAATAGCTGCGCTCATTGTGAGCGGCACCCAAGCGACCGTAAAACGCAAACTTGTCGTTCAAGGGCAGGCGGCCGATGGCATCCAGCGAATAGCTGGTGCTGGTGGACTCACCAGTGCCGATATGGGTTGAGCCCAAGCGAGTCACGCCCAGCTCGGTGGCGAAGTACTTGTTGAACTGGTAGCCGCCGTAGAGGCCCCAGCTGGTGGCGGTTTTGTCGGTAGAGACGGCGGGCTTGGTCGGGCTCTTCAGATTATTGCTGGAGCGGCCGATGTCGCCGCCCACATAAAAGCCTTGCTCGGCAGCTTGGGCCTGACCAGAGCCACCCAAGGCAGTCAAACAGGCCAGAGTCGTGGTGACGGCGGTGATTAGCTTCTTCATATGAGGTCCAACCTTTCTATTGTCAATAACGTTCTCGCTATACGGGTCCTGCTTGACAGCTGGCTGCTCCGAATGCGATGAAGTCATTGTGTTGAAAGGCCGCCTTGATGTCTGTGGGCCGAGTGTTTGGCTTGTGTGACGGTGTGTGACAGGTGGGCAAGTGGGCAGGTGGCTCGCGCCGACCGACAAGCGAATGACCTAGACCGGCGACGTCTGCAAGCCGCAGAGGGTAAATGTGGAGCCCTTCCCCATCTTTGACTGCAAGGCGATATCGCAGCCCAGATACGTTGCCTGCGCCTTGGCGATGGCCAGGCCCAAGCCATGGCTTTCGCTGGCCTTGCGGTCGTCAAAACTGCGGTAAGCATCAAACAGGTGCTTTTGCTGCTCCAACGCTATGCCGCTGCCGCTGTCGCGCACCTCCAAGCACAGCTGCCTTGCTAGCGGGTAGCCTGTACGCAGCCGGACTCCGACATACACCGAGCCTGCCGCTGTGTGTTTGATGGCATTGCTGATCAGGTTTTGCAGGATCGACTCCAGCATCTTTTTGTCTACCCAAACCGCTGTGCGGTGCAAGCCATCGACTGCCGCAAAGCGTAGGCATATACCTTTGCTGCTGACCTGCGCTTCAAACAAGGCATGCAAATCAGCAAAGAGCTGCGGCAGCTCCACCCACCCCATTTGCAGTTGCAAGGCGCCAGATTCCAAGCGCGACAACTCCAGCAGACGAGTCACTTGGCCGTGCAGCTCACCCAGAGCATTTGCCATTTTGGGGGCAACGGTGGCCACAGTTGAAGCGCAGTCTTGGCTCTGGGTTTGACTCAAAACCCCCAGATATAGGCCAAGCGCACGAATAGGCTGCTTCAGATCGTGGCTAACGCCGGCCAAAAACAGAGATTTGGCTTGGGACGCATTTTCTGCCGCCGCCCTGCGCTCTCCCAGGTCCTCAATGAGCTGCTGGTTCTCAAACCGCAGGCGCATAGATTCACGGTGCAGGCGGTTGGTGACATGCGCATAGCCAGAGGTCGAGGCAAGAAACACCAAAGTAAGGCCGGCCAAGGTGTAATGCTCGCCACCACCCGCAAGAGCCAAAAGAACGACAAACGGCAAGACCGTGGGCAACACGGCTGCGTAGAAGGCTGGCAAAAAAATCGAAACCGGCGCCACCGCGCCACCCGCCAACCCGGCCACGACGGAGCCCGCCATCAATAGAGACAGTGGCCTGCTCGCATCAAAATACATCCAGGTGAACGCGCCCCACGTCGCGCCGGTCAAAAACGAAGACAGCGTGAAACCCCACAGAATGGCCCGGTATCCCTCACCTTTCTCAAGACGGGGCTTCATGCGCCAGACAAACACCTCGCGCAACAATGACAGGAGGCCCCCCACCACAAACCAGATCGCAATGTGCAGGGTTGGCACATGCCCGTACATCAATCCCACACAGGTCAGCGCCATCAAAGTCACGCCAACATAGGGGAACGGAATTTCGTAGGCAAAATAGAGCGCGAATGCCTTTTCCTCATAGGCCCGAGCTGGTATCGACACCCGCCTTCTCCACATCATTGATGCCTCCCCATTGATTCAGCTCTATGCCCACCACCCGCATTCTCATCGCTGAAGACCATGCCATGCTCGCCGACGCATTGAGTATGCTGCTCAATGTGCAGGAGGATATGCAATGTGTAGGTATCGCCAGAGATGGCGCTAGCGCGCTGAGGCTGACGGTGCAAACCCAACCCGACATCTTGTTGCTCGACCTGGGCTTGCCCCAACTGGACGGGCTGGCTGTCATGAAAGCCTTGCAAGCTCAGGCCTCGCTGGTCCGAACCATCGTGGTCACTGCCCGCATGGATGCAGGCTCTGTGCGGGCCGCACTTGCGCTGGGCGCGGCCGGCTATGTACCCAAAAATGAAAGCAGCAGCGAGCTCCTGCTGGCCGTCCGGCGGGTGGCGCAGGGTCGGAGCTACATCAGCAATGAGATTGCCAATCTGTTTATGGATGCCGATGGTTCTTCCCCTGCCATCAAACTCACAGCCAGTGAAATCACCATCCTCCAATTGGTGGGCGAGGGCTTCACCAGCAAGGAAATGGGCATCAAACTCGGCATCAGCGAAGGCACAGTCCGCAAGCACCGAGAGAACCTGCGCAGCAAACTCGGCATACGCAATAGCGCAGAAATGGCGGCCTATGCCATTCGCACCCAAGCCAGTAGCCCCATCGAGCCCAAGGGCTGTTAACTCCTTAGCGCAGACTGATCCTGCGCTTGCTCCAGTTTGCCGTTGTGTGTACTCAAGCCGCACACAGTAAACACGGAACCCCGCCCCGGCGCACTTCTTACAGCAATCGACGCGCCAAGGTAGGTCGCCTGCGCTTTGGCGATGGCTAGGCCCAGGCCATGGCTTTCGCTGGCCTTGCGGTCATCGAAGCTACGGTAGGCATCAAACAAGTAACTTTGCTGCTCCAGCGCGATGCCGCTGCCGGTGTCGCGCACCTCGATGCACAGCTGGCGCCCGCGCCGATAGGCCTTGCGTTGCCGCACACCGATATACACCGTTCCCACTGCCGTGTGTTTGATGGCATTGCTGATCAGATTTTGCAAAATGGACTCCAGCATTTGCAGGTCCACCCACAGCGCCCGGCTGCGCAGCCGCTCAAGGTTTGCAAATCTCAAACGGATACCCTTGCCTGCGGCCTGAGCTTCAAACAACGCGTGCAGGCCGGCAAATAGCGAGTCCAGATCTACCCGCACCATCGTTACTTCTAACGCACCGGACTCCAGACGAGACAGTTCCAGCAGCCGGGTCACTTGGCCATGCAATTCGCCCAGAGCCATTTGCATTTTGGGCGCCACTTTGTCCACCACATCAGCGCGCTCCTGCCTTTGGGTGTGCTCCAGCACTCCCAGGTAGAGGCCGAGTGCCCTGATGGGTTGCTTCAAATCATGGCTCACGCCGGCCAGAAACAAAGACTTGGTGCTGGACGCATGCTCGGCCGCCGCTCTGCGCTCACTCAGGTCTTCAATCAACTGCTGCTTCTCGTAGCGCAGGCGCACCGCCTCGCGATGCATTCGATGGGCCGCATGGGCATAGCGAAACGTAACCATCAGAAACAGCAGGTTCAAACCCAGCACCACCCAGTGCCCCGCGCGGCCGTCTTGCAAGAGCTTGAGCAGATAAGGCCCATAGGCCCCAAGCACCAGCAGGTAAAAGGTCGGCAGGTACACCGATGTGGGCGCCACCGAGCCCACGATGATGACGGTCATATAGGTGCTCAGGATGGCCATGGTCGTGGGTTCGTTCACGTCAAAGTACAGCCATGCAAAAAATCCGGACACCAGCCCCAAGGGTAGCGACAGGGCGGCCCCGCCGCGTAAGGCAATGGCATAGCCATGTTCGGCGTTCACCCGTTTGCGCATGCGGCGATCAAACACCATGCGCGCAAGCACCGCCGCAATCGCCCACCCTGCCCAAAGCAACAGCCAGGCATCCGACACTTTGCCGTACAGCACCCAGCCGATGAGCCCCAGCAGCAAGAACGTAGGTGCGATGGGAAACGGCAGATCAAACAGCACATGCCTGGCAAAGACCTTTTCTTGAAAGGTCTGCAGCGATTCGACCGGAACTGCCTGAGACATCAGCGCCGCCCTCATGAGCTATTGATGGATGAATGGAGCGCCGCATTGTTACCACTTCGATGGACTCCGGCAAGCGCCGTCGGGTTCATGAGGCCTGCGTCTACGCACTTGTGCGTAGATCACCGCCCCTCCCTACGCACTTGGGCGAATGGCGGTTTGCCCCCACCAACCCTACATTCGTGAACACTGGCTTGCGCAAACCGTGGCAAACGACTTTGACCCGACCTGTCTCGACGTTAGCCCATCGCTGAAAAATTTGTTTCGAACCGCTGGCCCGCCACAAGCTCGCCGCACCTACCTTGAAGAAATCTTCATGAAACCTACCCTGACACGACTGGCTCTTGCCTTGCTGCCCCTGTTCGGCGCCGCTTCGGTGTCCGCCGCTACCGTCCCTTGGATCGGACCCAACGGAGGGAGCTGGAGTAACGCCGCCAATTGGGGCGGACCGTTTCCCGGCGTACTGGACGATGTGCAGTTGGGGAGCTTCAACACCCATGTCATAGGCAATATCGTCGTCGGCAGCGCGACTGGCACGGGCACGGTGCTCATCAACACTTCTAACGGCAGCGGCTTGAACCTCCGGGGCAATAGTTCGCTAGGCGGTTTGACGCTGGAAGAAGGATTCTTCAACAGCAATGCCACCACTTCGATCTCAGGTTCGTTGACTTGGCGCAACGGCAGTCTCCTAGGCCCAGGCACGACCCATGTTGAGGGGTCGGCAAGCCTGAGCTTGGCCAACGGTCTCCTCCTCACGGGTGGCCACACCCTGGTGCTGAAGGGCAGCACCAGCGCGCAAACGCTTGGTTTCTCATCCCAAAATGCGCTCACGATCGAAAACGCACGGCTGGTGAACGAGGGCACGTGGCTGGATGAAGCGACCGACAACTCCTCGTTCAAGAACCTGAACCCCCAGCTGGGCCTCGGCAACTTTGACAACGCAGGCAGCTTCACCAAGAGCTCGGCGACCGTCACCACATTCCAGTCTGGCGTGCTGTTCAACAACAGCGGCACGGTCAATGTCAATGTCGGCACGCTGCGCATCCTCGGGGGCGGCAGCAGCACCGGCAGCTTCAATGTGGCCGAAGGCGCCACCTTGGCCTTTGGCAACTTGACCACCTACAACTTGGGCGCGGCCGTCATCAACGCCGGCACCGTGACGATCGCCGGCAATGTCAACGCCGCACAAGGGCTACAACTGGGCGGCAACGCCGCCGTGAACGCGGGCGAGCTGAGGCTCGGCGCGGCCAGCAGCTTTGTCAATTTGAGCCTGAATGGCTCCGGTGCCATCAGCTCATCGTCGACCTTGCTCGTGACCGGCAACTTGGACTTGACCGGCGGCTTTTTGAACGGCTCAGGCACGACGCGTTCGACCGGAGAGTTGCGGATTTCGGGCGACGACACCATGGGCGTCGGCCCGACCCACCTCTTGCTTGCGGCCGGCAGCACCCAGCGGACTGGCCCGGGCGCCTTGAATATTTCTGGCCGGGTTCAGAACTTGGGAACTTGGTCGGAGCAGGCCACCAGCAACACCTTGATCACCGGCAACGGCCGCTTTGAAAACCCAGGCATCTTCAACAAGGATTCCGCCTTCATCACCTCCATAGGGGGCGGTGTCCTAGTGTTCGACAACAGCGGCACAGTCAATGTCAATGCCGGCACGCTGCGGCTTGTCAGCAATTTCAACAACCAGGGCCTGATCAACATCGCCAGTGGGTCCGAACTGCACGTCAACCACAGCGTCCTCAACAGATTCGTCAACGCCGGCACCCTGGCCGGCTCGGGCACGGTGCGCGCCGTGGACACGACCAACACCGGCATCCTGGCCCCGGGCGGGGTCGGCCAAGTCGGCCAGTTGCAGGTGCTCGGCAACTTGGCCACCAGCGGCAGCTTGCAGGTCGACCTGAGCCGCAGCAGCGCCGACCTGCTGGCGGTCAGTGGCAATGCGGACTTAGGCGGCACGCTGAATTTCTCCGTGCTCAGCGGCCAGCGCCTCGCGCGGGGCAGCAGCTTCACCGTGATGAGCTGGGGCAATCGCAGCGCCGCCAGCGAGTTCGCCAACCTGGACTTCTCGCAGGCTTCGGGCTACCGCCTCACCACCGACTATGGCGCCACGGGCTTGAGCGTGAAGGTGACGGGCCTGCCCTATACCTGGACCGGCGCCGCTGCGGGCGGCGTCTGGGACGTCGTCAACAATTGGAACGAGGGCAGCGACGGCCTGCCACAAGCCGGTGACGCGGTGCTGCTGGGCAGCGCGGACACACGCATCCGCACCACCCTCGCAGCGGCCACCGTCACGGGCACCGGCCGGCTGATCCTGGAAGGCGGCGCCCACCTGATCTTGAGCGACAGCGGCAGCCTGGGCGCCGCCTCGCTGCTGCAAGGCCGGCTCACCAACAACGGCCGCCTGGTGGTGACCGGCCCCAGCACCTGGATCAGCACGGAGCTGCGCGGCACCGGCGTGACCCGGCTGGAAGGCGCCACCGCCATTTCGGGCACCGACTTCGACGGCACCTCCTCCGTGCTGGGCGGCCACACGCTGGAACTGGCCGGCAACACCACCTTCACCGGCCGGCGCGGCATGTCGGTGGGCGACGGCGGTACCGTGATCAACCAAGGCAGCTGGGTGGACCAGGCGACGAGCAACGTCACCCTGGGCAACTTCAACGGCGGCACGGGCCGCTTCCTCAACCAGGGCAGCTTCACCAAGGTGTCCAATACGCGCACGCTGATCGGTGAGACCTCGCTGGACATCGAGAACACCGGCAGCATCAACGTCAACGCCGGATACCTGCGCCTGAGCGGCAGCCGCGTCAACAGCACTGGCACGCTCAATATTGCGGCGGGCGCCGAACTTAGCCTGGTGAGCAATGACGCCACGCTGGGCGGCAGCGTGTTGAACGAAGGCTCGCTGAGCCTGGACGGCGGCGTGCTCGCCATCGCCGGCGACCTGCTCGTGCAGGGCAGCGGCCTGACGCGAGTGAAAAGCATCGTCAACAACGACAACGCCTTGCGCATCGCCGGCAGCGTCGACTGGCATGAGTCGACCTTGCGCGGCAGCGGCAGCACCCGCATGGACGGCACTGTCATGCTGGTCGGCGACCGCAGCCGTGGCGTGCTCGGTGGGCAAACCGTGGAACTGACGGGCACCACCCGGCAGGTCGGAACGGGCGGCTTCAGCATTGGTCAAGGCGCGGTTTTGCGCAATCTTGGCACCTGGCTGGACGAGGCCCCGGGCAATGTGGGCCTCGGCAACTTCAATGGGGGAGCCACCGGTCGGTTTGACAACGTCGGCACTTTCACCAAGACCTCGGCCTTCGTCACCGAGATCGGCAACGGCCTGCCGCTGAACAACACCGGCACGCTCAACATCAAGGCCGGTACCCTGCGCATCAGCGGCGACGCCAGCCTCACGGCCGGGCAGATCCAGATCGCCAGTGGCGCCATGCTCGACCTGGCCAGCGGCAGCATCGCACTCAAGGGCACGGTTCAGAACGCGGGCACCGTGGCCCTGAATGGCGCCACGGTGTTGGTGACAGACAGCGCCACCGTGCAAGGCGGCCTGACAACCCTCAACAGCAGCACAGTCAACAACACCGGCCGACTCGTGCTGAGCGGCAACACCGACTGGATCATCGCCACCCTGACGGGCAGTGGCAACACGCGAATGGAAGGCGCCCTCACGCTGTCGGGCAGCAACGGCCGCGGCCTGACCGGCGGCCAGACGCTGGAGTTGGCCGGCAGCACCACGCAGACGGGCACCGGCAGCCTCAACACCGGCGGCGGCGCGCGCGTGCTCAACCTCGGCAACTGGGTCGAGGCGGCGAACGGCAACGCCCATCTCGGCAACTTCGCCGGCGGTGCGCTCAGTCGTTTCGACAACGTCGGCAGCTTCACCAAGACCTCGGCCTTTGTCACCGACATCGGCAACGGCCTGGTGCTGAACAACACCGGCACGATAGATATCCAGGCCGGCACGCTGCGCATCAGCCAGGCCTTCAACAACCAGGGCCAACTGAACGTGGCGGCCGGCGCCGAGCTGGCCAGCACCGTCGTGGACTTTGCCAACGCCGGCACCCTGGCCGGCGACGGCACGTTGCGCACGGTCGGCTCTTTTTTCAGCCTAAGCAACACCGGCATCTTGGCGGCCGGCGGCCTGAATGACGCCGGCACGCTGAGCCTCTTGGGCGGCCTGACGCAGCAAGCCGGCGGCATCTTTCTGGTCGACCTGGGCAGCACGGCGGTCGGCGGTTTTGATCTGCTGACCATCAGCGGCGCGGCCTCGCTGACCGGCACCCTGGCCGTGAACCTGCTGGACGGCGCGCACTTCAAGGTGGGCGACAGCTTCACGGTGATGACATGGAACCAGCGCCTGGGCGACAGCCAGTTCGCCAGCCTCGACCTCCGCCAAGCCGGCGGCTACAGCTTCGCGACCGAGTACGGCGCCAGCAGCCTGACGCTGCGCGTGATGACGGCCCCCGTGCCCGAGCCGGAAACTTGGGCGCTGATGGCGCTGGGCCTGGGCCTGCTGGCCTGGCGCCGCAGTGCCGCCCGCCACGCGGCCTAACCCCCAGCCGCTGGGCGCGCCACAGGCACAAGGCAAGCCCGCTTCCTGCCTCGTCCACACCTTCTTACCTTTTTGAAAGCTCAACATGACCCCACTACTCTCCCCCGCTACCGTCGTTCAACCAGTCTTGCCGACCTGGGTCAAAACATCTTTGGCCTTGGCCGCTCTGGCCTCGCTCCTGCAGGCAGCACCCTCGCATGCGGCCACGGCCAGCGCCAGTGGTGTGGGTAATACGATGACAAGACCGGGATTTGCAACGGCCAAGTTCAACCACCAGAGCGGTTTTGCCGAAGGAAATGGCTATGAGTTCCGCGGTGGCGTCGGGGCATCGGCCTTTGCGTCGGTCACAGGCGGAGAGTGTTGCGACAAAGTTACTTCGACGAGTGCAAGGGGCTCGGCCTCTTTTTCGGACAGTTTCCGGGTCACGCTGGGTCAAGTCGCCGACGTGGGCAGTGCCACATCCTTCTTGCTGACCGTGCCGATCTTGGCCCATGGCAGCGCTCAATTCGATTGGCAGCCCAATCCAGGAAGGCCCGAATTTACTTCCTTTGGCGGGGCCTACTACAAGTACAGCTGGTCGGTCGCGAATACTTCGGGCAAGGGCGAAGCCGGGGAGTCCAAATCTATAAATCGCCCGGAAGAAGTCTGGGATAGAAACACCGGCGGTCTCACCGCCAGTTTCATGGTGTCGCTCGGCCAGGTGGTGGACCTCAATCTCTACGCAGAGGCGTACGTGCAGGCCAATGTGTACGGCAGGGTCGGCTCAAGCGGCGCTGCGGATTTCGGCCACACCCTGCGTTGGGGTGGCGTGTCCAGCATCACCGGCTTCGACAGCGCAGGCCAACAGGTCGCACTGCCCACCGACTTCCAGCTGGCACTGCTCAGCGATACGAGCGGCTTCGACTACAGCCAGGCGGCAGGCCCCAACCCCTACACAAGCCCGCCCGTGCCCGAGCCGGGAACTTGGGCGCTGATGGCGCTGGGCCTGGGCCTGCTGGCCTGGCGCCGCAGTGCCACCCGCCACGCGGCCTAACCCCCAGCCGCTGGGCGCGCCACAGGCACAAGGCAAGCCCGCTTCCTGCCTCGGCCACACCTTCTTACCTTCTTGAAGGCTAAACATGACCCTACTACCGTCCCCCGCCACCGTCGTTCAGCCAGCCTTGCCGACCTGGGGCAAAACGGCTTTGGCCTTGGCAGCTCTGGCCTCGCTCCTGCAAGCAGCGCCCGCGCAGGCGGCCGAGGCCAGAGTCAGTGTTGGGCTTGATGACCAACGGATGATCAATCCAGGATTTGCGACGGCCAAGTCCGTTGACCAGGGCAGCTTTGCCGAAGGCAATGGCTATGAGTTCCGGGGTGGGGTCGGGGCATCCGCCTTTGCGTCGACCAAAGGAGTCCTGTCGGCGAGTGCCGTTGGCAGGGCGTCTTTCTCTGACAGCTTTCGGGTCACGCTGGGCCAAGTGGCCGACGTGGGCAGCGCGACCTCCTTCTTGCTGTCCGTGCCTATCCTGGCCCACGGCAGCGCCGACATCGATTGGGCGCCCAGTCCACGCTTTCCCGCATTCACTAGCACCAGCAACGCCATTTACGCGTACAGCTGGAGGGTTGCGAAAGCTTCGGGCAGCGGCAGACACGTCAAGTTCAAAGGTTTCAATACCCCGGAAGCAGTCACTGACACATCGACCGGCGGCCTCACCGCCAGTTTCATGGTGTCGCTCGGCCAGGTGGTGAGCCTCAATTTGACTGCGGAGGCGATGGCTATCGTGGGGGGCCCGGGTGGCGAAGCCAGCGCCGCTGCGGATTTCGGCCGAACCCTGCGCTGGGGTGGCGTGTCCAGCATCACCGGCTTCGACAGTACTGGCCAGCAGGTCGCACTGCCCACCGACTTCCAGCTGGCACTTCTCAGCGATACGAGCGGCTTCGACTACAGCCAGGCGGCAGGCCCCAACCCCTACACGAGCGCGCCCGTGCCCGAGCCCGCGACCTGGGCGCTAATGGCTGGAGGCATCGGCATGCTGGCCTGGCGCCGTCGTACGGTGCGGGGTTGACCATGAAGCGACCACGCGCGCGGCCAGCTTCAACGACATCGCCGGGGGTTTCACGCTGCTGGGTCCGCAAGCGCCGCATCTAGCGCCACATTTAGCCACCGCACTGTCTCTCAGTTATGGCACACTCTGATCCAGCGCCAGCCGGGGCGCTGCTGGATCCGCAGGCAGGGCTGAGCCCACCCGGACGGACGCGAGTTCATCAAGACCGCGTCCGCTCAAACTTCACTTCCGCTGTTTTGCCTTTGTGCGGCCTGATCGCGCGGATCGCAGGCTCTACACGCATGGAGGTTTCCCTTGACTACGAGCCATCACGGGGCTGCAGAGCAGCCCACCCTGACCGCCAATCCGGCGTCTTCCGCCCTTCCCGACCTTGCCGATCTGCAGCAACTCAAGCGCCAAGCGCGTGAACTGCTGCGCGCCTGGCGTGCCGGAGATCACCCCAGCCTGGAACGCGCTGCGCCCTACCGGCGCGATGATGCTGCCGCGCCGCCCAGCCTCAGCCTGGCCCAGCTGGTGATTGCACGCGAACTGGGCTTCCCCAGCTGGCCCGCCCTGCACCGCGCCGTCATGGCGCAGCAGGAGGCGCGCCAACTCGACAACGCCGCGCTGGTCACGCGCAGCCTGGCTTTGGCGCTGGGCCGGGGTTGGGACAGCCCGCAACCTGAGCGCGCCTTGGCGCTGATGCAGCAGCGCTTGCGTGGCCCATGCCCGCCGGGCCTGCGCGCGACCCTGGCCTTGGTGCGGGGTGAACTGGAGACGCTTGAAGCGGTGCCCGCTGCGGCACAGCGCCTGCCACCGTTAGATGCGCCGGCCTTGGCGTACGTGTGCTTCTCCAGCCTGCATCGCCTGGGCGAGCCCTGGGCGGGCGGCTTGATGCGCAGCGCCCAAGCCTTGCTCGTGGACTGTGCTCAAGCTGGCAGCGATCTCGATGCGCTGCGCATGCCCGACCCCGACGTGGAGCCCACGGCAGGGGCGACCGAGCCGCCAGGGCTCCCGCTTCTCTATGGCGCCATCGCCCGGGCGCAAAGCCCCGAGCTCGCCGCCGCGCTGCTGGCCGCCGGAGCAAACCCCAATGACGGCGAGTCGCTGTATCACGCCTGCGAAGACCCAGACCGCAGCCGGGCCGCGCTGCAGATCCGTCAGCTGATCGCCCATGGTGCGCGCTGGCATGGCACTAACGCGTTATTGCGTCTGCTCGACTTTGAAGACCCTTCAGGGCTCGCCATGGCGCTCAGCCTGGGCGCCGAAGTCAATGAAGCCGGCCCCCAGGGTGCCACTGCCTTGCATCATGCGCTGCGCCGGGGCCGCTCGGCGGCCTGCCTGAGCCAGCTGATCGCGCAGGGCGCCGATCTTTCGGCACGCGATGCCGAGGGCCGCACGCCGGCCACATTGGCGGCGCTGTTGGGTGAGCTTGAAGCGCTAGAACTGTTGGCGGCACAGGGCGCCCGGCCCGATTTGCCATCCGCAAAAGAGCGCTTCCTGGCCGCCTGCGCGGCCGCTGATGAAGCCAGCGCTCGCGCCTTGCTGCGAGGGCAACCCGATTTGCTTGATCAGCAACTGACGACCCATGAGCTGCGGCTGCTGCCCGACCAGGCGCAACGCCGCGCGCGAAGCTCGGTGGCCTTGATGTTGTCACTGGGCTGGCCGGTCGCGGTACAGGGCGATTGGCAAGCCAGCGCGCTCAACCAGGCTGCCTTCAACGGCGACGCGACCCTGGTGCAACTGCTGCTAGCTCACGGCGCCAGCTGGGAAGAACGCAACGGCTTTGGCGGCGATGTGATGGGCAGCCTGCAGCACGCCGCCGTGCATCTGCCCCAGCCCGGGGGCGACTACCTGGGCGCGCTGCAAGCGCTGTTGGCCGCCGGTGCGCCCTGGCCCTCGGATGAAGAGCGCGAGGCACTGCCGGAGACTTTGCAAGCCTGGCTGGATGAGCAGGGCTTGGCTTAACCCGCTAAGCCGCCAACCCGCTTCATCAGTTGGGGCAAATCAATCTAGGCTTACTTCCGTCCTCACCGTACCCGCCCGCTCCGCGCTCGCGGTCAGCGCCAGCCTTGTGCCCTTGGGCGCGCGCACCACCCACTCGCCGACCGCCCGGTCGGCGGTCAGGTCACGGTTGGGCAGAAAGGCCTGCTGAGAGGATTTGGGGCCATGGCCTTCGAGCTGCGGGCCTTCCATGCGCTCTTTGCCGCTGACCAGGCTAACGGCAGGATTGAGCGCAGGCAGATGGATCTCGAACATCACGCCGCGCACGACCTTGCGCTCCAGCGCCCGCTTGGTCACATAGGCCGGCAAATAGCCGCTATTGGCCACCGCCATGCGGATGCGCCAGGTGTCGGGGCCCAAAGCCCTCACCTCGGTGCGCAGCAGCTCCAGTTTGGGCAAGCTCAAGGCAATCTGGTTCATCCAGGCCGGGAAGCGCGCCGCCTCGCGCTCGCGCAGGGCGGGCGGCGGATTGCGCCAGTAGTTCATCTTGTCCCAACCGCCAATCTCGACGTCACCGAGTTGGGGATGATGGAACTCGGTCCAGTCCACATAGGCCTTGCCGCCGCATTGCTCGTCGCTCCACTTGAGCAGTTTCAAATCGTCTTCGACAGAATGATCGCGGTACCAGTCGATCCATTTATAGCCTTCGATTCCGGCCTCTTTATTCGGCGACCACAGCTCCACCACCCAGAACAGCGCGCCCAGATGTTCATAGACCCAGTCCTGCGTGCCGGTGATCACTTCCTTGGGGTGGTATTTGAAGTCGTGCCAGATGCTGATGGCCGGGTAGCCGCTGTGCTTCTCACCCAAGGCCGAGAAGCGCTTATAGGCCCACAGATCCTCCGGGATCATGTCGTCATCGCTGTGCCCGCCCATAGGCCGTAGGATCACGCCGCTGTGGGTGTGATAACTGATCGCTGCACCGATATTCGGGTGAGCGGTGATGAACTCCACCATCGCCCGCACCTCGGGCTCGCTGGTCGGGAAGGGCCCGGCGCCGACCTGTTTGTATTCCTGCCGCCACTCGGATGGGAAGTTACGGTTCAGGTCCAGGCCCTCGCGGTCCTTGTTGACCGTCACGGTCAGGCCGTCGTGGTTCTTGATGAAGCCCTCGGGCAGCAGGCGGTAATACTCGCCGCCAAACTCGCCCGGCTCGCGCGCCACCAGCAGGCGCGGCTCGTCGGGATGTTTCTTGTAAGTGCCATGCGGGTCGGGCACGCGCATGCTCAGAATGCGGCCGTCGCCGTCAATGTCCTCGGGCGTCAGGCCCTCGACCGGCTGCTCGTCATAGGGATAGGGCCGGGTCGAGGAGCGGATATGGCGGGGTCGGTCGGCCAGCGCCAGCTCGGCGCCGTCGGGGTTCAGGCGCGGCACCATATAGATGGCGCGGGTGTCCAGCAGCTGGGTCACTTGCCGACCTTGTTCATCCGGGGTGTCGTAGCTGGAGATCAGGTGGTGCAGGTAGTAGAGGCAGGTGGTCGAAGCGGTCAGCTCGGCGGCGTGGATATTGCCGTCGAGCCAGAAGGCGGGCTTGTCGACATCGGCGCCGGTGGCGGTGTTGGTCAGCACCAAGACCCAAATGTCCCGGCCCTCATGGCTGCGGCCGATCGAGCGCACCGAAACCAGATTCGGCCGCGCTGCGGCATAGGCAAACAGCAGCTCGGTCAGCGGCTCGTAACGGTAGAACTCATCGAAGCGGGGGATGGGCAATGCGGCCATAGGGGAGAGCTCGTTGAGGTGAAAGCGATCGACCCATTCTGCCTAAAGCTTGTGACTTGTATAGCAGGGGCTGCCCGTAGCTCGCCGCAAAGGCAATTCAAAACCAAGCGCAGCAACAAACGGCTACTTTGCTGCCGAGCTGGCCAAGGTCTTTTGGGCCCGCTCTTCTGGGGCTAGCTCGGCACGCGCCTTGGCAATCAAGGTATCGGGCAAGCTGGTTCGCAATGCGCTTTGCCGCACAGTTTGTACGACCTCGGCTCGGCCGCGCAGCAGTGGTTTGGGATGGATGAAATTGAACATCTTGCTGCTACTGCCCCTTGAACAGCCCCTGAAACTGCCGCGACACCGGCAACTTCTCCTCGCGGCCTTTCAGCGTCACGTGCATGGAGTTCTCATCCACCCGGACCGCGCTGGCGATGCAGCGGCTGTTGACCAGAACGCTGCGGTGCAACTGCCAGAACGCTTCAGCATCCAGGCCGGCCAACAACTCCTTGAGCGGCGTCCGGATCAACGCCTCACCGCCCTGATAGACGACGCGGGTATAGCGGTTGTCGCTCTCGAAATAGATCACCTCCTCGGGCGCGATCAGCTTGATCTCGCGGCCCAGCGAGGCCTGGATAGGTCTTGAGACCGGTTTGGCAGCCGGCAACAACTGCTGCAACATTTTTTGCAGATCGCCCGCTTGGGGAGCGGCCGCGCTCAAACGTGCCTGCACCCGCTGGACGGCCTGCGCCAAGCGCGCGTCTTCAACCGGCTTCAAACAGTAATCAACCGCCCCAGCTTCAAACGCCGACAGCGCATGGTCGCCATAGGCGCTCACGAACACCACCTGCGGCGGCGCGGCCAGCTCGCTCATGCGGCGCGCCACCTCCAGCCCGCTCAGACCCGGCATGCGGATGTCCAGAAAGCACAGGGCCGGCTCATGTTCCAAATAATCGTCCCAGGCATCGACACCGTTCTCGCTGGCGGCCACGATGTCCAGTTCCGGCCACAAGCGCTTCAAGGCGGCTAGCAGTTGCTCGCGCGGGCCTTCTTCGTCGTCGGCGATCAGGGCTTTGATGTTCTTCATGGTTTGGGCTCCACGGTATGAATCTCCAGGCTTGCCGAGCAACCAGGTGTCAAGGGTTTCAAGCTCAGACGCGCGCGCGCGCCATAGAGCTGCTGCAGCCGCTCGCGTGAATTCTGCAGGCCCAAGCCATCCACAGCAGCGCCGCTCAGGCCGGCGCCGTCATCGCACACCTCGATCAAGACCCGCCCCTCGGTCGGTTGGGCGATAGTGACGGTGATGCTGCCGCCGCGCAGCGCGGGCTCGATGCCGTGGCCGATGGCGTTTTCCACCAAGGTCAAGAGTAGGCCGGGCGGCAGCTGCAGCGATTCGTCCACGCCTGCGCCAACGTCGATTTGCCATTGCAGCCTAGACCCAAGGCGCGCCTGCATCACCTCCAGATAGCTGCGCACGATCTGCAGTTCCTCGGTGAGACTAAGGCTCTCGCGCTCGAACATCGGCAAGGTGGCGCGCAAGTACGCCGTGAAGGAGCGCAAGGTGCTGCCCGCACGCGGGTCCTGGGTGTCGACCCAATGTTGCACCGAGGCCAGCGTGTTGAACAGGAAATGCGGCTGGATCTGCGCGGTGGCCAGGCGACGGGCGAGCTTGAGATGGCGTTCTTGCTCCTCCAATTCACGCAGGCGACTGGCAATCTGCTGCGCCCTTATCAGCACCAGAAAGAACCAAGATATCAGCGCCAGCACGCCCACAGCAGCAACGATCAGCACCAGCGCCTTTTGGTCTGATCGCTCCAGCGCAGGCACAAAGCTCAAGGGCTTGAACTTCAGCAACAGGAAGACCGCCGTCAGCAAAGCTACGCTTCCCACGGTATACAGATTCAATCGATTTCTGGTCGGCTGCCGCCACAGTTGCTTGGCCACCCACAAGGCCAAGCTGCTCATCCCCAGCGCAAGCAAGGCCGCCCAGTGGATCAGTCCACGCGCCACATCGTTGTAATTGATCGCCAGCAGCACCAACACATTGCTGTAGACGTAATAGTCAATCGACTTGGGCCAGGGCTGCTGGCCAGCGCGGGCCATTTCCTCGGGCGTGAAGACGCGTCGTGGACCGGGCCAGACCCATTGGGTCCAGTCCAGTTTGAGCTTGCCCTCGGCATCGGCAGCGTTTGAAGATGTGCATCGCATGGCCGGCAGTCTAGGCCAGGCTCGCGATGTGTACTGGCCGGATGCGGCGAACAGCGGATCGCCGCGTTGAATGGCGGCTAGAAGGACATCAACTCACCGCCGACAAACACCTTCAGCTCGCCCGGCTGGAACGCCACCCAGGGCTCGTCGCGCGTCAGCGGCTCGGTCGCGATGATGGCAACGCGGTCGTTTTGCGTGGTCAGCGCGGCAAAGTCAACGCTGAGGTCTTCGTCCTGCAAATTCACCCGACCAAAGGGGTGGCGGCGCTGCAGATAGTGCAGGTGTGTCGAGCCATGCGCCCATAGCGCTTGGCCATTAGACAAAAGCATATTGAAGGTGCCGAAGGCATTGAGCTGCGGCATCAGCTCGGCCAGCGTGTGGGTCAACTCCTCGACCGAAGGCACATCGCAATGCGCCTTGCCCAGTTCCTGCATCAGCCAGCAAAAGGCACGCTCGCTGTCGGTCTGCCCGACGGGCTTGAAGGCCGCATGCAGGCGCGGCTCGAATTCTTTCAAATTGCCGTTGTGCGCAAACACCCAGTAGCGTCCCCACAACTCGCGCTGAAACGGGTGGGTGTTTTCCAGCGAGACCTGGCCCTGCGTGGCCTTGCGGATATGAGCGATGACGTTATCGCTCTTGATCGGATAACGCTGCACCAACTCGGCCAAGGGCGAGACTCGGGCGCTATGGTGGTCGACAAAATGGCGCAGGCCGCGACCCTCGAAGAAGGCGATACCGAAACCGTCCTTGTGCTCGTCGGCGCGATTCGCCAGCCCGGTGAAGCTGAACATCACATCGGTAGGCGTATTGGCATTCATGCCGAGCAGTTGGCACATGATGCATCAGCCTTCGAAGAACAGGCGCTTGAAGCCCTTCAGGCTGATCAAATTGCCGGGGTTGCTGGTTTCGTTCAAAACGCCACTCATGCGTTTGACCAAACGCTCGCTCTTGTTAGCGCGCCAGATCAAGAGGTCGATCAACCAGGGGTGGGCGTTGACCTGATTGGCGCGCTCGTAAAGGTCGAATTTAGGCTTGAGCGCCGTCAGGCTTTGCTCATAGGCCTTGCGAATCTGCGCGTCGCTGGCACCGTTGGCGCGGCCCGCCAGCAACGCATCGGCCGCCAGCATGCCGGTTTCCATCGCCTTGCCAATCCCTTCGCCGGTGAAGGAATAGGTGCTGCCGGCCGCTTCACCGGTGACCAACAAGCCGGGGCGGCTCCACTTGGCGCCGGTCAAGGTGCAGCGCAGCGGCGCGCCCTTCAATTCGCCCAGCAACTCACCTTCGCGCATCAACTCGGCAGCGGGCGGATAGCTCTCAACAAAGGCGTCGAAGATCTTGCGCAGATTCAGCTCTTTCTTGCTGCCTTTGCCGTCTTCCGACTTGTGACTGCCCGCCACACCGACGCCGATATTGAAGCAGCCGTCCGGCGCCGGGAAGATCCAGCCATAGCCGGGCCGCACCTTCTTGGTCCACACCACATCCATCGCCTTGATGCGCCCGACCATGCTGGGCGCGCGTACATAACCCCTTAGTGCTACGCCACTGGGCGTGTGGCGCTCGCACAGTCCGGCGGCCGTCAGTGCCTTGGGCACGGCGCCGGTGGCCAGGATCACCCAGTCGGCGCGGACTTCCCTCAATTCGTCGCCGACCTTCAAGGTCGCGCCGATCACGCGCGCTTGAGCATCCAGCAGCGGCGCCTCGAAGCGTGCCGGCGCCACAAACTTCGCGCCCGCGTCCTGTGCGCCTTGGCACAAGATGTCGTCCAGGATTCTGCGCGGCAGTACAGCCAGCTGACCGGGCACGTCGATACGGCCACCGCGCGGGCCGATGCAGCCGACATGCGCGACCGGCTGCGCACGCGCCATCACTTGGTCGAGCAAACCCAGGCGAGCCAAAGCGGCGTGGGAATCAGGGATCAACCCATCGCCGCAAATCTTGTCGCGGCCTTGGGGCAGTTGATCAAGCAGCAATACGTCCAGGCCCGCTTGCGCCAACACCCTGGCTGCTGCGCTACCGGCGGGGCCAGCGCCGATGATCAAAATTTCGCAAGCTGCGGGCAACGAAGCGCCCTCTGGCGGCATCGCCGGGTCGACCTTGCTCTTGGGTTCTGTCATGCATTCATCCTGGTTTGCGACCGCGCATTCTAGTGTTGCGTCAAGTCTTGGGGACGAACTGCGCTGAGCGCCCAGACCTCACAGACACTCCGGCTCTATCTTGGCCGCCTCATCGGCGCGCCGGGTCAGCCGGGCGGCCTGTGGCAGTACGAAAGCCACGGCCTTGTTGACGGTCTGCTCCAGGCGCTCGAACAGCATTTCAAAGCTCACAAAGCTTGAGCAGGCGACTAGCCCTTGATCAATGCCTCGACGGCGTCTGATGTCTCTTGCTTCAGCATGTCGCGCAACAACTCCATTTTCTCGAGCGCGGTCAAAATGTCCCAAGCATCCACGGCTTCGCTGCCTTTCTTTCCGATGGTCGCATACCCTTCGGTGATGAATTTTCGCCCTTCTACTTTCAAGGTCGCCAGATTCACCAGCGTAACCTTGAAGTAGACATAAGGGGCCAGAAAACCTTTGCGTTGGTTGTCGCCACTTTCCGAACGCATCTCGGTCTCGCGGTCCAGGTAGTAACCCAAGCCCTCAAAAGAACCCAAGCCGATAGATGCTTGATCGCGCGTGCGAATCTTGGACTCCGCACGGTGAGGCGTCAGCAGCAGCAGGTGGCTGGCATTCAACTGAGCCAGCGTAGGCGCGAGGGCGGCGGGCACGACCAGACGATCACCGTCAATCAACGCGGCCGGGTCACCCAGCACCTTGGCCGAAGACAGCTTAAGAGCAAACACCTTGGCCCCTGGGTCGGCGCGACGCACGCTTTGGTCCATAGCGGCCAATGCGGCCGCATCGAAAACACCGCCCGCCAAGGTAAAGGACTCTTTGACGTTGGCGTCCAGACGGGTGCCGGTTTGCTTCTCTCGCAAAATGACTTTGACGTCATCGCCGAGTAGCGAGATTGCTACATAGCTGCGCTTTGCCGCGGCCTCGCCACTGCCTTGTGCCCAAGCCACTGAAGTCAACGCCGCACAGGCCACGCCTCCCAAAAGCGCACGCCTAGCCAAACTCTTGACATTGAGCTGCACGCCGAAGAATTTAGATTCTTTCATATAGAACTCCCTGCGCCTATGTGTGGCGCCCAAACACTGGTCCAAAAAAAACCCGGTCGGCTTGGCGGCCGGCCGGGTTGTACTAAGTCGCCTTCAGCGAAGGCAACTCAATGCCCTTAGGGGGCTTACATCGTGAAGCGCAGACCCACGTAGTAACGCGAACCCAGCACGTCATAGACGGTGGCATTCGTACGCGTACCGGTGGTGTTGCCCGACACGCCACTTGGGATCGAAGGCGGCTTGGTGTTGAACAGATTGTCCACACCCAGGTAAACCTGCATCTTCTTCATCGTGTAAGTGCCTTGCAGATCGAAGTAGGTCTTGGAGGAGATCTTCGACTGATCGGGCGTTGCATCCGGGAAGTCAGCCATGAACTGGTCATCCAGCCTGGACTCGCCGATGAAGCTGGTCGTCGTCTTGACGCCAAAATTGCCCCATGTGTAGCCCAGATTGAAAGCCCACTTATTGCGAGCCGAGCCCACTTCGCCGGTGCTGTAATCGGTGTCGGCGCCTGGGCGCGGCACGTAGTAACCACGGATCAAGTAGGTGTAAGCCAAGCGTGCATCAAGGCGGCCCGGTCCGACGTTTTCGGCGTAGGCGGTTGTCAAATCGATACCACGGGTACCCAGGCCACCAGAGTTCTCCTGGGTCTGATTGACGTATTCCAAGGAACCGGCGCTGTTCGAGCCTGCATTGGCTTGACGGCGAACGACGAACTTGCAATAGCTTTGATCGCCACCGCCATAGCACTGGTTCAGCGTGAAGGTACGGCCGGGCGAACCGATCGCGTCGGTCACCTTGATGTCGAAGTAGTCAACCGTGATGGCGACGTTCTTCAGCACCGCGATGTCTTTTGGCGTGACTACAAAACCAAGCGTGGTCGACTGGCCCTTTTCTGCCTTCAGATTAGGGTTGCCGCTGTCGTAACCGCTCATGCCTTGCTTGTCGGCTTGATTCAGCGTGAACTTGCCTCCGTTAGCGGCCATATTGGCGGCCACACCGGCGTTAGCACGGCAGGCAACGTCTTTCGCGCTGGTGCCAGCCAAAGTCGTGCCTTCGCAAGGATCAGCGATGCCCGAAGGGAAGGTCTGTGCCGGTGCTGAGAACAACTCACCGACTGTAGGTGCGCGAGTCGAAGACGCAGTATTGGCACGCACGCGGAACATCGAGTTCACGGCCCAGTCCAGGCCACCGGTCCAGCTGGTGACATTGCCGACCGACGAGTACTTGCCCACGCGCACCGCGCCGGTGGCGTCCAAGCTCTTGACCAAAGCCAGATTCTTCAGCAGCGGGGCCTTGACTTCAACGAAGGCTTCCGAAACGTCAAACTTACCGGCAGTGTTTGGCAAGGCATTGCCGGCGTTCAGGCCGGCCTGCGTCAGCGCGTCAAAAGTCTGGTCGGAAGACTCTTCACGCCATTCGGCGCCGGCAGCAACGCCCAGCGGGCCGGCTGGCAATTCAAAGGCCTCACCCGAAACCGAAGCACCGACCACCTTTTGGGTGATCTTGGTGTTCATCGAGCTTGGCGCATTGATGTACTTGATGGCACCAGGGCTCAGCGTGTTGACGCCAAATACATTGGCCGGCACGCAACCTTGAGCGCGGGCATTGGCATCCATACAGATGGCTTCCGTGCGGTTGCCGTTGCCGTTGACGTCATTGACGTCGGGAATGGCTTCCAGCGCATTGCGGAAGTTCAAGACATTGACCTGGCCGGAACCGGTCTGGCCTTCCTTGGTGAAGCCATACGATGCGAAGGCTTCATAAGACCAAGACTTGGTCAAATCGCCCTTCAGGCCAGCCAAGGCGCGGAAGGTGTCGCGCTCGGCGCCGGCGGTGCGGCCGCCGAAGTCCGACATACGGCGGGTGAAGTTGTAGTCCTTCAGGCCGTCACCGTCACGGTCAGTCGCACGCGAGTACAAATAATCCGGCACCAACGGGTTGCGCATCTTCACGCCACCCACCATGAACTCGGCCGGGATCAAGCCACCCGAAGCCTTGTTGATGTTGATCGAATCCAGTGGATAGGGCTCGATATTGGAGCGAGTCTTGGTGGCGGCGTAAGTGCCTTCGAAGAAGGCAGTGTGCTCGTCGCTCAAGGCATAGTCACCCTTGGCGGCCAACAGGAAGCGGTCGGTTGGCACAGCGATCGCACGGTAAGCCTGGCGGTTAAAGCCGGTAGCACCCACGCCGTCACCGGCAGGGCCATTGGTCGAGAAGGGGATCTCCTTACCAGCAGCGTCATAGGTGTAGTTCTTGTTCTTACCGTCTGCGTCTTTAAAGAAGAAGCGGCCTTGCGGAGCGAAGCTGGAGAAGAACGGTGCGGTGACCGCGAACAAATCAGCCGCTTCACCGGTCACACCAGCGCCGGTCGAGATTTCGTCAGTGGCCCAACCGCGGTCGCGCGCATAGACGGCGCCTTCCTTGGTGTAGGCGCCATGAATCATCACATTGCCCTTGCCGTTAGCAAGGTTGGCGCCCATGGTGCCGCTCAAGATTTGCTTGGTACCGTCGCCTTCGGTGGTGCGGCCGGTTTGAGCATTGACGGTCAAGCCCTCAAAGCCCTTCTTCAGCACGATATTCACCACGCCAGAGATCGCATCAGAGCCGTAGGTGGCCGAAGAGCCGCCGGTCAGCGTTTCAACGCGCTCAATGAAGTCGGTTGGGATGGTATTCAGGTCAACGTCGGAAGAGCCAGGCACGCCCGACACAAAACGACGGCCGTTCACCAGCACCAGAGTACGCTGGGTACCCAGACCACGCAGGTCGATGGTGGAAACGCCAGCGCCGGAGGTCTGGAAATTGGAGTTGGTGCGGCTATTGCCGGCCACGAACAAAGGGCTCTTGGTCAGCAGCTCTTGCAAATTGGTCACGCCAGATGCGGCAATATCGGCCGAAGTCATGACCTGGATTGGCGCGGCGGAAACCGCATTCATCGACAGAATGCGCGAGCCTGTCACTTCCACACGCTCGATTTTTTGCGGCTCTGCGGTCTGCGCTTGGGCTGCGCCTGCGGCCATAGTGCCGACCACGATAAAAACAGCAGCGCCAATGGCGCTGACCTTGGGTTGTTTCAACATTTGGGAAGACTCCTCGGAGGATTGGTGGGTGACCAAGCTTTAGCCATCGGATCGCCGCCGCCGAGTGGACGGCGTGACCCCTGACCAATTTTTGCCACCTTCAGTCTAAAGCGGGTTTCCACCAATTTACCCAGGTATGAACACCTGTGGCAGCGGCGAGACAGGAGCCTAAATACGGGTCAAAGCTCGTGTAGAAGGAATTTTTCTAGCGCCATGTATCCCGTAGGGGTCACGCTCTCCCTCAAATAGAAAAAAGGGGCCGAAGCCCCTTTCTAAAACCTTCGATTGACGGCTTCTTGATCAGAAGTCGTAACCGCCGGTCACGTAAACGCGACGCTGCAGCGTGTCGCCATAACGTGGGTCATAGCCAACTTGGTGACCAGAAGAGTCACGCAGCGAGAACTCAGGTTCACGATTGAACAAGTTCTTCACGCCAACGGTCAGCGTAGCGGCCTTGTTATGGCGGTAGACACCTTGCCAATCCAGCGTCGACGAACGCGGCACATCGACGGCAACCTTGGTCAACTTATTGGTCGCGACGTCACGCACGTCGGCCAACTTGTCCTTGTAGCCCGACTTCCAGTTCAAGGTGAACGAGTTGGTGAACTTGCCCGTGTCCAAGGTGGCAGTTGCCAGCACCTTGTTGCGGAAGGTCACCGAAGCGCTGACGTCGTTGTACTGACCCAAGCTGTTGGTGTACTGGTCATTGGTGCCCGGCAGCGTATACGAAGATTCGATCACATAGGTACCGGCCAAGCCCAGGGTCAAACGGCCCAGGTTTTCGAGGTTGGTACGGCCGACGATGTCCCAGTCAATGCCACTATTCTTCGAGCGACCGATATTGGTCGAGACGCTCTTAAACGCGTAGTAAGGCTTGTCTTCGGCCGGCTGCTGATAGGTGGTGAACAGGTTGGCGAACTTGGCAGGCTCGGCAAAAGCTTGCGCAGCCGACACACCGCTGATCGCGTCGGTGATGTAGACGTTGTAGTAGTCAGCGCCGATGCCAAACGATGCATTAGGCTCGAAGCGGATACCGAAAGCCATTTGCTCCGACTTCTCGGGCTTGACCAACTCATTGCCGCCAGCCAATTGGCTGTATTGACGCCGAGTAGGCTGGCATGGCGAGGTGCCTGGGAATGGGCAGTCGAAGCTGGCAGCGGTGACGCCGTTGGACAACAAAGGCGAAGCCAGGGTCAACATATCAGGCGCCTTGAAGCCGGTGCCGTAAGAGCCGCGCAGCAGGACCTGTGGCACGACTTGGTAGCGGCCAGAGATCTTGTAGGTTGTCGCACTCAAGTCCTCACCAACAGACTTGCCGGTCACAGCGTTGTCGGTCTTCTTGATGGTGTCGTAACGCAGCGCAGCGGTCAGCTCCAGGTTCTTGATCACGGGGATCAACAACTCACCGAACACACCACCCGATTTGCGCTTGACGTCAAAAGTATTGGCGGCTGCGTAGTTATAGATCACGCCATTGACGGCATCGGCCGTTGGCGTGTTCGTGTACTGCTGCTCGCGAATGTCAGCACCCAGGCCCAGGCTCAAGTCACCGGCCGGCAGCTTGTACAACTCGCGCGAAGCGCGGAAGTCGGCGCCGGTCAGCGTTGTTTCGCCATTGCGCACGGTGCCGTGATAGATCGAATCGGCCATCAACTGCAGCGTTGCAGGTGTTTGCTTGCCGGCTTCTGCAAAGGGATCAAACTGGTTCTTTTGAACCATGCTGATGAACTCGTTCTTCTTGAAGTAGCCGCCGACATACTTCTCGTTGATCGAGTTTTGCGACCAAGTCAGACCACCATTCATGATCCAGCCGGCCAACTCGGCTTCGGCACCGATGACGAAATGCTTGGAGTCCGTGATGGTCTGCGAGTCACGTGTGCCGAAGTCTTGCGCACGATAGCTTGCAGTCACGCGTGGCTTGCCGAAGTTGGGGCTGGTCTTGTCGGTTTCGAGGGACAAGTTCGCGATCTGCGTTGGCGTCAGGTAAGGCGCAACATACTTCGCGAACAGGTCGGTCGAGGTCGGGATTGCCACCGGCACCGGATTTGCTGCAATACGGGCAGTCAGGTCAAAACGGGCGAGCGCCACGTCCGAGTAGAAGGACAGCTTGTCATTGACCTTGAACTGGCCCGAAACGAACAGCGAATCACGCTTGCTCTCGGGGTAGATTTCGATCGTGTTGGCATAGTCGAAGCCGCAGGTTTCTTGCACGCCGACCACATTAGTCAGGTTGGAGAAGTTACGGTCCGCGCACTTGCCGCCATTAGCCTTTGCATAGGGGTTGAAGGCGTAGGCAGGGAACAGGGGCTTGCCGTTGGCGCCGTTCTTGGCCGTCACCGTCACATTGGCCGGCACAGCCGAAGGGCTGGTACGGTCATAGATGTATTGTTTGCCGCCGTACTCGAAGGGGATGTAGGCGGTGCTGCCGAAAGCACGGTCGGTCGCCTTCAACTGCTGCTGCTGGTCATGGCGATAGGACATCAAGACGTTGAAGCGGTCCTTGTCGATGTCACCAATGCCATAGGTCAAGCTGGCATAGGCCGACTTGCCGCCGCCTTCCAGGGGCACCATACCGCTGGCAACGACGTTGCCGCCTTGGTAGTTCTTCTTCAGCACGAAGTTCACCACACCGGCAATCGCGTCCGAACCGTACAAGGCGGAAGCGCCATCGGTCAGCACTTCGATGCGGTCGATCGCGCTCATCGGGATCGAATTCAGGTTGACCGTGCTGCCGTCGCCGGTAGGCGCAATACGGCGGCCATTCAACAACACCAGGGTGTAGCTGGAGCCGATGTCGTGGATGTTGGCGGTGCTGATGCCGCCAGAGTTGGTACCGGCCGCCGTGTCAGCGATTTGAAAACCCTGCATGGCAGGCAGATTGCGGATCACGTCGGAGACCGAGGTCGCGCCCGAACGAGCAATGTCCTTGGCGGAGATCACCTGCACCGGCAGAGCACCTTCGCTGGAAATGCGCTTGATACTCGAGCCAGTGACTTCAATACGCTCCAGTTGAGCGTTCTGAGCCTGCGCCGAAACAGTCATCGCGCCCATCGCGGCAATCACAGCCAGGCGAACTGCGCTGGCTTTATGCGTTTTCAAAAACATCATTATTTAACCTTGGGGTAGTGGTTTATCACGATCGCTGCCGCCGATGACCCGCCTGTTTCGGGCGAGGCCGGCCAGGCCAGCTGCTTTTCGTTACGAAACTTTACCGACACCCCCTGCCAAAAGACATGGCGACATATCCCCGTGACGGCCATGCAACAAACCCCCGAAATCGGGGGTGCAAATGCGCTAGGGAAACCCCAATCAGAAACAGACCGAAACATCAACCCCTAGTTTTTTTCACTTTCAGCCGCCAAGCATGCAGCAGCGGCTCGGTATAGCCGCTGGGCTGCTCCAAGCCCTTGAAGACCAGGTCCAGCGCCGCTTGGTAGGCTGCCGAGTTGTCGAAGTGCCCGGCCATCGGCTGGTAATGCGCGTCGCCGGCGTTTTGCCCGTCCACCACCGCAGCCATGCGCTCGAAGGTTTCATGCACCTGAGCCGAAGTCGCCACACCATGCAACAACCAGTTCGCAATATGCTGGCTGGAAATTCTCAGCGTGGCGCGATCCTCCATCAGGCCGATATTGTGGATATCCGGCACCTTGGAGCAACCCACACCCTGATCCACCCAGCGCACCACATAGCCCAAAATACCCTGGGCGTTGTTGTCCAACTCCTGCTGAATCTCGGCTGCCGACCAGTTCGCTTGTGCGACCACCGGAATTTGCAGCAATTTATCCAGGATTGAATTGCGCTCGGCGTCCGCGTCGACTTGCTCCAACTCCTTTTGCACCGCTGCCACATTGACTTGGTGATAGTGCAAGGCATGCAGCGTCGCTGCGGTCGGCGACGGCACCCAGGCGGTATTGGCCCCCGCCTTGGGATGAGCGATCTTTTGCTCCAGCATCGCCGCCATCAGGTCGGGCATCGCCCACATGCCCTTGCCGATCTGGGCGCGGCCTCGCAAACCGCAGGAGAGGCCCGTCAGCACATTGCTGCGCTCGTAGGCCGCAATCCAGGCACTGGTCTTCATATCGCCTTTGCGGAACATGGGACCGGCCTGCATAGCGGTATGCATCTCGTCACCGGTACGGTCCAGGAAGCCGGTGTTGATGAAGGCAACGCGACTGGCGGCTGCCGCAATACAGGCCTTCAAATTGACGCTGGTACGGCGCTCTTCGTCCATGATGCCGAGCTTGACGGTGTTCTCGGGCAGGCCCAGCATCGCCTCGACAAGCCCAAAGATCTCGGAGGCAAAAGCGACTTCGGCCGGGCCGTGCATCTTGGGCTTGACGATGTAAACCGAGCCGGTCCGCGAATTGCCCTTGCGCTGCAAGTCATGAATCGCGATCGTCGTCGTGATGACGGCGTCCATGATGCCTTCAGGGATTTCCTGGCCCGCGCCATAAAGGATGGCCGGATTGGTCATCAGATGGCCGACATTGCGCACAAACATCAATGAGCGGCCATGCAGCTTGACCTCGCCACCTGTTGCAGCGGTGTAGGTGCGGTCGGGGTTCAGACTGCGCGAAAAAGTCTTGCCGCCCTTGCTGACTTCCTCGGTCAGCGTGCCTTTGAGAATACCCAGCCAATTGCCGTAGGCCAAGACCTTGTCCTCGGCGTCGACAACAGCGACCGAGTCCTCCAAGTCCAGAATCGTCGACAACGCTGCCTCCAAGATCAGATCGCTGACCCCCGCGGCGTCGCTCTGACCAATCGCAGTGCTTCGATCAATCTGAATGTCTAGATGCAAGCCGTTGTGGCACAGCAGCACCGAAGTCGGCGCCGCCGCCTCGCCTTGATAGCCGATGAACTGAGCGGGATCGGCCAGGCCGGTGACACTCGCACCCTGTGCCACGACCAAGCGGCCCGACTCGACGCGATAGGCGGTGGCATCTTTGTGTGATCCGTTCGACAAAGGCGCAGCTTGATCCAAGACCTGACGGGCAAAGGCGATCACCTTCTCACCGCGCACCGGGTTGTAGCGGCCGGCTTTCTCGGCGCCGCCGCTCTCCGAGATGACATCGGTGCCGTAGAGCGCGTCATAGAGTGAACCCCAGCGCGCATTGGCGGCGTTCAAGGCATAGCGGGCGTTCAAAATCGGCACCACCAACTGCGGGCCGGCCTGCAGCGCCAGCTCAGCGTCCACATGGGCGGTGCTGATCTGCAACGCGCCCGGCGCCGGTACTAGGTAGCCGATCTGCTCCAGATGCGCGCGGTAGGCGGGCATGTCGGTGATCGGGCCGGGGTGGGCTCGGTGCCAGGCATCCAAGTCGGTTTGAAGCCGGTCACGCTCGGCCAGCAAGGCGATGTTCTTGGGCGCCAGGTCGCTGACGATGGCATCGAAGCCGACCCAGAAAGCGGTGCCGCTCACGCCGGTGCCGGGCAGCACCTGCTGCTCGATGAAGTTAAAAAGCTCGGTCGCGACTTGCAAACCGTGGACTTGAGTGCGTGCGGTCATGGTGTGGGGCCTCGATACAAATAAAACGGAATGCCCAGAATCTATTCGACTTTGCTGACGCCATTCATCGCCTCAGACGCATGGAATACCTGATTAATTTGCATGAATCAGACGAAACACGAGTTTTTTAGCTCGGCACAGCAGCACAATCAGCGACATGGACCGCCTCAAGCAGATCGAATCCTTTGTTCTGGTAGCCACCCGCGGCAGCCTGACCGCCGCGGCACAAGTCGAGGGCGTGGCCCCGGCGGTGATGGGCCGGCGCATCGACGCGCTGGAATCGCGCCTGGGCGTCAAGCTCCTGCTGCGCACCACCCGGCGCATCAGCCTGACGCATGAAGGCAGCGCTTTTCTGGAAGATTGCCAGCGTTTGCTGGTCGACTTCAACAACGCCGAAGCCAGCGTCAGCGCCGGCGGCGTCAAGGCCAGCGGCCATTTGCGCATCACCGCCCCGGCCGGCTTCGGCCGCCGCCATGTTGCGCCCTTGGTGCCGGAGTTCTTGGCCGAGCACCCGGACGTCAGCATTTCACTGAACCTGAGCGACCGCGTGGTCGACATCAGCGGCGAAGGTTTTGATTGCGCGGTGCGCGTTGGCGACCTGCCGGATTCCAGCCTGGTCAGCGTGCGCTTGGCCGACAACCGGCGCCTGTGCGTCGCCACCCCGGCCTATCTGAAGCGCGCCGGCACGCCGCAGCACCCGAGCGAGTTGGCACGCCACAGCTGCCTGATGCTCAGCTCCGACGCCAGCCAGACGCGCGGCTGGGCCTTTAGCGTTGACGGCGAAGTGATCTTCGCGCGCCCGGGCGGCCGGCTCGATTGCAGCGACGGTCAAGTGCTGCACGACTGGTGCCTGGCCGGCTTGGGGCTGGCATGGCGCAGCACCTGGGAGGTCGAGGCCGACATCCAGGCCGGCCGGCTGGTCGCCGTGCTGGGCAGCTTCGCCGCGCCGCCGAATGGCATCTTTGTGCTGATCCCGCAGCGCAAACACTTGCCACTGCGCGTGCGTTTATGGATAGATTTTTTAAAACTGAGCTATGGCAACGATGCCTATTGGCTCAATAGATGACGATGAGCATGAATCTAGAAGCAATTTTGGCCTACCTCCACATCGCTGCCATTCTCAGTGTGGTGGTGTTTATCAGCAGCCAGGCGGCCCTTTGCCGCGTCGAATGGCTGAACGCGGCCGTCGTGCGGCGGCTAGTGGTGCTGGACAAAATCTATCTCACAGCCGGCGCCCTGGTCTTGGCCAGCGGCCTGGCGCGCACGATCTGGGGCATCAAGAGCGCCACCTGGTACGCCGGCCAGCCGCTTTGGTGGGCCAAGCTGGGGCTGATGCTCTTGATCTTGCTGCTCTCGGTCAAACCCAGCCTGGCCTTCAGGCGCTGGCTCGGTCAGCTGAACCATCAAGGCGCGCTGCCGCTCGAAGGCGAGATCAAGGCGGTGCGGGCGCAAATCATGCGAACCGCGCACCTGCTTTTGTTGATACCCGCAGCCGGCGTGATGTTGGCACGCGGTTTGGGCATCAGTTAAGTAACGACTTACTTGGCGGCGGCGTCAGCCACGCACTTCTTCTCAAAGCTGGTCTTGGCCGCGCCGGCCAGCTTCTTCTCGGCAGACTTGGCTGCGCAAGTGGCGGCAGCGTCAGCGACCGGAGCCGCTGCATCGGCAGCGGGTCCGCCGTCGGCCGTGCATTTTTTGACGAAGCTGGTCTTGGCCGCGCCATGCAATTTCTTCTCGGCAGCCTTGGCATCACAAGCGGGATTGCCAGCGGCCGGATGATCGGCATTGCACTTCTTCAAAAAGCTGGTCTGCGCCGCGCCGTGCAGCTTCTTCTCGGCGGCTTGCGCTTCACAAGTGGCGTCTGCTGCGTGAGCGACGCCGGCGAAGGCGAGCGTGGCCAAGGCCGCAAAGCTAATCAGTTTCTTCATCTGAGATCTTTCTGAGTGGATGGAAGGATTGAAAACTACCTGACGATCAATTCAAGCATGACAACGCGACAAGCTCAAGACGGGTTTACATGATGCGGCGCGGATGGGCGATGGCTTCATGCGCGGCATGCAAGCGCCGCACCAAGACCTGGATAAAGCCGCGGTCGAAGCGGTGCTGGCATTCCGGACTCAACATCCCCAGCGATTCGGGCGTGAAGGAGATCGTGGTGCAGATCTCACTCACCACTACATCGGTGCTGTGCCGCCGCAGGTCGGGGTTAGGCGCAAGGTAAGCCATCTCACCGACCGAGGTGCCCTGACCCAGCGTGGCGACCTTGTTTCCTTCCCTGAACACCTCGACCGCACCTTGCGCAATGATGTGAAAGGTATTGCCTTCCTGGCCACGCTTGTACAGCGCATGCTCCGGCGGAAAACGCCGCCAGCGGCCCCGGTGCACCACTTCCCACAGTTCCACATCACCAAAACCGGCAAAGAACTCCAGCGCGCGCAGCATATTGAAGCGCTCAGAATCCTTCACCTCATAAAGTCTGGCCAGCGGCACCAATTGCTTGGACACCAACTCCGACAGCGCGCGGCCAAAAGCTTCCCAGTCCGCATAGCGCTCTTCCGGGTGCTTGGACAGCGCCTTCAGAATCACCGCATCCAACTCCGCCGTCACGCCGCCGCGCAGCCCCACGAGCGAAGGCGGTGCCTGGTGGTAAATCTGGTGCATCAAGGCCATCTGGCTGGGCGCATCAAAGGGCGGGCGGCCGGCCACCAGGTGATAAAGCACGGCGCCGAGCGCGTAAACATCGGCGCGGCAATCGACATCGCCACCCTCGATCTGCTCCGGCGGCATATAGGCCAGCGAGCCAACCCGGTGCACCTGCGTCGAATCGGAATGCAGGTTCAGCGCGCTGCCGAAATCACTGACCTTGACATCGGTGACCTGACCCTGCCCGTCCAGCACCGCCAGCAAATTGGCCGGTTTGACGTCGCGGTGGATCAAGCCCTGGCGGAACACATAGCTCAAGGCCATCGCGCATTTGAAACCCAGCTCGACGATTTGGTCCAGCGGCAGCAGCCGGTCACTGCGGCAAAAATGCTTCAGCGTCACGCCGGGCACAAACTCCATCACCAGATAGGGCGCGTCCTGCTCGGGCACAGCGTCGAGGATTTGCACCACATTGGGATGCTGCAGCCGCCCGGCCAGCGCGGCCTCGGCGGCGTAGAAGTGGAAGCTGTAGTCGCCCTGCTGTCCGGCACGGCTTTGCGTGGCCCAAGACCGCATGCGCTTGATCGCCACTTCGGCCTTACGGAATTCATCGAAGGCCAGAAACACATCGCTGGTGGCGCCCTCACCCAGGCGGCGCAGCACCTTGTACTTGCCGATGTAGACCGGCAAGTCGAGATTTGGCTCCAATGGCAATTCGAGGTCCGAGGACATGACGACCATCATACGCAAGCGCCACCCGTAGAATCTCGAAATGATCCAAGCCAAGCAAGAACTGCTCGCCGCCCTGGGCGAAGCCATCCAGGAACTCAGCCCCGGCTCCACGCTGCTGGCTGCCTTTGAATCGCCCAAGCAGGCCAGCCACGGCGACTTCGCCTGCACGGCCGCCATGCAGATGGCCAAGCCCCTCAAGAAGAACCCGCGCGAATTGGCGCAGGCGCTGATTGATGCCTTGAACGCCCGCCCGGCCTTTCAGCGCTGGGTCGCCAGCATGGAAATCGCCGGCCCCGGCTTCATCAATATCCGCCTGACGGACGCCGCCAAGCAGGCCGTCGTCGCCGAAGTCTTGAGCGCTGGCGCGGGCTTCGGCCAGCAGCCGGCCAACGATCGCCATGTGATGGTGGAATTCGTCTCGGCCAACCCGACCGGCCCGCTGCATGTTGGCCATGCCCGCCAAGCCGCCCTGGGCGACGCGCTGTGCAGCTTGTTCAAGACGCAAGGCTCGCAGGTCACACGCGAGTTCTATTACAACGACGCCGGCGTGCAAATCGCCACGCTGGCCAACTCCACCCAATGCCGCCTCAAGGGGCTCAAGCCTGGCGATGCCGGCTGGCCGGAGAGCGCCTACAACGGCGACTACATCCAGGACATCGCCGACGCCTTCCTGGCCAAGCAGACGGTGGTGGCCGACGACCGTCAGTTCACCGCCTCGGGTGACATCGAAGACCTGGACAGCATCCGCCAGTTCGCCGTCGCCTACCTGCGCCATGAGCAAGACCTGGACCTGCAGGCCTTCGGCCTGAAGTTCGACAGCTACTTCCTCGAGTCCGGCCTCTACAGCAGCGGCCGCGTCGATGACACCATCGCCAAGCTGATGGCCAGCGGCAAGACCTTCGAAGAAGGCGGCGCGCTGTGGCTGCGCACCACCGATTACGGTGACGACAAAGACCGCGTGATGCGCAAATCGGAAGGCGGCTACACCTACTTCGTGCCTGATGTAGCCTATCACATCGACAAGTTCCAGCGCGGCTACAGCAAGTGCATCAACATCCAGGGCACCGACCATCACGGCACCATCGCGCGCGTGCGCGGCGGCCTGCAAGCGGCCAATGTCGGCATCCCGCAAGGCTTCCCCGACTACATCCTGCACAAGATGGTCACCGTGATGAAGGGCGGCGAGGAGGTCAAGATCTCCAAGCGGGCCGGCAGTTATGTGACGCTGCGCGATCTGGTCGACTGGACCAGCCGCGACGCGGTGCGCTTCTTCCTGATCGGCCGCAAGGCGGACACCGAGTTCACCTTTGATGTCGATCTGGCGCTGAAGCAGAACGACGAAAACCCGGTCTTCTATGTGCAGTACGCCCATGCGCGTATCTGCTCGGTGATCCGCAACTGGGTCGCGCGTGGCGGCGATGAGGCGACGCTCAATCAAGCTGACCTGAGCCTGCTGAGCGCGCCGACCGAAGCCGCCCTGATGCTCAAGCTGGCCGATTACCCGCGCATGCTGAGCAGCGCGGCCGAATCTCTGGCTCCGCATGATGTGGCGTTCTACCTGCGCGACCTCGCCGCTTGTTATCACAGTTACTATGCAGCCGAGCGGGTGCTGGACCAGACGCCGGCCTTGAGCCAGGCGCGTGCCGCCTTGCTCGCCGCCACCCGCCAAGTGATTGCCAACGCATTGGACGTGCTCGGCGTTACAGCACCCACCGTCATGAGTCGCGAAGCGATTGAGGAAAGCGCATGAGCCAGAGCAGCGTCAGTAGCAAAAGCAAGGTCAGCAGCAAGAAGCAAGGGCAGCGCGGCGGCTTTGTGTTGGGGCTGATCGTTGGCGTGCTGCTGGGCCTGGGCCTGGCCCTGGGCGTAGCGCTCTATATCGCCAAGGTGCCGATTCCCTTCATCAACAAGGTGCCGCTGCGTACCGCCGAACAAGACGCGGAAGAAGCCACTCGCAACAAGAACTGGGACCCGAACGCACCTTTGGCCGGCAAGGCCGGAGCCAAGGTTGCCAGTGGCGTGGTGGGCGGCGCAGCGCCTGCAGCGGCTCACAGCACAGCGCCCGCCGGCACCGCGTCCACGCCCGTCTTAGCGACGCCGGCCCTTGCGCCAGCCGCTCCCGCCAGCAGCGCTGCTCACACAGCAACGCCCGCCGCAAGCAGCGCGAAAGCTGCCGAGAAGACCGAAAGAACCGAAAAATCCGAGAAAGCGACCGACAAGGCGAGTGACAAAAAGGCTGACGCCAAAGCCGCCGCAGCGGCCGCCAGCGCCGAGCCCTTCATCTATTTTGTCCAGGCCGGCGCCTTCGTCAAAACCGAGGACGCCGAACAACAGCGCGCCCGCTTGGCCATGCTGGGTTTCAGCGCCAAGGTGCTGGAGCGCGAGCAGTCGGGCCGCACGGTGATGCGCGTGCGCATTGGCCCGCTGGACAACCGCGAAGAAGCCGAAGACCTGCAGCGCAAGGTCGAGGCCGCCGGCATCGAAGCCAATTTGGTGCGCGTGCAACGCTGATGGGCCGCAAGGCCAGCCCTTCCAAACCACTTATTCCCCGCCCTAGGATATTCAAGATGATGAAGCGTCGCGATTTCTCCGCAATCTGCAGCCTGAGCGCCGTTGGCGCCGCGAGTGTGCTCGCCGCCGGCCTGCCCAATCTGGCCATGGCGCAGGGCGGCCCGGTCGAAGGCAAGCAGTTTCAGCGCTTGTCCCAGCCGCTGCCGGTGGCGCCGGGCAAGATTGAGGTGGTCGAGTTCTTCTGGTACGGCTGCCCGCATTGCTACGCCTTCGAACCAGTTGTCCAGGCTTGGTCCAAGCAGCTGCCGGCCGACGTCAGTTTCCGCCGGGTGCATGTGGGCTTTCGGGCCAATATCAAACTGCACCAGCGCCTGTTCTTTGCGCTGGAAGCAATGGGCAAGGAAGAAGAGCTCTTGCCGCGCGTATTCAGCGCCTTCCATGTTGAACGCCTGAGCCTGGACGACGAGAAATCCATCCTCGACCTGGCAGCCCGCATGGGCCTGGACATGGCCAAGTTCACCGCCGCCTTCAACTCCTTTGGAGTACAAACCAAGAGCGCGCAGGCCAGCAAGCTGTCGGAGGCTTACCGCATCGACGGCGTGCCCGCTTTAGGCATTGGCGGCAAGTTCCTGACCTCGCCTGCCATGGCAGGCATCCAGGGGCAGACCGAGGCCCAGCATGGTCAGCAGGCCGTGGCGGTGGCCGATTACCTGATCAAGCTGCTGCGCAGCAACAAGGGTTGAAGCGATGACTATTCAGCGCCGCTTCTTCAATGCTGGCCTGGCAGGCCTAGCAGGTATCGCCGCAGTCGGCGCCCCCGGCCTCAGCCAGGCGCAAAGCGACAAGCCCGTCGAGGGCAAACAGTTCTTGCGCCTCGCACAGCCGCTGGCCAGCGCCGGCGCGGAGGGCAAGATCGAGGTGTTCGAGTTCTTTCTCTACACCTGCCCGCATTGTTTTGCCTTTGACCCCGCGCTGACGACCTGGAGCAAGACCTTGGCGCCGGACGTGTCGCTGCGCCGCATCCATGTAGGGGTGGGCGCCATGCACAAGCTGCACCAGCGCTTGTTCTATGCGCTCGAAAGCCTTGGCCGTTTGGGCGACTTGCATGAGCAGGTCTTCAAAGCGCTACAGATCGAGAAACTCGATCTGAGCAGCGAAAAAGCCATCACGGCCTGGGCCGTTGGCAAGGGCTTGGACGGAGCCAAATTTGGTGCCGCCTTCAACTCTTTCGGCGCGCAGACAAGGTTGGGCCAGTCGACCAAATTGGCCGAGGCCTACCGCGCCGATGGCGTCCCGGCCCTAGGTGTCGCCGGACGCTTCCTGACCTCGCCCAGCATGGCCGGCGGCATCCCGCAAGCCCTGGTCGTGGCCGATCATTTGATCAAGCTGGCACGCAGCAAGAGCTGAGCGGGAGGGCATAGCCACCCCCGGGCTAGAATGGTCTGCAAGAATTGTGCCGCCACTCAGATGATGCCTACCCAAACGCCCACTCAACGCCGCTGTGCCCCTGTTTTGCCCTCAAAGCTGCTGGGCCTGGCGGGGGTGGGCCTGAGCGCCTTGCTGACGCTGGCCGCAGGGCCGGCGTGGGCCGAGAAGGCCGACCACCTGATGCCCTTGAACATCGCTTCCGAGAAAGGTGGCAGTGTCGACGTGGCCAACCAGAGAACCGAGTTTCTCGGCGATGTGGTGCTGAGCCGGGGCAGCCTGGTGCTGCGGGCCGAGCGCATCGACCTGCGCGAAACCGGCGACGGCTATTACCAAGCGAACGCCAGCGGCAAAACCGGCAAGCAAGTCAGCTTCCGCCAGGCGCGCGATGTGCCCGGCGAGGCCATCGAAGGTTTTGCCGATGCACTTGAATACGATACCCGCAGCGATTCGGTGCGTTTTCTTGGCAATGCGGTGGTGCGCCGCACCCAGGGCAGCAAGGTGGCCGATGAGGTCACCGGCGCCTTGATCGTCTACAACAACCGCAGCGAAGTTTTCACGGCCGAAGGCGGCGCCACCTCGCCACACCCGAGCGGCCGGGTACGGGTGGTGTTGATGCCTCGTGGCGCTGCTGCGGCCGAGGCCAATGCAGCGCCGGCCTCAGCGGTGCCGCTGCAGCCCAGCGTGACCTTGCCGAAACGCCAACCTTGATGAGCAGCGCAGCTCACATCCCGGCGCTGGAGTCTGGCCCGCGCAGCCGCTTGGAGGCCGAGGGCCTGGCCAAGACATATGGGGTACGCCGGGTCGTCACCAATGTCCATGTCGGCGTCAACAGCGGCGAGGTGGTTGGCCTTTTGGGCCCCAATGGTGCAGGCAAAACGACCAGCTTTTACATGATCGTCGGCTTGGTGCGCGCCGATGCCGGCGAGATCCGCATCGACGGCCGCGCCGTGCAGCATTTACCTATCCATCAGCGTGCGCGCCTGGGCCTGAGCTATCTGCCGCAAGAGGCTTCGATCTTTCGCAAGCTGACGACCGAACAGAACATCCGCGCGGTGCTGGAGTTGCAAGTCGGGCCGGATGGCCGCGCCCTCTCGCCTGACCGCATCAACGAATTGCTAGAGAGCCTGCTGCACGACCTCAGCATCGAAAAGCTGCGCGACAGCCCGGCGCCGGCCTTGTCGGGCGGTGAGCGGCGGCGCGTCGAGATTGCGCGCGCACTGGCCACCCAGCCGCGCTTCATCCTGCTGGACGAGCCCTTTGCCGGCGTCGACCCGATCGCGGTGCTGGAGATCCAGCGCATCATCGGCTTCCTGAAGGCGCGCGGCATTGGTGTCTTGATCACCGACCACAATGTGCGCGAGACGCTGGGCATCTGTGACCGCGCCTACATCATCAGCGAAGGTTCGGTGCTGGCCGAAGGCACACCGGCCGAAATCATCGAGAACGCCGACGTGCGCAAGGTCTATCTCGGCGAAAACTTCCGCATGTGATCTGGTTAGCGGCGAATGAAACCCTCTTTGCAGCTACGGCTGAGCCAGCACCTATCGTTAACGCCGCAGTTGCAGCAGTCAATCCGGCTGCTGCAACTCTCGACCCTGGAGTTGAACCAAGAAGTCGAGCAGATGCTGGCGCAGAACCCGCTGCTGGAAACCGAGGAGGATTTCAGCGTCGCGGCGCCCGAGTTGGCCGAGATGCGCGCCAGCATCAGCGAAGCGACCGCCGCTGAGGACAGCGGCGCCGATATGGAGCTGGGCGGCGGTGGCGAGGCCGCGGCCGAGTTGCAGGCCGAGGACTTCGGCGCAGTCGAGCGCGAAGACTGGGAGAACGGCACCGAGCGCGATGACTTTGACGGCATCCGCGAGTTGCCGGCCAACAGCCCCGGCAGCAACTCAGGCAGCGGCGATGACGACGGCGAACATGCCGATCAATCCACGGGCGAAATCAGCCTGCAAGAGCACCTAACTCAGCAAATGGCTGGCATGGGCTTGTCGGAGTCCGACCGCATGGCCTTGCATGTGCTGATCGAATCATTGAATGAAGACGGCTATCTGGAAGACAGCCTTGAAGAAATCTCAGAGGCGCTGTCCGAGGACATCGAAGAGCGCGAAGACCTGCTGGACCATCTTCGTATCGCGCTGAAATGGCTGAAGAACATGACGCCCACCGGCGTCGGTGCGAAAGATTTGGCCGAATGCCTGGAGTTGCAATTGCGCGCCCTGCCGCGCAGCGCGGCGCAGATGATCGCCATCATGATCTGCCAAAAACACCTGGAGCTGCTGGCCCGGCGTGACTACAAGAGGCTGTCGGCCCTGACCGGTGCCGACGATGAGCTCTTGCGTGAGGCGCAGGCCTTAATTGTTTCACTGGAGCCCAAGCCGGGGCGCGCTTTTGCACGCGGCATGGCCGCAGCGGTAATCCCGGACGTGATCGTGCGCAAGGTCGGGCGCGAGTTGCGCGTCATCATCAACCCCGAGGTGGCACCGAAGCTGCGCATCAACGAGCTGTATGCGAACGCGCTGCGCCAAACGCGCGGCGGCATCACCAACAGCCCGCTCGGCGGTCAGCTGCAGGAAGCGCGCTGGTTCATCAAGAATATCCAGCAGCGCTTTGATACGATTTTGCGCGTCTCGCAGGCCATCGTGGAGCGCCAAAAAGCCTTCTTCACGCATGGCGCTTTGGCGATGAAACCGCTGGTGCTGCGCGAGATTGCTGATGAGTTGGGTCTGCATGAGTCGACCATCTCGCGCGTCACCACGGCCAAATACATGGCCACCGTGTTCGGCACTTTTGAGTTGAAATACTTCTTCGGCTCGGGGCTCAGCACCGAGGCCGGCGGCAATGCTTCGAGCACCGCTGTGCGCGCCTTGATCAAGCAATTCATCGACGCCGAGAACCCAGCCAAGCCACTGTCCGACAGCGCGCTGGCCGAAATGCTGGACGAGCAAGGCATACAGGTCGCGCGCCGCACCGTGGCCAAGTACCGCGAAGGCATGAAAATCGGCACGACCACGATGCGGCGGGTCAACTAAGGAGCAAAGACCTCATGTCTGTTTTCAAAACGATCGCCATTGCGAGCCTCATGTGCCTGAGCCTCGCCGCTTGTGTCAGCGTACCCAGCCCACGCAGCGTCAGCCCCGGCATGAGTGCGGCCGCCGTGCTGGCCCAATATGGTCAGCCGACGCAGATCTGGCCCGACCTTGACGGCAAAGGCGGCAAGACCTTGGAGTATTCGCAGCAACCGATGGGCAAGAGCGCGCTGATGATCCGCGTCGACGCCGATGGCAAGGTCATCAGCATCGAGGACACCTTGCAGCCCGCCGTGCGGGCCCGCGTGCAACCGGGCTGGACGCCCGATCAGGTCAGCCGCCTGCTGGGCAAGGAACGCACGCGCGTGACATTCAGATTCAGCGGCGAAGAGGTCTGGGACTGGACCGTGCCCGATGAAATGATGGGTCAGCGCCAGCGTTTCAATGTGCACTTCAAGGACGGCGTCGTGCTGCGCACCACCCACAGCATGATCTTCGACGATGAGCGCATGTTCCCGGGACGTTAAGCCCTATTTGGGGTAAAGCAGCATCTGCGTACAGCGGAACAGCGCCAGCGTCTTGCCCGTCTCGCGATGCGTCACCACCGCGTCCCACACTTGAGTCGTGCGGCCCAGATGCACCGGCTTGGCCCTGCACTCGATCACGCCGTCACGGGCGGTGCCCAAGTGATTGGACTTCAACTCAATCGTCGTGAAGCCGCTCGCACCGGCCGGCAAATTGGCGATGCAACCGTAACCCGCGCAGGTGTCGGCCAAGCTGACGATGCTGCCGGCATGCAAATAGCCGTTCGGCGCCATCACGACGGGACGCACCGGCAACTCGGCATGCACCTCGTCCAGGCCGGCCTGCAGAATCACGATGCCCAGCAAGCCGGGCAGGCTGGCCGCGCCGAATTGGGTCAGTTGGTCGGAAGTAAGCATCGGGTCCAGGATGTAAAAGTAAATGGGTGCAGTTTAGGTCGCGGCGCTGTTGCTGGGACAATAGCGTCATGGCCGCCAAAGAATCCCCAAAAACCGTACACCAGCTTTTTCTCTCTTGTGCCTCCGGCGTGGAGCGCTTGCTGGACGAAGAAGTTCGCCTGATCCTGCCCAAGACGCATATCGAGGTCTTGCGCGGTGGCATCGCGCTCAAAAGCGATCTCGAAGGCGTGATGAAGCTCAACCTCGAATGCCGCTTGGCGCAGCGCGTGATGATTGAGCTGACCTCGGGCGGCTACCGCCATGAGGACGATATCTATGCCTTGGCTCGCACGATTGACTGGACCGAGTGGATCACGCCGGCCGAGACCATCCGTGTGGACACCGTCGCGCGCCACTCGCCGCTGCGCAGCCTCAACTTCGCCACGCTGCGCGTGAAGGATGCCATCTGCGACGTACTGCGCGACGCCACCGGCGAGCGCCCCAGCGTCGACACCCGCTTCCCAGATTTGCCCATCATCTTGCACCTGAGCGAGTTCGACGCCACCCTCTATGTGGACACTTCCGGCGAGCCGCTGTTCAAGCGCGGCTGGCGCGAAGACAAGGGCGACGCGCCGCTGAAAGAAACGCTGGCCGCCGCGATGCTGGCCGCTGCCGGCTGGAAGGGCACGCCCGAGACCGGCGGCGCGCTGCACGACCCCTGCTGCGGATCGGGCACCATCGCGGTCGAAGCGGCGCAAATCGCCTGCGGCATGGCCGCCGGCATGCAGCGCCGCTTTGCTTTCGAGAAGCAATTGCCCTTTGTGCCGCTGCGCGGCCGCTGGCAAGCGATCAAGCAGGCCGCCAAGGACCGTGAGCATGCGCCGGCGGTGCCGATCTTTTGCAGCGATGTGGCCTTCCGCATGGTGGACTTCGCGCGCCGCAATGCCGAGCGCGCAGGCGTCGCCCAATACATTCAGTTCAACGGCGGCGATGCGCTGGAGCGGCCGGCACCAGAGCTGCCCGAGGGCATGCCCGGCACCATCATGATGAACCCGCCCTATGGCGAGCGGATCGAGGTGCGCGGCAAGGCGGCACATTACCGCGATGCCGGCGGCTCCGAGGCTCGCGACGCCGGGGACGACTTTTTCCCGCGCTTGGCCGCGCATTGGAAGCGCGCCTATACGCAAAATCCGGCCGGCTGGACCGCCTGGCTGCTCTGCCCGGATATGAAGTTACCTCAGCAGATGCGGCTGAAGGAATCGCGCCGCTTCCCCATGTGGAACGGCCCGATCGAGTGCAGGATGTTCCGCTTTGATCTGGTGGCCGGTTCGGCACGCACGCCAAAACCTGGCGCCGAGATTCAGCCAGAGTGATCTGGCCTTGGTGCATCAGCTGCTGCGGCTAGGCCGCCCCACGCGATGAAAAAGACGACCGCCACAGTGGCATTGCGATTTCTACGGCTCGTGCTTCTGCTGCTGTGCCTGAGCCCTATTCAAGCGGCGCAGGCCTGCTCCTGCCCCGTTCCGAGGCAGAACCCGGACGAAGGCTTCGAAAAAATCAGTCTGGTCTTCAGCGGCAAGCTGCTCTCCACCCGTCGTGTTGAGGGCTGGACGGGCACCCAAATTCGAAGTCGCTGGTTGGTGACGCAATCGATCAAGGGCCTGGCCTTGACCGAGGTGGAGATCGACTCGCCGCCGGACAGCGCCCAATGCGGGCTGCCAGATCTGCGCATCGGCATGCACGTCACCCTCGCTGCGCGGGGCTCGCTGCGCCAAGGCTTCCGCAGCGATTCTTGCACCTGGAACCAGACTGACTGGCCCCGGCTGGCCCGCTACCGGGCCGAGCGCCAAGCACTTCAAACACAGCTGCAGAAAGATCCAGAAAACACCAACGCGCTGATGGCGCAGGGACAGCTGTTTCTGAGCGCGGGCGAGTTTGATGACGCGATCAAGAGTTTCACGGCGCTGTTGAAACTGGCGCCCGATATGAACGAAGCACGCCTGGGTCGGGCAAAGGCGCTGAGGGCCGTCGGCGCGGTAGAAGCCGCCCGCTTGGATGAAGTGGCGGAGAAGGCCAAGCCGGACCAAGTTCGGCCGACCAGCGGCGAAAATTGAACTGCAGCACGAGCAGCCACGTCGAGTCGCAGGTTTAGCCCGTAGAACTTGCGGTAGCGGAAATCAGCACTCGGGCGACGGCGTGCAAAAAGCCCGGCGTTTTGCCTTAGGCTGCGGCCACACCATGTCCGGAGGGAGCCCCGCCAAATGCCAGCATCCGCCTCGCGCCCAGAATCAGGGCAGTTCCGCTGGCTGATGACCATGAGCCTGCTATTGATTGCGCTGCATGGCCAGGCCCAAGCCTGTCTTTGCATCAGCGAAAGCAGCTCCGAACAGCATTTTCTTGACGCCAGCCTGTTGTTTCGCGGCGAGCTGATCTCGCTGCGCTTACTCAGCGAGGCCGAAGATCACAATCGACCGCTGCGGGGGCGCTATCGCCTGCTGGAATCCTTCAAAGGGCCGACGGATCAGACCATCATCGAGGTGGACAGCCCGGCCGACAGCTGTGGCTTCAACGACCGCGTCGGCGCAATCCGGCTGATGGTCGCTAAGGGAGACGCCAGCGCCGGCTACACCAGTTCTCTTTGCCACTTCGCCCCCGACCCCGCGTCGATGCAGCTTCAGCAGCGCAAGCGGGCCGAAATGGACTTGCTGCTGCAGCAGCACCCCGGCGACAAACAAAGCCATTCAGCACGCGCCCGCTATTTTCTGGAATCCCATGCCTTCGAGCAGGCCATCACGGCCTATCAGGGTTTGCTGAAGCTCTGGCCAAGCGATACCAAAGCCTTGCTGGCGCTGGCACAGGCGCAGATGGGCCTGCATCGCTATGAGGCGGCCCTGGCCGGATTCGACACCTTGCTGGCCATGCAAGCGGAGCAAGCCCATGCCATGCGGGGGCGGCAAGACGCCTTGATGCGCTTGAATCGCCATGCCGAACTGGCCCGCCCGGGGCTCGATTTGCGCGGCTATCGGGCCGAGCCGAGGGAGCAAGGCAACTTCGCCGACGCCAATCTGCAAGGCGCCCAATTCCAGAACGCGCAGCTGCGCGGCTTTGACTTCAGCCGTGCCGACCTGCGCGAGAGCGATTTTCGCGGAGCCAAGCTGGATAGGGCCAACTTCAGTGCGGCCCGCTTGGACCGCGCACGTTTTAGCGTCGACACCCAGCTCGGCGCCGAAGCCCGCACGACCTTGGTGGGTGCCGATTTCAGCGACACCGTGCTGCATGGCGCCGACTTTTCCAACGTCGACCTGGCCGGCGCCAAGTTCCGACAGGCCCATTTGAAGGATGTCAACTTCAGCGGGTCTCGTCTGCGCGGGCTCGATTTGCAAGATGCGCGAATCGAAAATGTCGACCTGAGTGGCCATCAATTGGATTCAGCCAAGCTGCGCGGCGCCGTGTTCGTCAATAGCTCGCTGCGCGGCGCGAGTTTTTCAGACCCCTCGCCTTCTATGCAGGGTTTTTTCGCTCCGGTCGATTTACGTGGCACCGATCTGTCCGGCGCGCTGCTGAGCGATATCAACTGGGTCCCTGCCTTGATCGATTGCCGCACCGTCATGCCGCCCGGGACGGACCTGAGCAAGCTGCCCCTGCTGACGCTCTGGGTCGACTGCGAGGGCAGCCCGCCCCTCACAGCATTGAGTGCCGGCTACCCGTTCAAACCGGCCCAGCGCTCCCAATACATCCGGGGCTACGAATCGGGCCAAGGCTTCCATCTGTACGGCATCGAAGGCCGCCGCGGCCGAATGCAAGACATGAATCTGGAGGGCTACTACATCGATGACGGACGCTTCGACGCCAGCAATTTCAGCCGGGCCAAATTGCAGCAGTTGAGGATCAATCGCGGCTCCTTTGACGGCGCCGACTTCCGCCAGGCCGATCTGCGCAAAGCGCGTCTTTGGGCCGTCAGCCTGAAAGAGGCCGATTTCCGCGGCGCCGATCTGCGCGGCGCCTTGCTGCTGGAGCTGGATCTCAGCCAGGCGCTGCTGCAAGGCGCCAACTTGCAAGGCGCTTGCTACGGCATCGGCACTCGCTGGCCAACCGGCTTGCAGCTCGGCAAGGCCGGTGTGACACGCTGCCCCGCGCAATAGGGCCGATTCGCCCGGTTCAGGACGCAGCAGGCAAGGTCGCCGCCGGCCGACCGGCCAACCAGATCAGCGCAGCCGCTGTGCAGGCCAAGGGCAGCAAAGAGGCCCAGTTCATCCAGCTCCAGCCGCCGGTGGTGACCAAGGCGCCGCTTGAAAACGAAGTCAGGGTCATGGTGCTGTAGATACAGAAGTCCATCGCCGCCTGCGCGGTGGTCTTCTCCTCGGGCCGGTACGCCTGCGTGAACAGCGTCGTGCCGCCAATGAACAAGAAATTCCAGCCCACGCCAAGCGTCAGCAGCGCGGCGAGGAAATGCATCAGGTCAATGCCCGACAAGGCAATGCCGACGCAGATCAGATTCAAGAGCACGCCGACGCCCATCACCGACAAGGCGCCAAAACGCTTGATCAGGCTGCCGGTGAAGAAGCTCGGCACAAACATGCCCAGCACATGCCATTCCAGCACCAGGGCGGTCCTGTCAAAGGGCAGCGAGCATTGCGCCATTGCAATCGGCGTGGCGGCCATCAACAGATTCATCACGCCATAGCCGAGCGCACAAGCGGCGATCGCCACGACAAAGACCGGCTGGCGCGCCAACTCGCGCAGCGGTCGTCCATGGGGTGAAGCACCCGAAGCCACCGGCAGCGGCGGGAAGCGGATGAAGCTCATCACCGCCAAAGCCAGGGCGGCCACACCGATCAAGACCAGATAGGCGCCGGCAAAGGGCTGCGTCAGCAGGCCGCGGCTGGCATTGGCCAGGTTGGGGCCTATCACCGCGCCCATGATGCCCCCGGCCAAAACCCAAGAAATCGCCCGTTCCTTGTGCGATGGGGCCACCAGCTCGGTCGCGGCAAAACGGTAGAGCCCGGCATTGGCGTTGAAGTAACCCGCCAACAAGGTGGCGATCACCACCCACCAGAACTGCTTTTCGCTGACCGCCCAGGCGGCCATCGCACAACTCAGAATTGCCACCACCAAACCTAACTGAAAGGCGCGTCGGCGACCCAACGCGCGCTGATGCTTGGCCACCAGTGGCGCAAACATCGCGCCACCGGCCACATAGGCACAGATCGGCAACGTGGCCATCCAAGCAACCGGCGCCAGCGCCAAGCCAACCAGGCCGTTGATGGCGATGAAGGTGACGTTATTGGTGAGAAACAGCCCTTGGCAAATGGTCAGCAGCAGTAACTGAATATTCATGCGGGCGATTCAAAGACACTGCAAGGCCAGCCAACCCAGCACCGCAAGCGGCGCGGTATCGGCGCGCAGGATGCGGGGCCCAAGTTGGGCCGCGAGGAAGCCCCGCTCGCGTGCCGCCTGCTCCTCGGCAGGGCTCAAGCCCCCCTCGGGGCCGCTCAGCACCAAAGTCTGCCGAGCCGTGGCTTCGTTCAATGACTTCAAGGGCTGAGCCGCAGTGGGGCTAAGCAGCCAACGGCGTTGCTCGGTCGTCGGTGCCGGCAACTCCGCCAACCAGGCCGCCAGGGTCTTGACGGCAGCGATTTTCGGCACGCAGCTGCGGCCACTTTGCTCGCAAGCGGCGATGGCCACACCCGTCCAATGCGCTTGCTTTTTGTCGGCGCGCTCACCGTTGAGCCGCAACACCGAGCGCTCGCTCATCAGCGGTTGAATGCAGCTCACGCCCAGCTCGGTGGCCTTCTCGACCAAGCCGTCCATGCGGTCATTGGCTGGCATCACCACGGCCAGGGTCACCTCTTGCGTCAGCTCTCGCTGCACCAGTTGGCGCGCTTGCAGATGCACGCGCACCTCGCTGCGCCCCATCGCCACGACTTCGGCCTGCCATTCAGGGCCGGAGCCATCAAACAAGGTCAGCGGGCTGCCCGGCTGCAGACGCAAGACCTGCACATGGCGGGCGGCCGAGGGTGGCAAAAGCAAATCTGTACCGCTGAGGTCCGGCTTGCTCAGGGGGGTATCGACAAAAAAACGCGGGGGCATGATGGTGGCTGGCTCTGCTTCAAACAAGCCTGCAGTGTGCCAGCAAGTTCAAGCCAGATTCATGGATTGCGAATGATGGACATGGCCCGCCGCACCTGATCGGCCACCACTTCGCCCTGTGCTTGCTGCACCTCGGCCACAAAGCGCTGGCCCAGAGCACGCAAGGCCGCCAGATCGCCACAGCGCTCCACTTCCAGCACCATCTTGTAGCCCTTCATCAGGCCCAGATACTGTTTGGCATGGCGGGTCAAAAAGCCATACAGCTGCGCATAGTCCAGCGGCGAGACATCCACCTCGACCGGGATGTCCACCGCGCTCGGCCGGGCATCGGCAATCAAGCCCTGCGCCAACAAATACTCCAGGTCGGCCAGGACCGTGCCCTGTACCAGGCTTAGCCATTGAGCGGCTGTCTTGCCGCCGTCAATCATCAGCAAGAGATTGCGCATGCTGCGCGACATGGTCAGGCCGCGCGCTTTGATCTCCGCCCGACCCGCCTCGGTCTTGACGTAAGTCCGGTCCAGCATTGTTGCCTCCCCCTCAGAATAAGGTCGACTCTAAACGGGACCGGGCTGCTGCGCGCACACCCTCAAGGCACGAGGACTCAGGTCTTGTCGCGTAGTTCACGCCGCAGGATCTTGCCGACCGGCGTCTTGGGCAACTCATCGCGGAACTCGACCACCTTGGGGCGCTTATAGCCGGTCAGGTTGGCCTCGCAATAGGCGCGCACATCGGCCTCGGTGATGGGGTTGACGGTCGGATTCTTGCGCACGATCACGACCTTGACGGCCTCGCCGGCCTTGGCATCGGGGATGCCCACCGACGCGCATTCCAGCACGCCCTCCATCTGCGTCAACACATCCTCAATCTCATTGGGGTAGACGTTGAAGCCGCTGACCAGAATCATGTCCTTCTTGCGATCAACGATGCGGAAGAAACCGCGCTCGTCCATGGTGCCGACGTCGCCGGTGCGGAAGAAACCATCGGCCGTCATCACCTGCGCGGTTTCGTCCGGACGCTGCCAATAACCGGCCATCACCTGCGGCCCGCGGATGGCGATCTCGCCCCGCTCGCCATTGGCCACCGGCTGCCCCAAATCATCCAGCAGCAAGATCTCGGTGCTGGGCATGGGCAGGCCGATGGAGCCGGTATAGGCGGTGCTGTCGGTCGGGTTGCAACTGGCAATCGGCGAGGTTTCGCTCAGGCCGTAACCTTCGCAGATCGGGCAGCCGGTTTTCTCCAACCAGAGCTTGGCGGTGGCATGTTGCACCGCCATGCCGCCGCCCACCGCAATCACCAAACTACTCCAGTCAACGGTATTGAAGTCCTTGTGGTTGGCCATGGCCATGAACAAGGTGTTGACCGCCGGCAGGCTGTGAAAGCGATGCTGGCTGAGCTCCTTGAACATGCCCGGAATATCCCGCGGATTGGGGATCAAGACATTGCAGCCGCCCACATGCATGGACAGCATCATGTTCGTGGTGAAACCGAAGATGTGATACAGCGGCAGCGCACAAATGCTGACCAATTGCTCGCCGGCCGGCACCTTTTTGAGGGCGGGCTGATACCAGGCCTCGGCCTGCATCACATTGGCGACCAAGTTGCGATGCAAGAGCACCGCGCCCTTGGAGACGCCGGTGGTGCCGCCGGTGTATTGCAGCACGGCGATATCGTTTGGCCCGACGCTGGGCGCTTTGTAGCTGAGCGAGCGGCCTTTTGCGACCGCGTCATTGAAAGCCACCGCGCCGGGCAACTCGTAGGCCGGCACCAACTTTTTGACCTTGCGCACCACGTAGTTGACGATCAGCCCCTTGGGGAAGCCCAGCATGTCTCCCATGGACGCCAGCACGACATGCTTGGTCGGTACCGACTTGAGCACTTGCTGCAAGGTGGTCGCAAAGTTCTCCAGGATCACGATCGCCTTGGCGCCAGAGTCCTTCAGCTGATGCTCCAGCTCGCGCGGCGTGTAGAGCGGGTTGACGTTGACAACCACGAAACCGGCCCGCAACACGGCAGCGACGGCGACCGGATACTGCATCACATTGGGCATCATCAAGGCGACCCGGTCGCCCTTCTCCAGCCCCAGGCTTTGCAAATAGGCGGCCAGCGCCTGCGAGCTCTCATCGAGCTGGCCGAAACTGATCTGCCGGCCCATCATCTTGTAAGCCGGCTGTTGCGGGAACTTCTTGAACGCCGACGTCATCAACTCGACCAGCGACGGGTACAACTCCGCATGAATCTCGGCGGGCACGCCGTCGGGGTAATTCTTCAGCCAAGTCTTCTGCAGCATGGTTTTTTACGTCTCCGTTCGAATGAGCTGGATTCTCCCCGATGGGAGGGGTCTGGCGCATAGGGGGAAGCGATAGCGCCGGCCGTCTAGTGACAGCTACCCAAAATCCCTTTCACTCCACCGCCTTCAACATATCCTCCACCACCTTCTTCGCGTCGCCGAACACCATCATCGTCTTGTCCATATAGAACAACTCGTTGTCCAGGCCCGCATAACCCGCCGCCATCGAGCGCTTGTTGACGATGATGGTCTTGGCCTTGTAGGCCTCCAGGATAGGCATGCCGTAGATCGCACTGCCCTTGACATGGGCAGCGGGGTTCACCACGTCATTGGCGCCCAGGATGATGGCGACATCGGCCTGCGCGAACTCGGCGTTGATGTCTTCCATCTCGAAGACCTGGTCATAGGGCACCTCGGCCTCGGCCAGCAGCACATTCATGTGACCGGGCATGCGGCCCGCCACCGGGTGGATCGCGTACTTGACCTTGACGCCGCGCTCGGTCAGCTTGTGCGCCAACTCCTTGACCGCATGCTGGGCGCGCGCCACGGCCAGGCCGTAGCCCGGCACGATGATGACGGTTTCGGCATTGCCCATGATGAAGGCCGCGTCGTCGGCACTGCCGCTCTTGACCGAGCGCTGCACCGCACCACCGGCCGCCGCAGCGGTCGCATCGCCACCAAAGCCGCCCAAGATCACATTGAAAAAGCTGCGGTTCATCGCCTTGCACATGATGTAGCTCAGGATCGCGCCCGATGAACCCACCAGCGAGCCGGCAATGATCAGCATCGAGTTATTGAGTGAAAAGCCGATACCGGCCGCCGCCCAACCCGAGTAGCTGTTCAGCATCGACACCACCACCGGCATATCGGCGCCGCCGATCGGGATGATCAGCAAGACACCAAGCGCAAAACCCAGCACCAAGATGGTATTGAACGCGGCCCAAGACTGGGTCTCCCAGAAGCCGTAGCAGCTGATCACTGCTGCCAGCCCCAAGGCCAAATTGAGCTTGTGCTGGCCGGCAAAAGACACCGGCGCGCCCTGAAAGAGGCGGAATTTGTACTTGCCGGACAGCTTGCCGAAAGCGATCACCGAACCACTGAAGGTCACCGCGCCGATGAAGGCTCCCAGCGCCAGCTCAATCCGATTGCCGCCAGGGATCTCAACACTACCCGCTGAAGTAATGCCAAAGGCCGCCGGCTCCAGCACGGCCGTGGCCGCAATGAACACGGCCGCCAGGCCGATCATGCTATGCATAAAGGCCACCAACTCGGGCATCTTGGTCATCTCGACCTTTTGCGCCATATAAGCACCCAGGCCACCGCCAATCACCAGGCCGGCCAGCACATAAGTCAGGCCGAACAACTCGCCATTTGCCAGCTTGACGATCAAGGCGGCGGTGGTCACGGCGGCGATCAGCATGCCGACCATGCCGAAGATATTGCCGCGAATCGAGCTGGTCGGGTGCGACAAGCCCTTCAGCGCTTGGATAAAGAAGACGCTGGCGACCAGGTACAAGAGGGTGACGAGATTCATGCTCATTTCTTCACCTCCGTATTCTTCTTGTCCTTCTTTTTAAACATCTCCAACATCCGCCGCGTGACCAGAAAGCCGCCAAAGACATTCACAGCGGCCAGCGCCACCGCCAAGGTGCCCATGAACTTGCCCAGATCGGTGACGGTCAGGGCCGCAGCCATCATGGCGCCGACGATGACAATCGCCGAGATCGCATTGGTGACGGCCATCAGCGGCGTGTGCAGCGCGGGTGTCACGGTCCAGACGACGTGGTAGCCGACATAAATCGCCAGCACAAAGATGATCAGATTGGTGACCGTTGGGTTAACGAGTTGTTCCATGGCTTCAGCTCTTCTTTCTCTTGACTTCACCGGCCTGCGTCATCAGGCAGGCGGCAACGATGTCGTCATCCATCGGGACCTGGAACACGCCTTCTTTGCTGATCACCAGCTTCAAAAAGTCCAGGATATTGCGGGCATACAGTGCCGACGCATCAGCCGCTACCAGGGCCGGCAGATTGGTCTCACCGACCAGCGTCACGCCATGCTTGATGACAGTCTTGCCGGCTTCGGTGAGCGGGCAGTTGCCCCCATTGGCTGCGGCCAGGTCCACGATCACCGAGCCCGGCTTCATGCTCTTGACCATCTCCTCGCTGACCAGCACCGGTGCGGCGCGGCCGGGGATCAAGGCCGTGGTGATCACCACATCGGCCTGCGCCACCCGCTTGGCGACTTCGGCCCGCTGGCGGTCCAGCCAGCTCTGCGGCATCGCCTTGGCGTAACCGCCCACGCCGACGGCGGCTTCCTTTTCCTCGTCGGTGTCATAAGACACATCGATGAACTTGGCGCCCAACGATTCAACCTGTTCCTTGACGGCCGGCCGCACATCCGAGGCCTCAATCACCGCGCCCAGGCGCTTGGCCGTGGCAATCGCTTGCAAGCCCGCCACACCGACGCCCAGGACGACGACGCGCGCCGCCTTGACCGTGCCGGCCGCCGTCATCAGCATCGGGAAAAAGCGCTGATAGCGATCGGCCGCAATCATCACCGCCTTGTAGCCGGCGATATTGGCTTGGCTGGACAGCACGTCCATGCTCTGCGCCCGCGAGGTACGCGGCGCCGCCTCCAAGGCGAAGCTGGTCAGGCCGGCCGCCGCCAGCGCCTGCAGGCCGTCGGCGTCAAAGGGGTTGAGCATGCCGACCAGGGCAGCGCCCGATTTGACCAGCGCTAACTCCTCGGTCGATGGGCTGCGCACCTTCAGCAGCAAATCGGCAGCGAAAGCCGCAGCGCGGTCGACGATCTCGGCGCCTGCGGCCTGATAGGCCTCGTCAAGGACGCTGGCGCCCAGGCCAGCGCCGCTCTCGACGCGCAAGGTATGACCCTGGGCCTTCAACTTCTTGGCGGTCTCGGGCGTGATGGCCACGCGCGTTTCCCCGACTGCGCTCTCGCGCGGAACACCTATCAGCATGAATTTTCCCCTCCAGAGCCCGCACCGGGCACTCACCGGGTGCTAAGCCGTGCGGAGCTTACACAATAGATGCTCTTGATGACACCCGGACATGCCTGGGTACAACGGAGTTAGAGATGTCCACCAAGAATGAGCGTTGGAAGCCGGCGGTAACGGTCGCGGCGGTTATAAAGCAAGGCGGCCGCTATTTGCTGGTCGAAGAAGAAACGCCCGAAGGCCTCCAGTTGAACAACCCGGCCGGGCATCTGGATCCGGGCGAATCACCGCTGGAGGGCGTGGTGCGCGAGGCGCTGGAAGAAACCGCCCGCGACTTTGTGCCCGAGTCCTTGCTGGGCCTCTATATGGCGCGCTTTGTACGCGGCAAGCTCGGCGAGGATGTCACCTATATTCGGCTGGCTTTCAGCGGCCAGGTCGGTGAGGTGATCGCGGGACGCACGCTGGACCACGGCATCCATCGCACGCTGTGGATGACGGTGGACGAGATTCGCGCCAGCGCCACTCGCCACCGCAGCCCCTTGGTGCTGCGCTGCATCGAAGATCACTTGGCCGGCAAGCGATTGCCCTTGGATGCCATTCATATTGACCCCTCGCTCTACTCACCGCTGATCAAGGGCTGACAGCTTGCGGGACAATCGCCCACATGACTCAGAAGCAAAGAATCGTCGTCGGTCTCTCAGGCGGGGTGGACTCCGCCGTCACCGCCTATCTGCTCAAACAGCAGGGCCATGAGGTGATCGGCATCTTCATGAAGAACTGGGAAGATGACGACAGCGATGATGAGAACGGCAAATACTGCTCCTCGAATATCGACTTCGTCGACGCGGCCGCGGTTGCCGACGTGATCGGCATCGAGATCGAACATGTCAATTTCGCCGCCGACTACAAAGACCGCGTCTTTGCGACCTTTTTGCGCGAATACGAGGCCGGCCGCACCCCTAACCCCGACATCCTGTGCAATGCCGAGATCAAGTTCAAGGCCTTTTTGGACCATGCGATGCGGCTGGGCGCGGAGAAAATTGCAACGGGTCACTACGCCAGGGTTCGCGAGTTGAATGGACAAGTGCAGTTGCTCAAAGGCGTCGACAACAGCAAGGACCAAAGCTATTTCCTGCACCGCCTGAACCAGGCGCAACTGGCCAAGACGCTGTTCCCGGTCGGCGAGTTGCACAAGACCGAGGTGAGGCGCATCGCCGACGAGATCAAGCTGCCCAACGCCCGCAAAAAGGATTCAACCGGCATCTGCTTCATTGGCGAGCGGCCGTTCCGGGAGTTTTTGAATCGCTACCTCGCCCATCAGCCCGGCCCCATCAAGGACGAGCGCGGCCGCAAGATTGGCGAGCATGTAGGTCTGTCTTTCTACACCTTGGGCCAGCGCCAGGGTTTGGGCATCGGCGGGCTGAAAGACAAGGGTGCGCCGCGCGGTGGCGGCGACCATGAGCCCTGGTTTGTGGCCAAAAAAGACATGGCCAACAACACGCTGTATGCGGTGCAAGGCCATCAACACCCTTGGCTGCTCAGCCACACGCTGACCGCCGACGACATCAGCTGGACCAGCGCGCAGCCCCCCGGCGGCGGCCACGTCGCCGCCAAGACCCGCTACCGGCAAAGCGATGCCGCCTGCGAGTTCATGCCGTCAAACCCCGATGCGGCACATTTCAAGCTGCAGTTCGAGCAGGCGCAGTGGGCGGTCACGCCAGGCCAGAGCGCGGTGCTCTACGACGGCGAGGTTTGCCTGGGCGGCGGCGTGATTGCGCAAGTCATCGCCCAGCCATGACCAAGGACACGGGGCAAGCTCGCCGTCCTGTGTCAACCTTGCGCCCTTTTGCAGAAATCGGCCCCCACTTGAATACCTTTGACCGCTTGCTCGCGCGCTTCGCCCAGCCCAGCGTGGCGCTGCGCGTCGCCGTATTGGCGGTCTGCTTGCTGGAGCTGGCCGCCACGGTCGCGGCCCTGCTGGGCTTTCAAACCGATGCCTATGACGGCGCGGTTGCCGCCTTGTATATGCGCTTGGGCGGCGCCAGCAATGATGCGCTGCTGCTGATCGGCTGCTTTTTCTTGGTGCTCTTGTTCGCCTGGGCCTATTGGTGCTTGGCCCGGGACGCCAGCGCCGACCAACCGCCCCGCCATGCTTTGGCGCGGCTGATTGTGGTCAATCTTTTAGCCATCAGCGTGACGCCCGGCTTGCCGTTTTTGGTCACCGCCCTCGCGGCGGTCTTGCTGCGCGCCCGCCCGGCTTTCTTGTTTGCCCTGGCGCAAATTGCCATCAACCTGGCCCTTTACCGCTTGCTGCCGCTGCCCGCCTTGGTACAGCCTGACAGCGCCGTACCCGCTTGGTTGGACAGTTTGGGCCTGCTGATGGCGATGGTGGCCCTGCACGGCATGGCTTTTGGCCTGGGCCGCATGGTGGCCGCCGAGGCCGAAAAACGCCGTTGGTTGCAGGTGATGTTGGCCGAGCGCCTGAGCGGCGAGCAGTTGCAGGCCGAACAGCTGCGCTATAGCGAGCGGGCCATGATGGCGCGCGAGTTGCACGACGTGGTCGGCCATCACCTGACGGCCTTGAACCTGCAGCTGCAACTGGGCAGCGCCTTGCTGCAGCGCCACGACACGGGTGGCGCGCTGCTGGCGGTAGACAAGGCGCGCGAGAACGCCGCCGGCCTGCTGGCCGATGTGCGCGAGGCCGTCTCTCAGCAGCGCAGCGCGCCGCGCATCGACCTCACGACCGCGCTGCAGGCGCTGGCCGAAGGCATCGCCAGCACCCGCATCGAACTCGACATCGCCCCGGCCGCGCGCGACCTCGGCCCGCGCGTGGCCCATGCGCTCTTGCGCTGCGTGCAGGAGGCCGTCACCAACAGCGTTCGGCATGCCCGCGCCGCCACGGTGCGCATCAGCCTGAATTTGCAAGCCGGCCTCACACCGGGCGATGAAAACCCGGAGGTATGCGTCAGCATCGACGATGATGGCCGCGGCGCGCCGCAGCTCAAAGCCGGCAACGGCCTGCAAGGCATGAACGAACGAATGCAAGAATTGGGCGGCCGGATGGACGTGACCCGCAGCAGCCCCGGCTTCAGAATTGAGCTGCGCTGCCCACGCGACCCCAAGATGAATCCCTCGTCCTGAGCGCAGGCGACTCCTTGAATTTACTGGAAGGACGGTATGAGTAAACCGCTGATCAAACTCTTGCTGGTCGAAGACCAGCAGCTCGTGCGCGAGGCGCTCAAAGGCCTGTTGGCTCTGAGCGACGAAATCCGCATCGTCGGCGAGGCCAGCGACGGCGCCGAGGCGCTGGACATGATCGCCGCCCAAGGGCTGGAGCAAACGCCCGACATCGTGCTGTCGGACATGCGCATGCCCAGGCTGGACGGGCTGGGCCTGATCCGTGCCCTGGCGGCGCGCGGGCTCAACATCCCCGTCGTCTTGCTGACCACCTTTGACGACGCCGGCATTTTTGACGAAGCGGTGCGCTCCGGCGCGCGCGGCTTTTTGCTCAAGGCCATCAGCCCCGACACCTTGCTGGCTTCGCTGCGCGAGGTGATGAACGGCGGCACCGCGCTGCGGCCCTCGCTGACGGCACGCATGGAGCGGCCGGTCGCGGCGGCCGAGCGCTCTTTTGTCGCGACAGAGCAGCCCGACCCGCTGTCACCGAAGGAGCTGCAAGTGCTGCGCCTGGTGGCCAGCGGGCGCAGCAATACCGAGATCGCCGCGCTGCTGGGCAATAGCGAGGGCGTGATCAAGAACCACTGCTCCTCGGTGTTCTCCAAGATGGGTGTGCGCGACCGCACGCAAGCGGTGCTGCGCGCAATTGACCTGGGCTGGATTTAGAACCTAGCCTCACTCGCTGATGCTGCGGCCCAGATTCAGCACCCAGTAATTCCCATATTTGCCGGGCCCGCTAGCGCAAGCCAGCGCGACGTCTCGAAAGTCGGCCTGCATGATGTTTTCGCAATGCTTGGCACTGCCGACCCAGGTCTGCAGCACTTCGTCTAGGCTCTCTTGGCCTGCGGCCAGGTTTTCGCCCACACGGTAGGCCAGGTAGCCGCTTGCACGAAGCCGCTGCCGCAGCGTGCGGCCGTTGGTCGACAGGTGGTTGAGTTGCTCGCCCTGCGCCAGCTCGGTCGCATGGCTTTGTGCCGCCTGCGCCAGCCGGCCCTCCCAGCGCAGCGGGCCGGCCGGCCCAAAGTCCTGCGAACCACAGCTACGCAGCTGGGCTCGAAAAGCATTCAGGTCTTGTATCACTTGCTCGACCGGAACCTTGTTTTGGCAGCCGAGCTCAGCCTCTTGACCACAGGCCGGCGTAGCCCCAAGAGCCACAAGCAGCGCAAACAAAGATCTCGAAAACATGGACGGGGCAAACAGGGCTGGTGCGGTAGAGCGCGAATCCTAACCGCCCATCCGCCAAAGTCGCCACTCGCGCCGGCCCGAGGCCTTTCATCTCTTGGCACAGCAAAACCCTGGCGCGCATGGCAAGATCCGCTCCGTTCATTCAAATTGAGACATCACTCCCACTATGGCTGACGCAACTTCCGCATCTTTGGGTCAATTGAAGATTGACCGCCAGGCGCCTACGGCCAAGAGCAAGCGGCCACGCAAGACCTGGCCCTGGGTCTTGGGCGGCGCCCTGGCCTTGGGCGCGACGGCGATGTTCTTGATGCCGTCCAAGCCCGAAGTCCAAGCCAGCACCGTGCTGCAGAGCTACCCCTCGCAGCAGTACCTGCAGCTGACGGCCTCCGGCTACGTGGTCGCGCAACGCCGCGCGGCAGTGGCCTCCAAGGGCAGCGGCCGTCTGATCGAGCTGAATGTGCGCGAGGGCAGCCTGCTCAAAAAGGGCGATCTGATCGCACGCCTCGACGCCAGCGATGTGCAGGCCTCGATTGGCACGGCCTTGGCCGGCGTGCGCCAGGCCGAAGCGGGCCTGCGCCAAGCGCAGGCGCAGGCACAACAAGCCGGCGTTGAACTCGGCAATGCCGAGGCCGAAATGCAGCGCAGCAAAAGCTTGCAGGCGCAGGGCTTTGTCTCGGCTCAAGCACTCGACGCCAACCAGCGCCGGCTTGACGCCGCCCGCGCCGGCGTGGCCGCAGCACAGGCCAGCGTGGGGCAGGCGCAGGCCAGCCAGGGCCAGGCACAGGCCTTGCTGGCGGTGCAGAACGTCGCCCGTGACTACACCGAGATACGCGCGCCTTTTGACGGTGTGGTGCTGAACAAGAACGCCAATGTCGGCGACATGATCACGCCCTTCTCCAATGCCTCGGGCTCGCAAGGTGCGGTTGTCACCATGGCCGACCTGAGCACGCTGGAGGTCGAGGCCGATGTGTCCGAAGGCAGCTTGGCCAAAGCGACCAAGGGCCAGCCGGTCGAGATCACGCTGGACGCGCTGCCCGACATGCGCTTCACCGGCCAGGTTGCCGGCATTGTGCCGACGGTGGACCGCGCCAAGGCCACGGTGATGACCAAGATCCGTTTCGACAAACTCGACCCGCGCATCCTGCCCGAGATGAGCGCCAAGGTCAGCTTTCTGTCCAAGGCGCCGACGCCGGCCGAGCAGCAGCCGGTCTTGGCCGTCAACCCCAAGACCTTGCTGGACAAAGACGGCAAGCAGTGGCTGCTGCGCATCAAGCGCGACGGTGACAAGGAATTGCTGGAAGCCGTCGAGGTCAAGGTCGGCCGCAAGCTCGGCGATGTGGTGGAAGTGACAGGCGCCGTCAAATCGGGCGATCGCATCGTGCTGGCGCCGAGCGCCAAGCTCAAAGACGGCGGCCAAGTGACGCTGGCTGCGAAGTAAAGCGCCATGAGTGCAGACCAAGAAGCGCTGATCCGCATCCGCGACCTGTCCAAGTCCTATCAACGCGGCGGTCAAGAGATTCCCGTCCTGCTGGACATACAGTTAGACGTGGTGGCCGGGGACTTTGTCGCCCTGATGGGCCCCAGCGGCTCGGGCAAAAGCACCTTGCTGAATTTGATCGCCGGCATCGATCAGCCCAGCAGCGGCCGCATCGAGATTGGCGGCATCGACATCGCCACGCTCAGCGAGGGCCAATTGGCCAATTGGCGCGCCGCCCATGTCGGCTTCATCTTTCAGTTCTACAACCTGCTGCCGGTCTTGACCGCCTTCGAGAACGTCGAGCTGCCCTTGCTGCTGACCGGGCTCTCGGCCAAGCAGCGCCGTGAGCATGCGCTGGCGGCGCTGGAGATGGTGAAACTATCCGATCGAATGGATCATTACCCGAACGAACTCTCGGGCGGCCAGCAGCAGCGCGTCGCGATTGCCCGCGCGCTCGTCAGTGACCCGACCTTGATCGTGGCCGACGAGCCCACCGGCGACCTCGACCGCGTCACCGGCTCCGAGGTCCTGGACCTGCTGCAGCAGCTGAACCGGGACCTGGGCAAAACCATTGTGATGGTCACCCATGACCCCAAAGCTGCAGCAAGGGCGCGCCGCATGGTGCATCTGGAAAAAGGCGTCTTGGTCAGCGAAGCAGAAATGAACGCACAGGCCTGAAGCCTCAGAAAAAGCCGCCATGTTCATCTTCAAGCTCCTGCTCAAGAACGCTTTTCGCCACAAGCTGCGCACGCTGCTGACCATGGTCGGCCTGGTGGTCGCGATCTGTGCGTTCGGGCTCTTGCGCACCATCATCAGCGCCTGGTATGCCGGCGTTGAAGGCTCAAGCAGCACGCGCCTGGTGACGCGCAGCGCGATCTCCTTGACCTTCCCGCTGCCGATGAACTATGCGCAGCGGCTCAAGGGTGTGGACGGCGTCAGCAGCATTTCCTGGTCAAACTGGTTTGGCGGCGTCTACCTGACCGAGCGCAATTTCTTCCCGCAGTTTGCCGTCGAGCCGGCCAGTTATTTGGCGCTCTACCCTGAGTACCGGCTCAGCGATGCGGAACGGCTGGCCTTTCTGCGCGACCGCCAAGGCGCCATCGTCGGGCGCAAGCTGGCCGATAAGTATGGCTGGAAGGTCGGCGACCAGATCCCCATTCGCGGCACCATTTATCCGGGCACCTGGACCTTCACGCTGCGCGGCATCTGGGACGGCGCCGAGGCCAAGACGGACGAAAGCCAGCTGCTGTTTCACTGGGCCTTTCTGAATGAGTCGATACGCAAGCTGGCACCCAAACGGGCCGATGCGGTGGGCGTCTACATCATCGGCATCAAAGACCCGCAAAACGCTGCGCTGATCTCGCAGCGGGTCGACGCCGGCTTCAAGAACTCGCTGGCCGAAACTCTGACCGAAACCGAGTCGGCCTTCCAGCTCAGCTTTGTGTCTATGAGCGAAGCAATTTTGCTGGCGATCGAAGCGGTCAGCTACATCATCGTCGTCATCATCATGGCGGTGATGGCCAACACCATGACCATGACCGCCCGGGAACGCCTGGCCGAATACGCCACGCTCAAAGCCTTGGGCTTCGCGCCCAGCTTCGTCGTCAAGCTTTTGTTCGGCGAGAGTCTCTTGATCGCGTTGCTGGGTGGCCTAGCCGGTTTGTTGTTGACGCTGCCGCTCGCGGCGGGCTTCGGCAAAGCCATAGGCACGCTGCTGCCGGCCTTTCATGTCTCGGGTCTCACGATGAGCTTGCAGATGCTGGCGGCCTTGGTCGTCGGCGCGGTGGCTGCGGCCTGGCCGGCGTGGAAGATGAGCCGGATTGATATTGTTCAAGGGCTGAGGCACGTCGCGTGAAACAGATTCCCCTCAGTTACATCGCACGCAACCTTTGGGTGCGCCGCGTCACCACGCTGCTGACGGCCGGCGGCATGGCCCTGGTCGTCTATGTGTTCGCCACCGTCTTGATGATGAGCGAAGGCATACGCGCGACCCTGGTTGCGACCGGCCAGCCCGACAATGTGATTGCCTTGCGCAAGGGCGCCGGCGCCGAAATCAATAGCAGCATAGACCGCATCCAAGCCAGCATTCTGGAAAGCTTGCCAGGCATAGCGACCGATGCAGCCGGCCAGCCACTGATCACCAAGGAACCGGTGGTGCTGAACAACCTGCCTAAACGCGGCAGCGGCAAACCAAGCAATGTGACGGTACGGGGCACCAGCGAGCGCGGCCTGCAACTGCGCCCGCAGGTGCAAATGATAGAGGGCCGCATGTTCCGGCCCGGCACCTCGGAGATCGTTACCGGCAAAGCGATCGCGCGCGGTTTTCAAGGCGCGGGCTTGGGCGAGACGCTGCGCTTCGCCGGCCGCGACTGGACGGTGGTCGGCGTGTTCGACGCCGGCCGCACCGGCTTTGACTCCGAAATCTGGGGCGATGCGGAGCAGATGCTACAGGCCTTCCGGCGCGGCGCGTTCTCCAGCGTGGTGTTCCGGCTCGCCGACGCGAGCCAGTTCGAGGCCATCAAGGCCAAGCTCGCCGACGACCCGCGCCTGACAGTCGAGCTCAAACGCGAGGCGGTGTTCTATGCCGAACAAAGTGAGGCGCTGGCCAAGTTCATCAGCATCCTCGGCACGGCGCTGTCGGTGATTTTCTCGGTCGGCGCCATCGTCGGCGCGATGATCACGATGTTCGCGGCGGTAGCCTCGCGCGTCGGTGAGATCGGCACCTTGCGGGCCTTGGGCTTCCAGCGCGGCGCGGTACTCTTGGCCTTTATGTTGGAGTCGCTGCTCTTGGCCTTGGTTGGCGGCTTGATTGGACTCGCCGCCGCTTCGCTGATGCAAACGGTCAATATCTCGACCACCAATTTCCAGACCTTCTCGGAGCTGGCCTTTCAGTTCAAGCTGACCCCGGCCATCGTCTGGCAAACGCTGCTGTTCTCCCTGTTCATGGGCTTTGTCGGCGGTTTCATCCCGGCTTGGGGTGCGGCGAGGATGAAGATTGTGGATTGCCTAAGAGCGGCTTAATAGCGGCCTATTGGGTTGGCTGACAGGGCGGCTCTCGCCCGACTCCACAACAGGCCCAAGCTCCAAGCCAACACAAAGCCGCCGAACAAGGCCCAAACTGCCCAGGCCTCATGACCATGGGCATGAGTCATCGCCAAGTACAAAGCCGCCAACTTGATCAGCAGCCAAAACAGGCGCGCGAACAGATCCCACCAGCGTTCGGCATGCTCATGCACATGCTCCTCTGCATGTGCATGAGCCGCCGAGCCGGCCGGTGCAGTGGCATCAAAGTACGCTATCAAAGCGCCAAAAATGACGCCCGCCGCCAGGCACACCAGCCAAGATTCGCCGTGCAACAAGGTCAGCACCAACACCGCCGCACCGCCGCCCCAAGCCAGCGGGGCAGGCCAAAAACGATATCCGCCTGCGGCCCCATGTTCGGCTTCCAGATGCCCCTCATGGGCAGACAAGAAACTGTCCGCCGCAGCCGACAAGATCATGCCGGCCGTACCCAAGACCACCCCAAACTCGGCCAAGCGCGCGGTCGTCATCACCCAGGCCACCGGCAGCACCACAGCCCCGCCAAGAAACAGCAAGTAAAAGAACGAGCGCAGCGCGAACGATTGCTTGTGCTTGATGATGGCAGCCCAGACCGCTGCAAAGTACAGACCCGACAACAAGCCCACCAAGACCTCGATCACCAACTCCGCCACCTTGGACGGCTCGAACAAGGGTGCCAACTCGGTCGCGGCGACCCAGGCATGCAAGCCGACGCCGTAAAAGGATTCACTTTGCCCGCGCAGCAGGAATTGGTCACCGCTACCCCATTTGCCGCCCAACAAGACCAGGCGCCCGGCCAAGGCATCGGGCTTGAGCAGCGCTTGGCTGAAGTTCAGGCTTTCGACCGCAGCCGGGCGAATCACGCGCAGCTCGGGGCCATGGGCCGAGCTGCGCGCGCCAAGACAGGCCGCATGCCAGTCCTTGGCCTCAGCGAGCTGGGCCTGTATGGGCTCACGGCTCAGCTCGGCCGCCGCCACACCCAAGGGGGTCAGGCCTTGCCCGCGATCGAAGTAGAGGCCGTTCTCGCTCAGATCGGGCGAAGCGAATTGAACCTCGCTGCCAAACAGCGCCAGCCAATCTTGATCCAAAGCGCCGGGGTCGCCGCCCGTATAGCCTTGCGGGCAGACCATCACCAGCTGAGTCAGGCGCGAAAGCTTTTGCAAGCTGTCAAACAAGCGCCGCCGCGCCGGCCATTCATCCGGTGCGGCCGGAGACAAGTCGAGATCGATTGCCAGCACCTTGGGCGGCGCGCTCTGCAGCGCATCGAACAGCTCGCGCAGCTTGTCGGGGTCGAGCGGCGATCGCTGCTGAAAGATATTGCGATGCTCGGCATCGTCAATGCCTATGACCGAAATGCAGTCCAAGGTTCGGCCCGCACACACCGGCGGCAGCTTGTCCGCATGACCCAGCCGCGCCAGCAAGTCCAGCTGCACATTGGCGTCGACGAACTCGCGCACGGGGGTCTCGAAGGGCTTGAGGCAGAACGCGACGATGGCGGACATCACCACCGCATTGAGAATGCGCGCGCCCCAGAGTGACCAAAACTGATCGGGGATGCGCAAGCGCAACAGTAAACGGCCTGTCAGGCCCAAAGGTGAAGATGCCATCTTGATTGCCCGGTTCGAAGGCGGCACTATGCCATCACGCCGTTGCAACTGGCGGTTACGCTATATTAAGTCGGCATTTCGTCTACAAGCAGCAACATCGGGAAACAACAATGCATCGTCACCAGCCGCCTCGACAGATCTCTCGTTTTCGCCGGACGGCCCGGCTTGCGCCGGCGCTGCTACTGAGCGCCATGCTGGGCGGCTGCCTCGCCACGGTAAGCACGGCGGTCAACGATATGAGCCACTCATTGAGCGACTCGATGGCGCCCAAGATTAACGTCCTGGTGCCCTCGAAGAATGCCGATGCCGGGACCTTGCGTTCGCTGCTGATTCTGTCCGACGGCACCGAAGTATCGAACCAGGTCGCGATGGATCTGGAAGCCGCCATGAACAAGCTGCGCATTGAAGAGCGCCCCTTCTACAAGCGCGTGCAGTTGGGTGGGCGCATCAATGGCCAAGTTTCCGACGCGCAATTAGCCGAATTGGCAGCCAAGGCCGGCACGGAAGGCGTCGTCATCGTCAGCGGCGGCGTCAGCGAAATACGCAACGCTAACTCGACCGAAGAGCGCAGCACCTGCGCGGTGCAGACCAAATTCTTGAAAGCCTGCCCGAAGGAGCAAGTACGCAGCACACGCGTCAGCTGCACCGAGACGCGCGGCTTGGCCGCTGCACGCATCAAGGTCTTCCGCGCCAGCGACAAGCGCAGCGTCTTCACCGACAACGTCGGCGGCGAGAGCGCCCAGCGCGTCTGCTCCGACGAGCTCAACGTGGTGCGCGCCGACCCCAGGCAGCTGAGCGGCAATGCAGTGCAGAACACCGGCGCCAATGTGATGCGGGTGCTGGCGCCGTCCTATGAGCTGCGGCCGCTTGACTTGATGAGTGCCGATGCCGGCCTGCCGGCCGCGCAGCGCAAGGACTTTGACGCGGCGGTCAAGTTCGCCGAGGCCAAGCGCATGGACGAAGCCTGCCGGCGTTTCGAGGAGCTTTACCTCGATCACAAGGAGTCCCCGGCGCTGACCTTCAACAACGCTTTTTGTGCCGAAGTGCGCGGCGACCTGCTGCGCGCCTCTCAGGGCTACCGGCGTGCGTCGGAGTTGATCAACGCGCCTAACTCGCAAATAGACCGGCGCATTGCCATCACCGAAAAAGCCATCCGAGAGAACCCGGTCGCCTTCATGCCGGCCGATCTGGCTGGCACGCAGCTGAGCAAGCCGCCCACCATCAAGGGCGACGGCCGGCGCGTCGCGCTGGTGATCGGCAATGCGCGCTACCAACGCAGCGCGTTGGTCAACCCGGTCAACGATGCCCGTTTGGTGGGCGACAAGCTGACCCGCATCGGCTTTGATGTGCTGACCCTAGAGAACGTCGATTCAGCCCGCTTTGCCACCGCGACACGCGACTTCGCCAAGCGTGCCAAGGGTGCCGACATCGCGCTGTTCTATTACGCCGGCCACGCCATCCAGGCCGACGGCGAGAACTTCCTGATGCCGGTGGACAACGCCAAGATGCGCTCGATCGACGATGTGCGCGATCAAGGCAGCGTGCAGCTGGCCGACATCGTGGCCCAGCTCGAAGTGGCCGCTCCGGCCGTCAAGCTTTTGGTCATCGACGCTTGCCGCGACAACCCGCTGCCGGCCACCAGCCGCAGCTTGGCCGGCGGCGGCCTGGCCGACATCAAGCAAGTGCCGCAAGGCGGCCTGATCGCGTTTGCCACCTCCCCCGGCAGCACGGCCGAGGACGGGACTGCCCGCAACAGCGTCTTCAGCAAGCATTTCGCCGCGCAGCTCAGCGTGCCCAATCAAAGTATTGAGCAGACTTTCAAAAAGGTCCGCGAAGCCGTCAAGGCGGAGACCAAGAACAAGCAGGTGCCCATGGAAAAGAGCGATTTGACCGGTGACGTTTTCCTGGTGCGTGCCAAATGAAGCGGGTGAACAATCGCCGCCTGCTGGCCAGCCTGTTCTTGAGTCTGCCGGCGCTGGCAAGCGCCTCGGCCTGCTTGTACAAGGGCGCGGACGCGACGGCGCGTGTCATCAACCGCTCCGGCGAAATCACCACGCCCTTCCCCGAGCCGCTGTCATCGCCCGACTGCCGCCGCCTGCGCGTCGCCACCGGAGAGGTGGCGGTGTATGCCTTGGCTGCCTCCCAAGCCGCGCCCGAGATGCGCCGCGTCAGCAGCGGCGCCTTGATCGTCGGCGCCGGCAACGCACCGACCGATGCCGGTGGCGTCCCGCAGCTGATGCAGCAGATCAAAAGCGTCTTGGACGGTGGTCAGCGCCTGCGCAGCGGCTCCTCGCGCGGCGCCAATGAGGACTACATCCTGACGGCGATTCCGAGCGGACGACTGGCCGAGCCGCAGGCCGACCTCTTGGTGCCGCTGGGCCAGACGGCCGATGCCGATCTGGCCAGCTTCGAGCTCAGTCTGAAGGGCAAAGTTGTGCACCGCCAACAAGGGCCGGCGCAAGAGCTGCGCTTGCCCGCAGCACATCTGAAGCGCGGCAACACGCTGCAATGGACGCTTAGCTACGCGGGCCAGCGTCACCAGGGGCAAATCGTGGTCGAAGACCCGGCGCTGCTCGCGCAGCGCAAGCAAGAGTTGCTACAGCACAGCCAGGCCGAGCCCGACCCGCTGCTGCGCCAGCTGCGCTTGGCCGCTGCACTGGTGGACGAAGGTCAGGTCTGGGCCGCACGCGAGATCATTCGCGCCGGCCTGACGCCCTGAAACAAGGGCGCTCAGACCAGAGCGCCCGCAAAACTCAAGTCCGACGCGTTCGCGCGCCAGCAACAAAGCCCATGCCGGCCAGACCCAGCAACATCATCAGGCTGCTGCTGACTTCAGGCACGGCCGAAATCCAATGCGCCGTCTGAATGTCTGCGGTGTCTGCCAGCATGGTTTGATCAATCCAGCTGCGATAGCTGGCGAGCTGGACGAACAGCGATGAATGCACCCCTGCCGTCACATCAACCGCCGAGGTGATGCCCCACAAGGCCGAGGTCGAATCCGTCACATGGCCGCGGAACAAAGCGCCACCGCTATCGCCCCCTTGCACATAGGGCGCCGCATTGCCAGGGCTGACCGCCTGCAGGTAATTGACGGTCGCGAGGTCATTGATACTGTTGTCGGTGACGTCCAACTGGGGGATGAAATCCACCACCTGCGTAAACCCATAACCACGAGGGCTGTGGTTCTTACCGCTGACGATGGTGGCATCCAGCCCTGAATACCAAGAACCCACAGGAGCCGGCGCCAGACTATCGGCCCACAAATCCAGCTGCGGGCCTGCGATCGAAGATGTCAGCCGCAAAAGCGCCAGATCATCCGAAAGCTGAACGCCGTTGCCTGCGTTGTAACGCGCCGCCACCACACTGTTACCCAAGCCGTTGCTGAAGCTCGAGCCAATGCCCAGTCCGACATGGCGCGCCGTCAACACCCAGTTCGGCGCAATCTGCACCGCACTGGCAGCACTGCCCGACACCTGCTCGAACGCCGTCGTGGCCGTGCCCCCAACAATCGCATGCGCCGACTGCGCCAGCCCCAGGCTCAGCAGCGTGGCGCCAGACAAATTTGTCAATGTCAACAGCAGGGATGCAGCTTTGAGTTTCATGATGATGAATTCCGATTGAAGTGCGAAGTTGGTCAATGCTTGCTTCAAAAACTAATGCCGAGTGTAGACGGACAATCTTCAGCGCAAGCCCCCTCTAGCGTGGGATTGTGAATTTGCACAAGGCCCGTAAATTGATTGAACTCAAGAACGACCGCTGCCCGGTCAGCATTTGGGTCTGCAATGAAAAAAGGGCTCCCTGTTATGGAAGCCCTTCGTCGAACTCAAGCCAGTGAAGCACGCCGGGAGCCGGCTTCGAGCCGGCTCAGGTGTGACTTATGGTTTGCAGCTGTAGACGTTCACATCATCGACGATCCAGCCCAGCGGCGCGCCGCAGCCGTCGTTGCCCGAGGCAAAGCGCAGCTTGACCTTAGCACCGGTGGCGACACCGGTCAGCTTCGACAGGTCGACGATAGAGCGGCCCCATGATCCGCCTGCTGCCGTGCCAATCGGGCTGAGATCGTTGCCCGAGAAGCCGGGCTGACCTGCCAAGGGGTCATCATTACCATCGGCCACGCTGGTCAGAACGGCGTTGTAGCCGTTGTAGACGAAGGCCGTGGCTGGGACCACCTTCCAAGCCGCCCCATTCACGCTGTATTGCACATTGCCACCGTCAAAGCCCGGTTCAGTCAGCACGAAGTGATCAAAGCTGAGCTTCAGGCCGTCCGCAGGGACGGTCACTTCCGGGCTATCCAGATATTGAGCGCCGGCTTGATTGACGTTGGTCGCACAGGACTGGTTGTTCGGGTGATAAGAGATGATGGCAGAACCGGGACGACCACCTGGCAACCCACTGATCACGGACCAGTTGCGCGGTGTGAACGAGGGGTTGACACCGGCATAACTCACCAACCACTTGGCACCACCCCTACGACCACCTTCGAAGTTGTCCGACAGCAGCGAAGTCACCGTGCCCGCAGCGCAAAGTGCCGGTGGGCTCTTCTTCAGAATCGGGCCAAAGCCGCACTGAGTAGGTGCCGTGCGCAGTTCAACTGCCAAAGCCATTTTGTCAACTTGGGCGCAATCCGACTCGGTGATCACATCGCCCGACACATTGCCGGTCTTCAGATCATTCAGCGGCTTGCCGGTCAAGTCTTTACACGATGCAGCCAAGGCATCTGCGTGGGCGGCAAAACCGCTGGATGGACCTTGGTACACGCTTTGAGCGCGGTAATAGAGATGCGCCGCCTTGGTCAAGCCGATGCCGGCAATGGTTTGGCCGTTGTAATTGCCGCCGTCCACCAGCAGGGCGTAGCCATGGTTGGGCACACCCGAATTGCCATGGACGCCGCCGTTGTCGGCAGCCGAGCACGCGTATTGAACGTCAGAGACCTTGCCTGGGTTGCCATAGCAAGTCGGGCTGTACATGTCGCGGATCGCGCCACCAAAGGCAGTAGAGTCTTCGCCAACCAGCCAACGGACGTTGTTGTATGCAGGCGTAGCGCCACCGGCTGTCCGGCTCAGCTTGGCTGTCACGCCATTCGCCAGTTGTTCCTTGATGGCTGTGCCATCAAGCTGTGTCACCGACAGCGTAGGGATCGTGATAGTTGCATCCACGCCACCCGGAGCAATAATGGCCGTGCTGCCGGTGTTGTTGCCAATGATGACGCCTGTGGCGCCGGCATTCTGGGCATTCTTGACCTTGATCACGAAGCTGCAGGTGCCGCGGTCGATGAAGGCGATCTTGCCGGCGAGCGAATTGGCAGGCAAAGCGGAGCATGCCAGAGGATCAAGGCCGCCAATACCCATCACGCTGCCGCTGAGAATGAAACTCGTCGGGCCAAAACCAGCAGCACCTGTTGCCTTGACCCCAGCAATTGCGGCTGGAGCGGTGATCTCGACTTCAGTCTTGGGGGCATTTGCATTGACGACGCAGGCATTGGTGCGGGCTGCATCAGGCGTGTCACCACCGCGGCCATTGAGACGGTCCACCGTCTCGCCCCAGATATCCGAATAGGCTTCGTTCAAGGCACCGGACTGATAGGAATAAATCAGGCCGTGGGTGTATTGGGTGTAAGCATGACCCCACTCGTGCGCGGTGACGTCATCGGTCGTGGTGCCGGGGCAGAAGGAGATGTAGGTGCCGTTCCACGAAGCATTTGGACAAGCATCGCCACGGTTGAAGATCGAGTGCATCGTGGCACCCTTGCCATCGAAGGAGTCGCGGCCAAACCCGTTCTTGAACAAGTTAAAAATATCGGCCGAGGCATTGAGCATATTGTCAGCCTCTGCAACGCCGGTCGGCAGACCCTGACCCTCAACCCAGAACGGGTTGTTAGGATAGTTCGGCACTGGAGGCAATTTGCCCTGACCATCGTAGGCGCGACGATTCAAACCGTCATGGATGCCGGTGATTTGGTCGACGATTTTGCTGGAATGCGCGCCCACATAAACGAACTCGCGCACATCGCTGCCATTGCCGACTTCAACCTGCCACACCAAGTGGTTGTCACCCGAGATACCTTGAGTCAGGCCTTGGCGATAAATCATCAGTTCGGGCTTGCCGGCGCTGATCTTCTTGCCCGCATTCGAGGCAGCTACCCGGGCGAGCGCAATCTTGCTGGCTTGCTCGGCTGTGAAGCTTGGGCTTGGGTTGACGTTGATGCCGGGAATGAAGCTGCCGTTCACCGAGTACAAATTGCCAGCCGCATCGAAGTGCGACTTCAACTCGCCGCCCAAGACCGGCAGGCCGTGATAGACCTGCTTACGGGTCAGATGGCTGAAGCCTTGACGATCGGTCTGAACGGTCGCGGCCGACAGTTCGGTGTCCACATTGGCAATGCCGAAGAGGCCGGAGTGATCGCGGAAGAATTGCTGCGAGGCATTGTGCTTGTCTACTTCGCCAACTGAACGAGCACTGGCTTGCGCCTGCAGCTTGCCGCCCTTGGGCGCGCGCACAAAGCTGACGCCACCGGTCGCTTCGTGGATGGATACATTGGGCGTAGCTCCGGATGTGGCAGCAAGCCTATCGATCGCGGCACGAACGGTCGGCAGCGTAGCGTCAGCCTGAGCATAAGCACCAAAGAGCAGGCCGACGGAAACAGCGACCAGGGTTTTTTGCAAGGTATTGCGAGACATAAAGGATTCCTTGTACGGCGCGGATAAGCGCCGCATCAATGATGAAAATGGACTGCGGATAAGCAGTGTTTTACTTAGGCTGCGCGGCGGCGGCGAGCAAAGGCCACACCGGCCAAGCCCAGGCCAAGCAAGGCCACACTGCTGGGCTCAGGAACCGCACCAACTTGCAAGTCATCGATGGCCGCATACTGGCCCAGATCGAAGGTGCCATCCTCGACACTGAAGGTCAGCTTCTTGATAGCGAGCGAGGAATAAAAACCAGTGATGCCGCCTTCGACCAGCGCCTTGCCCTCGAACTTCTCAACCGAGTTATTGCTCAAAGTGAATTCAAAGTAGGTCACTGATTGGAAGAAAGTGCCGTCGTAGTCGGTGGCAAAGAATTTGCCGCGCAGCGCATGTACATCTGCACCAGTGAAATCAAGCGTTAGCGCCACATAGTTTTTGTTGGTGCTCAGGGCACCGAGATTGAAGTAGGTGTCACCGATCGCTGATGCGGTGAAGCCATAGCCATTGCCGGCCGAGACCGCAGCATCCGACTCGCCAAAGGCGTTGAAGTTTTCCAGGTAGGAATGCGTCGCATCGACATGGTCATCCGGCGTTGTCCAAACCGACGGCAAAGCGAACGAGGATGCCGACAGCAGCGCGATGGCGCTTGCGACAAAAAGGCGATGAGTAGTGCGCATTCAATAAACCCTTGTGATGGCTGATAAGGTAAACAAGCCGAAATCCTGATCGGACTTCGTAACCGGATGTTTCCATTATTCCTGCCGCTTGAGCACCCCGAGCCTGCGGGAAGGGTATGTCATGAGAGGGGAAATACGGCGGGGAAACTCTCTATGTGCAGCGCAGCAAAAATGTTGTTTAATGCGTTAAACGAAAGTCAATACCCGCCTTTGCTTTCGATGCCTAACGCGCAAAACAAGGGGCGGTATCCCGGGTCACTTCTCCGCTTGAAGGGCTAGCGCTCAGTGTTGGCGGGCTCGCCTCGCCACAGCTTCAAAGTGAGCACATAGTCGCTGGCCGCAATCGCCTTGCCGGACACCGGATAGGGCGCCAAGCTCAGCAGGCGCAATGCATAACCATAGGCATAGGCGGTTTGCGCGAGGCCTTCGGCGGCATTGAGCTCGCGCAGCTCCTTTGGCCCAGTACCTTGTTGCAGCCAAACCCGCACGGTCGCATCACCGGCCCATATGCACTGCTCGCCTTTTGGGCAGCGAGAGTCAGCGCTGACGCCCTCAAAGCCGATGCGCAAGCCCGCCCGATCAAGCACCGCTGTGCCCTTAAGCGCTTCGCCCATTTGCGCGAAATCTCCGGCCTTGAGGCTGAACTGGGTGCCCAGTTCAATCTGCGCAGGTCGAGCCGATTGATCCATGCTGCACGCGCTCCCCGCCAATGTTGCAAACACAAGCAATGCGCTGATAGTTACGGCGAATTTCACTGCACAACTCCTGCCACCAGACTGAACAAGCCCGTCGACAAGCACCCAGCCCAAAGCTGCTTGCTCGTCAAAAGGTCCTAAACAGTATTACACGCACACGCACACGCACACGCACCGCAGCGGACACTCAAGCGTCAAACACGCTTGCAGTTCGACCGAGTCTGCGCGACTATCGTGGCATGAAAACCAATCCCCTTGTCAGCCCATCACAGGCATGCGGCAGATGGAGCAAGCCGCTTCACCGGCGCTGGGCAGCAATACGCAGCGCACTGTGGATGACTGCAGCAATCACGACAGCCGCTTGCGCCGAGGACCCCATGAATGCAAAGAAACAGACACCTCGCACGCCGCCGCTCTCGTCAAGCGAGAGCGCAGCAGCGACTCAAAGCCCTGCAGCAGACAGTCTCACCCTTTGGCGAGGGATACAGGCCGAGGTCGGCGACGCGGCTTGTGATGGCCCGCATCAATGTCACAGCAGCGCCGTCGGCGCCAAACCTTGCGGCGGGCCGGACAGCTATCTGGCTTGGTCCAGCAAAGTGACCGACCCCAAGAAGCTGCAATCACTGCTCGAGCAACATCGCGCCGCGCGCCTGGCGGAAAACCAAAGCAGCGGCATCGTGTCCAACTGCGCCATGGTGACCGACCCCGGCGCCCGCTGCATCCCCAATCCCAAGGGCTCTGGTTTGGTGTGCGTCTTGAATGATCGTCATAGCGGCGGCAATGCGGCTATTTGAACTAGCGCCAATCAAAGAGAAATTTCCACCAGAGATTTCCCTGTAAGACAAGGATTTACTCCCCCCTCATTTCGGGGGGAGTGCAGACCCCTAGTCATCGGGGTAAGTCCGAACGTGAATTTCTTCACGTTACGAATATGGTCCAGCCCAGGCGCCGAAATGCGCGCCCCGGCTCACCCGTCAATCCTTTACCCAGGAGTTCCAATGTTCAAAAACATTCGGCCGCTGTACGCCAGCACCGCCCTCGCATGCTTGATGCTGATCAGCGCGCCTGCGCAAGCAACGACCTCTACCGTGCTTGACTTTGAGCCGGCCAACTTGACCGGTCTGTACTTTGCTGGTGACAGCTTTGAGCAAGCAGGCTATAGGTTTTCAACCATGTTGGATGCCGGCACCATAGACACAGCCGCCGCGCTTGGCGCTGCCGCCCCGACCCTAAATGCAACGCAGTTCTATACGGCGCTCAATGAAAGCGGCCTGCACATGGAGCGCAGCGACGGCAATTTGTTCAGCTTACATGGCTTTGACCTTGCCTTTGTGCCGCTGACACCTCCAGCAAGCAGCGGCCCCACCGTGATCCTCATGGCCGTGGCCACGTATCAAGATAATTCCTCGGATTGGAACGCTTGGTACCTCAATTCAACGAGCTTTCTGACTCTGAATAACCCGGGCCATTTCGCCTATGCCACCGATGTGAAGTCGATCGATTTCTTTGCATGTTCCTTCGACGGCGTGAGCATCTGCGGAGAGTCACTGCAGAACAACGGCCAATTTGCGATCGACAACATCAGCGTCAGCGCCGTGCCAGAGCCATCGGTAGGTTTGATGCTGGGCCTGGGTCTGGCCGCGTTGACATTGCGCCGCCGCTCGTGGACGCGTTGAAGCGCCAGCAAGCAAGCAAGCAATAACACGCGCAAGTAACTCCCTATCGCAAGGACATTTCAAATGAAACTTCTTCGTATCAGCCTGGCCGTCAGCCTGGCAGCCTTGAGCCTGAGTGCAGCCGCCCAGAGCAATGGCACCAAAGTCTATATCGTGCAACTGAACGATGCACCGGTCGCAACCTTCGCCGGCAATAGCGCCGCAGGTCTGGCCGCCACCAAAACGGCCCCCGGCGTGCGCTTGAATGCCGCCAGTGCCAATGTATTGAAGTACCGCAGCTTTCTGGCTGGTCAGCAAAACAAAGTGCTGGCCAAAGTCGGCTCACCCCGCCCCATCCACAGCTATAGCGTCACCTTCAACGGTTTTGCCGCTTCACTGACCGACGCGCAGGCCAAGGCTCTGATGGGCTCGGCCAATGTGGCGTCGGTACGTGAATCGCAGCTGATCAAGGCCGACACAACCCGCACACCCGGCTTCTTGCAGCTGACCGCCCCCGGCGGCCTGTGGTCTCAGTTGGATGCTGCCGCTCGCCAAATCAAGGGCGAAGACGTCATCATCGGCGTGATCGACACCGGCGTTTGGCCCGAGAACGCTTCCTTTGGCGACAAAGAAGACCTCAACAAAAAACCCGTGCCGTATTACCAATCCGGCAACCCGGTCTACGGCCCGCCTCCGGCCAAATGGAAAGGCATATGCGAGATCGGCGAAGGCTTCACCGCCTCCATGTGTAACTACAAGCTGATCGGTGCGCGGTCTTATGGCGAAGCTTGGTTGGAGGGCGCAGCCAACAGCGGCGGCAAATACTGGTTGCATCCTCGGCTTGAATACAAATCCCCTCGGGACGGCGCCGGCCACGGCACACACACCGCCTCCACGTCGGGAGGCAATGCCAACGTTCAGGCTGCGGCCAACGGCGCGCCTATCGGCGCCATCTCTGGCATCGCACCCCGCGCTCGTATCGCTGTGTACAAGGCCCTTTGGACGGCTCAAAACACTGCAGGCAATACCGACAACGACGGCGGCACCACGGCCGACATCTTGAAAGCGATTGACCAAGCCGTTGCGGATGGCGTGGACGTGATCAATTACTCGGTCAGCGGCTCTCAGACCAATATCGCGGACGATGTCGAAATTGCTTATCTGAACGCCACCGCTGCTGGCGTGTTTGTGGCGGCTTCGGCAGGAAATAGCGGCCCGGCCAATAAGGTGGCGCACATCAGCCCTTGGCTGATGACGGTGGCAGCTTCGACCCATGATCGATATACGATTGCCGACGTGACCTTGGGCTCAGGCGCCAGCTTCAGCGGCCCATCGGCGCAAGGCAGCGGGGTTGCCAGTACCGCATTGGTGCGCTCGATTGATGTGATCAAGGGCGACTATGCCAGCCTCCCCCAGGCCGAAAAGGAAGCCGCAGAGCGCTGCTATTTGCCTGCCAACGGCGGCACCGCCAACACGATGATCGATCCGGCCAAGGCTGGAGGCAAGATGGTCATCTGCTACCGCGGTGGCAATGTGTTGGTGGACAAGGCTGCTGCCGTCAAAGCTGCTGGCGGCGCGGCGATGATCATCCAGAATGTGCCAAAGATTGGCGACACCCCAGCTTCCGCCAACACCACCCTGCTGCAACCCTATGTCGTTCCGACGGTGCATCTGACGAATAGCACCTACGCCGCGATCAACAACTACGTGCTGGCCCAGGGTAATGCAGCCACGGCCAGCTTCGGCCCGGGCGTGCAAGCAACGGGCGTTGTGGCGCCCGTGATGGCCAGCTTCTCTTCGCGTGGCCCCAACAAGGGCAATGGCAATATCCTGAAGCCTGATATCACCGGCCCTGGCGTTGACATCTTGGCTGGCTATATCGACGACACCCAGACCCAGATCGAGCATGATGGCACGATTGCCGGCACCTTCACGCCTCGGCCTAACGCCGCATCGCTGCAGGGCACCTCGATGTCCAGCCCGCATGTGGCCGGCGCTGCGGCATTGCTGAGACAGGCCCACCCGACCTGGTCGGTGGCCGCCATCAAATCGGCCCTGATGACCTCGACGACCGGCGTCAAGCTGGCCTCTGGTGCGCCGGACCTGGATCGTTGGGGCTATGGCGCTGGCCATATGAACCCGAATGGTGCTACAGCAACGCCCTTGGTCTATGACAGCGGCCCGGCCGACCACGGCCGTTTCCTCTGCGGCATTGGCCTGACACCTCCCGCAGGCATTGGCAAGTGCTCGGACCTCGGCTCCATCCAGCCCTGGAACTTGAACTTGGCCTCGCTGACGGCAACCGATGTGGTGGGTGCGCGCACCTTGACCCGCAAGGTCACCAACGTCAGCAACGCGACCAAGACCTTCAATGCCACGGCCTCGCTACCCGGCTGGACGGTGCAGGTCACCCCTTCGACCTTGAACTTGGCACCAGGCGCAAGCGGCACATTCACGACCACCTTGACGCTCAATACAGGGTCCCCAGTGAACACCTGGTCCTTCGGCAGCTTGAGCTGGAGTGATGGCGTGACGCAAGTCACCAGCCCCTTGAGCGCCAAGGCGGCCGGCTTCTTGGCACCGGTCGAGGTGCTTGATGTACGGGCCAGCGGCAGCGGCAGCAAGGTCTTGTCAGTGGTGTCGGCCTATACCGGCCCGCTCGGTGTGGCAGCTGTCGGCTTGGTGCCGGCTACACGCAACAACAGCAGCATCGCGTCGGGTGCGCGCCAATGCTTTAACGTTGCCGTGCCAACAGGCGCCGTGCAAGCTCGTTTCCAGCTGTTTGACGCCGACACTTCGGCCAAGTCCGATCTGGATCTTGAGGTCTACAACGGCCTGAACGGCACCGGCACCCTAGTCGGCAGCAGCGGCGGCGCTACTGCGGATGAGTTGGTAGTCTTGAACGCGCCGGCGGCCGGCAACTATTCGGCTTGCGCAATTGGCTACACAGTTCCCGCCGGTGGTGTGACCTACGCCCTGTCAAGCTGGGTGCTAGGCCCGGTGACTGGCGCCCAGACTCTGCGCGCCAGCGCGCCGGCCTCGGTCTATCAAGGCGGCAGCGCTTCGATCGGACTAGGCTGGAAGGTCGCTCCAGGCCATCGCTATCTCGGCCAAGTGGAGTTCTTGGACACACGCAGCTCTCCAGCGGTGAGTTTGGGCAAAACCGCGGTGATGGTGGACAACCGCTGATCCCCACGCTAAGCAAGCAACTCAAAAGCCCCTGTTAGCAGGGGCTTTTTTTCGTCCTAACAATTCTCAGAACTTCATTGCCCTTGCCCAGGAGTCGAGGCGGCTCTGGGGAAAGGGTCCAGATGCTCCGGTGGCGGCGCGAGAACAGCAGCAGCTTGCAAGCCGGCCGGCGCAAACACCCAGTCTTGCGCCTTGGCGACAGCGCTGCCGTCGGCTTGGGTTTGCCGTAGCAAGGGCTGCTCGGAGCGGCTGTGCACCGCAGCGAAGGTCTTGGGGTTGGCAGCGTCCGGCACCAGCACCCAGTCGGGCTTGCCGGTGAAGGGGTCGGGATAGGCGCGGCGCAAATGGTGGCGGGTCTTGGGGCCGCGTCGGTCGGCCAGCAAGTCATCCAGGCTGGCGGGGTATTGCGCCAAACCCGGCGAGGTCTTCAGGTAACTGCCTATCGCCTGGGCGATCTCTTCACCGCGAAACTCCAGCTCGCGTTCGCGCTCACGCTGCGCGGCCGTGCTCCAGGCCTGGCCCAGCGCAGCCAGACCCGCTGCCGTGATGGCGACGAAGAAAAGCAGGCCGAGGTAGCTAAAGCCGCGTTGCAGCTGCATGGCCAGACTACCAGTCCGCAAAGAGACGTCCATCGCTAGCACGGCCTGCCGCACCGCTGCGCACGTCATAGACCTGCCCAGTCGCGACGGCATCGGGCGGCGGTACCAGCACGACCCAGGCCTCGCGGCTGCCGGTCAGCGGGTCCTCGGGGATCTCGCGGATGTAGCGGGCCGTGGCCAGCTCTTCAAGCGAATCGGGATAACGGCCTTTATCGGCGGCAAATTGATCGAGCGCATCGCGCATGGTGCTCAGCGAGCTGCGCAGCGCGGTTTCCTTGGATTTTTGCAAGCTGTTGAAATAGCGCGGTGCGGCGATCGAGGCCAGCAGCGCGACGATGGCCATCACCACGATCAGCTCGATCAGGGTAAAGCCTCTAAGTTTTGCGGCACTCTTCATCACCAGTCCTTGTAGCGCGAGCCGTCCAGCGCGCGGCGCTCGGAGCGCGAGAAAACATCAAACACATCGCGCCCCGGACGCGGCTCATCAGGCGGACTGTCGGCCGCGCGCTGGCCCCAGGTTTCAGCCGGTTCCAAGCTGGGGTCGGCAAATGGGTCGCGCGGCAGGCGGCGCAGCAAATAGAGTTTGCGGCCCTCAACGCTGCGAGCATCGGGCACGCCGGCAACCAGTGCCTGCAGATTGGGCGGGTAGCCGCTGTCCTCGGGGCTGGCCTTGATCTGGCCGGCCTCGACGGCTTTTTTATAAGCGTCGAGCGCGCCGCGCAGCGTGCGCAGGCCGGCCCGCAGCTCATGCTCGCGACTGCGCTGCACCGACATCTCCAGCAGCGGCCGAGCCGAGCCGGCGAGCATGGCCAAAATGGCCAGCACCACGAGCATTTCTATGAGCGTGAACCCACGTGTAGACATAGCTCAGCGCGGCGCATCCACCGTCAACAAGCCCGAACCTTCCATCCGAACGGACGGGCTCTCGCCGTTCAGCCCGCTGGCGGACAAGCTGTTCAAGCCAATATTGAGCACCTGACCGTTGGCGGTGGGCAGCGCACGCAGCACCACCACCCGCTCGCCGCGCGGCGCTAACTCGACGGGCAGGCGGCCCGGGTTGGCGCCCGCGCTGGCACCGGCCGGCTGCAGCTTGGTCGGGTCATATTCCAGCTCGCCCTTGATGGTCAGGCCAGAATCGTTCTTCAGCGTCACCGAGACGGTGCCACCGGCCGCTACTTGCGGATTCACGTCCAGACGCACCGTGACCTCCTGATTGGCCGCCTCGGCCGTGGGTGCTGCCGTCATTGCATTGGGCATCGGCCGCGCCAGCGCAGCAGCTTGGCTTGCCCCGACCGCCGCCACACCAACTTTGGCGTTAGCTTTGAGCAAGCTGCTGAAAGCCCCCGGCGAGGCGTCGGTGCCGCTGGCCATGCGCGTCATCGCTACTTCCGGCACGGCGAGGCTGCGCACGATGCGCGGCGTGATCAAGAGCACCACCTCGGTTTTGTTGCGGGTGGAATTCTGCACACCGAACAGGGTCCCCAGCACCGGCATTTCCGACAGGCCCGGGATGCCGCTGGCCGAGCGGCGGTCTTCGTCGCTGATCAGGCCGGCCAAGACCTGCGTCTCGCCATCGTTCAGGCGCAAGGTGGTCGAGGTCTTGCGGGTGCCGATTTCGTAGGCGGTGGTGCCGCCCGGGCCGGTGACCTGGCGGATCAGATTGCTGACCTCCAGGCCGATCTTGATCACCACATCGTTGTCGAGCTGAATGCTCGGCTCAACATCGAGCTTCAGGCCAATGTCCAAATAGCTGACCGAGGCCGCCACCGAGGTGGAGCCGGTGAAGTTGGTGGTGGTGGTGAAGACGGGCACTTTCTGGCCGATGTGCACATTGGCCTTTTCGCGGTTGCGCACGCGAATTTTCGGGTTGGCGAGGATATTGCCATTGCCCGAGGTGCCACGAATCGTTGCCGCCACAGCCGGATTGGCAATCGTGGCCCGGAATTCATTGCGCCGGCCCAGTTCGACCTGACCGTCCACAAAGGGCAAACCAAAGTTGACCTTTTCAGGCCACTTCAGCCCCAGATCGGTGACGCGGTCGGTCGACAGCTCCATTACCTCGACCTCCAACATCACTTCCGCATCCGGCAGGTCGATCGAGGCGATCAGCTTTTCGACCAAGCGCATCACTTCAGGGGTGTCCCGCACCACCATCAGGTTGAGGCGCTCGTCGATATGGATGTCACGCACCTTGGTGATGGTGCGCACCATGGCCTGCACCTGCTTGACGTCGGCATTAGCCAAAAAGAGCGTGCGGGTGATCAGCTCCTGATGCTCGCGCTGCTTGGCCGCCGTGTTGGGGAAGATCAAGACAGAGCTGTCGTTCAAAAGCTTGCGGTCCAGCCCTTGGGTGGACAGCAGCACGCGCATCGCCTCATCGAGCGACACATTGCGCAAAAAGATCGTCACCTTGGCGTCGGCACGCACGTCCTTGTCGAAAACGAAGTTGATGTTCGAGCTGCGCGACAAGGCCTCGAAGACCTGGCGCATCGCCGCATCGCGGAATTCCAGCGTGACCGGTTTTTGAAACGCAGGCCCCATATCGGTGTTGGCGGCCTCCAGCGGCCGCGCCTGTGCCGATTGGCTCAACAACAAACGCGCACCGGCGTGGCCGGGCGACTCGGCCAGAATTTCCCGCGCCAGCTGCTCGCTGCGATCGGGCTTGCCCTCGCGTAAGGCTTGGCGGGCCAGCACCAGCTTGGTTTCCTGGCGCCTGCCGCGGTCCAGTTCGGACTCGAACCAAGCGATACGCGGATTCTTGGGGTCGATCTCGCGCAGGCGCTGCAGCGCCTCGGAGGCTTCGTCCCAGCGGCCGGCGGAGCGCAGACCTTCGATCTGCACCAGCAGCCTGGACGTCAGCTGGGATGTGATGCGCAGCTGTGCGACCCGCAGCGACTGTTCATGCGGCTCCAGCTTGCGCGCCGCTTCGAGCACCTCGTAGGCTTGAGGTAACTGATTCGCTCGTACCAAATCATCCGATTGGCGCAGCGCCGGATGCGCGCAGGCAGCCAACAGGGCGGCAGCACTCAGTGTCAAAAATAACTGCTTCATGGCGTGGGCTTGAACGAAATGGTTTGGAGGAGCTTGGCGGGCAGCCAGGTCACACTGAGCCCGCGTTCATTGACTTGATCGACGCGCCATTGACCGTCCACCACATCACCGGCCTTGACGGCCAAGCTGCGCACAGGGCCGGCCAGCAGGGCCGTGGCTTGATCGCCTTCGACCAAACGGCCAATCAACTGATAGGGGAAGGCCGGCGCCACCGGTTCAGGCGGCGGCGCCGGCGGCGCAGCGACTTGTTTAGGCGCGGGCGGTGGCGGAGGCGGCGCCCAGGCCGCGAAGTAGCCATCGGCCGGCACATCCCAGGCCTTGCGTTCGACCGCGGCCCAGTTGGTCACGACAAAGGCGGGTGCAGCAGCAGCGGCCGGCGCGTTCTTGCGCGCCGCGCTTGCCTGAGCAGGCGCCCGCCGCTCGCCGGCCACCGGCTGCACCAGTGAATCGTCACCGTCAGGGCTCAGCGCCGACCACAACGTGGCGGCCAGGGTCAGGGCCAAAGCGCCGCCCAGTACATAGCGACGCTGGCTGGAATTGATCTGCTGCGCTTGACTCATGATTTGCTGCCCGCACTGCGAGGGTCGATGCGGCCATGCAGGGACCAGACCAGATCGGCCTCCAACTCGGGCGCGTTCGGTGAGGCGCGGCGCAGCTTGAAAGAGTCAAGACTGAGCGCGGGGTCATGGCGCAGGGCCGCGTCGATGAAGGCGCGCAGCTGGGCATAGCCGCCGGTCAAGGGCATAGTGACACGCAGCCGCTCCAGGCCGGCGGCCGTGTCAAGCGTCAGCCGGTGCTCGGTGCGTGCGCCGACCAAGCCCATATTCAGGCCGATTTCGAGCAGATCGGCGAGGCGCTGCTGGCGCTGATCCGCCGTCGGCAAGGCTTGTTGCCATTGCTGCGCGGTGGCCGGCGCGGCGGCGGTGCCTCTCAGCAAACCAGCGGCGCGCTGGCTGCGCAGCTGGCGGTTCAGGTCATCCATATCGGCCTGGGTCTGTGCAGTCTGCGCGCTCCAGCGCTGCCCCTGCACAAGCAGAACCAAGGCCAGCAAGAGCGCAGCCGCCCCCAGCAGGCCCGGCCAGCCCAGGCGCTTCAGCGCCAGTTTCAATTCCATCGCACGCGTTTTCATTTCTTCTCGTCCTTGGCGGCGAGCGCAGCCAGCTCAAGCTGCAACAAACTCGGCCGCAGCTTGGCGCTCAGCTCAAAGCGCTGGCCCGACAGGCCTTGCTCGGCATTCTGGAAGCGGCTCAGGACCACATCGCCCCAGGCCGGCGCAGCCGCCAAGCGGTCCACCAGCGCCAGCGCGGCCCCCTTGTCCTGCGCCAAACCTTCCAATCGCAACTCTTGGCGAGCTGCGTTGAAGTCCAAAGCCAACCAACTCAGCGTACCTGCGGGCCCGGCGTCTGCACCGGCCTGTTCGACATTGGCGAGCAAGGCCTCCCAAGGCTGGCGCAGCAGGCCCTGTACCTCGGCGGCGGTACGCTGCTGCTCCAGCTCGGCCGATTTGAGCGGCGCGGTTTTGCTTGTCGGGGCGAGCGGCTTGGGCGCGCCGGGGGCTAGGTTTCGCAGTTCGGCCTGCAGCGCTGCGCGCTGCTCGGCCGCCTGCAGCAGTTGCTGCCGACCAAGGCCTGCGCTCCAGCCCGCCAGCAGCAGGGTAAAAAGGCCCAGGCCCAAGAGCGGCCAAGCCAGGCCCGAGCGTGGCGTGCGAGCGCCCAGAAAATCAGGCAGCGGCAAGGCCAGCGCACGCGCTGCGGCAGGCACCTCAAACCAAGCCAATTCGGGGCCGCGCGCGTCCAGGCGCCCGGCGACCTGCAGGCCCGGCCAGGCCTGCGAGGCCAGAGGCACAGCCGAGTCCAAGCCGTAGCCGCCGACCCAAATCTTGGCCCGGTGCGCAGGCTCGCCCACCCCACACAGCTCGCGCAAGGTCTCGGCCAAAGCGACTTGGGTGGGCGCGGCCAGGCGCAGCTGTCGCAAGACGCCCGGTCGGCCATCCTCCAGCAGCAGCCAAGTCAAGACCTGACCCTCCACCCAGGCCAGCGCGGCGCAAGGCGCCTTGAACCAGTCCGGCTGCTGCGCGGCCAAGCGTCGCAACAACGGTGCCCAGGCCGGCTGCACGCTGCGCAAAGAGACGTCAAATTGCTGGGCCGAGGCCTGCAAGCCCGCACCGGCCGCGCCATGCAGCGCGCTGGCGCCACATTGTTCCGGCGCGCCTGCGCTGCTCACGCGCCAACTGGCGATAGCCCAATGCTTGGCGACGGCGCCGAAGTAATGCCCGAAGAGCTGGCGCGCATAGGCCTGCAAAGCACTCTCATCCTGCAACGGCAGGCCCGGCTCGCAGACCAGCTCATGCAAGAGCTGGGCCGACACGGTGATCTCGGCCGCCGCGCCGGCATGCGCATGGCACCAATCAGCAAATACCTGTGGCTTGGCGTCGCCGGCTTGGCTGACGCCTTCGGAGCCAAGGAAGAGCGCTTGCGGCTGCGCGAAGCTGGCGAGCAAGCGCCGTCGAAGCCGCTTGAAAGCGTAGGGGCTGCTATTCATCGAGGGTGACCCTCTCCAATTCCTCGAAAGTGGTCTCGCCCCGGCAGACCGCCGCCAAAACCATGCTGCGCAGCGGCTTCATGCCACGCGCACGGGCGGCTTCCTTGATCTGGGACATCGGCGCGCGCGCCGCGATCAGGTCGCGCAAGGCGTCGTCGAGCTTGAGCAATTCGGCCACCGCGCGCCGGCCCTTGTATCCGGTGCCACGGCAATGGCCGCAGCCCTCGCCTTTGAGGAAATTCGTGTCTTGCTGATCGCTCAAGCCATAACGAGTCAGCGTCGCAGCATCGGGCTGAAAAGGTCGCGCGCAATGCTTGCAGGTCAGCCGCACCAGGCGCTGCGCCAAGACCGCATTCAGCGCCGAGACCACGTTGTACAGGTCCAGCCCCATGTGCATGAAGCGGCCGATCACATCGAAGGCGTTGTTGGCGTGCACGGTGGAGAACACCAAGTGGCCGGTCAGCGCCGCCTGCACCGCGATCTGTGCGGTCTCGGCGTCACGAATTTCGCCCACCATCACGCGGTCTGGGTCGTGACGCAGGATGGAGCGCAGGCCGCGTGAGAAGGTCAGGCCTTTTTTCTCGTTGACGGGGATCTGCACCACGCCGGCCAACTGATACTCGACCGGGTCTTCGATGGTGATGATCTTGTCATCGCCGGTGTGGATCTCGGCCAGCGTCGCGTACAGCGTGGTGGTCTTGCCACTGCCGGTCGGCCCCGTCACCAGCAACATGCCATGCGGTTGGCGCGCTTGGGCGCGGATGGCGGCGCGCTCATCTGGCGGGAAGCCGAGCGCATCAAGAGTTAGGCTGCCGCCGGTCTGCTCAATGCGGGCGCGGTCCAAGACCCGCACCACGGCGTCTTCGCCGAACACGCTGGGCATGATGGACAGACGGAAGTCCACCACCCGGCCCTGCACCTTGAGCTGAAAACGGCCGTCCTGCGGCAGGCGGCGCTCACCAATGTCCAGCTCCGACATCACCTTCAGCCGCGACACCAGCTGCTCGGCCACCGGTGCGCCGTCAACCGTGCGCACCATAGACATCACACCGTCGACGCGGAACCGAATCGACGCGCCGCGCGCCGTGCATTCGATATGCACATCGCTGGCACCGTCTTGCAGCGCGTCGTACAAGGTCGCATTGAGAAGGCGCACCACGGGGCTGGCCTGCTCGGACATCATCAAGGCAGACAACTCCAGCGCGCCGCCATCGGCCTCGCCATCGACGGCCGCCTCTTCGACGTCGGACAGCGCTCGGAAGTCGGCCTCGCCGGCTCCTAGCCAATGGGTGATGGCAGCCGCCTCGCAGCGAAGCCAGCGCACCGGCTCCTGCAAGCGCGCCTCGACGCTTTGCAGCAGCAAGGGGTCGGCCACGCGGTCGCCCAAGAGCATCTTGCGGCCGCCGGCGCCCAAGGCCAAGACCGCGCGCCAGCGCTGCGCCTGCGCCTGCGGCCAATGCTCGAAATCGAGCTGCCAGGGGCCAAACTCGGCCGGCAACACCCCGGCGAGCGAGTGATTGCTAACGACAGTATTCACTGGACTTGCTCCACCAGCTGAAAAATTGGCAAATACATCAGCACGATGATCCCGCCTATCAACACACCCATGATCAACATCAGCGCCGGGTTGATCGCCCGCGTCAGCAGCTCGGTCAGGCGGGCCGCTTCTTCGTCGTGAAAGGCCGCCGCGCGTTCCAGCATCGCCGCCACCTCGCCGCTGCGCTCGCCCACCCGCACCATGCGGCGCGCCACCGGCGTGGCCAGATCATTCGCTTCCAGCGCCTCGGACAAGCGCTCGCCGCGCTCAATCTGCGCCGCCGCTGCAGCCACCGCCGGCCGCCAGGGCTCGGCCACCACATCTTGAACAATGCGCAGCGAGGCCAGCACCGGCACGCCCGAGGCCAAGAGCATGGCCAGGCTGCGGTACAGGCGCGCCAAGGCCAGCACACGCAGGCGCGGCCCCAGTCCGGGCAGCGTCCACAAGCTGGCCTGCACACGCCGGCGCAGACTTGGGCTGCGCCAAACGGCAAGGGCCAGCACGACGACCGCTGCAATGCCCGCGAGCACCGCAAAAGGATGGGCACCGGCGGTTTGGCCAAAGCCAATCAAGACCCGCGAGGCCCAAGGTAAGTCATTGCCCAGCCCGTCCAGAATGCCGGCAAAACGCGGCAAGACATAGAGCAGCAAAAACAGAATCACCGCGCCGCCCACAGTCAGCAACATCAGCGGGTAGACGCAGGCAGCAATCAGGCGCGCGCGCAGGCTTTCGACCCAGGCCAGGTAGCGCGCATGTTGGGCCAAGGCAGCGCTGAGCTGGCCGGTGCGCTCATTGGCGGCGACGATGGCGCAGATCAATTCATCAAAGGCTTGCGGCTGCTCGCGCAACGCCACCGACAAGGCCTGGCCCTGCTCGATATGCGAAATCACCGCATCCAGCGCCAGCCCGACCGATTCGCTGGCCTCTTTCTCGCGCAAGGTGTTGAGCGCTTCCAGCAAGGAGATGCCCGCGTCCAAGAGCACGGCCAACTCCTGGCTGAACAATTGCAAGGGGAATTTCTTGCCGGCGCTGCGGCCGGCGCGTCCGAGCTTGGCAGGCGCGGCTTCTTGCACATCCAGCACATGCTGGGGCGCCACACCCAAGGCGGCGGCCACCGACTGGCGGTCGGGCGCGTCTACGCGTTGCGTGCGCACCCCGTCGGGGTGAAAAACGCGGGTCAGGTAAACAGGCATGGGCTGGCCGCTGCGGGCACGATCAAAAAACTAGCAAAAATACAACCGTCAGATGCTTACCAACTGACCAGGTCGGCATCTTCACCTTCGCCACCCGGGCGGCCATCACGGCCAAAGGACAGCAGGTCGTACTCGCCATGTTCACCCGGCGAGCGGTACTGGTAATCGTTCTTCCAGGGGTCTTTGGGCACGGCCTTGCTCAGATAGGGACCGGCCCAGCGCGGCTCGTCGGCCGGCTTGGCGACCAACACCGCCAAACCCTGCTCGGTCGTGGGGTAACGACCCACGTCCAGCCGGTATTGATCGAGTGACTTTTGCAGCCCGTCGATCTGGGCCTTGGCCGCCTTGACCTCGGATTTGCCGATCTGGCCGAAAAACTTCGGGCCCACATAGCCCGCCAGCAAGCCGATGATGACCATCACCACCAGCAATTCAAGCAGAGTGAACCCGCCCTCAGGCTTTTTTTTGCCATCACTTACGCAGAATGAAACCATGAATATTTCAGATAAATTTGTTTGTTGCTTGATCGCCGGTTGCCGCATTTGCCGCCACCTAGCCTCTTCGCTCGGTACTATTTCACCCACCCGGCCATGCCGCCATTGGGGCTTGACCGCCCCCCCGTGACGGGGGGCATATGACACTTTAGCGGCCGAGCATGACAATCTGTATGGCTCATGGCGAGCGCATGCACCCCGACTTGAGAGAGTTCCCTCAGACGGTGCCGTGCTTGAGTTTGGATGATTGCGTCGCGCCCAACTGACCGGTCTTTCGGCGCATGCCGCAAGAACATGGGCGAAGACGGCGCTTGCCAACAAGGTCTAGCCAATGAATGGCCAGAGATTAGGACGCCGGCCCTTTGATCTTCTATTCTGCGGGCCTACGGGGCAACAGGAATTTTTGAACTTGGAAGACCGCGGATCGGTTAGACCGATTCCAGCATCGCCAGCATCACCCCGATCAGGCCCGCCACCAGCAAAATCACAATGGGAACCAGACTGAGCAAGAAACCCAGGCCTCGGCTGGCCGGCTCCCGGATATAGCTGCGCGCATACAGGGTGCGCCCCAACAGATAGACCGCCCCGATGGCTGCCATCCCATTGGGAGACCAGAACTGAGCGGCCAGCCACAAGGCCGGCAAATAGGCCACCAGCAATTCCAGCGTGTTCATCTGCACCCGGTAGTAACGCTCAAACTTTTCATGACCGGTGATGGCCGGCGCCTTGATGCCATAGGCCGAACGGGCTCGGCCAACCAAGGCCGCAAGGCTCATGTATTGCACAACAGCCAGCAGGCTGACAAAAATAACGGCGTTCATAGGCGGATTGAAGCGAAGGGTTGCCCGCATTCTGGGGCCAGTTGGCCCATTTCAAAACAAATGCCGCATGAAAAAATCGGCGATCAAGCGGTCAAGCGCGGGCAAGGATGCCCGCTCGAAACCAGGCGGATCATTCAGCAGTTCACCCAACAAACCGCTCAAGTCAGGCGGCAGCGGCGACAGCAAAGCGCCATGCCCGGCTTGCGGTAGATCGGCCAACCATTCACAAGAAAGGGATGGGCCGCCCCGACCTTTCTTGATCCCCTCGGGGGACGGACGACGTAGGTCGTCGGCCTGGGGGCGCTCAAATTCGCCACCGCAAGCCTTGAGCACCGCATCGCTATGCCACAGCGGATGCAGCCAGCGGTCTTGCCGCGCTGTCACCAAGGCCAACGGGATGAGCGGCCGCGCAAAGCTGCTCATGTCAAAGTCAGCGGCCGCCGGCACCGCCGCGACCACGGCCGCAATGCGCGGGTCGCTATAGGCCTGCGGCTGGGCGTCGGCAAATTTGACGGCTATCACTTGGCGCGCCAGCCACTGCTTGAGGCCATCCAGCCACCCCCCGTTCAGCTGGGTCGTCAAGCCAACGCAGGCCTGGAAATCCGCTTCCAGATGAGCCTCGCAATGGGCTCTGAAGCCCGCCGGCGACCAGCGCCCGCCGGCCAGACTCAGCACGGTATGGCCCCCAGCCGACATGCCGTAAGCGCCGACCTTGTCCAGCTTCAGCCAGGGCGCAAAGCGTGCATCAGCCGCCACCGCATCAATCGCCCGCGACATCTCAGCCGGCCTCAGCTTCCAGGAATCCGGGCCGGGCCGACTCGGGTCTTTGTAGTTGTCGGCCCGGTGCTCGGGCATGGCGACAACAAAGCCGGCCTCGACCAGCGCCCGCGCCAGATCGGAATGCACGATGGGCGAACCACCCGAACCATGCGAGATCAGCACCAGCCGCCCATTGCCCGGCAGCGGCGCCGCACCGGCCGCCACGCGCATGCTCATACGGCCAAAGGCCAGCGTCTGCTCGGGCGCGAGCGTCGGATAAAAGAGCGTGACCGGTCCAGCCAGCTCAGCAGCCACAGGCCCGGCAGGGACGGCGATCTCGGTCATACCCATATTGGCCAAGGCCGGGAGCTGGATCAAGCCTAGCCCCAAGCTCACCCCCAAGCATTTCAGTTTGACCACATCAAGCAGCTTCATCCCCACTCCCCACATTGCCATATCCAAGGCACCCGCCTTTGGACTTGTGGCCCGCAGCATGCGGAAAGTGGGCGCGCCCGTCTGGCCGAAAGCCGCGATTGCAGCTTTCGCACAGGCCGATTTCAGGAATCGGCCAGCGCTTGTTGGCGGTATTCGCTCGGCGTCAGGCCGGTGGCGGCCTTGAAGGCGCGGTTGAAGGGGCCGATGGATTGAAAGCCCGCCTCCAAAGCGATGGTCAGCACCGGGGTCGACCGCCGTGCCGGCGCCGCCAAAGCCGCGCGGGCCTCATCCAAGCGGTAGCTGTTGACGAAACTGCTGAAGTTGCGCTGACCCAAGCCTTGATTGATCAGACGGCGCAGCCGGTACTCGGGCAATTGCATGCGCTCGGCCAAGCGGGCGAGGGTCAGGTCTTCACTGCGATAGAAACGCTCCTCCAGCATCAGCCGCTGCAAGCGCGCGAGCAAGTCCTGCTCGGCCAGGTCGGGACCCTCCTTCACGGCGGGTGCCTTTTTAACATCGGCCAAAGGCGACGCGAGCGAAGCTTCGCCCGAATTCGCCTGCACCGCCTGCGCCGCCAGCAAGCCCGTCACCGGCAAGCGCAACAAGCCCCATGCGAGCACGAGCACGATCAGCAGCAATCCGGCCATGTCCAGGCTGGCCGACAAATCAGACAGCCTGCCCTGCGGTGCTTGCAGACGCACCGCCACCATCGCCGCCATATACAGGCCACCGGCGATCACAACGAAGGCCCGCAGGCGGCGCCGCCGCTCGACCAAATCGCCCTGCCAATGGCGCAACGCCGTCAGCCCGATCAAAACGCCGAACACAAGCGGCAAGAGTCGCTGCAGCAGCACGGCAGCGGCGGCCAGCGGCCAATGCTGGGTTTGGCCGGCCAACCAGGCGCAGTTCAGAAAGCTCAGGCCCGCCACCGCCAACCAGACCAGGCCATGCTGAGGGGCCAAGACGAATTCATCATCAAACAAGGCGCGGGCGAACAGCCAGAACAAGGGCGCATTGCCCACTGCCACCGCAACCCAGGGCGCCTGCCCCAGGCCGGACACCCCGGCTTCAAACAGCGGCGAAGAACTGATGGCCTGCACGATCAGACCCAAGGCCAGCAAAGCGCCTAAAACCGCCGCTGCGCTGCGGCGGGCGGCCGATTCACGCAGCAGATTGGCGCCCAGCAAGCCCAAGCAAATCACCAAGCCGCCGCGCAAAGCTCCGTCAATCGTTGCAGTTACGAGCTCAGCGGACGGCGCGGGTTGGATGGGCATGGCGCGATGATAAAACGCCGCCCGGCGCTCGCCGCTCAGTCACCAAACACAATCTTCTTGCGCTCGCCGACCCAGCCCTCGAGCTGCGGCCCGTAGACCTCTTCGACCCGGTTGCGCTTGATCTTGAAGGTAGGCGTGATGAAGCCGTTGTCGACCGTCCATGGTGTCTTGATGACGACCAGGCAGTCGAGCTGCTCATGCGGGTCGAGCCCGGCGTTGATCTCGTCCAGATGGGCGCTCAGCTGGGTGCTGAGTGCGTCACGCTCGGCTGCGGTGCCGCTATGCCCGGCTGCACCGGGCGACAGCATCACCACACCGACCGGTTGCCCCATGCTGGCACCCGTCACCACGCAGGCTTCGACAGAAGGATGCTGACCCAAGCGATCCTCAATCGGCGCCGGCGCCACATACTTGCCCTTGCTGGTTTTGAACAAGTCCTTGACCCGGCCGGTGATGCGCAACAAGCCCTGGGCATCGATTTGCCCCTTGTCGCCGGTGCGCAGCCAGCCGTCCGGAGTGATCACCTCGGCGGTCAGCTCCGGCTGCTTGTAGTAACCCAACATCAAAGCGGGGCTGCGCATCAGCAGCTCGCCATTGGCCGGGTCGACGCGCGTCTCTATGCCCTCATAAGCCGGGCCGACGGTGCCGATTTGATCGGCACCCGGCAGGGTGATGTGCGAGACGGCCAGGTTCTCGGTCATGCCGTAGCCTTCGCAGATATTCAGGCCGAGCTTGCGGTACCACTGCAGCAAGGCGACCGGCATCGGCGCGGCGCCGCCGGCGGCGATCCTGCATTGGTCCAGACCCAGCGCCTTCATGATCTTGCGGCGCACCAAACCACCGATGATGGGCAAGGAGAGCAGGAAATCGAGCTTCTTCTGCGGCATTTTGGCCTGCACACCCTGCTGGAACTTCACCCACAGGCGCGGCACCGAGAAGAAGATGGTCGGGCGGGCACGTTGCAGGTCGGCGGCAAAGGTGTCCAGGCTGTCGGCAAAGTAGACGGCAAAGCCGGTGCGCAACCAACCATGCTCCACCAAGACGCGCTCCACCACATGTGCGAGCGGCAGGTAAGAGAGCATGCGGTCGTCGGCGCTCATGGGAATGCGCTTGAGCGCGGCGCTGAGCGCCCAGGCGAAGGATCCAAAGGAATGCATCACGCCCTTTGGCGCGCCGGTGGTGCCCGAGGTGTAGATCAGCGTGGCCAAGTCGTCGGCCTGGCGCATGGGCTCGCCCGCCAGCGGCTCATTGCGCGCGCAGATCGCGTCCCAGCTTTCGTAAGACTTCTTCGCATCGTCGGGCGAGAGCGGATAGCTGATGCAAGGCAGACCGTCGGGGACGCCGGGCTTCATGCCGGCCCAGCCATCGAGTTTGCCGACAAAACAGGCCTTGGCCTCGCTGTGCGTCAAGATCTGCCGAATGGTCTCGGGCGCCAAGGTAGGGTAGAGCGGCACCGAGACATAACCGGCCATCCAGATGGCCAAATCGCTCATCAACCACCAGGCGCAGTTTTTGGACAGGATCGCCACCTTGGCGCCGGGCCCCCAACCCTGTGCCTCGCCCTGCGCCTTCAGGTGCGTGGCCATGCGCCGCACTTGGTCGCCGACTTGGCTCCAGGTCAGCTCCTGCACCGCCCCACCACCCATAGGCTGAGTCAAGGCAACACGGGGGCCCAGGCTGCGCTCCCAATGATAGAAGCGCTGCAGGGCTAGGCTGTCGGCGGGAATGGTCGGCATGATTTTCTGTCTCCGTTGAATTTATGACATTCAGGGTTTGAGACTAGCCAAGGTCACGCCCGCAGCCTAGCGGGTTTATGCGGGGATGTGGTGCTTCAGAGTCACGGCTCTAGTTCCAGTTCCATGGCACGCAAGACTCACTCGGCTTCGGCCGCTTGCAGCGCTTTCAGGGCTTCGGCCACCTGTTGATGGGCTACGCCGGCGGCCAGATGCACCGGCGCGCCCGTCAGCGCGGCCGCGCCTTCGCGCTTCAACCGTGCCACCCATTGACCGGCATCGCGTCCGCCGGCGAAGCCCGCGCTTTGCAGCAAGGGGCTGCCGTCGGCCGCATTGAGCTTGAAATAGAACTGCCCATCGCTTTCGCGGAACTGCTTGAACACGGGCAATGCCACTTTGAGGCTCTTGACCGGCGCGGCCACCACGGCCGGCGCCGAGAAATTACGCAAACCAACCGCTTGGCGCAGCTCGGCCAACAGTGGTGCTGCAATCGCGCGCGCTTTGGCCGCGCCCTCTTGCAGCGTCGCTTCGATCAACTCGGGTTGCGCCATCAAGGCCTCATAGCGGCTGCGCAGCGGTGCGATCTCGGCATCAATCAGTTCGAACAATTGCTGCTTGGCCTCGCCCCAGGCCAGGCCGGCGCGCAGCTCGACCCGGAACTGCTCGCGCTGCGCTGGCGTCGCGAAGGCATCGTAAATCGTCACCAAGGTCTGGCCTTCCGGATCTTTGGCTTCGCCGGGCAGCTTGGAGTCGGTGACGATGTGGGCGATGGCATCTTTCAGGCCCTTGGCGCCGCCTTCGAACAGCGGAATGCTGTTGTCATAGCTCTTGCTCATCTTGCGGCCGTCCAGCCCCGGCAGCAGGGCCACGTCCTCTTCGACATTGGCCTCGGGCAAGACAAAGAACTCCTTACCTTGGCCAAACAGATGATTGAAGCGCTGCGCCACGTCACGCGCCATCTCGATGTGCTGAACCTGATCGCGGCCGACCGGCACGCGGTGCGCGTTGAACATCAAAATATCGGCCGCCATCAGGATGGGATAGCTGTACAAGCCCATGGTGATGCCGGCATCCGGGTCCTCGCCGGCGGCCACATTGGCGTCCACCGCGCCTTTGTAAGCATGGGCGCGATTCATCTGACCCTTGGACGTGACGCAGGTCAGCAGCCAGGTCAACTCGGGGATCTCGGGGATGTCGCTCTGGCGATAGAAGGTCACGCGCGAAGTGTCCAGTCCGGCGGCCAGCCAGACGGCGGCAATTTCCAGGCGCGAGCGGTTGATGCGCTCGGGGTCATCGCATTTGATCAACGCGTGATAGTCGGCCATGAAGAAAAAACTCTCCACACCGGCCTCCTGGCTGGCGGCGATCGCGGGGCGCACTGCGCCGACATAGTTGCCCAAATGCAGGGTGCCGGTGGTGGTGATACCGGTCAGTACGCGTTGAAGGGCGGGAGAATTTGTGCTTTGAGTCATGGTCGGATCAACTGGCAAATCAATGAGCAGCCCGGCCTGCGGGTGACGCAGCGCGAGGGCGAAACAGGTCCGACATTGTCACAGCATGACGTTGCGCCGCTCACTCACGCAATTATTGGCGTGCCAAGCCTGCCATGAACGGCTAGCATCAAGCCTCATCAGCAATTGAGCGAAGGCCGGACAAACCGCTAGCCGTCATGACCTTGCTACTCCTGATCAGCGCCGGCCTCAACGTGATGTTCGGCATCGCCCTGCTGCTGCTATGGCAGCAAGATCGGCGCTTCGCCTATGTGCGCTGGTGGGGCTTCAGCTGGATTCTCTTAGGCTGCGGCCTTAGCTTGGGCCCGGTCTTGCATGGCGTCATTGCAGCCGGCCCGGCCCAGGACATTCAGTCCCTGCTCGCCTCGATGGCTTTGATGGCCTCGCAACTGCTCCAGGTCGCGGGCGCCTTCGACTACCGGGGCCGAACGCTGCGCTGGGGTCGGGCGCTGCCGCTGTTTGCAACGACCATGCTGGTTTTGGCCGTCCTGGGCTCGCGTGACTTTCGCAGTGCGCTGCTCTTCGGCGCCACCGTGATGGCCTTGGGTTGCATGACCAGTGCTTTTTTGCTGTGGCGGCGCGGTCGACGCTCCGAGCGCTGGGTGAGCCTGGGCTTTTTGGCATTGGCGCTGGTTCATTTCAGCGCACCTTGGCTAGAGCCGCAAGCCAGGTCCATGATCACCTATGTCAGCGGCCTGCTGGTGCAAACCACGCTCTCCCTCGGCCTGATCCTGCTCTCCGTCGCCCGTGCGCACGCCGAAACCCGGCGCCAAACCGAGCGCTTCAGCAAGCTCGCCGAGCATTCGCTGCAAGGCCTGGTGGTGCTGCAAAACCACCAGGTGGTCTACGCCAACCCGGCCGCGAGAGATATTTTTGGCTTTGCCCCCGGCAGCAGCGAGCAGCCCGAAGACTTGGTCAACGCCTTGGTGCCGCAGGAACTGCGTAACGCCGCACGGGAGCGGCACCAGCGCGCCCTGAGCAACCCCGAAGCGCGCATCGAATGGGAGGCGACCCGCCTCGATATGCAAGGCCGCCCTTTGCTCATCCGTGGGCTTTCAAGCCATTTGGAGTGGGACGGTGCACCCGCCGAATTGATGGTCATGGTGGACGACAGCTCACGCCAACGCGCTGTGGATGCCTTGCGCCGCCAGGCCTTGCACGATGAATTGACCGACCTGCCGAATCGAAATTTCGCGCTCGAACGCCTGCGCGAAATGACCTATCTGGGCGCACCGCCGTTCGCGCTGATCTCCGCCGATCTGGACCGCTTTCAGCTGGTCAATGAGAGCCTGGGGCACGCGGTGGGCGATGCCTTGCTGAAAGCAGTCGCGCGGCGCCTGTGCAACCGTCTGCCGCCGCAGGCACAGCTGACCCGACTCGGCGAGGATCAGTTTCTGGTCTTGCTTGAAGGCGAGGCCGACAGCGCCAGCGTGCAGGTGCTGGCCAAGCAAATGCTCGCCTTGCTGGACACACCCTTTGCCGTCGAAGGGGCCGAGCTGTTTGTGCATATGTCGCTGGGCGCGGCGCTGTTCCCGCAAGACGGCGGCGATGGTGCCAGCTTGTTGCGCGCGGCCGACTCGGCCATGCACCGGGCCAAGGGCAGCGCCGGCGCATCGTTTATGTTCTTTGACATCGCGATGAACGGCGCCTCGCGTGCCCGACTTGATGCCGAGCAGTCCTTGGGCAAAGCGATCACCGAGCGCGAGTTCTTGCTCGAGTACCAACCCAAGTTCCGCGCCGGCAGCCGCCAGCTCTGCGGCTTCGAAGCGCTGGTGCGCTGGGAGCGGCCTGGCAAGGGCCGGGTCAGCCCGGCCGATTTTGTGCCGGCGGCCGAGCGCACCGGTCAGATCAAGGCGCTGGGCGAGCTGATCCTGGACATCGCCACCGCCCAGCTGCGCGCATGGCTGGACGCCGAGGGTCAGGTCTTGCCGGTGGCCGTCAATGTGTCACCGCTGCAGTTCGACGACGCCGGCTTCACCAGCCGGCTGCTCGCATTGCTAGACGAGCGCCACCTGCCGCATGACGCGCTGGAGGTGGAAATCACCGAAACCGCCGCGATCGGCCATGTGGACCGAGTGCTACCGCAGCTGCACCGGCTGCGCAAGGCCGGCGTGCTGTGCTCGCTGGACGACTTCGGCACCGGTCAATCGTCGCTGACGATGCTGCGCAATCTGCCTATCAGCACGATGAAGCTGGACCGCAGCATGATTGACCCGCTGCCCGAGGCGCAAGCCAGCGCCGTGGTCAGGGCGACCTGCGTGCTCGGCCACTCCTTGCAGCTGGAGATCGTGGCCGAGGGCGTCGAGACCGAGGTGCAGGCGCAGGCTGCCGAGGCGCTGGGGTGCACGCAGTTGCAGGGTTATCACCTTGGTCGGCCCTTGTCTGCAGCAGCTGCAGGCGTCTTGCTGGCCGCCGCCCTCGGCGTTCAGCTGCGTACCGACTCGATGCCCACCCAGCCGCCCTCGGTATAGCGCTCACCGGCCACCGCGCCGGCCGCGAACAAGGCATCCAAAGCGGCCACTTGCACGGCGTTCAAGGCGATTTGTCCGGCCGACCAGTTGCTGCCCAGATGGGTCTGCCGACGCGTACCCGGAATCACCAACACATGCGGATGCTTGTTCAAGATCCAGGCCAAGGCCAATTGCGAGGGCGGCATGCCCCAAGCGGCGGCCAGCTCAGCAAGACGCGCCACCAAAGCCCGGTTGTGCGCACCGGCTGCGCCGTTAAAGCGCGGCAGCATGCGGCGAAAATCATCCGGGGCCAGGTCTTGCGTGGCCGGCATCGTCGCGCTCAGCAGCGCCCGACCGAGCGGGCTGTAAGCCACAAAAGCCACGCCCAGCGCGGCACATGTCGGCAGCATCTCTTGCTCGGCTGCGCGCTCCCAGAGCGAATACTCGCTCTGCAAGGCCGCCACCGGATGCACCGCATGGGCACGCCGCAAAGTCTGGGCACTGACCTCGGACAGGCCGATCGCCGCAATCTTGCCCTCAGCCTTCAGCGCCACCAAGCTGTCCATCACCGCCTCGATAGGCCTGGCCGGGTCGCGCCGGTGGACGTAATAAAGGCCAAGCTGTTCCACCCCGAGCCGCTTGAGCGAGTCCTCGCAGGCGGCGCGGATGTAGGCGGGCGAGTTGTCGATATGGCGCTCGTAAGGAAGCGCCGGGCCGTCCCAAGCTTCCTTGCTCCCCCTTGGGGGGCTGGACGCCGCGATGCGGCGGCCCTGGGGGCCGGCATGACTACCGGGCGGGCGATTGATGCCGAACTTGGTCGCAATCAGCAACTCTGCACGCTGCGCGGGCTTGAGCTCGGCCACAAAACGCCCCAGCAATTGCTCGTTATGACCGGCGCCGTAGGTGTCGGCGGTGTCGAGATGGCGCACCCCGAGCTCGAAGGCAGCATGCAAGGTAGCCAGCGACTCGCCGTCATCATGCGCGCCGTAAAACTCGCTCATGCCCATCAAGCCCAGGCCTATGGCGGGAACATCCTGTCCGGCAAGGCGGCGGATGGACTGCGTCATGGCAACACTCTCGCCGTCCCGGAGACCCGGATGGAGCTGCCAGCCGCCGCGGGTATCTCGGCGCGCAACAAGGAGCGCAAGCCCATGTCTTCGCCTTGCACGAGGTCGATCACGCCGCCATGCGGCCATCCCAAGTCGCGCAAATAGCCAGCCAGCGCAGCGGTAGCCGCGCCGGTGGCCGGGTCCTCCAGCACACCGCCGCAGGCAAAGGCATTGCGGGTGTGAAACAGCTGCGGCCCCTCAATATAGGCCAGCAGGATGGTAGTCAGGCCTGCAGCCAACATCAGCTTGCGACCCTCGTCCAACTCGTAGTTCATGGCGGCCAGCGTGGCACGCGACTTCAAGGCCAGCACCAGATGGTCAGCCCCGCCATGGGCCAGCCCCGGCGGCAAACGGGGGTCGAGATCGTCCGCCTGCAGGCCGAAGAGCGCCAGCGCCGCCGTCAGCAAGGCCGGCTCGGCAGGCGCACTGCGCGTTGGTGGTGACTGCAGCGCGGCAGCAAACAGCGCGCCCGCGCGCCGCCCTTCCACGCTGATCTTGGCATTGTTCAGGATCAGTTCGAACTTGCCTTCACCTTGCTGCTGAGCCAGCGCAGCACCCAAAGCGATGGTGGCATGGCCGCAAAACGGCACTTCGTTTTCGGGCGAGAAGTAGCGCACACGCCAGGCCTCGCCCTGAGGCTGAGCAAACACCGTCTCAGAAAATCCCAGGTCGGCAGCAATGCGCTGCATCTCGGCGTCAGCAGGCAGCTGCGGCGCGATGAGAACGCCAGCCGGGTTGCCGCCGGCTTGACCGTCGGAGAAGGCAGAAATCTTTAGAAGAACATTTGGGTGCATATCAAGAGCCGCTTGGGATGGAATAGCTGCGTATCTTGCGCGCTTGGGGCCGGGTCCGCCAGCCTCGCCGGCATGCACGGCCCGTGCAGCCGCACTGAACAATGCAATGCCGCCGACAATATCGCCACCATGGCCGAGCCCGACTTCCAGCATCTTCGTATCTTCCTCGCCGTTGCCGAGGCCCGTAGCTTTCGCGCCGCTGCGCTGAATCTGGGGCTTAGCCCCTCGGCTGTCAGCCAAGCGATGCGGCGACTGGAGCAAGAGATCGGCGTCACGCTTTTGGCACGCAGCACCCGCAGTGTGGCGCTGACTGCGGCCGGCCAACAATTGCTGACGCAGGCCGAGCCGGCACTGCGGAGCCTGAGGCTGTCCTATGCAGATCTGAGCCAGCTAGGCGGCGAGATCAAGGGCTGCTTGCGCTTGTCGGTGCCGCGCAGCGCGGCGCGGCTTGTGTTGGCACCACTCGTGGCGCGCTTTTTGGCCGAGCATCCGGCAGTGGAGGTGGAACTGCACACACAGGACGTGATGGTCGACATCGTCGCCCTGGGCTTCGACGCTGGTGTGCGCTTTGCCGAGCGCCTGCCGCTGGACATGGTGGCGATTCCGCTGGGTGGTGCGCAGCGCTTCATCGTCGTCGGCGCGCCGGCCTTGCTAGCGCGTACGCTGGCGCCGGCTCATCCCCGCGACCTACTGCAAGCGCCTTGCGTGCGCCAACGCTTCGCCAGTGGTGCGATGTTTCGCTGGGAGTTTGAATGTGGGGCCGAACAGCTAACCCTGGATGTCAGCGGCCCCTTGCTGGTGGACGACCAAAGCGTGGCCTTGGCGGCGGCGCTGGAGGGAGCAGGTTTTGCCTATGTCTACGAGTGCGCGGCACGCGAGCACCTGCTGGCCGGCCGCTTGGTTCAGGTCTTGAGTGACTGGTGCCCAGCGGGTACCGGCTTTTCGCTCTACTACCCCGGCCGCAGCCAAGCCAGCCCAGCGCTGCGGGCGTTTATTGCAATGCTAAAGGCGCAGGCGACGGTCTGATTCCGATGGCATTCAAGGGCTCCAGTGTGACCAGCACCGACATTCGATTCCCAAACCCTCGGCGCCCAAGTCCGCAACCTCCACTTGCGATGCCTACGAATGATGGCGTCATGCAATCAATCGGCAATGCCGTGACCGGCGTCACGGATCGCCGGCCACCCCCCTCGATTCGCGGGGATGTGGGCAAGCCAGTGGGTCGGAATAATTCATTCCATCGAATCGCAATCCAGCGACTCACCAAGAGACTCCAGGACCCACCCATGAAAAAGCTTCTCATCGCCGCACTGATCGCCGCACCTGCACTGGCCTTCGCGGATACGAACCTGATCAAAAACGGCAGCTTCGAAGCCAACGTACTGGCTACGGGCTCCTGGAATATCTATCAGAACCTGGACAACTGGACCGGTGCCCCCTACAGTGGTTCGCCGCGAAGCGGAATTGAACTGCGTAACCAAGTGGCAGGAAACACAATCTTCGGTTCACAGTACGTTGAACTCGATACCGATAAGAACAGCTGGATGACCCAGACGTTCGACACCACGGCCAACAAGACCTATGAGCTGAGTTTCTGGGTCGCTCAGCGTGATGGCCAAAAGGGTCTGGCCAGCAATGGTTTGAGCTGGAGCGTCAACGGCTTGAACTTCACTGAAGTGGCCAAGGACGAGAACAAGGAATGGCAGAAGGTCACCGGCAGCTTCGTCGCAACCGCAGGCACCACCACACTGACGATCAAGGCCATCGGTAATAGTGACAGCTACGGCACATCCCTCGACCTGGTGTCAGTCACCGCCGCCGTGCCGGAACCAGAAACCTATGCCCTGATGCTAGCCGGTCTGGGTGCGATTGGCTTTGTGGCCCGTCGCCGCAGCAAGCAGCAGTAAGCAAAAGGCTTCGGCCTTCACAAGAGAACCGGCTGATGTGGCCGGTTTTTTCGCTTGTAGAGTGTTTCTTGCATGTCGTCTTCGTGGTGCCAATTCCGTGCGACTGCTTCGGGCACTGAAAGGTTTTTACACAAGGTTTTACCCTCATATCGACCATCAAGTTTTCAGCGCTCCTTCAGCACTCTCAGCGATTCGCCATCGCCTCACCCAGCTGCACCGCACTACCCGGCCGCCCCAGGTCTTCGCCAAGCCAAGCCGGGTTAAAGCTCCACGGCCCCTTGGGGAACAACATCACGACAGTGGAGCCAAGCAGGAAGCGGCCCATTTCTTCGCCCTTTTTCAGCTGAATTTGCTGGTCGCGATAATCCCACTCGACCACTTTGCCGGGGCGCGGCGGGTTGACGACACCATGCCAAGTCGTGGCCATGCTGCCGACGATGGTGGCGCCCACCAGCACCAGCACCCAAGGGCCATGGATGCCCTCGAACACGCAGACCACGCGCTCGTTACGTGCAAACAGACCGGGCACGCCGCGCGCGGTGACAGGGTTGACCGAAAACAGATCGCCCGGCACATAAATCATGCGAACCAAACGCCCGGCCGCCGGCATGTGGATGCGGTGATAGTCACGCGGGCTCAGGTAGATATTGGCGAAGATGCCATCGTCGAATTGAGCGGCCAGCGTCGCATCGCCGCCGACCAAAGCCGTGCTTGAGAACTCATGACCCTTGGCTTGAAAGATCTGCTTGCCCTTGATGGTGCCAACCTGGCTGATGCGCCCATCCACCGGGCACAGCAGCGTCGCGTCGGCCAGCGGCCTAGCACCGGCTTTCAGCGCACGGGTGAAAAACTCATTGAAGCTCGGATAGGCGGCAATATCCGGCTCGGCCGCCTCCGCCATATTGACGTCGTAGCGTGCGACAAAGCGCCGAATGATGGCTGTCGTGATCGCGCCCATGCGCGCTCCGGCGACCAGGCCGCCAAAGCGGGTGATGGCCTGTTTAGGCAACAGGTATTGCAGCAGCACGGCGGAGCGATCGGACACGGATTTATTCCCTTGGAACCAAGGCTGCGGATTGTAACGAGGGGGCAGAGCCGGCCTTGATTCTGCTGATGTCACGCAGTCCGGCAGGCACCTAAGCGAGCAAGCTTGGCTGGCCAATGTTCGCCATCGCACAGACCGAGAACCAAAGTCAATAGATGCTTGCGCCACGCTCATCCGCCGCTAACCTCAAGACTGGACCAAGGCTATTTATGAACAGCAAGCACCATGGATTTATCCCTTTTCTCTTCACCACCGCCTTCACCGTCTCAACGATGCTGGTGGGCGGCTGCAGCAAGCCGGCCGAAGTAGCGCCAACAGCGCCGCCTACGCCAGCTGCTGTTGCACAAGCAGCTTCAGCGGCGCCGGGCAATGTGGCGGATGCCGATGTGAGCGAGCATGTCGCGACGGTGCTGAATCAGAGCGACTCGCTCAAGACCTTTGACATCAAGGTTGTCACCCTCAAAGGCGATGTGCGTCTGATCGGGATACTCGACACCCAAGCCCAGATTGACACGGCACTCAAGCTCGCGCGCGAAGCGGAAGGTACCCACACCATTCACAACGAGCTCACTCTCAAGCAATAGCTGGCCCGCTAGGCAGGCTGCAGGCCGCGCGAGCGCAACTCCCGCAGCAGCGGCAGCAAGTCATCCGCCGGGCGCGCCGCCAGCTTGCGGTACTCGCGCCCGCCGTCGCTGCGCGCCAGCAACTTCATATTGACCAACTCGCGCCGCAAGGTGCAATGGTCGCCAAAGCCATGCTGCGCTTTCAGCACCTCATTGACTTCTGCCTCGGTGTAAACACGCCGGCTGTCAAAGTGCAACCACAAGCCCCAGATGGCATAACGCTGAACCTGATGGCGGCTGGGCCAACGCATCAAGCGGCCCTGTGCATCGAATTGGCGCAGGGCTCGGTCAGCCAATTCGCTCAATTCCGGATGACGCGGCCCGCGCGCCGGCGGGGCGTTATGCATTGTGAGCTTGCTGGGCAGCGCGCTTGCTGCCGCTGTTGACACAACACCGGCCCGCAAGGCCTGCAGATTGCGATGCCCGGCCGCGCGGGCCAGCATATTCAACAAGCTCAAATGACTGGGTGGCTCACGCGGATCCTCGCTTTGCGAGAGATGCTCGGCGAGTTGCTGGAGCAAGGACTTGGCGAAGGCCGAGATATCGTCGGCGTGCAGGGCAATAGATTCACGAGGCATGATTGAGAGATCTCCACATCACGCGTGTTGCTCATAGCCGCCACAGGAGGCGGTGCTGGTGCTTGCCGGCTTCCAGCTGGGCACACGCGAAACGGGGCTCAGCCTGGTGAAAACGAAAATCTCTTCTCTTTACCTGGCAGGTTTAGCTCATGGTCAAACGCTTCAACGGTCTGCCATGCGGCAAGGCCTGGGTGTTCTGCCGACCCTCGCAGCAGTATAGATGATGGGTGCAGCGGGTACGATCGACACTTCGGCCAAACAAGCCCGACCCCGCATCTACACATATCAGCCAGCCACGAGCGGCCACCGCCATGGAAATCTATCTCGACGCCAATGCCACCACGCCGGTGCTGCCGCAGGCCAAGGCCGCGGCCATCCAGGCGATGGTGGAGGACTACGGCAACCCCAGCAGCGTGCACAGCACCGGCCTGAAGGCCAAGGCGCTGATCGACGGCGTTAGGGCGCGCGCCCAGCGCCTGCTCGACACCGGCGACGGCGCCTCGCTGCTCTTCACCAGCGGCGCCACCGAGGGGATTCAAACCGCCGTCTTGTCGGCGCTGAACTCATTGCGCGGCAATTTGAAGATTGACTTGCTGCTCTATGGCGCGACCGAGCACAAGGCAGTGCCCGAGGCGCTCAAGCATTGGAATGAGGTGCTGGGGCTGAGGCTGCAGATCCTGGCGATCCCGGTTGACACCCAAGGCCGGCATGACCTCGCCTTTTTGCGTCAACACAGCGCCCGCGCGGGCCTGGTCTGCACCATGGCAGCCAATAACGAGACCGGCGTCATCAGCGATCTGGACGGCATCGAGGCGGCGCTGGCCGGCAGCCCGGCGCTGTGGCTGGTGGACGGCGTGCAGGCGCTGGGCAAGCTGCCGCTGCGCTTGCAGGCCCGCCGCATCGACTACGCTCCGTTTTCTGGTCACAAGCTCTATGCGCCCAAGGGCATAGGCCTGCTTTATGTGCGAGCAGGTGCGCCGTTCACGCCGCTGATGGCGGGCGGCGGGCAAGAAGGCTCGCTGCGTTCTGGCACCGAGAATATGTCGGGCATCGCTGCCTTGGGCGCCGTGTTGGCGGCGCTGGACGATGGCCAGACGCTGCGAGACGCGGCCACCATGCAGGGCTTTCGAGCGCGCCTGGGTGAAGCCCTGGTCGAAGCCTTCCCCGGACTGGTCTTCAATGCACCGCTGGACCTGAGCTTGCCGACGACCTTGAACTTTGCCGTGCCGGGTTTGAGCTCGCGCTTGTTGCAAGACCTGTTCGACGCGGCCGATGTGCGCGTCAGCGGTGGCTCTGCCTGCAGCGCCGCCAAGGCAGCACCGAGCTTTGTCTTGCAGGCGATGGGTTTGCCGGACTGGCAGGCGGCCGGCGCGGTGCGGCTGTCGATAGGCCCGGCCGTGGACGAGGCCTTTATCGATGAAGCCTGCGCGCGTATCCGCGCCTGCGGCGAGTCGCTGCGCCGGCATTGTTTGAGTCCCGCCAACAATTTCCCGACCATCGGCGACGGCATCACCCGCTTCATGCAAGACGGCGCTTGCTGCTATTTGCTGGCCGACTCGGTCAGCAAATCCTGTGTCTTGATCGACGCCCGCCCGGAGCAAGTTTGCCGGCTTGCACAGGCGCTGACTTGCCAGGCTTACCCGCTGCTGGCGGTCTTGAGCACGACCGGCGAAGCCGAGCATGCCCAAGCACGCGAGTTGCTTGCTGAGACCATTCCCGAGCTGATGCCCAACAAGCCCGCTGACGCCCTGGGATGGCCTTTAGGCCAGGCGGCTATTGCGCTCGGCGCGCAAGAGCTAACAAGAAAAATAGACGGTCAGGGTCAGGTTTTACTAATCGGAAAGCTTGAATCGGCCACGCCAGAGTTGGCTTTCATCGGCCTGAACGACGCTGAAAGCCTGAGCGCTTGGGTAGGCTCCGAGACCTTGCTGGCGCCGGCCCGGGACGAGGCGCAGCAACTGGCTCTTTTCCTGAAAAATGAACGGCAAGCAGAAGAAGAAGCTGCGGTCCAGCAGGTGCAAGGTGCGCAGCTGAAGGCGTTCATGAGCTACCACCCCGACGCGCTGCTGATCGATGTGCGCGAGCCCTACGAGCAGTTCCTCAGCCACACGCCCGAACTGCCGACGGCGCAGATGGAGGCGCTGCCCCTGTCGCGGATGCTCAACGCGATGCAAGCCTGGTTGTCCGAGCAGCCGCAGCGCCCTTTGCTATTCTTCTGCCGCACCGGCAACCGCAGCCGCCAAGCCGCAATGGCATTGACACGCCTCGGCCACGCCCAAGCCTGGACGCTGGCCGGCGGCTTGGCACTCTTGCCTTCAACGGCCCGCCCCACGCATCAACCCGACCCCGCTCTGTATGTCTGACCTCGACCCCACCCAAGCTCATATTCACTCGTCTTTCTACCGCTTTGTCGCTTTGGCCGAACCGGAAAGCGTGGCCGCGCGGCTGCGCGAACTGAGCCAACCGACGACCGGCATCGGCGGAAATATCCTGGTGGCGCCCGAAGGCATCAGCGCGGCGATCGCCGGCCCGGCCGGCGCACTCGCCGCCTTCGAGCAAGCCTTGCAGGACGACCCCTTGTTCGGCGGCGCCTTTGTCGGCATGGTGTTCAAGCACAGCGCTTGCACGACCAAGCCCTTCACGCTGATCAAGGTGCACACCAAGCCGGAGATCGTTGCCTTTGGCGTGCCGGGTGTTTCCGGCTTGCCGGATGCGAGCAAGCCCGACACGCATGTCTCGCCGGCGCGCTGGCGCGAGCTGATCAAGGAACCCGACGTGCTGGTGCTGGACAACCGCAACAGCTTCGAGTTCAAGCTCGGGCATTTCGAGGGCGCGGTGGACCCCAAGGTCGCGCATTTCCGCGACTTCCCCGCCTATGTGGCCGAGCATGCCGATGAGTGGAAGGCCAAGGGCCAACGCATCGCCATGTATTGCACCGGCGGCATACGCTGCGAGAAAACCAGCGCCTGGATGCAGGACCAGGGCCTGGATGTCTACCAGCTCGACGGCGGCATCGTCAGCTATTTCGAGGCCTTGCCCGATGCTGCGGCCGACTGGAAGGGCGAATGCTTTGTGTTCGACAAGCGCATCGCCATCGACACGCATCTGCAAGAAACAACCACAACTGCAGAGGACGTCTATGCGGGCGAGCCGGACGAAGCCTGGCGGCTGGCTAGAGCGCGCCGGCTTGATCCGAGCGGAAAGTAAGTTACCAAATCTTGCAGCGCTTCGCGTCGGGCTTGACCATCGCCTGACCCGGCTTGCAAGCAAAGGCCTTTTCGAACTCCGGCATATTCACGGCCACACCGTTGATGCGGTAGCGGCCCGGTGAATGCGGGTTGGTCAAGGCCTGCACGCGCAGCGCCTCGGGGCGCGCGTTATTGCAGTCCCATTGCGCAAAGCCGACGAAGAAGCGCTGCTCCGGCGTCAAGCCGTCGATGGGCTGCAGGTTCTGCCCGGCCACATGTTGCTTCCACGCGGTCAGCGCCAGCACCAGGCCGCCGAGGTCGGCCAGGTCTTCACCCAGAGTCAGCTGGCTGTTGATCTTGATGTTGTCGACGATGGTGTAGCCGGCATATTGCTGCGACACACAGGCGGCGCGCTGCTCAAAAGCCTTGCCGTCTTTCTTCGTCCACCAGTCTTTCAAATTGCCTTTGGCGTCGAACTTGCGGCCTTCGTCATCAAAGCCATGCACCAGCTCGTGGCCAATGGTGCCGCCGGTGTTGCCGTAGTTAGGCGCGGCATCCATCTTGGGGTCATAGAGCGGCGGCTGAAGCACGGCAGCGGGGAAGTTGATGTCGTTCATCTGCGCGTCGTAATAGGCGTTGACGGTTTGCGGCGTCATGCCCCATTCACCCCGGTCCAGAGGCTGGCCAATCTTGGCCAGTTGACGCTTGAACTCGAAGCTATGGCCGCGCTGCACATTGGCAATAAAGTTGCCCCGCTCAAGCGCCATGGCGCTGTAATCGCGCCAGCGTTCCGGGTAGCCGACCTTGTTGACGATGCTGCCAAGCTTGGCCAGCGCCTGCGTCTTGGTGGCCTCGCTCATCCAAGGCAAGGACTTGATGGAATCGGCCATCGCGACTTCGATCTCGGCCGTCATCTGCTGCGCTTGCTGCTTCAGCTCGGGGCTGAAGCTGCGCTGCACAAACTCCTCGCCGAGCGCCTCGCCGAGTTGTGCGTCGACCAGCTCGACACAGCGCTTCCAGCGCGGCTTGATCTGCGGCGTGCCCTGCAAGGTCTGGCCGAAGAAATCAAAATTGGCCTGCACCATCTCGGGCGCCAGATAGGCGGCGTGGCTGCTCAGCGCAGCCCAGCGCAGATAGGTCTTCAGCTCGGCCAGGCTGAGCGCTTGCAAGCGTTTGTCCATGGCCTTGAAGAAGCCCGGCTCGGTGACGTTATAGCTGGCCAGCGACTCCGGCAGACCCAGGCCGGCACGGTAAGCCGACCAGTCGAAATGCGGCGTTAGCGCTTGCAGCGCCTTGGCGTCAACCTTGTTGTAAGTCTTGTAGGGGTCGCGGCGCTGCACCTGCGTCAGCGTGGCTTGGGCCAGCGCGGTCTCGGTCGCCACAACGCTGCGAGCGGCCTTGGCTGCGGCTTGGGGCGTGTCGCCGGCCAGCTCGAAGATGCGCGCCACATGGGCCTCGAACTTCTTCAGCATGGCGCGCGATTTGGCGTCCTTGTTGACGTAGAAATCGCGGTCCGGCAGGCTCAGGCCCGCAGCCATCGCGAAGGCGATCACCTGGGTCGCGTCGCCGAAGTCTTGGCCCGAGCCGAAACGGAACAAAAAGCGCTCGTTATTGGTGGCCAGATGCAAAGCGGCCAGCAGCGCGGGCAACTGGCGCTTGTCGCTCAAGGCATCGATCTGCGCCAACAGCGGCTGCAGCGCTGCCAGGCCTTGGCTGCGGGCGGCGTCTTCGTTCATGCAGGCGGCGAAGTAGTCACCCATCTGCGCCTGCTTGGCGTTCAAAGCGGAGCGGTCCGGCGCGGTAGCCAGCTTGTCCAGAATGCCCCAGAGAAAGCGCTGATTCTCGTTCGCCATCTTGGCGTAAACCGACCAGCGCGACTGATCGGCGGGAATCGGGTTGTTCTTGATCCAGCCGCCGCAAGCGTATTGGTAAAAGTCCTCGCAAGGGTCGACGGCGGGGTCCATCGACGGCCGGTCCAGACTCGGCGTGTAGGGCAGCGCGCTGAGGGGCTGCTCGGTCGACTGCCCAGCCAATTGATCAACAGGGCTGGCTTGTGCCAGCGCGGCGGCAGCGCTGAGCAGCATCACAGCCGGGGCCAGGGCCAGGCCTTGGCCAAGATTCAAAAGGGTCGCTGAAGGCTTGCGCATGGGATGTCTCTCTCTCGTGAAGAGTCGGCATTCTCGCCCATGGGCAGCTTGGCAAATCAAATCAAGCTGCCCCCATTAAAAAGGGCTTCAGCTGGGCAGTTTCTGCATCGACAGCTTGAGCGCTTCGAAGCAGCGCGGGTCAATCGCACTGCCGACCGTCTTGGCCATCATGGCCAGCGTCTGGTCTATGGGTACCGCGCCGCGATAGGGGCGTTCGGCGGTGATGGCGTCGAAGATGTCGGCGGTCGTGATGATGCGGGTTTCCATCGCGATATCGGCTGCCTTCAAGCCGCGCGGATAACCGCCGCCGTCCAGCCGCTCGTGATGCGCGCCGGCGACCTTGGCCAACTCGGTGAAGGCACCGATACGCCCCAGGATCTGCTCGGTCAGCATCGCATGCTGCTGCACCGCCTGCCACTCAAGGGCATCCAGCTTGCCCGCCTTGTCGAGCACCGCATTGCTCACGCCGAGCTTGCCCACATCGTGCAGCAAGGCGCCGCGCTTGAGCCAACGCCGCCGTGCCGCGTCCAGCCCCATGGACTCGGCAATCAGGTCGGTGTAGAGCGCCACGCGGGAGCTATGGCCGCTGGTGTAGGGGCTTTTCGAGTCGACCACCTGGCCAAAAGCAGCGGCGATCGCGTCGAGGTAGTCTTCATCCAGCGGGACCTCAAAACTGCCCGGCTCCAGCGCCATCACATCGCGCTCGATGCTGGGCGAATTCAGCGTCGCCCAAAACTGCGGCCGCAGCGCCAGCGCCTCCAACGCCGCCACATGAGTGGGATCAAACCATTGTCCGGAGCGGCCACGCACCTCGGCCAGCGCAGCTTGCATGCCTTCGGCGGTATGAAACACATCGACCACCTGAGCCAGCAGCGCAATGCGCGCAAACACCGGGATGGCCTCGCCGCTCAAGCCAGCCGGCTTGCCCTGCCCGTTCCAATGTTCATCGAGGCTGTAGATGCCTTCCGCCACGGTCTCTGAAAAACGCAAAAGACGGGCAATTTCGGCACCGCGCTGGCAGCGCGTTTGGATCAACTCCTGGGCGATCTCGCTGCCGTCGCGAAAAATGTGCAGGACGCTGCGAAAGCGCTCGGCCAAGCCGGCTTTCAAGCCGGTGTGCTGCAAGACAAAGCGCACCACCTGGGGCAGGCTGTCACCTACGCGCTTGAAATCGCGCTTGAACTGCAGGTCATCGGTCAGGTAGAGCTCGCAGATGCGCGCCGCATTGCTGCTGCAGCCCAGATCCTTCAGCAGCAAACAGTAATAAAGCTCCCACAGCTGCGCGTCCGGCAGGCCAAGCTCGCGCCCGATGTGCATGCCAATCCAGCAGCAGCGCACGCAATGGCCTTCGGGCTGGCCTTCGGTGATGTCCAGCGCATGGCTGAGTGCGCCCATCAGCTCAGACAATTTCAAGCCTGCGCTCAGAGGTTTGGGATCTAGTTTCATGAAACGTCCAGGCGGGCAGAGCCAGAGGGAAAATACCCCGCTCCGCCCGAGTATCTCCGCTACAAGGGCAAACCCGCAGTCAGCCTTGTCGGCCTAGGCCCTAAAGCAACCATCGGCCACAACTAATTCACGAAACCAGCGCCGCCTCACCGGGCATGGCGCTCAGGGCTAACTCAAGCCAGCTCAGGCGCTGACAGCCAGCTCCGGCTCGGGCAAGCTGACCTGGTTGTCGGTGCTGAACTGATAGTCCTTGAATACATGTTCGGCGCTGAGCAACTGGTAGCTGCCGTCGGGGTTGCGGTGCGTGGTGTCTTTCAGGCGCCAGGTCAGCTGGCCGCAGGTCCAGATGTCGAAGTTGCGCATATGCGTGCACAAACAAGTCTTGTCTGCGACCGAGACGCGGCGCTCGCCCGGATGCGCGGCCACCTCGCGGTTGTAAGAGGTGATGTACGCGCATTTGCCATTGGCGTCGAGCAGATAACCATAGGCCTCACAGTTAGGCCGAATGCCGTCGCCGATGCCGGGGCTGGCCTTGATCATGCGCATCGGGTAGCCGGTCGGTGAGATCTCGTTGACCTCGATATCGGCCTCGCTAGCCTTGAAATATTCCTGCTTGATGTCGTCCGGCAGGCCGCATTCGCGCGTGACGGTGAAGCGCGTCGCCACCTGCACGCCCGAGGCGCCCAGCTCCAGAAAACGCACCGCATCGCTGCCGGTGAAGATGCCGCCGGCGGCGATCAGCGGGATGTCCAGCTTCTCGGTCAGCAGATATTGGTGAATCTCGGTGACGATCTTTTCCAGGTCGTACTCGGCCCAGTCCATGCCGAAGCCCAGGTGGCCGCCGGCCAGCGGGCCTTCGATCACCACATAGTCGGGCAGACGGTTCAGGCGGCTGTTCTTCTTCAGGAACAGCTGCAGTGCACGCAACGAGGACACGATGATGCCCAGCTTGGCTTCGCGAAAACGCGGGTGCTCGGCGATCAATGCGAAGGAGCCGAGGTGCAAACCCGCTGCCAGCGTGATGCCGTCGATACCGGCATCCAGCGCCGCGTTCATGCGTACGCTGAGCGTTTCCTTGGGGCCGTTCATCGTCAACTTTTCCATGCAGTTGATGAAGATCAGGCCATTGCCCTGCTTGCGCGCCATGGTCGTTTCGACGTGCAGTTTTGTCGCCTCGGCCAGGTGCTCAAGGTTGAACTTGACCTCGCTCTTGTCCTCGGAGGCCACGTTGTACTGGAACTGCGCTTGCTTGGCCTTGGTGTATTTGGTCTTGTAGCGGCGATCGGTCAGGGTGTTGACCATCGCGTCCGAGATATGGCCGACGCCGCCTAAGCGCGCAGCTTCCAGCGCCAGATCGGAGGAGGAAATATCAACTCCCATGCCGCCGATCACGATAGGCACCAACTCATGCCGCCCTAGGCGCAGTCGGAAATCATCCAGACGTTTCATTTTTCTATCTACTTTCGAAGTTTGGACTCGGCCACCAACGCCGAGGCTGGCAGCCCTGCCGCCAGATCAATTGCCGCGTGCGAGTGTGCCAAAAAATGACGCCCATTGTCTTGTCTTGTGACAAGACTTGGACACGCGCTTGTCTCTGGACGCAAGTATCGCCGCCAATGCGTCAGCGGGTGGCGTCGCCCGCATGGATCTCCCTAAAACCGAGTGGCCTGTCTTGCCCAACTTGTTGACATGATCAAGCGCCTCTTTGAATGGGGTCAGGTTCATTTGTTTTCTGAAGCGGCGAGCCCAAAACCACCGCCGCCCGGTGTGCGGATCAAAAACATATCGCCCGCCTGCATCTCGGCTTGGCCGATATGGGGCAGCGGCTCGACGCGGCCATCCGCCCGCTCGACCCAGTTGCTGCCCGGCATGCCGGCGCTGCCACCGGCCATGCCGAAAGCCCCTTGGGTGCGGCCGTTGCTCAGAATTGATGCCGTCATAGGCTCCAGAAAACGCAGGCGCCGCTCGCCGCCATTGCCGCCCTGCCATTGCCCTTGACCACCGGTTTCAGGAGCGATCTCGTAGGACTCTAGCCGCACCGGGAAGCGGAACTCCAAGACCTCGGGGTCGGTCATGCGCGAGTTGGTCATATGGGTTTGCACGACGCTGGTGCCATCAAATCCAGGCCCAGCACCGGAGCCGCCGGAGATGGTTTCGTAATACTGATGACTGGCATTGCCAAAAGTGAAATTGTTCATCGTGCATTGACTGGCGGCCATCACACCCAAAGCACCGTAGAGCGCATTGGTGACGCAGCTCGACGTCTCCACATTGCCTGCCACCACGGCCGCGGGATAGCGCGGATTGAGCATGCAGCCCTCGGGCGCGATCACCTGCAGCGGCTTCAGGCAACCCGCATTGAGCGGGATCGCGTCGTCGACCAGCGTTCGAAACACATACAGAACTGCCGCCATCGTGATGGAGCGCGGTGCGTTGAAGTTATTACTTAGCTGAGCGCTGCTGCCGCTGAAGTCGATCACGGCGCTGCGCTCGGCCGCGTTGACGCGCACAGCCACTTGGATCTGTGCGCCGTTGTCCAGCGGCAAGGTGAAGGCGCCGTCTTTCAAGCGCGTGATGACGCGGCGCACCGACTCTTCGGCGTTGTCTTGCACATGCTGCATATGGGCGGCGACGGTTGCGCCGCCATACTGCGCCACCATCGCCCGCAACTCTTGTGCGCCCTTTTCATTCGCCGCGATCTGAGCACGCAGATCGGCCAGGTTCTGGGTCGGGTTGCGCGAGGGGTAGGGGCCGCTGTTCAGCAGCGCCAACATTTCCGCTTCGCGCAGCTGGCCGCCCTGGACCAGCAAGAAGTTGTCGATCAACACGCCCTCTTGCTCGATCGAACTGGAGAAGGGCGGCATCGAGCCCGGCGTGATGCCGCCGATATCGGCATGGTGGCCGCGGGACGCGACAAAGAAGCTGGGCTTGCTGGTGATCAAGTCATCCAAAAACACGGGCGTAACGACGGTGATATCGGGCAGATGCGTACCGCCGTGATAGGGGTCATTCAGCACATAGACATCACCCGGTGCCATCTGTGGGTTGCGTGCGATCACCGTGTGAATCGACTCGCTCATCGAGCCCAGATGCACGGGGATATGCGGCGCATTGGCGATCAAATCACCGGCGGCGCTGAACAGCGCGCAAGAGAAGTCCAACCGCTCCTTGATATTGACCGAGTGCGCGGTGTTCTGCAGGCGCAGGCCCATCTGCTCGGCGATGTTCATAAAGAGATTGTTGAAGATCTCCAACATCACCGGATCGGCCTGCGTGCCGATGGCAAAGGCCTGCGCACGCGGCAGCACACGGCAAATTTCAAGCCGGCCATCGGCCATCAGGCGCGCCTGCCAGCCGGGGTCGATGACGGTGGTGGCATTGCGTTCGGCCAGAATGGCCGGGCCATCCAGCTGAGCGCCGGCTTGCAAACGCTCGCGCACAAACAGCGGCGCGGCGCGCCAGCCGGCTGACTTGTCGTCAGCGGGGCAATACATGCTCAACTCGGCAGCGGGCTGAGGCAGGTGCAGCTCGGGCTCGACCGGGCTCTCGGCCTGCGCCAGCGCCTCACCGGCCGCAATGCACTCGACGGTGACGGCTTCGATGACAAGCTCGCGGCCCGGCATCAAATAAGCAAAACGCTGGCGGTAGGCTGCCTCAAATGCCGCGCGCAGCTCGCTCGTGCTGCTGCGTTCAAGCAAGTCGCAACTCAGCGCGGTGTCGGTGCCTTGATAGCGCAGATGCAAGCGCGTGGCGCTGCGCAGCGAAGCCAGGGCCGCGCCCTGCGCCAGCAGCTCGGCCCTGCCTGACTCGGCCAATACACTTGCCTGTGCCCGCGCTGCAGCGAGGCCGGCCGCATCAAGGCTCAGCTCGACCGAGGCTTCGCGCATCGCCATGCGATCGGCCAAGCCCATACCGTAGGCGCTCAAGACGCCGGCGAAGGGATGAACGAGTACGCGGCTCATGCCCAGCGCATCGGCGACCAGGCAAGCGGCCTGACCGCCGGCGCCGCCAAAGCATTGCAAGGTGTACGCCGTAACGTCAAGCCCGCGCGCCACCGAGATGCGCTTGACCGCATTGGCCATGCTGCCCACCGAGATCTGCAAGGCGCCGCTGGCGACCTCTTCGGGCGAGACGGCTCGGCCATAGGCGCGCGACATGTCGGCCGCCATGGCTGCGAAGCGCTGCGCAACGGCACTACGGTCCAGCGGCTGGTCCGCCTGCGGTCCGAACAACTTGGGAAAAAAGTCCGGCTGTATGCGACCCAACATGACGTTGGCATCGGTCGTCGCCAAGGGGCCGCCACGTCGATAACTGGCCGGCCCGGGATTGGCGCCGGCCGACTCAGGCCCAACGCGCAAGCGCGCACCGTCGAAGCTGATCACGCTGCCGCCGCCTGCTGCCACCGTGTGAATACTCAGCATCGGTGCGCGCATGCGCACACCGGCGACTTCGGTGTCCAAGGTCTGCTCGAACTCGCCATTGAAATGGCTGACGTCGGTTGACGTGCCGCCCATATCAAAGCCGATCAGCTTGCTGTGGCCGGCCGCCAAGCCGGTGCGCACCATGCCCACGATGCCGCCAGCCGGCCCCGACAGAATGGCGTCCTTGCCTTGAAAATGATGCGCCTCGGTCAAGCCGCCCGAGCTTTGCATAAAGAGCAGGCTGACGCCTGGCATCTGCGCGGCGACCTGCTCGACATAACGCCTCAAAATAGGTGACAGATACGCATCAACGACGGTGGTGTCGCCGCGCGGCACCAGCTTCATCAAAGGGCTGACCCGGTGCGAGACCGAAATCTGCGTGAAGCCGATCTGCTGCGCCAAGGCTTCGGCCCGCAATTCATGAGTGGGGTAGCGATAGGCATGCATGAAGACAATGGCACAGGCGCGCAGGCCGTCCTCAAACGCGCGCTGCAGTTCCAGGCGCAGCGCGCCTTCGTCCAGCGGCTGCACGATGTCGCCCTGGGCGCCGTAGCGCTCCTGCGCCTCGATCACACGGCCGTAGAGCAGCTCCGGCAGCACGATTTGCCGCGCAAACAGCTGCGGCCGCGCCTGCGTGGCGATGCGCAGCGCGTCACGAAAACCGCGTGTAGTGACCAAGAGCGTCGGGTCGCCCTTGCGCTCCAGCAAAGCGTTGGTCGCGACCGTCGTGCCCATCTTGACGCAGTCCACCAGGTCCGGCGTGATGGCCTCGCCCGGCTTGAGCCCCAACAAGCGGCGAATGCCCTCGACCGCCGCGTCCTTGTACTGCTCCGGGTTCTCGGACAGCAGCTTCAGCGTATGCAGCACCCCACCCGGCGCGCGGCCCACCAAGTCGGTAAACGTGCCGCCCCGGTCGATCCAAAACTGCCAACGATCGGAGCTGCTGGGCGCGACTTGAGGCTTCATCATCTACAAACTCGAACTGGGGTCAGGTTCATTTAATTCGAAAGCGGCGCGCGGTGCGCCGCCTTGGTCGGTCAACCTCGGTCAAACGGCGGCGAGGCGCCACAGCGAGGTCAGCTCGGCCGAGCGAGCTTTGAAGAGCGGGTCTTGCTTGTCGCTGGCGCGTGCATGTTGAGGCTTGACGTCGCTGCGGTCGACGACGCGCAAGCCGGCGGCTGCTATCCAGCCCAACATCTCCTCGCGCGTGCGCAGCCCCAAATGCTCGGCCAGGTCGGACATGATCAACCAGCCCTCGCCTCCCGGCAGCAGTCGGCTCGCCAGCCCATTCAGAAAGCCCCGCAACATGCGGCTGTCGGGGTCGTACACGGCATGCTCAAGTGGCGAGTTAGGCCGCCAAGGCAGCCAAGGTGGGTTGCAGACGATCAAATGGGCTTGGCGCTGATCTTGAGGATACAAATCGACCTGCTGCAACTCGACCCGTGCGACCACGCCCAGCGCTTCGAGATTGTCGCGCGCACAAGCCAGGGCGCGGGGGTCTTGGTCGGTCGCCACGACATGGTTGACGCCGCGTTTGGCCAGGATCGCCGCCAGCACGCCGGTGCCGGTGCCGATATCAAAGGCGACGCCGGCCTTGCCGCTGCTCTTCAAGCTGGCCGGCAGCGCTGCGTGTGCGACCAGGTCCAGGTACTCGCCGCGCAGCGGGGAGAAGACGCCGTAATGCGGCGTGATGGCGGCCCTCAACGCGCCCACATGCACGCCCTTCTTGCGCCACTCATGCGCGCCGATCAGGCCTTGCAGCTCGCGCAAGGAAGCGACGTAATGCTCGGCCACCTCCCCACGCGCCTGCGCGCCGGCCTCACGCACATCGGGCGCGCGGCGCAGCGGCACGCCATGGTCGGCATCAAAAGGCAGCAAAAGCATATTGAGCACACGCGAGCGCAAGGCCTGGGCTTTGCGTTGGGCGACGAACACATCATGCGCCGAGGCGGCAGGCTGGCCGGGCTTGGCCAATTTGGCTGCCTTGGCTGCAGCGCGTTCGGCCTTGGACTCAACCCGGCGCTCCATCGCTTGCATCAGCAAGCGCGCGTTCTGAAAGTCACCGCACCACAGCAGGCCTATGCCTTCGCAAGCCCATTTGTAAGCGGTGTCAGCGTCGACGGTGTCGTCCACCACATAGACTCGCTTGGGAGCTGGCAGATCTGCCATGGAGCGCCAGCAGGCACTGAGGGCCTGGCCCTCGTTACCTATCCAGCTGATTTGGTTTGCGTCGTCTTGTGTATGCATGCCGTATTCTCGGTCGGATTGCTCACGGCGGGATCTGTTCTGCCAGCGATGCCTTCATCAACATGCCCAAACCAAGCCACAAAGACGAGCGCACTCAAATCACGCTGGCGCCTATATTGATCAGCAACGCCAACACCAGGGTGTTGAACAAATAGGCCAGGATGCAGTGCAAGGTGCCGAGTCGGCGCATGGACTTGGACACAAAAGCGACGTCGGCGGTTTGCCCTGAGGTGCCGATCACGGCGGCGAAGTAGAAGAAATCGAAGTAGTCGGGTGGCTCATCGCCCGGAAACTGCAGGCCCGGCGGCTGGGCGCTTGCTTCGCCACGCGCCAAATTGCCGTAATAGCCATGCGCATAGTGCAGCGTGAACATGACTTGAACGAAAGCCCAGGACGACAGCACCGTCAGCCCCGCCAAAGCGATGTGCGCCGCTTTCAAAAAGCCATGCAACTCCTTCACCAAAGCCAGGTCGCCGGCAATGGCCGCCAAGCTGGCCACGGTGGACACCACCACGAAAGTGAGGATCACCGCCTGGCCTTCGTCCTGCTGCTGCGCACGCCGGCGCATGCTGTGCGGGGTGGAGCGCGCCATCATCACGGCCGCCAAAAACACATACAAGAGCGCGCCGCAGTTCCAGGCCAGCAGCCAGCGGGTGATCGCGTGATTTGCGCCGACGGCGGGCGCCAACAGGCCCACCGCAAGAGCTACACAGATGGCGATCAGCAACCTCGCCTTCGAGCGGAGGATGCGCAGCACAGCTGTTTGTGTCGAAGCCATCAGCTACTTCTTTCTATGCGCCGGCGCTTAGCAAGCGTCGCCGTCATTGTGCGATCGGGCACTTGTCGAGTGCCGATCAGCCCGCGTCTGTACAGCCACGAACGAAACGCTGGGCGAGAAAAAAAACAAAGCCCACCTCCTCTCGGAGACGGGCTTTGTATGAACAAAAACCAGGGAACTAGGTTTTAGAAAGGAATATCGTCGTCCATATCATCGAAGCCCGTGGCCGATCGTGGTGCCGGTGCCGCAGCGCGAGGTGCAGGCGCTGGCGCACGCGGAGCCGGTGCGCGAGCCGCAGGGGCACGAGCGGGCTCGCCGTATTCATCGCCGCCGCCGTAGCCACCGCCGCCGCCAGCACCACCACGGGCTTGTCCGCCACCGTAGCCACCGCCGCCGCCTTCGTCGCCGCCACTGTCACGGCCGCCGAGCAATTGCATTTCGTTGGCAATGATCTCGGTCGTGTAAACGTCCTTGCCTTCTTTGTCGGTCCACTTGCGGGTGCGCAGGCGCCCCTCTACATAGAGCGGCTTGCCCTTCTTGCAGTACTGGCCGACGATTTCGGCCAACTTGTCATTGAAGACCACCCGATGCCATTCGGTCTCTTCCTGCTTCTCGCCCGACTCGCGGTTCTTCCAGCTGCGCGTGGTGGCCAAGCTGATCGTGCAGAAGGCTACGCCGCTGGGGTTGTAGCGCAACTCGGGGTCTTTGCCCAGGTTGCCGATGATGATGACTTTATTGACCGAGGCCATGATGGGCTTTCTTTCTTGCTAGCACTTGCGGATGTCCAGAGCGGGGATTATGCCGCTGCCGCCAAGTCTCGACCAAGGCTTATCCCCAAGCGCCTCCACGCCAGCGGATATGCCGCCAACACCGGCGCGCCGCAAACCAAACCCCGGTTCTTGCATCTGATCGCCCGCCCGGGCGCAAAGCCGGGTCGCCTGCCTAAGATGGCGCCATGGACACACTCATCAACAAGCCCAAAATCAGCGCCGGCAGCGAACGGCGCCGCTTTTGGCTGGCCTATGCAGGCATCTGCCTGGTGAGCTGGCTGCTCTTTGTCTTGGCAGGCACCGACTACAAAAAAGGCGCCTGGGAGGTTTGGTCAGCCGTTTACGAGGCCAGCCTGACTTTGTGGGCGCCGATGCTGCTGGGCGTGGCGGTGCTCCCTTGGGTGCGGCATCTGCACCGTGCGCAGCGCGGTCTGCTGGCCTTGCTGGGCCTGCATGCGCTGGCCGCCCTGCTTTTCAGCGCGCTCTGGCTGGCAGCTGATTTTGTTCTTGCCAGCCTGCTGTTCGGCCCTGAGCATGCCCATGCCATGCTGATGCAAGCGGCGCTGTGGCGCGGCATCAGCGGCGTGTTCGTCTATGTGCCGCTGGCCACCGGCTTCACGGCGGTGTTGAGCTCGGCCCAGGCGCGGGCCAGCGCGCTGGCCGCGGCGCAGGCCGAGAGCGCCTTGGCGCGGGCCGAGTTGGCGGCCATCAGCGGCAAGCTCAACCCACATTTTTTGTTCAACACCTTGAACTCGCTGATCGCACTGACACGCAAGGACGCCAAGGCCGCAGAGAGTGCGCTGATGCATTTCTCGGACATGTTGCGTTATGTGCTGGACAGCAAACGCGACGCGGCAGATCGCGTCTGCCTGCGCGAGGAGCTGGATTTTGTGCGCGACTACCTGGCGCTGGAAAGCTTGCGTTTGGGCGCCCGCCTGCGCCAAACCTGGGACATCGACCCCGCCACCCTGGACGACGACATCCCGCCCCTGACGCTGCAGCCCCTGGTGGAGAACTGCATCGTGCATGGCATCGCGCCCAAGGTCGGCGGCGGCACCATCAGCATCAGTGCGCGCCGCGACGCGCTGACCCATGGCCTGGCACTCACGGTGCAAGACGACGGCGCCGGCTGCGAGCTCGCATTGCTGCATCCGAGCCCCGCCGACAGCCCGCGCCAGGGCATTGGCCTGGGCGCGCTGCGCCGCCGCTTCGCCCTTGATTACGAGGGCCGCGCCCGGCTGCAAACACACACCGCTCCCGGCGCGGGCTTTCGCGTCGATATCTGGATACCCCCAATATGAGTACACGTATCACCACTTTGATTGCAGAAGACGAGCCGCTCGCCAGCGAGGCGCTGGCCGAATGGGTGGCGCAGCTGCCGCATTTGGAGCTGGTCAGCAGCTGTGCCGATGGCCTCAGCGCTTTGGCCGAGATCCGCCGCCTGCAGCCCGCACTGATCTTCATGGACATCAATATGCCCGGCATGACGGGTTTGCAGGTCCTGCGCACGCTGGCCGAGAACCAGGACGGCAACCAGGCCCGCGTGATCTTCACCACCGCCTATGACGAACATGCCTTGGCCGCTTTCGAGCTGCACGCGGCCGACTATTTGCTCAAGCCCTTCACGCAAGAGCGCTTCAATGAGGCGGTTGAACATGCGCTTCGCTCCGTCGTTAGCAGCGATTCAAACAGCAGCACGGTGGAGGCCGCAGCGGCCGCAGCCGCCGAAGACAACAGCCCCTTGACCCGCATCCTGGTGCGCGACCAAGGCAAGATATTTCCGCTGCAGGTGGACGCGATCGAGTACCTGCGCTCCGACATCAAATACACGGCCGTGGCCAGTGCCGGCAAGCAATATCTGGTGCGCCTGCCCATCACTTCTTTCGAGCAGCGCCTGGACCCTCAGCGCTTCTTGAAACTGCAGCGCAGCTGCATCGTCAATCTCGATTTTGTCGTCTCGATGACGCCGGACGAGAACTCGCAATTGATCGTACAGATGCAAGATGGCTCCCGCTTCACCGCCAACCGGGATGTCTCCAAAAAACTTCGGGAGCAATCGATATGAGCAAACTTCAAATGACCATCGCCTGTATGGCCCTTATGGCCATGACGGCAGGCAGCGCTTGCGCGCAAACGAGCTCCAAGCCTGCCCTCAGGCAAGGCCTAGAGGGCCGGGTCTATGCGCCGGGGCCGTTCGAGCGCATCGAGCTGGCCGGCTCGGCCAATGTGCGCTTGCTGCAGGGCGAAACAGACGAGGTCTTTATCGCCGGCGATGGTCAAGAGCAAGAAGGCGTGTCGGTCACGCTGAACCAAGGGAAGCTGGATTTCCGCAGCAACACGGGCTGGAAGATGTGGCCCGGCAAGCGTCTGCAGATCGAGGTGACGATGCGGCAATTGCAAGAGTTGGTGCTGTCCGGGGCCAGCGACCTGCACGCGCCCGCCAGGTTCTCGGCCGGCCCTTTGAACATCAAGCTTTCCGGCGCAGGCTCGGCTCGCTTTGATGATTTGCACGCCGAGCGGCTGGACTTCAGCATCTCCGGCGCCGGCGAAGGCTTCTTGCGCGGCCAAGTCAATCTGCTGGATTTGAAGATTTCGGGCAAAGGCAGGCTGGCGGCCGAAGACCTGCGCGCGCACGCCGCCAACGTCAAGATCAGCGGTGTCGGCAACGCCGACCTGTGGGTCAGCGAGAAGCTGAATCTGGATGTTTCGGGCGTCGGGCAAATTGCCTACTGGGGCCAGCCCAATGTCACGCGCACCACCTCGGGCATTGCCAAGGTGTTGTCGCGCGGGGACCGGCGTGCGCCACCCGTGCCGCCCGCTCCACCTGCTGCGCCGGCGACTCCTGCCGTGCCCGCGCTGCCGGCTTTGCCTCAGCGCTCGCCGTCCCAGTAATCCAGCGTGTTGTCGCGCCGCTGTATGAAGGCGGGGCCTTTGGAGAAGACCGCGATCTTGCCGGAGTCAGGGTACTCGCAGACCTCGGGGCGGTCTTGCGTGCTGATGGACAAATACTTCAGCTCGGCGTCCGAGGTATTGATGATGTGATGCGGGAACTCGGGCCCGCAAGGGATGCAGATCACGTCGCCGGCCTTGATGGGCAGCATTTCGCCGGCCACCCGCAAGGTGCCCGAGCCCTCCAGCACGATGAACATTTCTTCTTGGCTGTGGTGGAAGTGATAGGGGCAGCTCTGCTTGCCGGGCGGCACGGTGTCGACGCCGCAGCCGAGCTTGCGCGCGACGGTGCCCTCGGTCACCCCGCCGACCATGCTGTCATAGACCGGCTCACGTAAAAAGCGCTCGCGCGGGATCTCCAAGAAGTTGCGAATCAGTTTTTGGCGCAGCTCGGCGGATTTGTCCGCGCTGCTTGCGGGTGACTCTTCAATCGGCGTGCTCATTCGGTTTCTCCTCGACAATGGGGCGACTCATGAGCCAGCTTACGCAAAAATCCCCACCCCTGAACATCTTGCAAGAGGTGTTTGGCTACCCAGTTTTCCGCGGGGCCCAAGAACAGATCGTCAATCACGTCTGCGCCAGCGGTGACGCGCTGGTCCTGATGCCCACCGGCGGCGGCAAAAGCCTGTGCTATCAGATCCCGGCCATCGCCCGCCACCACGCAGGCCAAGGCGTCAGCATCGTTGTCAGCCCCTTGATCGCGCTGATGCATGACCAGGTCGGCGCGCTAGAAGAAGCGGGCGTACACGCGGCCTTTCTGAACTCGACGCTATCGGGTGAGCAGGCCGCCCATGTCGAGCGCGAGATGATGAGTGGGCGCCTGGTGATGCTGTATGCCGCGCCCGAACGCATCACCAACCCGCGTTTCTTGGCCCAGCTGGACTCGCTCTATGAGCGCGGCTTGCTGAGCTTGTTCGCCATCGACGAGGCCCATTGCGTCAGCCAATGGGGCCATGATTTCCGCAGCGAATACCTGGCACTGAGCCTGCTGCACGAGCGTTACCCCGAGGTTCCGCGCATTGCCTTGACGGCGACGGCCGATGACCTGACCCGCGCCGACATCATCGAGCGGCTGCGCCTGGAAGAAGCGCAGATCTTCATCTCCTCGTTTGACCGCCCCAACATCCGCTACGCCATCGTCGAAAAAGACAAGCCACGCGAACAGTTGCTGCGCTTCATCCGCGATGAGCATGAAGATGATGCGGGCATCGTCTATTGCCAGAGCCGCAAAAAGGTTGAAGAAACCGCTGCCTGGCTGGAGAGCGAAGGCCTGAAGGCGCTGCCGTATCACGCAGGCTTGGATGCGGCGGTGCGCCTGCGCCACCAGGACCGCTTCCTGCGCGAAGACAGCGTCGTGATGGTGGCGACGATCGCTTTCGGCATGGGCATTGACAAGCCCGATGTGCGCTTTGTTGCCCATCTGGATCTGCCCAAAAACATCGAGAGCTATTACCAGGAGACCGGCCGCGCGGGCCGCGACGGTGCGCCGGCCGAGGCCTGGATGGCCTACGGCCTGGCCGATGTGGTGAATCAGCGCCGCATGATCGACGAAAGCCCGGCCGGCGAGGAATTCAAAAAAGGCCAGCGCGGCAAGCTCGATGCGCTGCTGGCGCTAGCCGAAGCGACCGACTGCCGGCGCGTGCGGCTGCTGAGTTACTTCGGCGAAGCCAGTACCGCGTGCGGCAACTGTGACAACTGTTTAAACCCACCGGCGACATGGGACGGCACCGACGCTTCACGCAAACTGCTCAGCTGCATCTACCGCTTTCACCAGAACGGCGGCCAGCGTTTCGGCGCCGGCCATTTGATCGATGTGCTGCGCGGCAAGGTGACGGACAAGGTCACGCAATATGGCCACCAGACGCTCAGTACCTGGGCGGTCGGCGCCGACCTGCCCGAGCAGCAATGGCGCGCCGTGCTGCGTCAGCTGATCTCGCTGGGCCATGTGGTGGCCGAGGGCGAGTACATGACGCTGGCCCTGGCCGACAGCGCCCGCGCAGTCTTGAAGGGCGAGGTGCAGTTACTTCTGCGCGTGCCGACGGTGGCGCCGAAGAAAGGCCGATTGGCTCGCGGCAGCGGCAAGCCAGCAACCTCAAACCGTAGCGCAGCGCCGATCGAGTTGGATGAGGACGCTCAACTCCGCTTCGATCAACTCAAGGCCTGGCGTGCCGAAGTCGCCAAGGAGCACAGCTTGCCCGCCTATGTGATCTTCCAGAACGTGACGCTGGCCGAAATGGCCAAGCAGCATCCACAAACCCTGGATGAGTTGGCACAAATCAGCGGCGTCGGCGCGAAGAAGCTGGAAGCCTATGGCGAGCAGATTCTTCGCGTGCTGGAGTAGGTTCAAGCCATAAAGCCCAGGTCCCGCTTGGCCGCGTCGAAGTTCTTCAGGTTCGGAAAGATGTCGGCCAAATTTCCGTCACTGACACCCATCCAGCGGCCCAGCGTCGCGCCGAGCTGTTCGACCGAAGTCTCGGGCAGCAGCGCGCCATTGCCGAGCTGATTGGGGCTGCTGTCGAAGTCATTGTTTTTGGCGTTCTTGGCGCCGACGACCGGGAACTTGCCGTAGAACTCGCGCCCCTTGACCGCGCCGCCCATGACGAAATGGTGGCTGCCCCAGCCGTGGTCGGTGCCGTCGCCATTGCTGGTGAAGGTGCGGCCGAAGTCGCTGGCGGTGAAGGTGGTGACGTTGTTGCGCAAGCCCATGGCACCCAGCGTGTTGTCAAAATAGCTCAGCGCGTGTGAGAGCTTGGCCATCAAGTCGGCTTGGGCGCGGTTCTGTCCATCATGGGTATCAAAGCCACCCAGGCTGACGAAGAAAACTTGCCGCCCGGCACCCAAGGCGCTGCGTGCGCCCATGGTGCGCGCCACGACTTGCAGCTGCTGGGCTAATGAGTTAGTTGACTTGGTCCCAGTCAAGGGGTTGTCATATTGCAGAAGCGGATCGGCCGCACCATTGGCCAGACCGGCCGTGCCATAGGGTGCACTATTGGCGGGCGGCAAGGCGCTGCCTATCAAGGCCTCGGCCGCCAGCGAGCGATTGACCACGGTCGCATGATCACGTGCTATCAGGTCGTTGCTGCGGCCGCCGCGCATCACGGTGCGCATGCGCTCCAGCGCCGCAGTGGAGCCAAACAGACTGGTGTCGCTGCCGCCGATGCGGATGGCACCTCGTGTGCTGATCTGGTACTGCAGCGCCTGCTTGCCGCTCAAGAACACCGCATTGCCGCCGGCCGAGACGGCACTGAAGAGGGGCTGGCTATTGCCCGCCATCAAGAGGTCGGCAAAGCGACCGCCCCAACCCACCGTCGCGCCTTCGGGCGTCAGTGACTGCCAGGTCGATTGCTGGTCGTTGTGCGAATACAAGCCGGCTGGCCGCGCGAAAGTGACGAGCTTTAAATCTGCCTTGCTGGTGGGGCGCACCAGCGGGCCGATATTGGGCAGCACCGCCAGCCGGCCGGCGGCGAACAAATCACGCACACCGCTCATGCTGGGATGCAGGGCAAACGTGCGGCCTTGTGACGTGATGGGGTTGATCGCCAGCACGCCGCCGAGCCGTTCGGGCGAACCTGCGCCGGCACCCATTTGCGCCGGGGTACCCGGCGCCAACAGCGCAATCGACTCGGGCGCTTGATTGCGCACCTGGCTGTAGGCGGCCCAGGATTCGGTATCGGTCGGCAAGACCATATTGAAGGCATCATTGCCGCCGAATAGAAAGACGCAAACCAGCGCCTTGTAGTCACCGGCGGTCTGCGCGCTGGCATTGCCAAAGGCAGCCAAATTCATCGCCATGGGCGCAGCGGCGCCCAGGCCGGCAAAACGAGCCGCTTGGGCCAGGAAGGCGCGGCGGGAGGCGGGGGAGTTGAAGTTGGTTTTCATAAGTGCCTTAGTCAGTTGGGGTCAGAGCATGGCGCTGCGCGCCAAGGTCTTACCCGCAAGTCATTATTTTTGAACCAGGTACTCAGGCGACACCAGCGCCAGATAGACGCCCAATTTGGCGCGGTTCAACAACTGGTCATCGACGGTTTTTTTGTTGCTGGCGTCGGCCTTCAGCGCATCGAGCTTGACCGATTCGACCGCTGCCACCATCTCGGCCTTGAGCGCTGCATTGCTGCGGCCCCCAAGCAGTTGCTTGCTGACTTGCTCAACCAGATCGGCGGGCTTGGCGGCCAAGGCGATCAAGGCCGTCAGATCGAATTGCACGTCATTGCGGGCGGCCTTCCAGTCCAGGCCGCGTTGCCCAAAGCCGCCGGCCACGCCGCCTTTGATGAAGTTGGCGTAACCGGCCACCGAGGTCTCCTGCACCAATTGCAACTCGGGCATGGTCAGCTTGGCGGCGCCGCTTTCACTGCCCGGCGCAATGAAACCGGGACGGTAAAAATTGAACACCGAGGGTGAGCGCAACGGTGATTGACCGAGCTGGGTGGCTGGGTCGTCGGTAGCGCCGATCAACCACGCACCGCTGTCACTGCTGGCGCCGAGTGCGCGCAGTGCCGCCGTTAGTCGTAACACCGGCTCTTGCAGCTTGCCGTAGCTTGGCTGCGCGGCCAAGCCGGCGTCACGGGCTTCGCTGTCCAGCAAGATGGCCTTAACCATCGCCTTCATATCGCCGGCGCCGAAGGCCTTGGACACCCGCGCCACATAGTCCGGGCTGGGGTTGCTGGTGACCAGGCGCTGAATCATCTGACGGCCGATGAAGGGGCCGACATTGGCGTGCAAGGCCAAGGCATCAAGGCCGGCCTTCAAGCTCGCGGCGGGGTCGGCCTTGACCTGCGCGGCCACGACCTTGCCCAGAAACTTCTTCTCGCTGAGCGAATGGAACTGGCTATAGCCCTGCATGGGTTTGAACGCGCGATCGGCCTCGCAATAGTCGGGGCACCAGCCCCAGAAGCGCCCGTCGGCGGTATCGGGGCCATCCCAACTCAGGCCGGTGAAAACCTTGGCCATGCCGGCGATATCGTCGGCCGTGTAGCTGGGCTTGGGCGCACCGGCTTCGAGCTTGGGCGAGCCGTCGGCGTTCAGCTCGATCAGGCCGATCGAGAACAACTGCATCACCTCGCGGGCGAAGTTCTCATCCGGCACCCGGCCGGTCTTGGCGTCTTCTTTCTGGTTCTTCAGATGCGACAGGTACAAGCCCATGGCCGGGTGCGTGGCCACCTGTTCAAGCAGCACGCGGTAGTTGCCGAAGGCATTGGCGGACAAGGTATCCAGATACGAAGCCACGGCGCGCGGCTGGTTGCCGACATTGTCTTGCGCCATCGACACCACCATGATTTGGGACAGCGCGTAAGCGACGCGCTGTCGCAATTGGTCATCGCCGGTGATGGCCACCTTGTAGAAGGAGTCCAGCACTTCGCGGCTGCCGGCCGAGTCGGTGGCTTTCAGAGCTTTCACGGCTGCATCGGACGCATCCCAATTCAGCCGGTGCATGCTGGCAGGCTTGGCGAGTTGCTCATCCAGCCAAGGCTCATAACCTTTATCCATGACGGCAGCGATGCTGGCCTCGGTCGGACCGAAGCTGGCCTGCATCAGGAAGCGCATCGCCTCCTCGCGGCTGCCTGGTTTGGCGACCGTAGGCGCAGGGCTTGAGGGGCTGGCAGGGTTGGAACTTGGGCCGGCGGTGTCACCGGCCGCACCGCCCGAGCCGCCGCAGGCGCTCAAGCCCGCCACCAAGGCCAACGCCGCCAGCCAAGCCAGACTGCGGCCCGCCATCGCGGGCCTTGCCAAACACAAAGGAAAATCGCGCATACATCAAGCTCCAAACTGCGAGCGCAGGCCGAAGGGCTGCGCGATGGAGCGAACTGTAGGGAGCGGACGGCGTCTCAGGTCTGCGAGAAACGCAAGAGATGTAAGTGCGTGTTGCCAGGAGGGCCGCCACCAGCACGGGCCAGGCCTTGGCGTGAAAAACTACCGCTCTAGGTCTTTTTGTCTAGCCGCCTACCGGCAAGGCCGTGCGGCTGACCACCTGCTGCAGCACAAAGCTCGAGTGCACGCCGGTGACGCCTTGAATGCGCGTGAGCTTGCCGAGCAGCAGGCTCTGGAAATGATCCATATCGCGCACCACCAGCTTGAGCTGATAGTCGGCCGCCTGACCGGTGATCAGCAAGCATTCCAGCACCTCGGGCAAGACCTGCACCGCGGCTTCGAAGTTGGCGAAGCGCTCCGGCGTGTGCAGGTCCATCGAGATATGCACCAGGGCCATCAGGCTCAGGCCCAATTTTTTAGCATCCAGTTGCGCCCGGTAGCCGGTGATCAGGCCGCTGTCTTCCAAGGCGCGCACACGGCGCAAGCAGGGCGAGGGCGACAGGCCGACACGCTCGGCCAACTCCTGGTTATTGATGCGGCCGTCTTGCTGCAAGAGCTCCAGAATCTGGCGATCAATACGGTCTAATTCCATGACTCACGCCTTGCTTAGCTTCGATGGCGCAATTTTCTGCCAATTCGCAAGAAAATCTGGCCATCTTCGCAATTTTCTGCCGGCAGCTCTTGCCTACACTGAATGCATTGGTTCTACAGACCAATGCAACACAGGCAGGCCACACCGCCTTGTCCTTCAGCCCCGGCAATCAGCAAAGCCCCAGGCACCACAAGTGCCTGGGGCTTCGGCTTTAGGGCTAAGCGGCGGCATCGGGCAGCACGCCTTTCAGGCTGTCCGCCTTGTGTATATGCAACTCGCGCTGCGGCAGCGGCACGACGATATTGGCCTCGGCAAAGGCGTCGCGGATGCGCATGGCAAAGGCGCTGCGCACCGCCACCCAGTCGGCCTGCTGGGTGGTCCAGGCGCGCACATTGAAGGTCAGGGCGCCCGGCGTCAGCCCGGTCAACAAGGCCGAAGGCGGCGGGAAGGAGGCGACGCCGTCCAGGTCTTGCGCAATGCCGATCAGCATCGCAATCGTCTGCTGCGGGCTGACCTCATAGCCGGTGCTGACGTCGATATTGATGCGCCGGCTGTTGCCGGTCAGCGTCCAGTTGACCAGCTTGTCCGCCAGAATCATGCCGTTGGGTAAAACGACATCGGCGCCTTCGAATGTCGTCAAGGTGGTGGCGCGCAAACCGATATCGCGCACCGTGGCGGTCAGGCCAGCCACGTCCACCACATCGCCGGGCCGGATCGGCCGTTCGAACATCAAAATCAAGCCGGCGACAAAGTTGCGCACCACATCTTGCAGGCCCAAGCCGATACCGATGCCGAGCGCGCCGAACACAATCGCCAGCTCACCGACCTTGAAGCCGGCGGCCGCCAGCGCGGTCAGCAAACCAAAGATCAGCACGCAGTAGTAGCTGATCGTCGAGACACTCTGCCCCACGCCAAGCGGCAGTTTGAGCGCCGGCAGCACATCCTCGGCCAGCAGCGTGCGCAGCGTACGCGCCACCCAGAACGAGGCCCAGGTGGCGACCACAAAGGCCACCACACTGCCCAGACTGAGCGTCAATCCGCCCAGTGCCACCTGAAAGGTCAGCGCCGCCATCAGCATGTCGTACAAAGGCCGGTAGATGCGGAAGTCCTGCAAGGCATAAACCACCCAGCCCAGCAGCAAGAGGATGCGCCCCAAGCGCACGACCACAGGCACCAAGGTACCCGCATGACGCTTGCTCAGCTGTGCCAGCTTGGGCCGCGCCAACAAGACTTGCAACAAAGCCACCAGCACCGATGCACCGGCGTACAAGGCCAGCGCCGCATAACTGCTGTCCAGCACGGCGCCGGTCAACATGGTGGTCAAGGAGATATTGCCCAGCACATTGGACAGGGCGGAGGCCAAGAGCACAGCACAAGCCAAAAGCAAGAGCCCGGCCGGCAGCCATTTGGGGACCTGATTGGCCGGCTGCACGGCGCTCGCCCCGGAATTGAGCGAGCCTTCGTCCGCCGGCTCGCCTTGCGCCACGGCGGGCTCGCGCAGCGCCCGCCAACCCAAGATCCCCAGCGTCAACAGCATCAACAGATTCAAGGCCAGCAAACCGAAGCGGTAGACCAGCAAGCTGCCGACAAACAGCGAGGCCACGACATTGAAGAAATAGAACACCGCGCTCAGATAAGCCCAGGGGCCCACGGCCGGCGGGATGCGCCGCTGCAACAACACCAGCACCGGCACCCAAGCCAGCAGCATCACCATCTGCTGCCGCATGATGGGGCCATGCAGGTCGTAGACCATTGCGCCCAAGGCCACCAAGACCAGCCAAGCCGCCAAAGGCCGAGACAGGATCTGCATGGACAGCTCCGAGGCCTGCCCGTCCCTGACCATCTGCCGGGCGCGGCGCTTGAGCCAAAACATCATGGGCAGCAGCGCCAGCGCCGACAAGACCAGGACCGGCAGCAGCTTGGCGCTGCTGGCATCGTGATCGCGGGCGAAGCCGCGCTCGATCTCCAAGCTGCTGCGCAGGCCGACACTGACCGGCTCGGCCACCTCGTCGGAGGCGGCCGCCTGCCACAGAGGCGGCGCATCGATCACCAGCAAGCGGCGGTCGAGATCCTCGATACGGGTCTGCACCGCATTGACCATATTGTGGACATGGGTCGCCAAGGCACTAGCGGTGCGGCCTCGCTCCAAGAGCTTGGCCAAGGGGCCGGCCAGATCGACCTCGCCCTGCTGTGCCAACGCGATCAATTCGTCCACGCGCTGCACCAAGGCGGGCGCCGAGTCGGCCGCGCTGACCCGGGTGGCTTGCCAGATATTGCGCCGCGCGGCCAGATCGGCTGCGTCTTCGGAGCGGCTTTGCAGAACGCGAGCCAACTCGGCCCGGCTGCGGGCAATCTCCCGCTCATGTAACTGCCAATGTCGGTGCAAGCTCTCGAGCCGGCGCACCGACAGCAAGGCCAGCGCGCTGCTGCTGGATTTGTCGGTCAGCTGCTTGATGGACTCGGCCCGTTCGGCCAGCGACTGCTCCAACCGGCGCCCCGCATCGGCGCTGTTGGCGCGCCGCACCACGGTGACGATCAGCTGCTCATCGGCATCGGCGCGCGCCGGAATATCCGCCGGCGCAATCACCTCGTGGCGGCTCTCGGCGGCGGCCGCAGTACCGGCGGGCGGCGCCTGCGCGAAGCCGGGCGAGATGGCGCCCAATGCCAGCAGCAAACTCAGGCCCAGCAGCCAGCCGTAAGGCCCCGGCCGCTTGAACCAAGCCCTCCTAGATTCGATCTTCTTGATCATGCAACATCCATTGGCGCCACCCCGGCGCAGCTGCATTGTGCCGTCAGCCGGCCACCCTGCAATAGGACTCGACATAGGCCTGATGGGCCGGCAGCTGCACGACGGTTTGATCGACCTGCTGGCGAATGCTGTTCAGGAAGCGCGCCAGCTCGGCGTCGCCCATCAGATCAGCCACTTGGTGATGCTGTTGCGGCAAGATGCCCTGGCCCAACATCACCTGTATCCAGGAGTTCTCGGCGAATAGCTCGTTAGGCACACGGAATACTCTTGCGGTCTCGCGGAACAAATCAATCCGGTGGCGAAGCGAGGCCGGAATGCTCATCTCGCGGCAGTGGCGCCAAAAGGCGCTGTCCTGGCGCTGGGTGACGTGATAGTGAAGCACGATGAAGTCGCGAATATGCTCGATCTCGTTGCGGCTTTGCTGGTTGTATTCAGCAATGTCCGCAGGGCAGATGCCCTTAGACGGAAACATCTGCAACAGGCGCGTGATGCCGCGCTGAATCAGGTGGATGCTGGTGGACTCCAGAGGCTCCAAAAAGCCACTGGACAAGCCGATGGCGACGCAGTTCGCGCGCCAGGTTTGATGGCGCTGACCGGGCTGAAAGCGCAGCACGCGCGGCTGCGTCAAAGCCTCGCCCTCCACGTTTGCCAGCAGCGCCTGCTTGGCCTGCTCATCGTCAATGTGTTTGCTGGCATAGACCAGCCCATTGCCGACCCGGTGCTGCAGCGGAATGCGCCACTGCCAACCGGCGGCATGTGCGATAGAGCGTGTGTAGGGCAAAGCCGGGCCGGTCGAAACGGTCTGCAGTGCCACCGCGCTGTCGCAGGCCAGCCAATGCGACCAGTCTTCATAGCCCACGCCCAAGGCCTCGCCGATCAAGAGACCGCGAAAGCCGGTGCAGTCGATGAACAAATCGCCCTCGATCAAGGCGCCGGAATCCAACCGCAGCGCGGCGATGTTCTCGCCCGCCAGCGCCACTTCGGTGATCTTGCCCTCGATGCGCTGCACGCCAAACCCCTCGCTGAACTTGCGCAGATACTTGGCGTACAGCGTCGCGTCCAGATGGAAGGCGTAGTTCATGCCGGCGCGCGGCAAATGCGCGAACTTGCTTTGCTGCGCCGCCTTCAGCTCCAGACAATAGTCGCCATACTCGCCGGCCAATCCGCGCTCGCGGCCTTTGAGCCAGAAATGCTGAAAGCCAGCCGTCCAATGGTCTTTGCCGGTCAAGCCAAAGGAGTGGATGTAGTCCTGCCCCCGGTCGCGCCAGTTTTCAAAGCTGATGCCGAGCTTGAAGGTCGCCTGGGTGGCGGCCATGAATTCCTGCTCATTGATCTCCAGCAGGCTGTGAAAGGTCAGCAAGGTCGGAATCGTCGCCTCGCCGACACCGACGGTGCCGATCTCATCGGACTCGATCAGCTTGATGTCGAGCAACTTCCCCAAGGTCTTGGACAAGGCGGCCGCCACCATCCAGCCGGCCGTGCCGCCGCCGGCGATGACGATGCGTTTGATCGGTTTGCGTTCGCTGCTCATACTTGGTTCTGCCGGTCAATCAATGTGCGCAGCTGCGACAGCGACGCCACCGCCATATAGATCGCCTGCAGATGGCCGGCGCGCGCCAAAGCCTCCAGCGCGCTGCCGGGCAAACCGGCCAGACGCTCCTCGTTGATTGTGTAAAAGCCGGCCAGACGATTTTGTGAGCCGTCGTTCAGCTCGACATCCAGCACAAAGGATTCCAGCAGCTCATGCGCCTGCAGCGCCTGGATGAAGGCGGGCGTGGCGTCCAAGCCTTGATGCAGGGCCAGCAAGACCGAGTTGATGCGCTGCAGGTAGTCACTGCTGCCACCATGCGGCAAGAACAGCGCCTCGCCTTCGCTGCGGCTCAGGCGCGGGCTGTCCAGATCGATATGCACCAGCAATTCCTGGCCCGAGCGGCCAATCAAAAAGGGCTGGCGCTCTAGCGAGAGCGGCAAATAGGCCGCATCCCAGCGTCCGTCGCGCAAGAACAAGTTCTGGCCGGCTTGCAGCCCCAGCAAGGCAATCGGCTCGAAGCCTGTGCCCTCGGCCGTCTTGCGAAACACGATCGGGTAATGCGCCTGGATGCTGCGAAACTCATCCGGGAAGGTCAGCGCGAACATCTGCCCATCGCCTAACTCGGCAGCACGACGGTTGATGACGCGAAGGTCTTGGTGGTCGACGTTATTCAGTAAAACAGAATTGGCCATGAGGATTGACTCGGGAAGAGGGGTTCAGATGCTGTGCAAGCCATGCTGCTGGATATGGGCTATCAGCGCCCGGTTGCTGGGTAGAGCCCCCAGCATCCGGCGCGTCAATTGGGCGGTTTCGGAAAAGAAGCCGGCGGCCTTTTGCGCATTGGCCGCATCTTCGCTGCGCCGCGCGCCAGCGCTTGGCAAGGGCCGAAAGCCCATGCCGTAGAGCACGTATTGATAACTGGCCGAGGGGAACATTTCCTCGATGCGGTGGAAGTCGTGCCGCGAGGGCGGGCGGTGCTGCCATTGCGCCAGCAGCTCTTGCAGCCGCGGCGGCGTGCTCGCGGCCTGTTCGCGCCAATAAGCGCTGTCGCGGCGCTGGCTCAAGACGTAATGCAGTTTCAGAAAATCGATCACCCGCTCCCAGCGGTAAGTAAAGGCATCGTTGAAGCGCTGGGCAGCAATGTCCATCAGCGTCCGGTTAGCCGGCATTTCTTCACTCACCAACGTGGCCGACAACTCAACCAGCGCCAGCGCAGAAGCCTCCAGCGGCTCGATAAAGCCGGCTGAAAGACCAATGGCAACACAGTTCTTGTGCCAGAAGCGGGCCCGGTAGCCGGGCTTGAAACTCAGTTTGCGGGCGGTCAAAGCTTCGGCGGCTCCGCCGGTCTTGGTCACATAGGCGCGCAGCTCGATTTCAGCCGCCTCGTCCGAGCTGTGCGTGCTCGAATAGACATAGCCAATGCCGCGCCGCGTCTGCAGGCCGATGTCCCAGATCCAGCCGCAGCTTTGCGCCGTCGAAATGGTCTGCGAGGCAATCGCACTATCGGGCCGGGGGTAAGGCACTTGCAGCGCCAGCGCGCTGTCATTGAACAAGACATCTTGCTGCGACAGCAAGGGCACACCGAAGTGCTGGCCGAGCAGCAGCGAAGCCATGCCGCTGCAGTCAATGAACAAATCAGCGCTCAGTGCTCCATGCACCTGGGTCTGCAGCGAAGCGATATCGCCATTGGCGTGTGAGTTGACGCCGACCATGTGGTCTTGCACATGTTTGACGCCAAGCTTTTCCAGGCAATGTCGGCGCAGAAGGTGACCGAATTTGACCGCGTCGAAGTGATAGCCATAGTTGGCCACTGCCGCGAACTCCGGCGTGGCCGCCTGCTTGGGCGCCAGACCGGCCGCGCAAAGATGGGGCTGAAAGCTCATCAGTTCCGCAAACGGTACATTCGCGTGCTGCTGCAGCCAGGCCGCCACCAGATTCGCTTCGGTATAGCCCTGCGGCAGTACAAAGGGATGAGCGTATTGATCGTCGGCACGGCCATTGACCCAGCCGACGAATTTGGAGCCTTGCTTGAACGTAGCCTCGCACTCGCGCACCAAGTCGGTCTCGCTGATGCCGATTTTGTGCAAGGTGTCGCGCATGGTTGGCCAAGTGCCCTCGCCGACGCCAATGGCCGGCACATCGGGCGACTCCAGCAGCGTCACCTGCAGGCCCTCCCCATGTTCGGCCGCGATCAAGGCGGCGCTCAGCCAACCGGCCGAGCCCCCGCCCAAAATCACGATCTGCTTGATCACCTCGGTCATCTCGCCCTATCAAAAGGTGTAGCGCGCTCCGAACATATATCGTGGCCCTGTCTGTGTGGCGTACAGCAGCTGATCCTTGTTGCGGCCGTGCAAACGCTGTACGCCGTCATTGAGGTTGATCACCTCGGCCTGCAGGCTCAGTTTCTCGGTCAGCTTGTAGCCAATATTGACGTCAACCTGACCATAGGCATCGGTATAGACCGGGTTGGGCAAGCCGGTGCCGTCGAAACGCGAGGTCAGGAATTCATCCCGCCAGTTATAGGCCACACGCACCGACCATTTGTCGTTCTCGTAGAAACCGACCAAGTTGGCCGAGTCGCTCAAGCCCTCCAAGGCGAACTGCTCGCCTCGGTTCTTGTTGTCGTACTTGAGCCCCGAGGTGACATAGGTGTAGTTGGCCGAGACGCCGAAGCCACTCTTGCCGAACATATGCTGGACGTTGAACTCCAGGCCGTTGAGGCTGTCTTTGCGCTGGTTGGCTGGTGTGGTGATGGCGAAGGTGGCGATCGGATCGCTGGCCTGGCCGGGGATCACGCCGGTCTGGTTGCCGTTGGCATCATCCTTGCCTCGCACCACCCCGCCCTGGCCGTTCTTGTTCAGGAAGATGTAGTTGCGGATACAGGTGATGTCGGACGTGACGCAGCCCTTGGCGATCGCCTCCTTGAAGAAGGCACCGCCGGCCGGCGTGCGCAGATTGAAAGGCGTGCCCTGCGTCGTCGTGGTGCCGATGAAGTTCTCGATGTTCTTCTTGAAGTAGCCCAGCGACAAGAAGCTGGCCTTGCCGTAGTACCACTCGCCGGACAAATCGAAGTTCTTGGACTTCAAGGGCTTCAGCGCCGGGTTGCCCTGCGCGCCGGTGCCGCCGTCGATACGGGCCAGCTGGTTCAGCGTCTGCCCGCCCTGGATGTCACCCCAGCCGGGACGGCCAATGGTTTCGCTATAGCTGGCGCGTGCCTTGACGTCGCGGGTCACGTCCACGTCCACGTCCACGCTGGGCAGGAAGTATTTGTAGCTGCCTTCCAGCGTGGTGTAGCCAGGGGCACCAAACTGCACCGAGAACTCGTTATTGGCCACCCAATTGATACCGGTGGCGGTGGGCACCAGAGCGGTGGCCGTCACATCGGTTTTCTCGTAACGCACACCGAAAGCGGCATTGACCGGCAGGCCTAACTCCCAGCTGGTGCTGTACTGCAAAAAGCCGCTCTGGGTCTTTTCCTGCACCTTGCGGTCGGTCGTGAACTGGTTGGAGGCGCGGTAGAGCGAATCGTCGCCAGCAGCCTTGGCGGCCAGGGCGCGCACCGTCTCGAAGTCGAAGGTGAAGAACTGGTTGAACAGCGCCGGGCTGTCATGGCCGCTCATTTGCTTGAAATAGGGGCTGATGCTGTCGGCGCGCCAGACATTGTCCGGATAGTCGGCGGCATTGGTGGCGCCACCCCAAGTGTCGCGCTGCACATTGGAGAAGGCCGAGCGGTTGTCGACCTTGTTCAGGCTCATGCCGAAGTCCAGACGCGATTCGTCCGAGAGCTTGTAGTTGCCGGTCAGTTGGCCTTGGTCGATCGACGACTTCATATAGCTGTTGCGGAACGATGAGCCGGTCACCATCATCTTGGATGCGTCGATATTGCCGCCGGCCACGCTCAGGACCGGGAACTTCTGGGTGAAGTCCACGGCCGTGGTGCCGCGCGTGAAGCTGGCCGTGCCCAGGCTGGAGTTGGAGCCGTAAGGGCTGTCGGCACCGGATGTCGCCGTCGAATGGTGGGCATCAAACTCCAAGGTGAGCTTGTTGCTCGCCTTCCAGGCCAGGTTGAAGCCGGTGGAGTTGTTCTCGTTCTTGGTTGCGTATTGCGCGCCGCCCATGGACAAATCGCTGGTGGCCGGAACGATAGTTTCCGAATAGATCTTGGGGCTGCTGACCGGGCCGCTGTTCCAGCTGCTGGACGAGGGGCCGAAGTTGAACCAGACCGACAACTCGTTGCGCTTGGTCTGGATCTTGTTCTGGGAGTAGGTGTAGTCCAGCGTGGCCGTTAGGTCATTGATGGGCTTGTATTGCAGCGTCACCTGGCCGTTCGTGCGTTGGCGCTGAATGCCGTTGACCGAATAGGCAAAGTTCTGCGGCACCGAATAGATATCGGTGGGGCCAGGGCGATTGATGATGTTCTCGGAGCCTGGCGTGCCGGGCTGGGGGATGGTGCCCCAGTTGTTCTCATCGCCGGCAAAGGGCCGCCAGCCATTGGCCACCGCCGCCTGGTTGTAGCCCAGATTGCGTTCCTGATAGCTGCCGCTGATGGCGATGCCGAACTTGCCATCGGCGAAGGTGTTGCTGTAGATGCCCGAGACTTCGGGCGTGACTTCGCTGCCTTGCAGCGGGTCGGGCAGGCGACCGTTGGAGGTGTCGTGCACGCCCTTGACGCCGAGGCTGGCGCGCAGGCCGGGGTTGTCCAGCGGCCTGGCGGTCTTGATATTGATGGTGGCGCCGATGCCGCCGGCCGGCGACGCGGCACGGCTGGTCTTGAAGACCTCGATGCCGGCGATCGACTCCGAGGCCAGGTTGGCGAAGTCAAAGGCCCGCGAGTTCGAGGCCGAGGTGTCGGCGATGCTGGAGGCGGGCATTTGCCGGCCGTTCAAGAGCACCAAGTTGAAGTCGGGGCCGACGCCGCGCACGGTGACCTTGGAGCCTTCGCCGATCGAGCGGTCGATCGACACGCCACTGATGCGCTGCAAGGACTCGGCCAGATTGGTGTCGGGGAACTTGCCGATGTCTTCGGCCACGATACCGTCGACCACGCCCTGCGCATTGCGCTTGAGGTTCATCGACGAGCCCAAGCTGCCGCGAATGCCGGTAACGACCACGGCCTCCAGCACATTCGCGGCTGCCGGCTGTTCGCTCGCTGGCGGCGTTGCTTGTTGTGCATGGGCGCTGCCCATGCCGGCCACGCAAAGCCCGCAGGCCAGGGCCAGCTTGCTCATTTGAAACACAGGGCCGACAGCTTGGCTGGCCCGCTGGACTGGGGAATTGATCATGTTTGTCTCCGTTCGTAGTTTTCTAAGGGCCACATTCATTCGATGGGCCTATCGGCAAGCTGGGCTCGCCCACTTTTCTGAATCGTCATTTTCAGGACGTTTTGAAAGCGCTTTCACAACCATACTGATTTTTGCCTTTGGGTGAATCTAGGGAACTCCCTTGCTTTGTTGTTTTTCCGAGCTTTGGGCTTGCAGCGCTCAGCCGAGCGCTGCCGCATCCAAGGCGCGCGAGGCGCCGATCAAGGCGGGCGACACCGCCGCGTCGATGACAAAGGTAGGCACGGCCGCGAGGTAGTTGGCGAAGCGCCCTTTGGCCTCAAAGCGCTCTCGAAAGCGTGAGGCCGCCAGTTCCGGCAACAAGCGCGGCACGACGCCGCCGCCGACATAGACGCCGCCACGGGCACCGTAGGTCAGCGCCAGATTGCCGGCAAAGCTGCCCAAGAAACGAAAAAACAAATCCAGCGCAGCCAAGCAATCCGGATCGCGCTGCTCGCGTGCGGCGGCAATCAGCGCTTGGGGGCTGGTCAGGGGCGCGGGCCGGCCGGCCAATTGCGCCGCGGCCTGGTAGAGATTGAGCAGGCCCGGCCCGGACAAAGCCCGCTCCGCCGAAGCGTGACCGAAGCGCTGGCGCAAGCAGTTGACGACGGCCGCCTCTTGCTCATCGATAGCCGCCAGGCTGGCGTGGCCGCCCTCGCCGCTGATTGGCGCGTAATTTCCGCTGCCGCCCTGGCTGGCACTGCCAGCACTGCCTGCACCTCCAGCACTTCCAACCGGCAAAAGCCCCGCCACACCCAAGCCGGTGCCTGCGCCCAAGACCGCCATAGCCTCGCCCGCCACCGCGCTGCCACCGCCAATTTGGCGCAATTGCGAGGGCCGCAGTGCCGGCAAGGAAAGCGCCAGCGCGGTGAAGTCGTTCAGCACCGCCAGGCGCTGCACGCCCAAGCTTTGCTTGAGCTGGGCAATCGAGAAGGACCAATGGTGATTGGTCATGCGCACCGTGTCGCCGACGATGGGGTTGGCGATGCCGATCGCGCAGGCACGCGGGCGCGGCTTGCCCTGCTCCGCCAGGTATCTGGCGATCGCCTCTTGCAGCGAGGCCTGCTCCGCGCACTTGTAACTGACGATGTCTGCGACCGCGCCGCCGGCATCCTCGCCCCAGGCGAAGCGGGCATGAGTGCCTCCCACATCGCCAAGCAGACGCGGATACAAAGACGCGGAGGCATTCAGGCTCATGAGATCCTTTGCGAAGCAAACTTCGGAACACTTGACGGCAGCCGCCGCAATGCCACAATCGTAATGAAAGCGCTTTCATGAAGCAAGCACTGGTTTTCCCTGGTGTGCAAAAACAGCGCCCACATGTCTCGGCCCCTCTTCATCTTTCCTCTCTCCTTTCCTCTCACCTCAAAACACCCAGCGCCATGCTCGCATCCAAACCAGGCCTTTCAAACTCCTTGTCAGAACCCTTGCAGCTGCGCCGCGTGCTGAGCACGGCCGACGGCCAACACCGGCTCGCCGAACAAGCGCCGCTGTTGCTGCAAAGCCCAGCCGGCGCCAATTCGGCGCACAGCGACTTGCCCAGCGTGATGGTCCACAGCGGGCGGCGCTTTCAAACCCTGCTGGGCTTTGGCGGCGCCTTCACCGAAGCCGCGGCCGTCACCTGGGGCGCGCTGCCCGAAGCCGAGCGCGCCGCGCTGCTGCGCCAATACTTTGATGCCGACAGCGGCCACGGCTACACGCTGTGCCGGCTGCATATGAACAGCTGCGACTTCGCGCTGGGCAACTACGCCCATGCGGCGGTGGCCGGTGATGTGCTGCTGGAGCATTTCAATATCGAGCGCGATCGCAAGGCGCTACTGCCCATGATCAAGGCGGCACAGGCGGTAGCGCAGCAAGCGGGGTCGACATCTATCCGCTTGCTGGCCTCGCCCTGGAGCCCGCCGTCCTGGATGAAGAGCAACGGGCAGATGAACCAGGGCGGTGAGTTGCTGCCCGAATATGCCGCCGTCTGGGCTCAATGTTATGTTCGCTTCATCCAGGCCTATGCGGCAGAGGGGGTGCCGATCTGGGGTCTGACGGTACAGAACGAACCGGCCGCCACGCAACGCTGGGATTCCTGCATTTACAGCGCCGAGCAGGAGCGCGATTTTGTACGCGACCATCTCGGGCCCGCCTTGGCAGCAGCGGGCATGGGCCACGTCAAGATCATCGTCTGGGACCATAACCGCGACCTGATGGTGGAGCGCGCGGCAGCCGTCTACAGCGACCCCAAGGCTGCCCAATATGTGTGGGGCTGCGGCTTCCACTGGTATGGCGAAGACCATTTCGAGCATGTTCAGCTGCTGCACGACGCTTGGCCTGACAAGGCGCTGCTCTTCACCGAAGGCTGCCAGGAAGGCGGGCCACACCTCGGCTCCGCCGCTTTGGGGGAACGTTATGCCCGCAACATCATCAACGATCTGAATCGCTGGACGGTCGGCTGGATTGACTGGAACCTGCTGCTGGATGAAACCGGCGGCCCGAACCATGTCGGCAATTTGTGCAGCGCGCCCATCATGGCCAATCGGCAGACCGGCGAGTTGATGCCGCAAAGCTCCTATGACTATCTCGGCCATTTCGCCCGCTTCATCAAGCCGGGCGCGCAGCGGCTGCTGTGCGCGGCCAGCAAGCAAGACCTGGAGGTCACGGCCTTCATCAACCCTGACGGCAGCAAGGTGCTGGTCGTACTCAACCGCAGCGAGGCCGCTATTCCCTACACGCTCAAAATAGACGCTAGGCAATGCCAGGCGCTGGCGCCGGCGCGCTCGATCAGCAGCTTTGTGGCGAGCTAGGGGCGTCGCTCTTTCAGCGCTTGCTCAAAACGCGCCGCCGTTGGGCCAATCAGCGGCCGGTAAAGCAGTCGCAGCAGCCAGTTCGGCAGCCAGCGGCCACGCTCCTCCGCTGCCACTCGGGCGCGTGGGTGTTCCATGAAGCGATAGGCGCTGGGTCGGTAGCCGACGCTGCTACGGCGGAATTCAATGCGGTCAAGATGCTTGATGTTTTTGTAGCCGTAATGCGCCGGCGCCAGCAAACGCAGCGGCGCGCCATGGTCCAGCCCCAAGGCCTCGCCGTTCAGGCAGTCGGCAAGCAGCACATCCTCGGCCAGCAGATCCTGCAGCGACATGCAGCTGCGCGCTCCGTCCTGGCCGCGCAAGATCACAAAGTCGGCGCCGCTCACGGGCCCGGCTTTGGGCAAAACCAATTGCTGATAAAAGTCGCGAAAGCGCACGCCGCCCCAGCGCAGGCCTTTGTGGGTCCAGGTTGTGACGCAATGAAAGTCGGCGACCAGCTCAATGCGCGGCAAGCCTTGCAGCTCCGCCAAACCGATCTCGATAGGCGCTCGGACCTCGCCCAGGATCTGCAGCCTGATGGTGTCGACCTGCGCCGGAAAGCGGGTCGCGAATTGCGTCAAGCCAAAGCGCGGAAAGCTGTCGCGCTCGCGCTGGCCCGGGGGCAGATCGGCATTGCTGCTGTTCATGGCTTCGCTCGGTGAGTTCGTTTGCTCAGCCAATGAAAGTCGGCCGGCTGCTCGCAAATTCATGGACCGACGCTTTTCAGCGTCTGCACAAAATGATCGATGATCATCTGCTTGATCTCGGGCGCGGTTTCTTTGCTGAAGCCATGCCCGGTTGGATAGGATTTGTGGATCGCCGAGTACTTGAAATCATGTGCTTTCAAGTAGGCCATGATGTCTTGCGTCATCGGCGTGCCGGGCCAGATTTGATCGTTTTCGGCCGAGATCAGCAGCATGGGCCCGCCGATTTTTTCAAACGCAAAAGTGGCTTGTCTGACCTTCTCGCTGTCTTGCAGCGCCTTCTCGAAGCGCTGGATTTGCGTGGCGTTTTCCAAGTCCGGCAAATCCATGGACGGAATATCCTTGCCTTGATAGGTCCAGGCCGATTGAGAAGTCGTCATGCCCGACCAGGCCACCTTGCTCGGCGTCGTGATGGCGACGGATTTGATGCGCGGGTCCAAGATCGCCAACAAGAAGCCGGCTTCCGAGCCGCGTGAACCACTGACAACGCCGATGCGCGTGGCGTCGATTTCCTTGACCGTTTCGGCGTAGTCAATCGCGCTGATGAAATACTCCATCGGTATATGGTCCAGCGTCGCCGGCAAGCCCGGCTCGGTCTTGAAGTAAACGAGGCCGATCACCGCAATGCCGTTGGAGGCCATCATCTGCCCATTGGCTTCGGCAAAACCCCAGCTCGGGTCCGAGCCACCGAAGCCAATCACGGCCGGCACCTTCTCGGTGGTTTTCGGCAAATACAGCCGGGCGGCCAGATTCTTGTAGTTGACGGTTTTGACTTCGTACTCAAAAGCACCGGCAAAGCAGTTGCCGGCCACCAGCGTGAGGCCGGCCAAAAGCAGGAGGAAACGAGAAGACATAGGAGTTGGTCCTTAGATGGAATCGATGGCGCGAACGCTTGAGCGCCTCAGCATTGCGAAGCCAGCCGGCAGCGCCAGCCAGAAGCCCGAACTCGGCATCAGCACCAGGCCCAGCAAGCTGAGCAGCAACACGCCCCAGCCCAGGCGGCGCAAGGAGCGAGCGTCGCCACTGCGCTCCAAGGGAGTGATCGCCAAGGCCAGCAAGGCCAGCAGCGCGCCGAACAGCACAAACCAGACGGTCGCCGCCGTCAGCGGGTCTTGCCCCACGGTGTTGAAGAAGCCGCGCTGCAGGATGTTTACCAGCGGGCGCTGGAAGACGAAGAGCGCGAACAAGGTATGCAGCGCGGCCACGGCCATCAGCCAATGACCGATCCAGGTTCGCTGAGTTGGCGGGGGCGTGAGGTGTGTGTTGTTCATGGTTTATTCGGCATGTGCGGCGGCCACACGCGTTTGCCAGAGCACAAACAGCGGCGCGCCAATGATTTCAAGAGCGGTGAAAGCGACAAAGGGCAGCGGCGGCCAGCCGGCATAAAGCAGCGACAGCAGCCGCCCGACGCCACCCAAAAAAATCATGCCCCAGAGGGCGCGGAACAAGGTGGTCTGGGTGTCGATGCGGGGCACCATCCAAAGCACCGCGACGCCCAGCCCGCACCAGACCCCGCTGAGAAAGCGCAGATTGCTGTCCAGCAGGCTGTTGGCAGGCAGGCCCGCTGCGGCGTAGAGCGGGTCGGCAAGACCGGCCATGCCGAGCAGGCCGGTGAGCAAGGGGACCAGACCCAGCAAGGCGGTGGCGATTTGCAGGTTTCGTTTACTCATGGCGTCGGTGCTGTAGTGCTTGGGCCTATCCACTGGTTGCTGGTGCGCACGCGCGCGCCGAGTGACTTGAGCATCAACACCAGGCCGAGGTAGGCGCGGTCAAAGTAAGGCAACTCGGGTGTTACCGCTTGGAGAAAATTCACCGCCAGGCGTTGCTGCGCCGGGTCGGGCCTGGGCATCACCGGATGCTGGCCGAAGTCATAGACGGCCACAGCAAAGGGCGCGGTCTGCCAGGCCAGGGTCTCTGCCAGCGCCGGCATCAGCTGTTCGCGGAAATCGGCCTTGCTCAAGCTGGCTGCGATCAAGCCCAGTTCCAAATAGATCTGTTGCAGCCTATCCAAGTCGCAGGGCTGACACAGCATGGCCGACCAGGCCCCGCTGATACCGACACAGAATTTCTCGCTGAGCTGCTTGGTACAGCCAAAGTCCAGCAGCCCCAGCCGGCCCTCGGCCATGAAGAGATAGTTGCCCGGATGCGGGTCCGCCTGTAGGCGACGCAGCTCGAACAGGCTGAACAAGAAGGTGTCGAACAGCAATTGGCCGAAATGGTCGCGCTCGGCTTGGCTGGGCTCTGTCGCTAACCATTCATTCAGATGCATGCCGAGCAGGCGCTGCATCGTCAGCACCCGTTTGCTGCTCAGGTGCGCGAAGGTCCGCGGCAGCACCAGCCCAGGTCGCCCGGCCAGGGCCTGCGCGAACCATTGCAATTGCTCGGCTTCGCGGTGATAGTCCAGCTCTTCGGCCAGCTTGGCTTCGATGTCGACCAGCACACGCTCGACGATGTCGGCCTTGGGCAAGCTGTCCGAGCCGCGCGCAAAAGTCTGCAGCAAGGTACGCAGCATCGCCATATCGCTGCCGATGGAGGCAGCCATGCCAGGATATTGCAGCTTGACGGCGACCGCCTCGCCGCTCGCCAAGGTCGCGCCGTGCACTTGCCCCAAGCTGGCGGCGGCAAAGGCGCTCGGCTCGAACTGAGCGAATAAATCATCCGGCCCTTGGCCAAACTCCTGGCGCAGCAGCTTGATCACCAAGGCCCGGTTCAGCGGCGTGACCTGGTAATGCGCTTTGGCCAGTTCCTCACGCATACCCTCGGGCAGCAAGCCCAGCTCCAGACTCAGCAGCTGCGAGGCCTTCAAGGCCGTGCCCTTGAGTTGATTCAAGGCGGCAAACAGGATGCGGCCGAGCTTGGCCTGATGGGCGAGCCGGGCTTGTTCGGTCTGTTCTGCCTGTTCTGGGCTACGGGTCAGCGCCTGCACATGGTGGCTCAGCTGAGCCGCACCGGCGCGGGCCACTGCCAGCCCGGCAATCGCGCCGCGGGCCAGGCGGCCGGTACGCGGTGCTTTAGTGGACATGGCCGAGCCGCCTCAACATCATCGGCACGATCAAGCCATGCACCGGGCCAACGACGCTCATGTAAACGCGGCCGAGCCGGTTGTGGATGTGCACGACGGTGCTGATCTGCAATTCATCCTGCCCCAACCTGAACAGCGAGACCTGCACATGCAGATGCTTGTCGCGGTCCTCCAGAATGACTTCGTTGAAGTCCGCGAATTGCAGCGTGAAGATGCCGACCCGGTCACCGGGCAAGTAGCTGGAGGCCAGTTTGTGCGGGTCACCGACGGCCATCGCGCCGAGGTTCTTCAGCCCGACCCAGCGCACCGCCTGGTTGCGCAGCGCCATCAAAAAGTCCATCCAGGCCGGCGTGCGTGCGCTCAGCGCGAGAAACTGCGCCAAGACACTGGCTTCGGGCTCGATGCTGGCGAAGCGATAGCTGTCCGAGAAATCCGCGCCCGGCTCGGCCCGCAAGATGCGGCTGCCGGCGGGCAAGGGGCATAGGGCGACCATGCTCATAGTCGGCCCCAGACCTGGATCAGGCCAATCAGGTGAACTAGGCCGAAAACGCCGCAGATCAAGGAGCTCCAAATCCAGAATGGCGTCACTTGCGCAGGCGCCAGCAGCCACAGCGGCAAGGGCGCCAAGCCGCGCAGCAGGTAGACGCCGGTGATGGCAATCAGCGCCGCCTTGATCCACGGCAGCCCAGCCGCCAAAGCCCAACCGGCGCCGGCCAGCGCGTAGGCGCTCCAAACCGAAAGCAGCAAGGCAATGCCGGTGGTGACGAGGGCCGGATAGCTGCGGCCCGCCTCGGCCATCCGAGCCATTGCCTCGCCGGCACCAAAAAAACGGTACCAGTCGCCGCCACCGAAGATGATGGCCACATGCAGCAAGGCCGCGATGGCGCTCAGGCCGGCACCCAGCAGCAGCCAGTGGTTGTGGCCGGCCACGCTGTTCATGCCGCGCCCCTGGCCAAACCGCTGCGCGCCAGCTTGAGCAAGTCGAGCAAGCCATTGCCATCGCGCAGCAAGCGCGTCAACTGGCTGCGCAGCAAGAAGCCGCCCAGATCCAAAGCCTTGTTGACAATGCCACTGTGCAAGGCCAGCACCAGCAGATCCAGACTCAGATCGACCATCTGCGTGGTGTTGGCAAACTCGTCGGAGTCGTCGCGCAGCCAATAGGCGGTGATGGCATAGACGCTGTCGGCCAGCAAGGCCGCCAAACTCGGCTTGAAGCCGCAAGCCGCGATTTCGCCCTTCTCCTCGGCCTGCTCCAGCATGTCCGCAAAGGCCTGCTTGAGCAGCGTTTTGCCGGGCAGGTCTTCACCCATCAGCAGCAAAGGCGCGCCCGCCACCAACTTGTGGGCCAAGGCCACGAACTCGCGATCGGCCAAAAACTGCTCCAGCAAGGCGTCGATCAGCAACTGCATGCGCTCTTGCAAGCTGAAGGAGGCCAAACCCTTGGTTTTGCCGATCTGCACCAAGGCATCCGCGACAGCCTGCTCGAAGTAGGCCAGCACCAGCTTCTCCTTGCTGGGGAAGTATTTGTAAATCGTCGCATCGCCCAAGTCGGCAGCGCGAGCGATCTGCTTCATCGTCGTGCCCTCGAAGCCCTGGCTCGTCATCAGGTCCACCGCAGTCTGAATGACTTGCCGGCGGTTCTTCTCGGTTTGGGACTTGGTGATGCGCATATGTTTACCAACTATCGTTTAATAGATTATTTTTCACATCTATTGAATAGTCAATATCTTTTTAAAGAGCAAAGCGAGGTCACATGACACCCGCACGTCACCCCCATTGGCGAGACGGCCGCGGGTTAATGCTGATGATGATGGGGGTGCAAAAGCGGGCTCAAAAGCGCTTGAAGCGGCTTGGCCTTCACTACACTGCAGCCGAGCCGGCGTGAATACGCCACATGCGGCCGCCGCGCCGCTGGACAGTGAATCAAGTCGGTCGCCACGATGTCGATAGCAAGGGCAATGAGCAGCGTCAACTCCGCAGGCAAACAAGCGGCACGGTCACCCGTGGGCCGGCGGCTGGGCCCTGCATATTGCGCGCACCGGCTTTTGATCTGCTGCCTGAGCTTGGCGCTGCTGGGTCTGGGCTTGAGCGCTTGCAAACCCGAGCCCTTGGTCGAGCCGGCGCCTGCCAGCTCGGCCGCACCAGCTGCCGACATAGACAGAGCCCCCGCCACCGGCGCAAGCGACGCGAGCGTGATGAAAGAGCTGGAGCGCATCGAACGCGCCGGGCCGGTCAAGCCGGTCGAGAGCGAAAGATATCTGCTCGCCTTGCAAGCCCGCGTCAAGCCGGGCAGCGCGGAGCTGCTGGAGCTGCTGATACTGCGCAGCAACCTGGCCATCAATCGGCGCGACACGGCGAGCGCCGAATCCCACATGAAGCTCATGCGCGAGTGGCCAAATCCGCGCCTCGCGGCGGAAGCCAAGCTGGCGCAGCATGTGCTGCGTGCGCGCTTGTTGGCCCAATCGGGTCAGCTGGAGTTGGCCAAAAAGGAGCTGTCCGATCTGAACAGCTACTCGGCCGGCCCGACCTCGGCGCTGCGGCGCGCCTACAGTCTGCTGGGCGCCCTGCAATCGGACACCGGCAACGCCGACGCGGCCTTGCTGAACCTGCACCAGGCACTCAAGCTGGCCGAGAAAACCGGCGAGGCCTGGCGCCGGGTGGATCTGCTCGGCAGCCTGGCCAACACCTATGTAGAGGCCCAACAGCTGGAGCGTGCCGAGCAAACCATCAACGAGGCCTTGCTGGAAGCCGAACGTGACCCCGACACTTACATGCTGCTCAATGTGCAGACCATGCGCGGCATCATCTACGCCGAGCTGGGCAAGCACGCTTTGGCCCAGCGCGCCAAGCAAGAAGCCCTGGCTCATGCGCGGCGCTCCGGCGTCGAGGACTTGCTCTCACTGGCCCTGGCCAATTACGCCGATTACCACCTCAAGCAGGGCAATTACACCGAGGCCTTGCGCTTGGCCGAGGAAGCCTTGCCGCTGGCAATGAAGACCCAGGACCTGTCCTCTCAAGCCGTGGCGCTGGCCAATATGGGCCTGGCCAAAATTGCGCTCAAGCGCGTTGAAGAAGGCAAGCGTGACGCCTTGGCAGGCATCGCCATCGACGCAAAGCGCGGCGCCAACAGCGGCGCCTCGATTGGTTGGCAAGAGCTGGGTGCCTATCTGGAAAAAGCCGGTGATCTGCCCGGGGCCGCCGATGCGTATCACCGCTACCGCAAGCTGATCGATCAGGCGCTACGCGCCGACACCCGCAAGGCCGTGCTTGAGGCGCAGGCCCGCTACGACGACGAACGCCGCGCCCAAGAGCTGGAACTCCTGAACCGCGATATGAACTTGAAGTCAGAGCAGTTGCGCGAGCGCGATCTGCGCCTCAAGTTGTGGGCGGCGCTGGGCGGCTGCGTGCTCTTGTCCGGCGTGCTGCTGGGCCTGGCCTATCAGCGCATTCGCAAAACCAATCTTGCACTGGCCAGCAGCAACGCCGCGCTGCGCGTGCAGGGTGAGCGCGACCCGCTGACCGGTCTGTCGAACCGGCGTCACTTCCAGGCCGCCATCAAACGCCTGGCCGACCAAGGCCGGCTCAGCGGCACGGTATTCCTGATCGACATCGACCACTTCAAGCGCATCAATGACGGCTACGGCCATGCCGCCGGTGACAGCGTCTTGATCGAAATTGCCAAGCGCCTGCGCAGCACACTCAGGGACGAGGACTTGGTCGTACGTTGGGGCGGCGAGGAATTCTTGATCGTGGTCGACACCCGGGACGCCGCCTATGCCGGCACTTTGGCGCAGCGCCTGCTGGACCATATCGGCAGCGAGCCCGTCAGCCACGGCGGACAAAGCATTCCCATCACCGCCTCGATCGGCTTCGCCAGCTTCCCCATCGCACCGCAAGGCCTGGCGCTGAGTTGGGAGCGCGCCATCGATTTGGTCGACACCGTGATGTATATGGCCAAGGCTCATGGCCGCAACAAGGCCTATGGCATCCAATCCATCGCCGCCGAGGACGAAGCCAGCCTGCTGCTGCTGGCGGCCCGCATGGAGGCGGCCTGGCATGAGGGCAGCGTGCAACTGCTCGCCTTGCAAGGCCCCGAACCGGTGTCGCCGCCGACATGACAGCGCTGCGTCTCTACAGCGCCAAACGCTGGATTTACACGGGCTTGTGGCTGATCTGCACGCTCGCTGGCAGCGCCCATGCCCTTGAAGGCGCCGCTGGCAGCAATGCAGGGGGCGTAGCGGCCTTCAATCCCGCCCTGGACAATCAACTCGCCCGCTTGCAACGCATCGCCTACGACAAGCCGGCCCTGGCCCTGCAAATCTTGCAGAAATTGCGGCTGGATCCGGCCCACGCGGCCCACAGCCAGCAACTGCTGCTGGCCGAAGGTCGCATGCAAGCTGCGGCCGGCAATGACACCGCCGTCGAAGCCATCGCCAGCAATTTGAGCCAGTATCCAAACAGCCAGGCCCAGGTCAGTCTCTTGCGCGCATTGCACGCCGACCAAGGTGGCCGCAGCCTGCAAGCCGCCGAACATGCCGAAAAAGCGCTGGCCGGCCTGGAGCCGGCATGCCGGCTGGGCCAGGGGGGGGCCAATCGCATGCCGAGCATGCCCAAAGACTGCGACTTCCGCAGCGCTTGGGCGGCCTTGCGTGTGTTGGTCCGCAAGCAGCAAAACGAAGGCGTTTTGAGTCTGGCCGAGGCCTCCGCCCGGCAAGCCCTTGCTCTGGCAGAGGCGGGCAAGGACAACTATTTACGCGCGTTGAGCATGGGGCACTTGGCCATGCTCAGCCACTATTTGGGCCAAGTAGACGAAACAAATCGCTGGCTGGCGCAGGGCCAGAAAACGGCCGAGGGCGATGTGCTGGCCATGGCGCATATGAAGAGTTTTGAATCGGCGCTGGCCTCGCGCTCGGGTCGTCCGGCCGATCAATTGCGCGCCCTGGAGGAGGGCTTGGCCTTAGCCACCCAAGCCGACGCACCGCGCTTGATGGCCCAGATGCAGATTGGCTTGTCCGACGTCTATGTGCAGTTGCAACAGCCCCAAAAAGCCGCCACGGCGGCCGAGCTGGCCTTGCCGCAGCTGCATGCACTGGGAGATCAGCGACTGGAACGGGCGGCCCGCCACAACCTCGCCCTGGCCCTGATCCAAGCGCGTCAATTTGAGCGCGCCCGCCGCGAGCTGACGCTCTTGGCTGAGATGCGCCAGGACTGGAGCGACCACGCCGTCTTGATCGAAGAGCTGCGTGAAGAAGGCGAAGCCTGGGCCGCAGCCGGCCAGGCCAAAGAGGCTTTGGCCAACTTCCATGCCGAACGCAGCCTGAGCGCGGAGCTGGTCGCCCTGAACCGCGAAGCGTCGCTGAAACAGTTGAAAGTCAAATACGACAGCGAACGCAAGCAGGCCGATCTGGATCTGCTGATCCGAGACAAAACCCTGGTCGACAAGCAGCTCGCTAACCGCCATCTTGCACAGCAGGTCGGCCTGGCCGTGGCGGCCTTGCTCGCGCTGTCGATCGGCCTGGCGGCGGTGATGGTCAAGCGGGTGCGCGAGGCCAACCGGCTGCTGAAAGCCAACGAGGCCTTGCTGCGCGCGCAAAGCGAGCGCGACCCGCTGACCGACCTGGCCAACCGCCGCCATTTCCTAGCAGTGATGGCCCAGCAAGCGCCGGCCGAGTTCAATGGCGCGCTCTTGATGATAGACATCGATCACTTCAAACATGTCAACGACCAGCATGGCCACGGCATCGGCGATGTCGTGATCTGCGAGGTGGCGCGTCGCCTCAGCCATGCGGTGCGGGCCGAAGATCTGGTGGTGCGCTGGGGCGGCGAGGAGTTTTTGGTCTTTGCCCCCGGCGTCAGCCTGGCCGATCTTTCTCACCTGGCCGAGCGCATTCTGCGCGGCGTCGGCGGCCAGCCCATCAACACCGACAGCGGCCCGCTGCGGGTGACGGTGTCTATCGGTTTTGCGCATTTCCCCTTGCCTCCGTCCAAGCTTGCCCTGCAGTGGGAGCAGGCCGTCAACTGGGCCGATATGGCGCTCTACACCGCCAAGTCGCGTGGCCGCAACCGCGCGATGGGCATCGCCACCGTGGACGCGCGCGACAGCGATGCCTTGATGCAGATCGAGGCCGATTTCGACGCGGCCTGCTCCTCCGAGCGGGTCAGCCTCCTGCAGGTCTTGGGGCCACCGGCCTGACGCACAAGGCGATGAAGTTTTCCTTTCATTACGGTCGCGAACTTGCGCAGGCCGACATCTTGGCCGCTTTGGTGGTCGCGGTCCTGCTGATCCCGCAATGCCTGGCCTATGCGATGTTGGCGGGGCTGCCGCCACAGATCGGCCTTTATGCCAGCTTGTTGCCGCTGCTGGCTTATGCCGCCTTAGGCTCAAGCCCGGTGCTGGGCGTGGGCCCGGTGGCGGTGCTGGCGCTGATGATTGCGCAAGCGCTGGGCGGCTTGCCCGCCGGCGTCAGCCCCAGCGGTGGGGCACTGGTCTTGGCGGCCGAAGTCGGCTTGATTTTGGCGCTGGCGGCTTTTTTGCGCCTGGACGCACTGGCCTCGCTGCTGTCGGTGCCGGTGTTGCATGGCTTCGAGACCGGCGCAACCTTGGCGATTGCGCTGAGCCAATTGCCGGTCTTGCTGGGCAGCACGGCCAAGGGCTTTGACTTGCCGGCCGTGCTCATCAGCCTCCTGCAAGGCGCGCGACCCTGGCATGGCGCGACCGCCTTGCTGGGTGGCCTGAGCGTCGCCCTGCTGCTGACCGGGCGGCGCGTCTTGAGCCCGGTGCTGGCCCGCTTGGCCCCGCTTTTGCTGCTGCTGGCTGCGATGGCTTTGGCCTATTGGAGCCAGGCGCAGACCCATGGCGTGGCCTTGCTGGGCCAGCTGCCGCCCTTGGCGCTGCCGCTGGGCGCCCCGCCGCTGGACGCCCAGCTGTGGGCCTTGATGCTGCCACATGCGCTGCTCTTGGCCTTGATGGCCTATGTCTCAAGCCTGGTGGTGGCCGAGTCGCTGGGGCGGCGGCGCGTCACCTTGGGCGGCGCTCGCGTCAACCCGGCGGCCGAGTTGCGCGGCCTGGCCGGCGCCAACCTGGTGGCAGCCTTCAGCGGCGGCATGCCGGTGGCCGGCAGCTTTTCGCGCAGCGTGCTCACGCATGAGGCGGGCGGACGTACCCGCATGACCGGTGTCTACATCGCTGCGCTGATGGGCTTAGCGCTGCTGCTGCTGGCCGAGCCGCTGGCCTGGCTACCCAAATCGGTGCTGGCCGCCACCATCATGGTGGCCGTGCTCTCGGGGCTGAAGTGGCAACCCTATGTGGAAGCTTGGGCCTATGCGCGCAGCGAGGCCGTGCTGATGTGCGCGGTGACGCTGATCGTGCTGTGCTGGAGTGTGGCGGCCGGCTTAGGCCTGGGCGTGTTGGGCGCTATCGCCCTCTTGCTCAAGCGCAGCGCGCGGCCTCATGTGGCCTTGCTCGGGCGCGTACCGGGCACTGAGCATTACCGCAATGTCGAGCGCTATGCGGTCGAATGCCAGTCTGATGTGATGGGTTTGCGCATCGACGAGAGCCTCTTGTTTACCAACGCACGCAGCCTGGCCGATGTGGTGCAAGGGCATTTGAGCAAGTTCCCCGATGTGCGGCGGGTGGTGATCATGATGTCGCCGGTCAACAGCATTGACTTCAGCGGCCTAGAAGCTCTGCGCGAACTGCACGCCAGCCTCAAGCGCCAGGGGCTGCGCCTGGATCTGTCCGAGGTCAAAGGCCCGGTATTGGACCTGCTCAAGGCCAGCGACTGGACGCGCTGGTTCGACGGGCAGCTATTCCTGAGCCATCATCAAGGCATGATGAGTAGCGAGGACTGGGTCAGCCCCTGAGCAGTTTTTCCTCGGCCAAGGCCAAAGCCTCGGGCACGCCGGACAACACCAGGGTGTCACCGGCATTCAGCAAGAGCTGATCGTCCGCCGCCACCACCGCGCCGTTGGCGCGCCGCACCGACACCACCGACACATCGCCCGCATGCAGGGCCAGCAAGCCCAGCGCTTGATGCACATAGGCGCTGCTGGCGGGCAGCGTGACGGTGCGCAGACGCGCGTGATGGCGCTCCTCGGCAGTATCGTCGTCCGCGCCGTGAAAGTAGCCGCGCAGCAAGCCGTAACGGGCATCCCGCGCGTCACGCGTGAGGCGGATCACCCGCCGCATCGGCACGCCGACCAGCGCCAGCGCGTGGCTGGCCAGCATCAGCGAACCTTCGATCGCCTCGGGCACCACCTCGGTAGCACCGGCCGCGCGCAGGCGCTCCAGGTCACGGTCGTCGATCGTGCGCACGATCACCGGCACCTGCGGCGCGTGTTGCTGCACCAGGTGCAAGATTTTCAGCGCCGAGGGCGTGTCGGGGTAGCTGATCACCACCGCGCTAGAACGCGCCAGACCCGCCGCCATCAGGCTTTGCAGGCGCGCCGCGTCGCCGAATACAACGCTCTGGCCGGCGGCGGCCGCTTGGCGCACACGGTCGGGGTCGAGGTCCAGCGCCATATAGGGGATGTTCTCGCCCTCCAGCAGCCGCGCCAGATTCTGGCCGCTGCGGCCGTAGCCGCAGATGATCACATGACTCTCGGCCTTAAAGGCTTTCTTGGCAATCGTCGTCAGTTGCAGCGACTGCATCATCCAGTCGCTGCTGGACAGCTTCATCACGATGCGGTTGCTATACATGATCAGGAATGGCGAGGCCAGCATCGACAGCACCATGCCGGCCAAGACCGGGCTGATGTATTGCGGCGCCACCAGCTGATGCTGGGCGCCCAGCGTCAAGATCACAAAGCCAAACTCACCCGCCTGCGCCAAATAAATACCGGTGCGCAGCGCCACACCGGTGGGCGCCTTGAAAAGCCAGGCCAGGCCCGCGATCAGGCCGAACTTGACCAGCACCGGCAAGACGCTCAGCAGCAGCACCAACCACCATTGATCGACCAAGATGTGCCAGTCCAGCTTCATACCTATGGTGATGAAAAACAGACCCAGCAAGACATCGTGAAAGGGCCGGATATCGGTTTCCACCTGGTGCTTGTATTCGGTCTCGGCGATCAGCATGCCCGCCACAAAAGCACCCAGCGCCAGCGACAAGCCCATATGCTCGGTCAACCAGGCCAGGCCCAGCGTGACCAGCAGCAGATTGAGCATGAACAGCTCATCGCTCTTGTGACTGGCGACCCGGGTCAGCCACCAGCGCATCACTTTTTGCCCGCCGACCAACAAAATCGTCAGCAGCAGCACCGCCTTGAAAGTAGCCCAGATCAGAGATTCGGCCATTTCGGCGCCGCCGCTGTTCAGCGCCGGGATCATCACCAGCAAGGGCACGACGGCCAAATCCTGGAAGATCAGCACCCCGATCACGCGCCGGCCATGCTCGCTCTCCAGTTCCAGTCGCTCGGCCATCAGCTTGGCCACGATGGCCGTGCTGCTCATCGCCATCGCTGCGCCCAGCACCAGCGCGCCCTTCCAGTCCAGGCCCAAGCTGCCGCCCAGCGCGCTAAAGGCCCAGGTCAACAAACCCTGCAGGCCGACTGTGCCCACGATGCTGATGACGACTTGCCACAGGCCCAGACCGAACACCAGCCTCCTCATGCTGTAGAGCTTGGGCAGATTGAACTCCAGCCCGATCACGAACATCAAGAAGACCACGCCGAATTCGGCCAGATAGCGGATGCTGGCGGTGTCGCCGGCCAGCGCCAGCGCGTTCGGCCCGACCAGCACGCCGACGACCAAATAGCCCAGCATCGGCGGCAATTTCAGCTGGCGACAGACCACCACGCCCAGCACCGAGGCGACGAGGTAGAGCAGGGCAAGATCGAGCGATGTGAGCATGACCCCGATGTTAAGCGGCGGGGCAGGTTTACTTGGGTGCCAAGCCCAGATCGTCGAGTCGTAACAACAACTCGGTACGGCGCTCACGCGCCACCTCACGCCAATCGAGATCGTCTTGCGCGCCGATCAGCGCGTAGAGCAGATTCATGCTGGCGCCCGGCCATTGGCGCTTGAGCCGGGCGTAGAGCTCGATGGCATCCTGCGCGCGCAACTCACTCAGGCTGTGCACACCCAGGGCCGCCAGTTGCGCCCGGCTCTTGGGGCCAAGACCGCGCATTGGCGATGGCTTAGGCTTCACTGGTTCATGCCATCGCCGTGCAAAGCTCCACCAGCGTGCCGTCCGGGCAGCGCACATAGGCGACCGTCTGACCCCAGGGTTTGGTCAGCGGGGGCGTCAAAGCTTGCGCGCCGGCCTTGACGGCACGCTCGAAAGCGGCCGCGACGTCGTCGGTGACCAAGCCTATCTCCATCCCCAAGGGCAGCTTGCTCGCACCAGCGGCGATGTAGTCGCCGCCCATGCTGTCGCGCGCCGTCGCGTGGTCCACAAAGGCCAAGGCCGTGGCGCCGGTCTCAAGCTCGCCATAGCTGCCCGACTCATGCAAAAAGCGCGTAGGCAGAGCAAACGCAACCTCGAAAAAAGCCAAGGACGCCGCTACATCAGCGACATAAACAATCGTGTATGCGAATTTCATCAAGCACTCCGGTTCGGCAAGGCCACGAGTTTGCCAGCCGCCTGCTGACAGCGGCATGTCAGCAGCGCAGATATGCTTGCCAGCATGAAAGTAGTTTTGCAATGAAGGGCCCGATTTCTTGGCCACGCCGGCGCCTGCTGCTGGCCGGGGCCGGCATGGCCGCGTTCCATAGCATGGGCGCACCGGCGAGCCCGGTGCAGCTTGCCCCACTGACCCTGCGGCGGCGCGTCCTGGCCAATGGCCTGGAGTTCATCGCCCTGCCGAATGCGGGTACCGGTACCGGCGCCACGGTCAGCGTGCAGGTCTGGTACCGGGTCGGCTCCAAGGATGATCCGGTCGGCCGCAGCGGCTTTGCGCATCTGTTTGAGCACATGATGTTCAAAAGCACCCGCCATATGGCTAACGAGCAATTCGACCGCATGACGGAGGATGTCGGCGGCAGCAACAATGCCTTCACCACCGAGGACTCGACCGCCTACCACTGCGTCGTGCCGGCCAATCACCTCGAACCCGTTTTGTGGGCCGAGGCCGAGCGCATGTCCAACCTTACCGTGGATCAGGCCAACTTTGACAGCGAGCGTGCCGTCGTCAAAGAGGAATACCGGCAAAACGTGCTGAGTGAGCCCTACGGCCAACTCTTCAATGCGGTGCCCAGCTTTGGCTACCAGACACATCCCTACCGGCGCCCTGTCAGCGGCAATATCGAGGAGTTGGACGCCGCCACTCTGGCCGATGTGAGCGAATTCCACGCCAACTACTACCGCCCGGACAATGCCGTCTTGCTTGTTGCCGGGGCCTTCGATGCGCGCCAGCTTGACGAGGCTGTAAACCATTATTTCGGCAGCATCCCCAGGCCCAGCCGGCCAATCCCGCGCAACAACGTTGTTGAAGCGCGCCGGGTGCTTGATCAAACCTACCGGCTGCCGGCCAGCCAAGCACCGCAGCCGGCCGCCCTATTGATTTGGCAAGGGCCGCGCGCCGACAGCCCGGACGCCATCGTCTGGCAGGTCGCTCAAGCGCTACTGTCGCAGGGAGAGTCGGCGCGTTTGAGCAAGGGGCTGGTCTACAACGGGCAAGTGGCGCAGAGCGTGGGCTTCGAGGCCCAGCTCAATGCCGAAGCCGGCTTATTGGTCGCCCATGCGGTGGCGGCAGGAGGCACAAGCGCCGCCGCACTGGTGGCGCCACTGGCGCGTGAGGTGCAGCGCCTGGCCGAGGAGCCGGTTTCAGCGCGCGAGTTGAACAAGGTCAAGACGCAGTTGATGACCGCCGCCCTGATCAAGCGCCAGACCGCGCAGGGGCTGGCCGAGCTGGCGGGCATGGCGGCGATGCTGCGCGCGGATGCTGCTGCAGCCGAACGCGACTTGGCCGCCTTGCAGGCCGTCAGCGCCGCCGATGTGCAGCGGGTGGTGCGGCGCGACGTGCAACAAGCGGCACGCGTCACACTGCTGTATGGGCCGCCAGCGAGCAGCAAACCGGCGCTCAAGCCAACGCGGGGGCGGGCATGAGTCGGCGCTCTTGGCCACTGATGCGCTTGTTGATGCGATTGTTGATGCGGTTGTTTTGGCCCTTGCTGTTTTTGGCGCTATGCCGGCCGCTGCTCGCACAGGAGGCCGGGTTCGACCGCGCCCCCGAGCCGACGCCAGCGCTGCCCCTGCAACTGCCGGTGTTTGAACAGGCCGCGCTGCCCAACGGCATGCGCTTGGTGGTGATCGAGCGCCGCGGCCTACCCTTGGTGACGGCGATGTTGAGCGTGCAGGCCGGCAGCCTCGCCGACCCGCCGGGCAAAAGCGGTCTGGCGGAGTTGAGCTTTGGCGTGCTCGGCAAAGGGGCCCGGCGCGGCGGCGTCAAGGCCGACGCCACGGCGCTGGCCGATGCGGCCGATGCCCTGGGCAGCGGTCTGGAGATCAGCACCGGCGCGCAGGCCAGCCGCCTGAGCATGACGGTGATGAGCATGCACCTGAACGAAAGCCTGAGCTTGCTGGCCGATGTGCTGCGTGCACCGACCCTGCCGGCGCAGGAAGTCAACAGCAGCCGCCTGCAGTTGCAGCAGGCCATCAAGCAAGAGGCATCCGACCCGATGGCCCTGGCGACCCAGCTGGCTTGGCGGCTTTACTGGGGCGACAGCCCGCCCGGGCGCCTCAGCAGCACGCAGTCACTGGCGCGCATCAAGCGCGAGGATGTGCTGACTTTTTGCCGTGAAAAGTTGCGCCCGGAGCGCACGACGCTGGTGTTGGCGGGCGATGTCGATCTGGCCCAAGGCTTGGCGCTGGCCGAGCGCTACTTTGGCAGTTGGGGCCTGCAACATCCACCTGCGGCGGCCCATCTGCCGCCGCAAGGCAGCCACCCAAGCAGACCCGCGCCAGACGGCGCTCCGGCTCCGCTCGGCCCGCCGATCTTGCTGGTCGACCTGCCGGGCAGCGGCCAGAGCGCGGTCTTGCTGTTTGCGCCCTTCCCAGCCCAGCGCAGCCGCGACAGCGAGCCCGCCCGCGCGCGCATCGCCGCGCTGGCCAGCGCGGTGCTGGGCAGCGGCTATTCCTCACGCGCCAATCAACAGGTGCGGATCAAACGTGGCCTGAGCTACGGCGCCTATAGCAGCGCCGAATCGCTGCCGGCCGGCGGCATGCTGCTGCTGAGCACCCAGACCAAGCACATCAACGCGGCCGAGGCCGCGCAACTGCTGCACAGTGAGTTGTTGGGGCTGGCCCATGAGGCGGTGCCCGCGGATGAATTGCTGGCGCGCCAAAACGGGCTGCTCGGCGACTTTGCTCGCCAGCTGGAAACCACCCAGTCGCTCGCCAGCTTGGCCGCCGAACAGCTCGAGCGCGGCGAGACGCTGGCCGAGCTGGCCGACTACGCCGACCAACTCAAACGCGTCAGCGCAGCGCAGGTGCAGGCCTTCGCGCAGCACTACTGGCCCGCGTCGGCCCTGCGCCTGGTGATCGTGGCGGACCTCAAACAGGCCGGTGCCGGCCTGCGCCAGCAGTACCGGCAGGCCTGGCTGATTCCGGCCGCCGAGCTGGATCTGGGCACGCAGAAGCTGCGCCGCCCGCCGACTCGGCTAAAATGAAGAAGTCATTGGGGAGTAGCCGCAGCACTTTGTGCCGGCCCGCGTCAACATACTTGATCCTTATGATCATGGCGCCGGCAGTAAAAACCTTACCTGGCAAGACCTTTGACCACCTGCACCTGCTTTGCGGCCGGCGTTTGGGTGGTCAATGGTTCATCAAAGCCGGCCGCTAAGGAAACACTTTGGAAGCATTTCTCATCTCCACCGGCGTTGTCGCCCTGGCCGAAATCGGTGACAAGACCCAGTTGCTGGCCTTTTTGCTGGCCGCCCGCTTCCGAAAACCGCTGCCGATCTGCCTGGGCATTTTGGTCGCCACCGTTGCCAACCACGCCTTTGCCGGCGCTTTAGGCGCCTGGATCACGTCTCAGGTCAGCCCCATGACGATGCGCTGGGTCTTGGGCCTGGGCTTTCTGGCGATGGCGGTCTGGACGCTGATTCCCGACAAGATTGACGAAGAGGTCGAAGGCGGAGGCAAGCTCAAGCTGGGTGTCTTCGGCACGACCGTGGTGGCCTTTTTCATGGCCGAGATGGGCGACAAAACGCAGATCGCCACGGTGGCCCTGGCCGCTCAGTTCAATGCCTTCATCGCCGTGGTCGCGGGCACGACCTTGGGCATGATGATCGCGAATGTGCCGGCAGTATTCCTGGGCGACAAAATGGCCGGGCGCATCCCAGTGCGCTTGGTGCACGGCGTCGCCGCGCTGATCTTTGCCGCCATCGGCGTGGCCACCTTGGCCGGCCTGGGCCAAGGACTGGGCTTCTGAGTTTGTTGTCAATCATCGCTATGCGGCAGCGCCAATTGCTGTTTCAATCCCTCTGAACCCGTCGGCGCGCAGCCCTCAAGTTTTGCGCGCCGCGGTCGATGTCCTGAGAGCTTGCATCGCCAGCGCGGGCTACTCGCTAAGTGAATTGTTCAGTCGGCAAGGGGAACTAAAAGATGTCAGAGACTTCACGCGTGCTGCTCGTCGACGATGACGAACTGACCCTGCAAATGCTCGAAGCCACGCTGGAGGACGATTACCAGATCAGCAGCGTCACCAGTGGCGCCGAGGCGCTGGCCCGTTGTGCGGCCGAAACCTTTGATTTGATCGTGCTCGATGTCGACATGCCGGGGCTGGATGGCTACGAAACCTGCCGCCAGCTCAAGGCCAATCCGGACAGCGCCGAGATCCCGGTGATTTTTCATTCGGCCCGCACCAGCATTGATGAGCGCCTGCAGGGTTATGCAGCTGGCGGTGCCGACTATCTGCCCAAGCCCTTCGATGCGGGTGAGTTGATCGCCAAGATTGGCTTGGTACTGGGCAACCGCGCCAAGCAGCGTGAATTGAGCGGGCAACTGGAGGAGACCATGAACGCGGTCTTGTCCACCGCCGACATGATGGGCGAGGCCGGTGTGGTGCTGGAGTTCCAGCGCCAGCTCGGCACCTGCGCCTCTTATCCCGACGTGGCGCAGGCGATATTCGAGGCCCTGCAACGCTACGGCCTCGAAGGCTGCGTGCGCATACAAGGCCGGGCCGAGCTGTTTGCCAGCAACGGCCGCGGACCCTGCAGCGCCTTGGAGAACTCCATCCTCGACCATTTGATCAGTCAAAAGGAAGGCCAACGGATTCGCCCCTTGGGCCCGCATACCGGTTTCGCCTATGGCTCGGTGGTGCTGTTCGTACGCAATCTGCGCATGGACCGTGGCGACAGCACGATGGAACGCAGCGAGTCGGAGCGCATGGGGCGCGCAATCGACAATGTGGCGATGCTGGTCGAAGGCGCGATCGTGCGCGTGGCGGCACTCGACACCGAATTGGCCAGCCGCGACTTGGCCGATGTGCGCCATCTGGTAAGCATGACGCGCGGCGCCTTGACCGACATTTCCGCGCGCAGCCAAGCCCAGCGCATGGAGATTCAGCGCGCGTTCGAGGAACTGACCGAAGAGGTGGAACTCAGCTTCGTCAAGCTGGGCCTGACCGACGATCAAGAAAACTTCCTGAGCAACATCATCAAGAAGCAAGCCGCCAAGGTGATGGGCTCCTTGGACCAGAGCCAAGAAGTCGAACAGTTTCTCGGCCGGGTGATTCACAAGCTGAATCAACACGGTTGAGGCCGCAAGCCTAGGAGGCACAGGCAATGGCCGGGCCAATTGACGAAACCGTTGAATTGCCCGACGGCCTGCCCGTCGATCAACGCTTTCGGAGTCTGGGTGATCTGAACAGCAAGTTAGTCGAGCAGATCTCGCGCAGCGCCTATGCGCTTTTGGGGATGATGATGGCGGCCGCCACGCTGCATCTGCTGGCCAGCGCCCTGCAGACGGACCAAAGCTGGTCGGAGCGCTGGGTCAATATGCGTACCGCCGGCAGTATTTGGGCGCTGTCGCTTGTTGCCTTCGGCCTGGCGCGCCTGTTCGGCATCCGCACGGCGGCAGCGTTTTTCAGCTGGTCCACGATGCTGGTCTTGTTCGGATCGGCCACGCTGTCGGGTTTGGGACTGCAAGCACCGGGCTTGGTCGGCGTGATGGCCTTGCTGGTTGTCATGGGCCTGTTGGTCGGCACCGGCTCCGCAAAATTGGCCACGGCCTTGGCCGTACTCGGCTACCTGGCCCTTTGGCAACTCGAGGCACAGGGCTGGATCACGGGCGCTGCGGCCGAGCCTTCCGGCATGATGCCCTCCTCCGCCAGCCACGCGGTGGTCTACATCGCCACCAGCATCATTCTGGGCTGGTTGGTGGCGCGTTACAGCGCCCTGTTTTGGGACGTCACCTCTTCCCTTGAAGGCTCACGCCGCTTGCTGGCCGAGACCGTGCGCGCGCAACAGCTGGCCGCGCAAGACCTGCGTGACAGCGAGGAACGCCTGCGCATCCTGCTCGACAGCTCGCTCACCTGCATACAGATTCTCGAAGGCGACAGCGGCGCGCTGCGCTTCGCTAACGCGCAGACGCTGCGGGCCTATGGTTGCGCAAGAGTGCTGGAACTGGACTTCAGTCTGATTTGCCCCGGCGAGCCCTATTCCAAAGACCGGCTGATGCAACGCGTGCGCCGCGCGGTGGATGAGGGGGCTCAATACTTCGAATGGCAGTCCAAGCGGCTCGATGGCGCGCCGGTCTGGTGGGACATCAAGATGGAGCGCCTGCTGCTGGGCGAAGAGTCCTGTGTGGTGGTCTTCGGCCATGACATCACCGCCCGGGTGCGCGCCGAGGCTGAGCTGCGCATCAGCCGCACCCGCTTGGAAGACGAGGTGCGCGAGCGCACGACCGAACTGGTGACCGAGAAGCTGTTGATCCAAAGCATTCTCGAAGCGCTGCCCATCACGCTCAGCATTCGCGACCTGCAGGGCCGCTACACGCTCGTCAACCGCAGCTTCGAGCGCGCCACTGGCATGCAAAGGCAAGCGGTCTTGGGCAATACAGCGCGCGACATCTTCCCCGCCGCGATTGCCGCCGAGATCGCCGACACCGACGCCCGCCTGATGGCCGGAGCAGGCAGTTTGACCGTCGAGCGGCAGATGGGCGAGGCCAAGGTCGGCGGCAATGACTACTTGATCACCACCGTGCCGCTGCTGGACGCGCAGGAGCGACCGATCGCGGTGCTCAATCTTGGCACCGAGATCAGCTCCTTGAAACGCCTGCAACGCGAGCTCAGCCTGGCCAAAGACGAGGCGGAGCGCCTGGCGCTGGCCAAGAGTGACTTCTTGGCCAATATGAGCCACGAAATCCGCACCCCCTTGAACGCGGTTCTGGGTCTGGCCCAGCTGGGCATCGGGCGCAGCGCCGACCCGGTGGCGGCGCGCAGCGGCTTTGAGCGCATCGTGCGTTCGGGCCGGCATTTGCTCGGCGTCATCAACGACATTCTGGACTACTCCAAGGTCGAAAGCGGCAAGCTCGATATCGAGAACCTGCCCTGCAATCTCAGCCATTTGGTCAAAGAAGTGCTGGAGTTGGTGTCCGAGCGCGCCGACGCCAAGAACCTGCGCCTGCGCGTCGAGTACAAGGCGACCCAGGACTGGGTGATGCTGGACACCTTGCGGGCGACCCAGATTCTTGTCAACTTGCTGTCTAACGCGATCAAGTTCACCGACAAAGGCCGCGTGGTGCTGAGCGTCGAGCAAGGCGAGGGGCGCTTGCTGTTCGCCGTCACCGACACCGGCGTTGGGCTCTCGCCCGAGCAGCAATCCCGCGTCTTCACCGCGTTCGAGCAGGCTGATTCCTCCACCACGCGCAAATTCGGTGGCACCGGCCTAGGTCTGAGCATCAGCAGCCAGCTGGCAACGGCCATGGGCGGCAGCATCACGGTGAGCAGCGAGTTGGGCGTCGGATCTTGCTTCACGCTGGACCTGCCCTGTGTACATGCCAAGCCCGAGCCGGCCGCAGCCGCGCCCGAGCCCACGACGACACCAGAGTCAGGGCCCGGGCCTACGGACCCTGGCGCCAGCATCAGTTTCAGCACCAGCACCGACTCACGCGCCGAGATTGACGCCGGCAAAGCAATGCCGCTGCGCGGCTTGCGTCTCTTGATCACCGATGATGTGGACATCAATCGTGAGATTTTGCAAGACATGCTGAGCGCCTTGGGCGCCGACGTGGTGAGCGCCGACGGTGGCGCGCAGGCGCTGCTGCATCTGCGGGAGGTCGGCCCTGGCGGCTTTGATTTGGTGCTGATGGACGTGCAGATGCCTGACATGGACGGCTATGAAGCAACCCGACTGATTCACCAGCTAGCACCCAAACTCAAGGTGCTGGCGCTGACGGCGCACGCCCTGCCCGAGGAGCGGCGGCGCTGCCTGGCCGCCGGCATGGTCGCCCATGTGACCAAGCCGATCGACCAGGCCGAGTTGCTGCGGGTGCTGTTGGCGCAGTCAGATGGCCTGCCCAGACGCGCCGCTGATGATGCGCAAGTGCATTCGCCAATTACGGCCACAATTACGCCACCAATTTCGGCGCCCATCGCTGCCCCCCCGCCGACAAACAGTCGCGCCACCCCATGGCCCGAGCTTGCAGGCACCGACTTTGCCGCCGCGCTGACCCGTTGTGCCGGTCGACAGGAGCTCTTGGCCAAGCTGCTGGGCACCTTTGCCAAGCAATACGCGCAGCACCAAACCCTGTTCGAAGAAGCCCAGGCCACCGGCCTGCCGGCGCTGTGCAGTGCGGCGCACCGGCTCAAAGGTTTGGCCGGCAATTTGGGCCTGATCGGCTTGGCCGAACGGGCCACTGCCCTCGAAACCGCGAGCGGCGCTCAAGGCGACACCGGCCAAATACCGGCCGCGCTGAGGGACATGAACGCCGAACTCGTGGCCATCGTCGAGGTGATTGCCGCTTGGCATCGGCGTTATACCCAAGCGTCAGACTGACTCCGTCCAGAGCTCGGCCTACGCTCGAGCCGGCCTGCCCGCCAGAAATCTGGCCTAGGGAGCAGTGCCCAAAGTCACCGACTTCATCCAAGTTCGATGCGAAAAGGCAACTCGAAGGGTTTGTACCGGTGCTCAGTGCTTGGAGCCGGCTGAAGAATGCACGCACCGCACTTTACGGTCCGGACCCAAGCACCGCTTGGCCCACAGAGGCCATCGGCAACGCACTAACACCATCTATAAACAGGAGTGCTCGATGTTAAAAACAACCCGACTTAGCGCCGCCCTCGCATTGATATATGCAGGCGGATTGGCCATCACCGGCTCAGCCGCGATGGCTCAGGAAAGCCTTGAACGCGTCTCGGTGACCGGCTCGTCGATCAAGCGACTGGACGCCGAAACCGCGCTGCCGGTGACCGTGATCACCCGCGCGCAAATCGAAGCCTCGGGCGCCACCAATACCGAAGACCTGCTGCGCCGCGTGTCGGCCAATTCGGCAATGGTCTCCGACACCGGTCAAGGTACTGGCTACGGCACCTCGAACGCCAATTTGCGCGGCCTGGGCCCGAATTCGACCTTGGTTCTGCTGAACGGCCGGCGTCTGGCCAATCACCCCTTCGGCAATATCGGCGGCGCAGCCTCGGTCGACCTGAACAGCATCCCCTTCGCCGCGATCGAGCGGATTGAAGTTCTGCGCGATGGCGCATCGGCCGTGTACGGTAGCGACGCGGTCGCCGGCGTGATCAACTTCATCACCCGCAAGGACTATCGCAATGGCGAAGTGTCGGTGCGCTACGGCAATACCGAAGCTGGCATCGGCGGCACCGAAAAGGGTGCCACCGTGGCGGTCGGTTTTGGCGATATGGCCAGCGATGGTTTCAACATTTTGCTGACCGGCAATGTGCAGAAAAACAGCCGCATCAAGTCGATTGACCAGGGCTTCTACAACCGCGGCGTGACGCAAATTCCAGGCTCGGATCCACCATCGTCGAGCGCACCTTTCCCGGGCTATATCGAAGGCCTGATCGGGCCCGGCGCTTACCCCGAGTATCCCGATCCACGCTTTACCCAGTGCGGAGAGCCAACCTCCTTTGTCGTGGTGCGCAGCCCATCGCCTAACGGCCTAGAGCGCCGGACCTGCCGCTTTATTTACGCGGCCACTCTGGACAATATGCCCGATCAGGACAAGTACGACGCCTTCGGTCGCCTGACTTACAACCTGAGCAAGGATCACCAGCTCTTTGTTGAGGGCTCCTACGCCTCCAACCACGGCATCGGCCGAGTTGCCCCGACGCCGATTCGCGAGGGCTTTGGTCCCTTCAACGCCGAGAAGTTTGCGTTTGAACCGGTCTTGATGCCGGTCACCAGCAAGTACTACCCGCGTGATATTTTGACCAAGCTGGGCTACACCGTGCCCGCAACCGGCATGGAAGGCATCGCGCTGCGCGCCATCCCCGCCGGCAACCGCATCAGCGACAACACCAACACGCAAGCTCGTTTTGTGATTGGCTCCAGCGGCGTGCTGGGCGGCTGGGACTATGACACCGGCTTCAACTATGCCCAAGCCAAGGGCCTGCTCGACTACAAGGGCTATATCAACGAAGACCGCTTCTTGAAGGCGCTGGCGACCGGCAACCTGAACCCCTTCGGCCCAGGCGACGCTGCCAGCGACGCGCTGTGGAAGTCGGCCGCGATGGAAGGCAAGATGCGTGAGTCCAAGAGCACCGTCACCGCCTTTGACTTCAAGGTCAGCAAGGAATTGATGGCAATGGCAGGCGGCAATATGGGCCTGGCCACCGGATTTGACGTGCGCCGCGAAGAGGCTGACGACAAGCCGCTGAACGCCGAATACGCAGCCGGCAAGCATATCGGCGGCGAGGGCACAGTGCCCCACACCACGGCATCGCGCGATTTGGCCGCTGTGTTTGCCGAGTTGAACATGCCGTTTGCCAAGGGTTGGGAAGCCGGTCTGGCAGCCCGTTATGACCATTACAGCGACTTCGGCTCAACCTTCAACCCGCGCGCTTCCTTGCGCTTCCAGCCGACCAAGGCCTTGATGCTGCGTACCGCTTACGGCACCGGTTTCCGCGCGCCAACGCTGTGGGACGTCAACTCGCCACCGTCGTTCTCGAACACCGCCGACTCGGTGACCGATCCAGCTTGTCCGGATCCAGCCGAATTGGGTGGACGCTGCAATACGCAGGTGCCGACCAAGTCTTCCGCTTCCTCAAGCCTGAAGCCAGAAACCAGCAAGCAGTTCACTGCCGGTTTGGTGTTCGAGCCGGCCAAGGAAGTATCTTTGACGCTGGACTACTGGAACATCAACAAGAAGGACACCATCGGCGTGATCGCCGCCGACACCTTGCTGACGACACCCGATTTGCTGAAGAAATTCGGCAGCCGCGTCAAACGCAATGCAGCCGGCTTCATCTTGTTTGTTGAGACCCCGGTGGACAATCTGGGTGACTTGAAGATGTCGGGCTTCGACGTTGATGTGCGTGGCCGTATCGCCTTGAGCGAAGGCAGCGGTCGCATCAACCTGGGTCTTGCCGGCTCCTATGTCGCCAACTACGACGCGCAAAAGTACACGGGCGGGGCAACCGGCAAGTTTGCCGGCACCGGCGGCGACAGCACGATTGCTCCAGTCCCGCGCTGGCAGCACACGCTGAGCGCCGAATGGCAGTACAGCGCCTTCAGTTTCATGGTGGAGAACGTCTACACCCGCGGCTGGACCGAGTCGGCTGCTTCGGTGGGCGCCAATGTGGGGGTTGAAGTAGCACACCGTGTCAGCAATAGCGACCGCTTCAATATGTCGGCGGCCTACAAGGGCATCAAAAACGTGACCGCTCGTCTGGGCATTCGCAATGTGTTTGATTCCGAGCCGCCTTACACGGCCTCTTCGTCCTATGGTTCGCACGCAGCGGGCTACGCGGCTTCGTTCACCGACCCACGTGGACGTTTCTGGTACGGCAGCCTGGCCTATCAGTTCAAGTAATCGGTATTTAGCTTGACCCCCAAGCCCCGGCGGATTGCTCCGCCGGGGCTTTTTTTGCGTTTGCGCTTCAAGTCGCGCAAGCCTGCCTGACCGCGCGCTCCCAGTTCGCCATCAATTCTTGAGCGCGTTCGCGTGGCAGGGTCGGACGGAACACCCGCTCGGCCTGCCAATGGCCCTCGAGTTCCTTCAAGTCCCGGTAAACACCGCAGCTCAGCCCGGCCAGATAGGCGGCGCCCAATGCGGTGGTCTCGATCACACGCGGGCGTACGACCGGAATACCAAGCAAATCGGCTTGAAATTGCATCAAGAGGTTGTTGACGCAGGCGCCACCGTCAACGCGCAACTCGCTCACCGCAGCACCGCCCCCCGCCACCGCATCCAGGCTCATGGCCTGCAGCAGGGCCGCGCTCTGGAAGGCAATGCTTTCCAGCGCAGCACGCGCAATATGAGCCAGCGTCGAGCCCCTGGTCAGGCCAACGATGGCGCCGCGTGCCGCAGCGTTCCAATAGGGTGCGCCCAGGCCGGTGAAGGCAGGCACAAACATCACGCCTCCGGCATCGGGCACGCTCTCGGCCAAGCTCTGCACCTCGCCACTGCCTTTAATCGCCTGCAAGCCGTCGCGCAGCCATTGCACCACCGCGCCACCGATGAAGACGCTACCCTCTAGCGCGAACTCCGGTGTAGTGCCGATCTGCGCCGCGCTGGTCGTGATCAAACCATTGGCCGAGGTTTGGAACTGCCCTCCGCTGTGCATCAGCATGAAGCAGCCAGTGCCATAGGTGTTCTTGGCCATACCGGCCTTGAAGCAGGCCTGGCCAAATAGCGCCGCCTGCTGATCACCAGCGATGCCGCCGATGAGGATCTCGCCGCCCAGATGTTCGGCGGCCACGACGCCAAACTGATGCGAAGACGGATGCACTTCGGGCAGCACCGAGGGCGGGATATCCAGCGCTGCCAGTAACTCCTCATCCCAGCGGTTTGTGCGAACATTGAACAGCATGGTGCGCGAGGCATTGCTGACGTCGGTGGCGTGTACCGCGCCATTCGTCAGCTGCCAGACCAACCAACAATCGATGGTGCCAAAGGCCAGTTCGCCGCGCTCGGCCTGGGCGCGCGCGCCCGGCACATGATCAAGCAGCCATTTCAATTTGCTCGCTGAGAAATAGGCGTCAATCACCAAACCGGTCTTGCGCTGCACCAGCGGGGTCAGGCCTTGCTCGCGCAGCGCGGCGCAGGTCGGCTCGGCGCGGCGGTCTTGCCAGACCAAGGCGTGATGGATAGGCAGGCCGGTTTTGCGGTTCCACAGCACCGTGGTTTCACGTTGGTTGGTGATGCCCAGCGCCTTGATGTCGGCGGCGCGCAGGCCAGCCTTGGCGAGCGCCTCGCGAGCAGTGGCGAGCTGACCCTGCCAAATTTCCATCGCGTCGTGCTCGACCTGACCCGGCTGCGGGAATATCTGCCGCAACTCGCGCTGCGCCATCGCAACGATCTGGCCCTTGCCGTCAAAGACGATGGCGCGTGAACTGGAGGTACCTTGGTCGAGCGCGAGCAGATAAGTCATCGATGTTGCCTTAGAGTAGGGCGATGGAAGAACATTTTGACGTATTGGTGGTCGGTGGCGGCATCAACGGCGCCGGCATCGCACGCGACCTGGCCGGGCGTGGCTGGAAGGTCATGCTGGCCGAAGCCTCGGACTTTGCCGCCCATACCTCGTCGAGCAGCACCAAGCTGATTCACGGTGGCCTGCGCTACCTGGAGTATTACGAGTTCTCGCTGGTGCGCAAGGCGCTGCAAGAACGTGAGGTCTTGCTCAAGAGTGCGCCGCACATCATCTGGCCGCTGCGCTTTGTGATGCCGCATGACGCCGCCATGCGGCCGGCCTGGATGGTGCGCCTCGGGCTCTTCCTCTACGACCACCTGGCCCGCCGCGAGGTGCTGCCCGGCTCTTGCGGTGTCAATCTGCGCAGCTCCAAGCTGGGCGAGCCCTTGAAGGCGCAGTACAAGCGCGGCTTCATCTACTCGGATGGCTGGGTCGATGACGCGCGGCTGGTGCTGCTGAATGCGCTGGATGCGCGCGACAAAGGCGCGAAGTTGCTGACACGCAGCCCGGTTACTTCGGTGCAGCGCGACGCGCAAGGCTGGACCGCCCAGATTGCCACGCCTGAGGGCGGGCGCCAGGTGCGCGCCCGCGCCTTGGTCAATGCCGCCGGCCCCTGGGCCGAGAGCTTTCTGCGCCAGGTAGCCAAGCCGGCGCAGGGCGAGGCCTTGGCGACCAAGCATCTACGCCTGGTCAAAGGCAGCCACATCATCGTCAAGCGCTGCTTCGAGCATGACCATGCCTATATTTTTCAGAACCCGGACAAGCGCATCGTCTTTGCCATCCCCTATGAAGGCGATTACACGCTGATCGGAACCACCGATGTAGAGCTGGCACCCACCGCGCTGGACGGCTTCGCCAAGGCCAGCATAGATGCCAACGAAACGGCCTATCTGTGTGAACAAGCGAGCCGCTACTTCACGCGGCCAGTGACGCCGTCCGATGTGGTGTGGAGTTATGCGGGTGTGCGTCCGCTGCTGGATGATGCCTCGGGCGACCCTTCGGCGGTCACGCGCGACTATCTGCTGGAGACGAATACCGAAGCCGCGCCACTGCTGAGTGTCTGGGGCGGAAAGATCACCACCTTTCGTAAGCTGGCCGAGGATGCGGCCGACTTGATCGGCCAGATGCTGGGAGACAAACGCGCGCCCTGGACTGAAAAGAGCTATTTGCCCGGCGGCGATCTGCGCGAATGGATAGGCGCGCCTATTCGACCGGACAGCGACTTTGAGCGCTTTGTTGCCGTCGTCGAGCAACGTTACGACTTTCTCGGCCACAAGCTGGCGCGGCGCTTGGCCCGGGCCTATGGCTCCAGGCTTAACCGTGTGCTGGGCACGGCGGCCCGCCTCAGTGACTTGGGGCAAGAGCTGGCGCCGGGCCTGTACGCGATAGAGCTGCGCTATCTACAGCGCGAAGAATGGGCGATGAGCGCGGACGATGTGCTGTGGCGCCGCTCCAAGCTGGGCCTGCATTACAGCGAGGCCGAGCGGGCTGCGGTGGCCGCCTGGTTCAAGCACAACCCAATCTAGTTCTGTTCGGCAACACCGCCGGCGCAGCCGGCGTCCAGCGAAAAACAGCGCTTAGCGCCCATCAAACGCTACTCGGAGTAGCGTTTTTCGACACTCCCTCGCCTGGCGCCCAAAGTACCCCTAACCCAGGCAGACTGCGGCAACTTTTGAGTTCTTGAGGGAATCTATGTACAGCCGCAGCAGTTCGCAACACCAGCACAGGGCCGGCCTTCGCGCCGCGCCGCGCCGCCAATATCTGCCCCTGGCCATCTGGGCCATCTGGGGCAGCATCCTCGCCCCCTTAGGCTCGGCCCACGCGAGCGAAGAAGGTGCCAAGAAAGATGAGACTGAGCAGTTGGCGCCGGTGATCGTTCAATCCAACCGGGTGCCGGTCAGCAAGACGGTCATGAGCGGCGAAGAGCTGGGCCGGGTGGCCGGCACCAGCGGCGACCCCATGCGCGCATTGCAAAGCTTGCCCGGCGTGGTGGCCACCAGCGACAGCAATGCCGCGCCGGCCATTCGCGGCTCGCGCCCCGGCGACAACGCCTACTACATAGACTTTCTGCCGGTCGGCTATGTCTACCATTTAGGCGGTTATTTGAGTACCGTGCATCCGGAGCTGGTCAAGCAGTTTGAGCTCTACACCGGCGCCTTTGGGCCAGAGTTCGACGATGTGCATGGTGGCATCGTCGACATCAGCTTGCGCCAACCGCGCAATGACCGCCTGGGCGGGCAGATCCGCGTCGGTGCGTTGGGGGCGGATGTCTTGGTCGAAGGCCCGGTGACCGAGAACCAGAGCTTCTACTTCGCCGCCAAAAAGAGCTATATCGACCTGCTGATACGCGGCAAGCAGACCGACAAAGACAGCGGTGTGATCTACACCATGCCCAAGTTTCAGGACTACCAGGGCAAGTACAGCTGGCGCCTCAACGAGAGCAATACGCTGAGCTTTCACGCCACCGGCGCGCAAGACCAGATCAAATTCACGGTGCCGGCCGATACCGATATGGCCATCCAGGACCCGGCCCTGGCCGGTGACTCCAAGTCCAAGGAGTCCAGCAACACACAGGCGGTGGTGTGGGACAACAAACTGAATGCGCGCGTCAGCAACAAGCTGGCCGTCGGCCATATGGATTCGCACAGCAAAGGCAAGTTTGGCTCTGCAGCGGATGCCGACGTCAAGGTCGATAACTTCTTCGTACGCGACCAGCTGCGCCTGCGCCTGGGCGAAGACCACGATGTGGCCTTGGGCACGATTTTGTTCGCGCAGAAATACAAGCTCGACCTTGATCTGCTCGACGCGCGCTGCACCGAATTCGATCCGGCTTGTGACTTGACCAGTGCCGAGCGCAAAAAGTTCAAAGACGAGCTGAAGGTCAATTACGCGATTTTCTATGCCAAGGACCGCTGGCAGCTCACGCCGGAGTTGGCCGCCACCGCCGGCCTGCATTTCACGCGCGATGGCTATTTGAACCGCAACTACACCGAGCCGCGCCTGGGCCTGGAATGGCGAGCCTTCAAGAACACCACCTTCAATATGGGCTGGGGAAAACATAACCAGTTCCCCGATGGCCTGCAGGTCTTGCAGAACTTCGGCAACCCCAAGCTCGGCCATATGCAGGCCACCCATTCGGTGCTGGGCGTCAGCCAGGCCTTGGCCGATGGCTGGTCGGTCAAGACCGAGGTCTACCAGAAGAAGTTCGACAACTTCGTGATCGCCGACCCCAAGCTGAACTACGTCAACGGCGGCAGCGGCGACGCCAGCGGGGTCGAGCTGTTCATCAAGAAAGATGCCCTCGCCAACGCCAAGCTGTCGGGCTGGCTCTCGGTCAGCCTGGCCAAGGCACGCCGCCAGAACGACGTGACCGGCCATGAGTTCAAGTTCGAATATGACCAGCCGGTCGTAGTCAATCTGGTGGGCAATTACAAGTACTCGGACAAATGGCAGTTTGGCGCCAAGTGGAGCTATCACAGCGGCAACTTATTCACCCCGGTGGTCGGCACCGGGACTCATCCGGATGGGCGCGTCAAGCCCATTTATGGCGAGCTGAACTCCGAGCGCCTGCCCAACTATCACCGCCTGGATCTGCGCGTCGACCAAGTCGTCTCACCGACCTTGAGCTTCTACTACGAGCTGCTCAATGCCTACGCGCAGAAGAACATCTCGGGCTACACCTATACGGCCGACTACAAAAAGCGCAGAGCCAATGTCGAACTCGGGATCACGCCCAATGTCGGGCTGGATTACAAGTTCTGAGCCGCCTCAATGGCCGTGATTGCAGCCCGGGCCATGCACATGCCCGGCATGGCCATGGTCGTGATCGTGTGAATGCCCATGCTGGTGCGCGATCACCTCGGGCAGCTGACTGAGCAAGGGCAGCGGGTCGAACGGCGCCTCCAGCGGCGCCAAGGCAAAGTCTTGGCGCTCCAGCCACTGCGCTAACTCCGGATCTCCCGGCAAGCGCAGATGGTCGTCGGCGGCCTCCATATGCACATGCATTTCGCCCAGTTGATGGGTCAGCCGGAACAAGTCGGCCAGGCTTTGCTTGGCCGACGCGCGCACCTCCAGCAAGGCCTCTGGCGCCGCTTCGACACGCAGGAGCGAGCCATCTTCGGCCACCAGCACATCGCCATCGCGCAAGGTCGTGCCGACGGGAAGGCGCAAACCCAGCTCGGCGCCTTGGCCGTCGCTCAAGTTGGCTTCGTGATGTTGGCGAGCGGCAAAAGGCAGCGATAACACGCCGGCACGCTTGAGCAAAACCGGCGCCAGCCCGGCGCCTTGAGGAAGCAATTTATTGATGATCAGCATAGGGATGGTTCTAAGGTTGAGGCGTGACAAGGATCTGGGGCGAGACTGTACGGCATTCGTCGGGCCAAGGCGCGCCCAGCTGAATGCTGCGGATCAAGGTCCGCAGCGCCTGCTGGTACTGCTGCGGGAACTCGCTATGCAGCCGGCTGTGCGAACCCTCAGGGAATTCAATCCAGCAGTTGCTGGCCTTGGGCGCCGCGTCACGCAGCCGCCTGCCCAGCACGACAGGCACGGTCGTATCGGCCGTGCCGTGCAGCATCAGGAGCGGCGCGTCGACGCGCCCTATCTTGGCCAGGGAGTCAAACTCCAAGCGGGTGATGGCCGCACCGATCTTGCCCAGGGTGCCGGCCTCGGCCGCCACATCCGGCAAGCGGGTGAAGGTCGATTCCAGCACCAGCGCACCATAGTCCGCGCCCTGCTGCAAGGAGCTGGCCAGCGTCACCGCCACCGCCCCGCCCATCGAATGACCAAACACCACACGTTTGCTCGGATCCGCTTGCCGCTTAAGCATTTCCGCCCAGGCCATGCGCACATCGGCATTGATGCTGGCCTCCGACGGAATGATGGGCGTGCTGTCGCCCCAGCCCCGGTAATCGACCGCAACAATGGCAAAGCCCGCGTCCCGCAATGCTTCGATCTTGGGCAGATTGCCGTAAAGACTGCGCAGCGTGCCATGCAGATAAAGCAGTGTCGGCGCAGCCAGGTCGGGGTGCGGCAACCACCAAAGTGCCAGTTGCTGCGAGCGGCCGTCCTCGGACAGCACCGGCTGCAACAAGCGCTGGTCACCGGCGCGCAAGCCGACGCCGTCCTCGGCATAGGCCGCGGGCCTGCCCGGCGAGGGACGTAGCGCCAATTCGCGCTCCTTGACGCTCCACCAGGCACATCCGCTCAGGCTGCTCATCAGTGCCAGCCCCAACAGCGGCGCGCCGAGCCTGCGCCATATGAAATCTATTTCAGCGAGAATGCGCGCCATGATTCGTCTGCCCAAAATACCCTGCTCCAAGCTCGTTGCCAATTTTGTCATCGCCGCCGGCGCCCTGATCGCGCACTTTGGCGCCCATGCCGATGATGGCATGTATGACCTCGCAGCTCCCGGACATTGGCGCCTTGCGGTTTCCCCCTACAGCTATCACTTCCACTACAGCGAAGAACACCGTTACGTCTGGGCCATCGGCGCAGAACGTCAGGCCGATAGCGGTTGGCTCTGGGGTGGATCGTATTTCAGCAACTCCTTCGGCCAGCCCAGCGGCTATGTCTATATTGGCAAGCGCTACCCCGGCCTCTTCAACACGCCGCAGCTGTTTGCGCAATGGTCGGCCGGTTTGCTTTACGGCTACAAGGGGCAATTCCAGCACAAGGTGCCCTTGAACTACCGCGGTTACTCGCCCGGCGCTCTGTTCTCGCTCGGTTGGGCCTTCAATAAGGAAACGGCAGCGCAGGTCAATCTGCTGGGCAACTCCGGCCTGATGCTGCAGTTCTCCTACGATTTCCACTGATCCGAATCGGCCTGCCATTTCAACCAAGCCGCACGCACCTGCTCAAACGCAGGCAGTAGCTGGCCCCAAGCCTGTTCGTCGAAGCCCGGCGGGCGGCGCAACAGCGAGCCGCGCAGGCGCGACATTGCGGCACCCCGGCAGGCCAGGACAATGCAGTTGCCGCTGGCCTCCAGCCCGACCCGCAGCAACTGAGGCCCAAAGCACTGTCGCAGGCGCGCCAGATGCAAGGCGTAATCGATGTGGCCGCTGTGCAGATTGAGGACCAGCACGCCCTGCTCTTGCAAGGCGTCAAAGCAATCCTCGTAAAACCGCTGTGAGCACAAGGCCGGTGGCGTGCCGCCCAGATCGAAACCGTCCACCATCAACAGATCCAGTTGCCCCTGCACTTGCTGCACATAGTGCGCGCCATCAGCGCAGTGAACCTGAAAGCGCTCGCCGTCTGCCGGCACCTGGAAGCGCTCACGCAGCACGATCACATGCGGATTGATCTCGGCCACCTCGATGCGGCTGGCCGGCAAATGGCGAAAGCAGAATTTCGCCAAGGAACCACCGCCCAGGCCCACCATGCCGATGCGCTGAGGCGCCGGCAGAAACAGCAGAAAACCCATCATCAAGGCGGTGTAGTCGAGCTCCAGCGCGTCCGGCCGGCTCGCATCCATGCGACTCTGGATCGAGGCGAAGGAAAAATGCAGGCTGGTCGACACGGGCGTCTCCAGCACAAAGGGTTGGCAATGATCGGCGGGCGTATCTGGCATGGCGCTAGCGTAAAGCATTGACGGCATGCCGATGCGGCACAGGGCTTAGGCTGTTTGCGGGCCCCCCTCGATATACTTCGAGCCATGACGCAAGCCCCTCCTTTCGACCCGTCCCGCGCCGTTGACATCGCCCGCAAGGCCTTGTTGATCGAATCTCGGGCCTTGCAAGACTTGGCGCCGCGCTTGGGCGATGCCTTCGCAATGGCTGTGCAAGCGATGCTGAACTGCAGCGGCCGCGTCGCCGTGATGGGCATGGGCAAGAGCGGCCATGTCGGGCGCAAGATCGTCGCCACCTTGGCTTCAACCGGCACACCGGCGCTATTCGTTCACCCGGCCGAAGCCAGCCACGGCGATCTCGGCATGGTGGCACCCCATGATGTCGTGCTGGCGCTGTCGAACTCGGGCGAGAGCGATGAGTTGAACGTCGTCTTGCCGGTGCTCAAGCGGCTCGGCGTGACGATTGTGGCGATGACGGGCAAGGCCGAGTCCAGCTTGGCGCGCCACGCCAACATCGTGCTGGACAGCGCCGTCGCTGAGGAAGCCTGCCCACTCAACCTCGCCCCCACCGCCAGCACCACCGCGCAAATGGCCTTGGGCGATGCGCTTGCGGTGGCCTTGCTGGATGCACGCGGCTTCAAGGCCGAGGACTTCGCCCGCTCGCACCCGGGCGGCGCGCTGGGCCGCAAGCTGCTGACCCATGTTCGCGACCTGATGCGGGTGGGCACAGATTTGCCGCGCGTAGCAGCCGGCACGCAATTCACCGACCTGATGCGCGAGATGTCGGCCAAGGCCTTGGGTGTGGCCATCATGGTGGACGCCGACGCGCGGGTACAAGGCATCTTCACCGACGGGGACCTGCGCCGCCTGGTTGAAAAGGGTCAGGACTTGCGCGGCCTGACCGCCGCCGACGTCTGCTCAAAGAACCCACGCACGGTCGCAGCGGAAGCCTTGGCGGTCGATGCGGCCGACCTGATGGAAGCCGCACGCATCACCGTGGTCTTGGTGGTCGACGCCGAGCAGCGCTTGCAAGGTGCCATCACCATCAATGATTTGATGCGCGCAAAGGTGATCTGATGATATTGAATGCGGCTTTGAAATTTGCCCCGGAGCTTTTGCTCTTGGCCCAAGGCACGGGCTTAGGTCTGAAGGCTGCGATCTTCGATGTGGACGGCGTGCTGACCGATGGCCGCATCTATATCGGAGAGCAGGGGGAGAGCTTCAAGGCTTTCTCGACGCTGGACGGCCATGGCCTGAAGTTGCTGGCGCAGGCCGGCATCACGCCCATCATCATCACCGGGCGCGATTCCCCCGCCGTGCGTCGCCGCGTCGCCGATCTGGGCCTGCAATATGCAGCTTATGGCGCCAAGGACAAATACGCGGTGGCGCAGCCCATCCTCGACCAACTCGGTTTGCAATGGGCCGAGGTGGCGGCGATGGGCGACGATTGGCCGGATCTGCCGCTCATGACCCGGGTCGGCTTTGCCTGCGCGCCGGCGCAAGCTCATGCCGAGGTCAAGGCGGTCGCGCATTACGTCACTCAAGCCGCAGGCGGCCATGGCGCGGCGCGCGAGTGCTGTGACTTGATGCTGCAAGCCTGTGGGCGCTACCAGCTATTGCTGAACAGTCAGTTGGACACGCTGGATGGGGGCATGAGCTGATGCCGGGAGGCTCACCCCTCTTGCCTGGATCGACGCCTGTATCGGCGCCTGTTGCGGCGCCTCGCCTGGCACCGCCGCTGGCTTCCAGCCGGCCGCGCTTGGCCAAGACCTGGGTGTGGCGCTTGCAATCCTTTTTGGCCAATTTTTTGCCGCTCTTGCTGATGGCCGCGCTGGCCAGCGGCACTTGGTGGCTGCTCAAAAACACGCCCTCGCCGGACGGCGTGGATGTGCTGCCGCCGCCTCGCCACGAGCCGGATTACCAGATGATGAATTTCGATCTGCAAAGAGTCGGCCCCGACGGACTGATGCGCGTGCGCATCGAGGGGCGAGAGCTGCGTCACTACCCCGATACCGACACGCTGGAGATTGACGGCATCAGCCTGCGCAGCTTCGACAGCAATGGCGGTCTGACGCTTGCGACCGCGAATCGCGCCATCAGCAATAGCGATGGCAGCGAGGTGCAGCTGCTCGGCGGCGTGCATGTGCAGCGTTTCGATCCGGTGTCGGCGGACAAATCGGCCAGCGGACCCAAACTAGAGGTGCGCGGCGAATTTTTACAGGCTTTTGCTAACACCGAAATTCTGCGCTCCCATCTGCCCGTGCAGCTGAACTATGCCGGTGCGGAGATCAAGGCGCAGAGTTTCGAGTTCGAGTATTTGACCAGCCGCCTGAGTTTTGGCGGCCGCACGCAAGCCCGCTTTGAAGCGGCCGATTCCAGCAAGGCAGGCAAAAAGGCGAAAACTCCATGACGGGCTTGGTCTACATCACCGGTGCGTCCAGCGGCATTGGCCAGGCGCTTGCGCTGCAGTATTACCGTGCCGGTTGGCGCTTGGCCCTGGTGGCCCGGCGCACGACGGAGTTGCAAGCTTGGGCGCAGGCGCAAGAACTGAGCACTGACCGTTTTGCGATCTACGGTGCCGATGTTTGCGATATCGCCGCCATCACCGGAGCGGGCCAGGCCTGCATCACGGCCCAGGGTTTGCCGGACGTGGTGATCGCCAACGCCGGCATCAGCGTCGGCATCGACAGCGCCATCCTTGACGATATCGAGGTGATGCGGCGCGTCTATGCGACCAACAATATCGGCCTGGCCGCGACCTTTCAGCCCTTCATCGCGCCGATGCTGCAACGCCGCAGCGGGGCGCTGGTCGGCATCGCCAGCGTGGCCGGCATCCGCGGCCTGCCCGGCCATGCCGCCTATTGCTCCAGCAAGGCAGCGGTGATCAGCTATTGCGAAAGCCTGCGCGGCGAATGCCGGCCTCACGGCGTCAAAGTGGTGACGATTGCACCGGGCTATATCGACACGCCGCTGACCCGCGAGAACCGCTACAGCATGCCCTTCCTGATGCAGCCGCAAGACTTCGCGGAGCGCGCATTTCAAGCCATCAGCGAAGGCGCTAGCCTGCGCTTCATTCCCTGGCAGATGGGCGTGGTGGCACGGATTCTGCGTCTGCTGCCTAATGCAGTATTTGATCGGCTGCTGGCGGGTCGGCCCCGCAAGCATAGGCAGGGCGAATAAAGTTCTAAGGCCTCGGCGCCAAAAGCCCTTACACTGCGCCCCGACAAGCACGCTGCAAGCCGCGTGCGAGCAAGGATGCATCATGTTGAAAGTTCTACACCCCTGTTAGTGACCCGGCCCGGCTCGTGCATCTGCTGACGCACGCCTAGCCCGCCCGCAACTGACGACGGTGCCGCGCAATTCGCAGCACCTGTGTTGAACCCGTCTTGTCTCATCATGAAAAATTTCATCCTTGGCGTGGCCCTGGCCGCCCTCGGCTTGTCTGCGCAAGCCTCCGGCGGGATTGCGGCCCTGCGTTTGACAGCGGCTGAGCCCGTCACCCAGATCGACGGCCGTCTCGACGAAGCCGCTTGGCAGCGCGCGCCCTTGTTCGACCAGTTTGTGCAGTTCCTGCCGCAAGACAAACAACCCGCCCGCTGGCGCACCACCGTACAGGTATTGCTGAGCGACGATGCGCTTGTTTTTGGCATCAGAGCCTATGACCCGGCACCCGAACTGATTCGCGCACCCCTCTCAAGGCGCGACAAGGTCAAGCGCGATCAAGACTTTGTATCTGTCGTGCTGGACCCGGTGGGCCAACGCCGCTCGGCCCAGTTCGCCCGCGTCAGCGCTGCGGGCGTGATCGCCGACGGGCTTTTCAGCGCCGACGACGACGCCGAAGACTTCGCGCCCGACTTCGATCTGCAAGCAGCCGTCCAGTTGCTGCCCGACGGCTATAGCGTTGAGTTGCGCTGGCCACTCGCCGCCTTGCGCTTCCCCTATGCCGACGGCGCACCCTGGTTGCTGATGGTGACGCGCAGCACTCCGCGCGAGAGCAGCCGCCTGGACGTGAGCGCGCCCTTGAGCAAGGACTCCCTCAGCTTCATTGCAGAGCTGCAGCCGCTGGGCGGGTTGGGTGATTTGGTCGAAGAAGTACGGGAGCGCAGCTTTTTGAACATTCGCCCCGAGTTGACGGCGCGCCGGGAACGCGCGTCCGACACCAGCGGCCGCCACGATCATGGCAGCTTGTCGCTGGGCGCCGAGCTGAAATGGCGCCCCAGGGCAGATTGGGTGATTGATGCGACCCTGAACCCCGACTTCTCGCAGGTCGAACTGGACACCCCGCAGCTGGCCGGCAACACCCGCTTTGCGCTGAGCGTGCAAGAAAAACGCAGCTTTTTTCTGGAGAGCACCGATGTGGTCGGCCAAAGCCAGTCCGAAGGCGATCACGCGCAGCAAAGCTTAGCGGCCTTTTACTCGCGCGCAATCAGCGACCCGAACTGGGGCTTGCGCGCCACCTGGCGCGGCGCCATGGCCGAAGCAACACTGCTGAGCCTGCAAGATGCCGGCGGCGGGGAGATCCGCCGGGCCAACGCCTATGGCACGCAGAGCTACGCGCAAAGCCTCGCCTCGCGCGCCAGCTTTGCCCGCACAAGGCTGCAGCTCACGGCCGGCGCTCAAACCCTGAGCCTGGGTCTCTTGGCTTCGCAGCGGGACTACGGCCAAGGTGCCAGCAATGCGGTACTGGGCAGCGACTTTTCCGCGCCGGTCGGCGACACTGACCTGCTGCGGGGCCATCTCTTGGCCTCCAGCACCAGCGCAGGCTTTGATGCTAACGGGCAACTGACGCGCATCAAGTCGGAAAGCGGGCACAAGCTATGGACCGAATGGCGCCGGCGTAACTCGGACTGGAACAACAGCGCGCAGTACGAGCAAAGCAGCCCACGCTTTGCTAATGACAACGGCTTTGTCAGCCAAACCGGCTTTCGTCGCGTCACCGCGCATCTGAACCGCCGCCTGCCCGAGCAGACCTTGGCCTTGCCGGCGCTGGGCGATTGGGCCGCATTTGAGGCGCATGAGTTAGAGCTGCAACTCAAGCTGATGCAGTCGCAAACGCTGGATGACGCGCAACGCAGCATCAAGGCCGGCGAAGTGATTGAGCGCCAAGTGCAGCCGGGCTTCTGGTTGGCCGCAGCACGTAATACCGGGGTATGGGGGCACCTGGGGCTGGATCAGCAGCGCGCACGTGCCGGCGGCACCTTGCATGCGCCGCGCACATTGAATCTGGGCTTTGAGTCGAACCCGACTTCCTGGCTGACCTTGCTAGGCGCGGACCTCAGCTGGGGCCGCCAACTTGACGTCGAGGCCGATCGCTTGGGGCGCGGCCTCAGCCTGATGCTGCAGGCCAAGTTGCGCAGCCCCCTGCCTTGGGGCGCTTGGCTGGAACTCGAACAACAACTCGGCCAAAGCCATGTGCGTAACCCATTAGGTCAGCGCAGCTTCACGGAGAACAACGCCCAGACCTTGGCGGTGTTGCATTTGAGTGCTTTTGATTCTCTGCGTGCGATTGCGCAGCAGACCCGCTATCAACGCGCGCCCGAGACCGGTTTGCTGGGCTCGGATGAGCGCTCGCGCCATTTGTCGCTGGTCTACCAGCACCGCATGGGCTTATCCCGGGTACTGAGCCTGGGTCTGGTCTCGGCCCATGACAGGCCCGCGCAAGAGCGCCATACCGAGCTGTTCGCGAAGGCGACCTTCGGCTTCCAGCCCTGATCGCAGGAACAAATTGCCATAACGCCATAACGCCATAGAAAAAGGCGCCCTAGGGCGCCTTTTCGATTGCCGAGTTACAGGGCTAATTAATAGCCGCCGCCACCCGAACGGCCACCGCCGCCGCCGTAGCCGCCGCCACCGCCGGAACGGCCACCGCCGCCACCGCCGTAGCCGCCGCCACCGGAACGGCCACCGCCGCCACCAGCGCCGCCGCCGTAGCCGCCGCCACCACCGTAGCCGCCGCCACCGCCGCCGCCACCGTAACCGCCGCCACCGGAACGGCCACCGCCGCCACCGAAGCCGCCGCCACCGGAACGGCCACCGCCGCCGAAGCCGCCTGGACGCTCTTCACGAGGACGTGCCTCGTTGACAACGATGGCACGGCCGTCGATGTCTTGACCGTTCATGCCGTTGATGGCGGTTTGCGCCTCGGCATCAGAGCCCATTTCCACAAAGCCGAAGCCCTTGGAACGGCCAGTGTCACGGTCCATCATGACTTTTGCAGATGTCACTTGACCAAATTGCGAGAATGCCTCTTGCAGTGTCTCGTCGCGCACGCTGTAGGCAAGATTGCCAACGTAAAGCTTGTTTCCCATGGGGAAGCCCTTTCAAATACCAAAAAAACCATGCGGAGCTTCAACCCATCCTGAACCATTCAAGCGAAGGTGCGGCTTCCATACACAGGTAAATGATTATGGGCGAAGGGTCTAGCTACGCACACCCTCAGCAGGGTAATTGTTGTTTTTTAGCTGATAGAAAAAACCCTAGCCTCTTTGCCGTGCGAATGGCGGACTAAGGGGCGCGCCGAGGCGACAACAGAGGCCGATAACTCGCTGGATATGATGACCGCCATGACCCAAAAACTCTCGCTCCATGCCTTGAACCGGGTGCTCGCCAGCATCGACGCGCCGCGCAATGGCCGCGCGCTCTATGCCTTGTTGAGTGCGTTTTGTCTGGCCGGTTTGATGTTGGCCTCGGCCGAATCGGCGCTGGCCAAGACCGACACCACCTGGGGCGTGATTTGGGCGGGCCTGGGTTTGGTGACGGCATTTTTGGGCGTCAACACCACCGGCCTGCTCTTGATGGATCAGGCGCGCGGCCGGCCGGTGCGCGATGTTGTGGACGCTTTTCATGATGCGCTGCGCGTCGCCCCCAAGGTGCTGCTGAGCCTGTTGATGATGCTTTCCTTGATGGCGCTGGCGCTGGGCGCCCTGGTGGCGCTGCTCTGGGCCGTCAAGCTGCCATGGATAGGCACACCCTTGTTTGCGCTCATGGTGCCGCTGGGTGTGGCCTTGCTGGGCGTGATGGCCTTCAGCGGTGCTGTCATTGTCGGCCCCTTGACGGGGCCGTCGATGTGGAGCGGCCGCAGCGCGCTCGGCACCGCCCGTCTTTTGCTGAAGCAATTGCGCCACGGCGCGCTGGAGGCAGGCGCCTTGATGATGGCCGTGCTCTTGACCACTGGCCTGGTCAGCGCGGCAGTCAGCTTTGTCGTCGTCAGCGGTGGCCGGGCCTTGGCGTTTTTGATGGTCTGGCTGATCGGCATTGATGTGCCGGCCCAACAATTGATGGCAGGCCTGTTTGGCTACGGCCTGCGCAGCCTGGGCGCCACCGGTGCGCCGGTCGCTGCCACGCCGCTGGGCATGGCGACCTTGATCGGCGGCGGTGTTGTATTTGCCATCGCGCTGGTCTTGCCCACCTTGGTCTATCTGCGCGGCTGCTGCGCAGTCTTCTTGGCCTTGCAAGACGCACCGGCAGACGACGCAGCACTATGACGAGGACTTTGCGCATCGCCAGCCTGGTGCCCAGCATCACCGAGTTGCTGGTGGAACTGGGTCTGCGCCCCTACCTGGTCGCGCGCACCGGCTTTTGCATTCACCCGCAGGCCGCCTTGGCTGACGTAGCCAAGGTCGGCGGCACCAAGGATGTCAACCTGACCAAGCTGCGCCAATTGGCGCCCAGCCATGTGATCGTCAATGTCGACGAAAACCGCCTGGAGTTAGTCGAAGCCTTGCGCGAGTTTGTACCGCATATCGTGGTCACGCATCCGCAAGCGCCGGTGGACAACCTGAGCCTGTTGGCGCAAATGCAAGAGCACTTCGGCAGCGTGCAGGGCGTCAAGGAGCGCTGCGCGATGCTGGCTGCCGAGCTGAATCTGGCATTGCAGCGTTGCCGCCATCAAAGCTGGCCACTGCAGCGCGTGCTCTACCTGATCTGGCGCGAGCCTTGGATGACGGTCGCGCGTGACACCTATATCGCCCGCATGTTGGCCGAAGTCGGCTGGCAAAGCTGGCCGGCGGTACAAGGCGGCGAGTCCGGCGCGCCGCGTTACCCCGCCTTGCAGGGGGATGAGGTCTGGCTGGCGCAAATCGACCGCGTGCTGCTCAGCTCCGAGCCCTATCGCTTCGATGCCGGCCACCTGGCCTTGGCTCAGGCCTTGTGCCCGCAAGCCAAGGTGCAGCTGATTGATGGCGAGCTGCTCAGCTGGTATGGCCCGCGCGCCGCACAGGGGCTGGACTATTTGCGCGATTTGGCGACTCAGTAACAACCCCTTGCTTAGGGCAGCGGTCCTGCCCACACAATCCAGCCATGGACATCTACAAACCTCTGGTCGCCCTGCTCGCCATCGTCAACCCGGTCGGGGTCGTGCCCTTCTTCATTCACTTCACCAGCCATCTGACACGCGAACAGCGCAAGAAAACGATTCTGGTCAGCTCCTTCACCGCCTTTTTGGTGATTTCGATCAGCGCCCTCGTAGGGCTGAGAGTGATCGAGTTCTTCGGCATCTCGCTGGCGTCCTTCCAGGTCGGCGGCGGCACCCTGCTCTTGATCAGCTCGATCCAGATGCTCAACGCGCAGCCGGCCGAAAGCCGCAAGGACGACCTGACCGAAGGTGCGGACAAGGCCGACAGCGGCTCCAGCATTGCGGTTGTGCCCTTGGCCATCCCGCTGCTGACCGGCCCGGCGACGATCTCGACCATGGTCATTTACGCCGACCGAACCCGTCATTGGTGGGAGTTAGCGGTGCTGGTGGGTTATGGCGTGGTGGTGGGCCTGCTCACCTATTTGGTGTTCTCGGCTTCGGGGCGCATTGCGCGCGCCTTGGGCCAAACCGGCATCAACATCATGACCCGCTTGATGGGGCTGATTCTGGCGGCGCTGGCGGTGGAGCTGTTGGCCGATGGGCTGATCAAGCTCTTCCCGGTCCTGGCCTCACATATTTCTGGCTAAGCCGGGATGTTTGACTTCATCATCGTCGGTGCCGGCACCGCCGGCTGCCTCTTGGCCAATCGTTTGTCGGCCGACCCCGAAAAACGCGTGCTGCTGCTGGAGGCCGGCGGCAAGGACGATTACCACTGGATCCACATCCCGGTCGGTTATCTGCATTGCATCGGCAATCCGCGCACCGACTGGCTCTACCAGACCGAGCCCGAGCCGGGCCTCAACGGGCGCGCCTTGCGCTACCCGCGCGGCAAGGTGCTGGGCGGCTGCTCCAGCATCAACGGCATGATCTATATGCGCGGCCAAAGCCGTGACTATGAGGGCTGGGCCGCAGCCACCGGTGACCCGGCTTGGCGCTGGGACGCTTGTCTGCCCTTCTTCAAACAACATGAGAACCATTGGCGGCTCGACCAAGCAGCGGGCGCATCCACCCAAGCCACGGCGGCTTTCAAGGCTGCGCACGGCCATGGTGGCGAATGGCGGATCGAGCGCCAACGCCTGCGCTGGGACGTGCTGGACGCCTTTGCCCAAGCGGCCGTGCAGGCTGGCATCCCCGCGACCGAAGATTTCAATGCCGGCAACAACGAAGGCGTGGGCTATTTCGAGGTCAATCAACGCAAAGGCCTGCGCTGGAACACCGCCAAGGCCTTTTTACGCCCAATCTGCTACGCCCGCCCGAATTTCGAGTTATGGACCGGCAGCACCGTGCAGCGTCTGCGGCTGGAGCGAATCGACGGCGCTCTGCATTGCCTGGGCGCCGAGGTGCACACACCGCGCGGCATAGAAAGCGTCAGCCTCAATCCCGGCGGCGAGTTGCTGTTGGCGGCCGGCGCCATCGGCTCGCCGCAGATCTTGCAGCTGTCCGGTATCGGCCCAGCCGCCCTGCTGCAGGGCCTGGGTATCGAGGTGCAGCAAGACCTGCCCGGCGTTGGCTCTAACTTGCAAGATCATCTGCAAATTCGCAGCGTCTTCAAGGTCGAGGGCACGGCCACGCTGAACACCCAGTCGGCCAGCCTTTGGGGCAAGGCCAAGATCGCGGCCGAGTACGCTTTCAAGCGCAGCGGGCCTATGAGCATGGCGCCCTCGCAGCTCGGCGCCTTCACGCGCAGCAGTCCCGACAAGACCTGGCCCGACCTGGAATATCACGTCCAGCCGCTGTCCTTGGAGGCCTTCGGTGAGCCGCTTCATCGCTTCAATGCCATCACCGCCAGCGTTTGCAATCTGAACCCGAGCAGTCGTGGCACGGTGCAAATCCGCTCGGACGACCCGCTGCAAGCCCCCGCGATTGCACCCAACTACCTCAGCACCGACGAAGACCGTCGCGTCGCTGCCGCCAGCCTGAGGCTAACGCGCAAGATCATCGCGCAGCCGGCCTTCGCGGCTTACCGACCCGATGAGTACAAGCCGGGCCCGCAGTACCAAAGCGACGAAGAACTGATCGCTCAAGCCGGCCAGATCGCCAGCACCATCTTCCACCCGGTTGGTACCTGCAAGATGGGCTGCGAAGATGACGCGCTGGCCGTCGTCGACAGTCGCTTGCGGGTGCGCGGTTCCAACGGAGTGATTAAGGGCTTGCGAGTCGTTGATGCCAGCGTGATGCCGGCCATCACCAGCGGCAACACCAACTCGCCGACCTTGATGATTGCGGAGAAGGCGGCGGCCTGGGTTCTTGCGGGCGAATGAGGGATGGCAAGTCGATCGGCTGTCGGGTCAAAAGCTCAGTACGAACGCCGCTCCTCCACTGACCGGCTTGACGTAGCGCACACCGCCGCCCATGCCATGCACTAGGTTGCGTACCACCGCCAAGCCAATGCCCTGACCGCCAGCGGCAAGTCCCGGCTGGGCCAAGGGCTTGGTGCTGAAGAAGGGCAAAAAGATATCGGTCTCCATCCCGGCAGGCACACCGGGGCCGTTGTCGCGCACCTCGATGCTGAGGCGCCCACCCCGCACCAGGCGGGCACGCACGCTCAAATGCGGTTTGGCCTGCTCGCCCGTGGCCTGCGCCGCGTTCTTGATCAGGTTCAGCAGCGCCTGCTCCAATTGGCCTGCGTCGGCCATCAGCGTCAGGCTGGCCGGCTCTACCGCAAAAACGGCCGCGCCGCCGCGCGCCGCCCAATCGGCGCCGGCCAGCTTTTCCAAGCGGGCAAATAGCTCGTTCAAGCGCACCGGTTCAAGCTTGGGCTCGGGCAGCTCGCTGACACGGCGATAGTTGCCGACAAAACTGGCCAGCGAATCGGCCCGCCTTGCGATCGTGTCCATCGCCAGTGTCAGGTCTTGCCTGTCCTCTTGATGGGCCGCACCCTGCTCCGCCAGCAACTCCCGCGCGGTGCGCGACAAAGACGAGATCGGCGTCAACGAGTTCATGATTTCGTGCGTCAGCACATGAACCAGCTGGCGCCAGGCCTTGAGCGTCTCGGCCTCCAACTCGGATTCGATCGGCATCAGCGCCAGCAGGCGCTCGGGTGACTGGCTGAGCACCAGGTCGCGGCTGGCCAGCAGGCAGCGCTCGCTGCCGCGCTCGCTTTCAAAGCTGAACAGACTATGGCCTGCACTCTGCTCGCGCGGCTGCGCCAGGCGCGCGAACAGATCGGCACTGTCGGTCGCCCCACCGGGTGCGACCAATCGGCGCGCGGCGTTGTTGAGTGGCAAGACCTGACCCTTTGCGGATTGATGCCACAGAGCCACCGGCGCATGTTCCAGCAAGGCCTCATTGAGCAGCATGCGCTGCTGCGTCAGCTCGGCCGCGCGTGCCGAGTCGGGCGCTGCCCGCAGCGGCTCGGCCAAACCCGCCTCGGCCAGCTGCAGCAAGCGTTTCATTTGACACAGCGCACCGTACAAGCCCACCAGCATCAGCAGCAGCGCCAACACCAGCGGCCGAGGCGCGTCATGCTGCCAGCCCGCCAAGGCCGCGCCCAGGCACATCAAGGTGGCCCACAGCAGCAGCGGCCAGATTCTGAACGCGCGCCTAGAGTCCATATTTTTCTAAACGGCGGTACAGTGCCGCCCGGCTCAGACCCAGCAGCTTGGCGGCCTGGCTGATATTGCCTTGCACCGATTGCATCGCATCCACCAAGGCGGTGCGCTCCAGCTGACTCAAAAGCAAGGGTGAAGGAGTAGTCGGCTCCATTGCCTCCATCGTTTGCAGCGGTCTAAGGGGCTCGATCGACGCATTGCCCGGCGCCTGCAAAGCAAAATCAGCCGCCTCGAACTGCGAGCCCTGCGCCAAGATAACGGCACGTTCACAGGCATGGCGCAGTGCCCTCACATTGCCATGCCAGTCATGCGCTTGGCAGGCCGCTAGCGCCGCCTCGCTGCAGGCCCGAGCTGGCTTGCCGTATTGCTCGGCGTAATGATCCAGATAATGCTTGAGCAGCAAGGGCACATCGTCGCGCCGCTCGCGCAAGGGCGGCACACGCAAGACGATGGTATTGAGCCGATACAGCAGGTCGGGCCTGAAGCGCTGCGCGTCAAACAGCGAGGTCTCGTCCAGATTGGTCGCGCTGACGATGCGCACATTGACCGGCTGCGCGCTGTCGGCGCCCAGCGGTGTGACCTCACGCCGCTCCAGCACAGTCAGCAGCTTGGCCTGGCCGGCCAAGGGCAGATTGGCGACTTCATCCAGAAACAGCGTGCCGCCCTCGGCCGCCTGAAAGCGCCCCGGCCGCTCCTGGCGCGCATCGGTGAAGCTGCCCCGCTTGTGACCGAACAGCTCGCTTTCCAGCGTCGTCTCGCTTAGCGCGCCCAAATCGACGGCCAAAAAGGTCTGGCCGGCACGCTTGGACAGCGCATGAATTTCGCGCGCCACCAGCTCCTTGCCCGAGCCCATCTCGCCCAGCACCAAGACATTCGCCTCGGTCGGCGCTACGCTTTGAATCAAGGCGCGCAACTCGCGCATCGCGCGCGATTCACCCAGCAAACTCGTGGTCACAGGGGCAGTGGTTTGCCGACTGGCCAACGCCGCCGCCACGGTGGCTGTTAACTTCTGGTTGTCCCAGGGCTTGGTGATGAAGTCAAAGGCACCGGCCTTCAAGGACGCCACCGCCAGGCTGACCTCGGCATAAGCAGTCATCACGATGACGGGCGGCGCCTTGGGACCTAACTTCAAAACCTCGCGCAGCACAGCCTGACCCTGCGCGCCATCGGTTTGGCCGGGCTGAAAGTTCATATCGAGCAAGAGCAGCTCGACCGGCTCGGCAGCCAGGGCGGCGGCCAGCTCGGCCGGGCGCTGCAGCAGGCGCACCGGGCCAAAGCGGCGCTGCAGCAGCAGCCTGGCAGCGATGCCCACATCGGGGTCGTCGTCGAGTATCAGGATGGACATAGGCGATAGATTAGCAGCGCGCCGCCGCTGTAGCTGTCCGCATCCGAACAGCGGCAGGCAAACCGACTGTCCGGAATCGGACACTTGGCCGCAGAACCTGCCCGAGCGCGGGCGAAAACCGCTGGCACGGCGCTTGCAATGACTCAGGTATGAATGCAAACCTTCACTCGCTGCGACCCACACCGCCCGTCAGTGGCGCCGCCATGGACCGCGCCCTGCCCAAGAACAAATACGCCAAGCCCTTGCGCTGGGCCGCGGTAGCCGCCGCCGTCGCCATCGCCGGCGCGGCGCTTTACTTCAGCGTGCCGCGCGGCTTGAGCGTGCCCATGAGTGACCTGACCCTGGCGACGGTGGCCGACGGCCAATTCCTCGACGAGTTGGTGCTGCGCGCCCAGGTCGTGCCGGCTCACCAGGTGCTGCTGGACGCGACCGAGAGCGGCCGGGTCGATGAAGTGCTGGTACGCGATGGCGACATGCTCAAGGAAGGCGCGCTGCTGTACCGCTTGTCCAACCCGCAGCGCGAGCAAGAAATCTTGCAACGCTCGGCCGAGGTGGCCCAGCAGCAGGCCAATCTGGCCATGCAGCGCACAGCGTTTGCTAACGCGCAGGCGATGCAGCGCCGTGACGTCAGCAATCTCACTCATGAATTGACCAAGGCCGAGAACGACCTCAGGCGCCAGCAGGGTTTGGCCGCCCAAGGCTTCGTCTCGAACGCGGCACTTGAAGATGCCAAGCTCAAGCTCGCGCAACAACAGCGTCTGCTCGACCAAGCCAAGGAAGACGGCACCGCCGAGCTGCGCACCCGCGAGCAGGCCGTCGCCGAGATGGAGCGCGCCGTCAAGGGCTTGAGCGAAGGCCTGGCCGTGGTTCGCAAGGCCGCCAGCGGCCTGTCGGCGCGCGCGCCGCGCGACGGTCAGCTGAGCGGCTTCACGCTGCAGGTCGGCAGCTCGGTCAAGCCGGGCGACCGACTCGGCCGCATCGACGACATCGCCAGCTTCAAGCTCAGCGGCAATGTCGATGAGTTCTATCTGTCGCGTGTGCAGACCGGCTTAGCTGCCAGCCTGGAGGCCGGGGGCAAGACCTGGCCCCTGACGGTGTCGCAGCGCCTGCCGCAGGTCAAAGATGGCCGCTTCGGCGTCGAGATGGAATTCGCCAAGGACATGCCGCCCGGCATGCAGGCCGGCCAAAGCCTGGACGCCCGCATCCGCTTGGGCTCGCCCGCACAAGCGCGGCTGCTGGCCGACGGCGCCTTCTACGCCGACAGCGGCGGCGCCTGGGTTTATGTGCTGAGCGCCGACAGCAAGACCGCCGAGCGCCGCACGGTGCGGCTGGGCCGGCGCGCCGCCGGCCGCATCGAGGTGCTGGACGGCTTGGCGGCCGGAGAGCGCGTGATCACGTCCAAGGTGCGCCAGTACGGCGACGCCAAGTTGTTGAATCTGAAGTCCTGATTGAATCTTCCCAAAAATCCTAGGAGCAAAAAATGATCAAGCTGAAAAACCTGAGCAAGCTGCATCGCAATAGCGACATCGAAACCACCGCGCTGAACCAGATCGACCTGCACATCGAGGCGGGCGAGTATCTGTCCATCACCGGCCCCTCGGGCTGCGGCAAGTCCAGCCTCTTGAGCATCCTGGGCCTGCTCGACGCGCCGAGCAGCGGCGAATATTGGTTTGACGGCCAGAACGTCACTGGCTGGAACGAGCGCCAATTGAGCAAGCTGCGGCGCGGCCGCATCGGCTTTGTGTTCCAGAGCTTCAACCTGATCGACGATCTGAGTGTCCGCGAGAACATCGAGTTAGCGTTGGAGTACGGCGATGTGCCGGTGGCCGAGCATGCCGGCCGCGTGGGCGCCGCAATGCAGCGCTTGGGCATCGATCACCGCGCCAATCACCGGCCCTCACAACTCTCCGGCGGCCAGCAGCAGCGTGTGGCAATTGCCCGCGCCATCGTGTCGCGCCCGGCCCTGTTGTTGGCCGACGAACCAACCGGCAACCTCGACAGCGCCCAGGGCGACGAGGTGATGCGCATCCTGCGCGAGCTCAATAACGAAGGCACGACCTTGGTGATGGTGACCCATTCGCCGGCCCATGCGGCGCAAGCCAATCGCTGCCTGCGCCTGCTGGATGGCCGCATCCTCGTTGACGCGCTCGCAGCCTAAGTGAGCCCCCAAGGCCGACTCGCGTCGTCCGCCCCCCCGAGGGGGAGGAGAAACGCTTGGGGCGGCCCTGCGCTTGTTTCTCATCAGGACTAGAAAATGAAACTCAAAGATTTACGCGTCAGCTGGCGCCAGCTGCTGAATGAGCCCGCCTACTCGGTGGTGGTGATTCTGGGCCTGGCCATCGCCATCGCCGCCACCTATCTGATCGCCCTGCTCTTGAACGACCGCTGGCTGCCCGACCCGGCCGTGCCGGCGCCAGAACGGGTCGCCCGCATGGAGTTCAAGGGCAATATCCCCGGCCGCAACGATGACTGGTTCCAGGGCTCGCCCTTTGTCTTTCGCAATGCCTTGTTGGAAAACAAAGCACCCGTCACGCAGTCGGCGCGCGTCTTGGATGCCGAGTTGAGCCTGCGCGCCGGCGAGCGCCTGAGCAAGAACCAGGTGCTGTTTGCCGACGCCGACCTAGCGCCGATGTTCGGCCTCAAGGCGCTCAAGGGCGATGTGAGCGCGGCACTGCAAAAGCCCGACACGCTGGTGCTGACCACGCTGGCCGCTGAGCGCCTGTTCGGCGCCGGCCAAGAAGCCTTGGGCCAGCGCGTGCGCATGAGCGGCCAGGAGATGACGGTGGCGGCCATCGTGCCGGTGCAAGCCTCGAACAGCGAATTGCAATTCGATGCCTTGGCGAGTTTCGAGTCGCCGGCCTCGGGCGTCATGGCCCAGGGCATGGACAAGGCCTGGTACATGATTGCCGGCCGCGTCTTTGTGCGCATGGCCGATGGCAGCAGCACCGAGCAGTTGGGCCAGCTGATGCAGAGCATCTTTGACCGCAGCCCCGGCACCTTGGAAGTACCGCCGGAATGGCGTGCCGGCGGTCGCAAAGCGGCCTTCACTCGCGCCGTGGCGCTGACCCGATTGCCTTTCGACGGTGCCTACAGCGCCAGCCGCTTGATGCTTTACAGCGCTTTAAGCGCCGCTAGCGCAATGATGCTGGCCCTGGCCGCGATCAACTATGTCAACCTGAGCAGCGTGCGCACCTTGCGCCGCCAGCGCGAGATCGCCATCCTCAAAAGCCTGGGCGCCAGCCCCACGCGCATCGCCGCACAGTTCATATTCGAGTCCAGCCTGGTCGCCTTGCTGGCTGGTGCGATGGGTCTGCTGCTGGCCTGGCTCCTGGCGCCCGGCTTGGCCGACCTGCTCGATGTGAAATTCGCGTCCAAGCTGTTCGCGCCCATGCAGTTGCTGAGCCTGGTGCTGGGCTGCTTGGCGCTGGGCGCTTTGACCGGCCTCTACCCGGCACGCGTTGCCTTGGGCGTGCATTGCGCGCCCGCCTTGCAGGGCCGCAAGCAAAGCGAAGGCAAGAGCGGGCGCATTCTGCGCCGCGCAATGACCGTGCTGCAGTTCAGCGCCGCCCTGTGCTTGTCGGGTGCCGCCGTGATGGTGGTCTGGCAGAGCGAATATGTGGCGCGCCTGGACCTGGGCTTCAAGACCCAAGGTCTGCTGGCACTGGATCTGCCGGAAGGCCTGAAACCTGAGCAAACCGATGGCCTCTTTGAGGCCCTGAAGCGTCACCCTTCGGTGCAGGCCTTGAGCTGGAGCGAGGACGTGCCCGGCCGCAACGCGGTCGGCCAGGTCGATACGCTGGACAATGGTCCAACCCGTGCCGGCGTGCGCACCGCTCGCTACGATCTGGGCTTCTTCAAGGTCTACCAGATCCCGCTGCTGGCGGGCAGCTTGGAGGGCATCGTCTTGCCGGAGAAGACCGAGCCAGGCGTTGACCGGCCGCTCGCGATCGACCTGACGGCGGTGCAGGCCCTGGGCTTTGCTTCGCCGCAGGCGGCGATTGGTGCACAGGTCAAAGTGGGCAATGATGGTTGGCGCATCAAGGCCGTGGTCGGTGCGATCAAGCAGGAGTCGGCGCGCAATATCGCCCAGCCACAGGTCTTCCGGCTGTCCAAGAAAGTTCGCAATGTGCTGACCTTGAAGGGCACAGACATGGCCGCGCTGCGGGCTGCGGTTGCCGAGGTCTGGCCGCGCTACTTGCCCGACACCGTGGTGGAGATGAACGGCGTCGAGGAGCAGCTCGCACAGCGCTACCGGCTCGACCGCAATATCGGCCTGCTGATCGCCGCCACCAGCCTGATCGCTTTGCTGCTGGCGGGCTTTGGCGTCTACGCGCTGGCCGCCTACACGGTGCGCCGCGCCGCGCTGGAAATCGTGATGCGCAAACTGCACGGTGCCGATCATCGCCATATTGCCGGCTTGCTGGTCAAGGAATTTGCGCCCTTGCTCGGCATCGCAGCGGCGATCAGCCTGCCGCTGATATGGTGGGCGGGCCGGCAGTATCTGGGTGGCTTTGTCGAACATGCCGATATGGGTGGCTGGCCGCTGCTGGCAGCAACGCTGGGTACGCTGTTGATGACGACGCTGGCGGGCCTGCGCCACGGTCTGGCGGCGATGGCGATGCGGCCGATCTTGGCATTGCGCGACTAAGAGAAGGAGCCGGCCTGGATGAGACTGCTCGACCTGCGCGTGGCCGCGCGCCAATTGCGGGCCGAACCGCTGAACGCGGCGGTATTGATTGGCGGCCTGGCCTTGGCGCTGGCGACCTGCTATTTGCTGGCCGTGCTCTTGGGCGAGCGGCTCAGCCCCGACCCGGCGCTACAAGAGCCCGAGCGGATCGTGCTGATCGACTTCCACGGCAATATGCCGGATCGCCAAGAAGATTGGTTTCTGGGCGCGCCCTTTATCTTCAAGCAGGCCTTGCAAGAAGCCCAAGCCCCGCTCAGCTTGCTAACCCGCATTGCCGACGACACACTGACGCTGCGCCAAGGCGAGCGCCAGCTGCGCGCCAATGTATCTGCGGCCGACGCCAGCCTGGTGGAGCTGTTCAATCTGCGTCCGCTGCAAGGCAACTTGAAAGACGCGCTGAGCCGCCCCGACACCATTGCTTTGACCGAGGCCTTGGCTAAGCGGCTGTTCGGCAGCGATGCGGCGCTGGGTCGCGTGCTTGACGTCGGCGCGCACCGGCTCACTGTCGCCGCGATCCTGCCGCAGCCCAGCTCACTGAGCTTGTTGCGCGCCGAGGCTTTCGTCAGCTTCGACTCGCCGGCGGCGGGCATTGACGAAGAAACTCGCACCGCCTGGTTCCAGATCAACGGTCAGGTCTTCGGCCGCCTCGCGCATGGCGCCAGCGCGGCGCAGGTTGGCGCACTGGCGCAGACCTTGCTTGACCGCAGCCCGGTGATACAGCAATTGCCCGCCGACTGGACCGCCGGCGGGCGCAAGGCCGCTTTCATGCGCGCGCTGCCGATCACCCAAATGCCGTTCGAAGGGCGCGCCGGCCAGCAGCGTCTGACGGTACTGCTCGCCTTGGGCGCGGTCGCTGCGCTGCTGCTCGGATTGGCGCTGCTCAACACCGTCAACCTCAGCAGCGTGCGTACGCTGCAGCGCCAGCGCGAGATCGCGGTGCGCAAGGCGCTGGGCATCAGCCCGGCACGCTTGCTCTTGCAGTTCGCCGTCGAAGCGCAGCTGAGCATCGCCCTGGCGGCCGGCGTCGGCCTGCTGCTGGCCTGGTTGCTGCTGCCTTGGGTGGCCCAGGCGCTGCAGGTGCCGCTGCCCGACAGCTTGTTGCAGCCGCTGCCGCTGGCCGGTCTGGGCCTGGCCTGTGCGCTGCTGGCCCTGCTGGTCTGCCTCTACCCCGCCTGGCTGGCTTGGCATATGCAAGCCGCCCCGGCGCTGCAAGGCCGGCAGGCCAGCGAGGGCGAAGGCGGCCGCTGGCTGCGCCGCGTCTTGACGACGCTGCAATTCGGCATCGCGCTATTGGCCACCACCCTGGCCTTGCTGCTCGGCGCCCAAAATCGCCATGTGCTTGCCCGCGATCTGGGCTTCCAGCCCGGCGGCGTACTGACGCTGCGCATGCCCGCCGGCGCCACCGCGCAGCAGGCCGAGGATCTGCATCAAGCGCTGCGCCAACGGCCCGAAGTTGAAGCCTTAGGCTGGAGCGAGAGCGTGCCGGGCAATGTCTTCATGGACCGCAACGCCACCTTCACGCATCAGCAGCGCGAAGCGAAACTGCGCATCAGCAATGTCGATGCTGATTTCTTCGGTCTCTACAAAATACCCGTGCTAGCAGGCCAAATAGACGGCATGCACCAAGGCGGCCTGGTGCTGGACGAGCCGGCTACACGGGCCTTGGGCTGGGCCAGGCCGGAGCAGGCTCTGGGCCAGACCCTCAACTTTGTGATGACCGGGCTGAACCAGTCTCAAACGTCTTGGCAGGTGGTCGCCGTCGTGCCCAAACAATTGCTGGAAAGCACCCGCCAAGCGGCGCGCCCGCATGCCTTTTTGCTGCAGACCAGCGCCCAGGCCTTGAGCGGCGGGCGGAGTTTCTGGGTGCTCAATCTGCGCTTGCGGCCGGGCAGCCAGGCCGAACGAGCCGAGCAATGGTTGGAACCCTTGTGGAAGCGCTTCTTTCCGGGCGAGCCCTTCGCGGTCGAGCCGGCCGAGCAGACCTTGCTGGCCGCCTACCAAGCTGACCTGCGCATCGCGCAATTGGTCAGTGCCTGCGGCTTGCTGGCCTTGGCGCTGGCCGGCTTCGGCGTCTACGCCTTGGCGGCATATCTGGTGCACCGCCATGCCAAGGAGATCGTTCTGCGCAAACTGCACGGCGCCTCCGGCCTGCAGGCGATCAAGCAGCCGCTGCGCGAATTCGCCGCCTTGCTGGCCTTTGCCGCGACGCTGGCCTTGCCGCTGACTTGGTATCTGGGTGAGCGCTACCTCACGCAGTTTGCCGACCGCGTGCAGCTCGGCGCCTGGCCGCAACTGCTGGCCTTGGCGGGCCTCTTGGCCGTGACGCTGCTGGCGAGCCTGCGCCACGGTTTGGCCGCGCTGGCGATGCGGCCAATTTTGGCGCTGCGGGACTAGCGCCGCCTGTATCCTAGACCCGATGTAGGCTAGACCTGCTGCGCCCTGAAGCTTACGCCCAGGCTTGCCCCTGAGCCTGGGCCTGGGCCGATCTCGAGCTCGCCGCCCAACTTCCGGGCCAAATCGGCAGCGAGTAGCAGGCCCAAAGAGGTTTTCCGCCTAACTTCAAAATCAGCCGGCAATCCAACACCGGTGTCGCTGACTTGCATGCGCCAAAGTCCGGCCTCGCCCAACAGCTGCAAGGTGACTCATACCTCTCCCTGGCTGCCCGGCGCAAACCCATGTTTCAGACAATTGGAAATCAGCTCATTGACCAAGAGCCCGCAGGGCATCGCCTGGTCCATATTCATTTGCAGCGGCGTCAAGTCCAGCACCAAGCGCACCAAGCCTCCTTCTGGGGCCTGGGCGCGGAAGGCCTCGCCAGCCAACTGGCGCAGATATCTAGCCAAGTCGACGGCCGCGAAAATGCCACTCCGATAGAGCGACTCATGCAGCAGCGACATCGAGCGGATGCGCGCCTGCATTTCCTACAACACCGTCTTGACACCGGGCACGGCGCTGCGCCTGCCCTCCATGCGCAGCAAGCTGGTGATCACCTGCAGATTGTTTTTGACCCGGTGATGCACCTCGTTGAGCAGAGCGACCTTTTCATTCAAAGAGGTCTGCAAGGTTTGTTGCGCCAGCTTTTGGGCCGTGACATCTTGATCGATGCACCAGACATGCAAGACCTGACCCACGGCGTCGGCGACTGACACCCATTTTGAGGCGATATAGCGCAGTTCCCCCGAGTCCTGAGCGTAGATGCGAAAGTCGATATTGAGTTGCTGTGCTGACGCGCGCGCTCTCTCTATGATTTGGCCCATGCGCTGGCTGTCATCAGGGTGAATCGCGTCCCGCCAAGCATCGACCTTGGGCATCCCATTGGCCCGATCGAGTCCGTAAATTTCGTACATCTGATCGGACCAAACCGGCTCGCCCGAGCTCACCGGCCAGACCCAGCTACCGATGCCGGCGAGCTCCTCGGCCATGCGCAAGCGGCTCTCGTTGAGTTGCAGAGCCAGGGCGATCTTCTGCCGCGGCGTGATGTCACGGAACACGCACAAACGCCCACGCGGCTCGCCATTGATCGTCAGCGGAACAAAGTCGCGCAAGAGGACACGCTGCCTGGTGCAATGCACTTCTTCATCGTGCACCGCAATGCCCTGGGCCATCAGTTCATCGACTCGTGCCAAACCGGCCACAGGGTTGGCCTGGCCGTGGTGCGTAAGGCCGCCTCGGGTCTGTCGGCCCGTGCGCCACGCGACGGTCAGCTGAGCGGCTTCACGCTGCAGGTCGGCAGCTCGGTCAAACCGGGCGATCGGCTCGGCCGCATCGACAACATCGCCAGCTTCAAGCTCAGCGGCAATGTCGATGAGTTCTATCTGTCTCGTGTGCAGACCGGTTTGCAAGCCAGCCTGGAAGCGGGGGCAAGACCGCCGAGCGCCGCACGGTGCGGCTGCGCCGGCGCGCCGCCGGCCGCATCGAGGTACTGACGGCCTGGCTGCAGGCGAGCGCGTGATCACGTCCAAGTCGCGTCGCCTTGGGTGTGCACTGCGCACCCGCCTTACAGGGCCGCAAGCAGAGCGAAGGCAAGAGCGGGCGCAATCTGCGCCGCGCGATGACCGTGCTGCAATTCAGCGCCGCGCTGAGCCTGTCGGGTGCGGCCGTGATGGTGGTCTGGCAGAGCGAATATGTGGCGCGCCTGGATCTGGGCTTCAAGACCCAGGGTCTGCTGGCGCTGGATCTGCCGGAAGGCCTGAAACCGGAACAGACCGACGGCCTCTTTGAGGCCTTGAAGCGTCACCCTGCGGTGCAGGCCTTGAGCTGGAGCGAGGATGTGCCCGGCCGCAATGGAGTCGGGCAGGTTGACACCATGGACAACGGCCAGACCCGCGCCGGCGTGCGCACCGGTCGCTACGATCTAGGCTTCTTCAATGTCTACCAGATCCCGCTGCTGGCGGGCAGCCTGGAAGGCATCGTGCTGCCGGAGAAGACCGAGCCGGGCGTCGACCGGCCACTCGCCATCGACCTGATGGCGGTAAAGGCCTTGGGCTTTGCTTCGCCGCAGGCGGCAATTGGCGCACAGCTCAAAGTGGGCAATGATGGTTGGCGCATAAAGGCCGTGGTCGGCGCGATCAAGCAGGAATCGGCGCGCAATATCGCCCAGCCTCAGGTCTTCCGCCTGTCCAAAAAGGTTCGCAATGTGCTTACCTTGAAGGGCTCGGGTTCGGGCTCAGACTTGGCTGCGCTGCGCGCCGCCGTGTCCGAGGTCTGGCCGCGCTATATGCCCGACACCGTGGTGGAGATGAACGGCGTCGAGGAGCAACTCGCGCAGCGCTACCGGCTCGACCGCAATATCGGCCTACTGATCGCCGCCACCAGCCTGATCGCTTTGCTGCTGGCCGGCTTCGGCGTCTACGCGCTGGCCGCCTACACCGTGCGCCGCGCCGCGACGCGCTGGAAATCGTGATGCGCAAATTGCACGGTGCCGATCATCGGCACATCGCCGGCTTGCTGGTCAAGGAGTTCGCGCCTTTGCTCGGCATAGCCGCGGCCATCAGCCTGCCGCTGATCTGGTGGGCGGGCCAGCAGTATCTGGGTGGCTTTGTCGAGCGCGCCGATATGGGTGGCTGGCCGCACTGTTGGGCACGCTGTTGATGACGGCCCTGGCGGGCTTGCGCCATGGCCTGGCGGCGATGGCGATGCGGCCGATCTTGGCGCTGCGCGACTGAGCGGCGATCTGCCGCTTGCTTGGTTTCAGCGAGCGGCAGATCGCCGGCCGCAAGGAGGGGCCGCGAAGCTGCTGCGTGGGCTCTTGTTGACGGCTAGCTGAATATGCGTCTTGTGCGAAACCTTTGGGTCGCCCATGCCATCCGCGGCGGGCGCTGGCCTCGCCTCCCGAAGAGGCTTTGTGTTGCGGGATCGCCCTTGTCGCTCGTATGGCGGCGTGGCGATCCTTCGATCAGGCTTTTCAAGCCCCGAAGCGCTGCTCCAGATAGGCCAGCAAGGTGCGAATCGTCTGCGCCTCGCCGCCAATCGGGCGGCCCTGCCTGGGCCGCGCTGCGTCGCGCGACGGCACCGGCATTGCAGGGCCACAATGCCAGCGAAGGTCCCTGGGGCCGCCGCCTGCGCCAAACCTTGTTGAGCTTGCAGTTGGGTGGCTCCATCTTGCTGTTGGGCCTGGCCGGCGTATTGGCCTTGCAACAACAGCATCTGCTGCAGTTGGATCGCGGCTTTGCGACCCATGGCCGCTTGTGGCTGGGCCTGATGGTCAACCCCGAGGCCGTACCTAACCTGAAGCCTTTGACTGCTGCGCTGGCTCAGCATCCGGCCATCAAGCACTGGGCCTTCAGCAATATGCGGCCGGCGCGTGACACCATGGGCGAGCGCGATCCGCATGTCTGCGCCAGCCGCCACAAGTAGACGCTGCGGGTCAGTCGCGTCTCGGCCAGCTTTTTCGACACCTATGGCATGACCGTGCTGGCGCAGGCCTTTTTGGTCAGCGAAGCGGCGCAATACGACATCAGCGTCTATGGCGCCGCGCATTGGATGACATCTGGTCCGCGCATGGCCCGGCGATCGGGCCTGAGATTCAGTCCGCCGACGAGCAGTTGGCCGAGGTCAATCAACAAGAGCAACAGATCAGCGCGCTGCTGGCCGGCATCGCCCTGCTGGCCGTGGGTGTAGCCATGCTGGGCGCCTACGCGCTGGGCCTGCCGCTCGCTGCTTATCTCGGCTGGCACTATCTGAGCGGCTTCGAGGCAAGGGTGGACCTCGCGTCCGGTCTGGTTTTGCCGCTTGTGCTGGCCTGTGCGATCACGCTGATCGTCACCGTGCTGGCCGCGCTGCGGCATCTGCGCCAAGCATTGAGCTTGCAGCCGATCGAGGCCTTGCGCTGAGGCTTGCGCGAGGTGGACGCCCCGGCTTGAAGACAAGCCGATGCCGCTCAAGCGATCAAGGCAGCTTGAAGGTGTCGACGATGTCCGCCAGCTTGATGGCCTGATCCTTCATGCTTTCGGCGGCCGCAGCGGACTGCTCCACCAAGGCGGCATTTTGCTGGGTCATCTGGTCGAGCTTGACGACCGAGCCATTGACGAGGTCCAGCCCTCTGGACTGCTCGGCCGCAGCGGTTGAAATCTCGCCGATGATGGCCGAGACGCGCTCAACGCTGCCGACGATTTCGCCCATGGTCTGGCCGGCGTCGGCCACCAGTTTGCTGCCGCCCTCGACCTTCTCGACCGAGGCCCCGATCAAACCCTTGATCTCGCGCGCCGCTTGCGCGCTGCGCTGCGCCAATGAGCGCACCTCGCCGGCCACCACCGCGAAGCCGCGCCCCTGCTCGCCGGCGCGCGCAGCCTCAACCGCAGCGTTCAGCGCCAAGATATTGGTTTGAAAGGCGATGCTGTCGATGACGCCGATGATGTCGCCGATCTTGCGTGAGCTGATGTTGATGTCTTCCATGGTGCTGACCACCTGGGCCACCACCCGGCCACCGCGCGCCGCCACTTCGGCCGCCGTCCCTGCCAGGCGATTGGCTTCCAAGGCCGATGTGGCCGACTGCCGGACCGTGCTGGTCAACTCATCCATCGACGAAGCAGCCTGTTGCAGGCTGCTGGCGGTCTGCTCGGTGCGCTCGCTCAAGTCCATATTGCCGCTGGCAATTTCGGCGCTGGCGGTGCGGATCGAGGCCGAGGCGTTCAGCACCGCCTGCATGGAGCCGCCGAGTTGCGCCGTCATGCGACCCAAGGCTCGCACCAGATCACCGACCTCATCGACGCGCTCGCTGCGGGCGTCCACCGCCAAGTTGCCGGCCGCGACTTCACCGGCAATCTCGGTGGCGCGTTGCAATTCATTCGTCAACTTGCGCTGCATCAGCCATGACAAATAGACCGCCGCCGTCGCCAGCAAAAGGCCCAGGGCAGACAAGAGCCATTTGCTGCGAGAGGCCTGCTGGTTGGCCGCCGCTACCGCCTCGGCAGAAGCGGTCTCGACGCGCGTGATCATGGCCCGCATGGTCTGCGTCAAGCCCTTGAAGCTCTCGTCGGCACCTTGCAGCGCCGCTATGCCTGTATTGGGGTCGACCGAAGACAGATCAATCGCTTCGTCGGCCTGCTTTTGGTATTTGGCGATCAGCGGCGCCAACTGGCCGGCGCTTTGGCGCAGCTCGGCATCATCCGCATGGGCGTCGCCGATGCCGGCCGCCACCCGCTGCACACCCGCCAGCTGCCGCACCAAATCGGCCCGGGCCGATTTGATCTTGGGCTCGTCAAGTGAGCCAATCAAGGCCACGGTGCGATAGACGCCGGTGTGGATCTGCGCCAGCTGCTCCTGCGCGTTGCTGAGGGTGCGGTAATCCTCCAGCTGGACATTCATGGTGGTGAGATTGTTGTCCGCTACCCGGCTCAACAACAGCACATTGATTTGTCCCGCACCGAAGACCACCAGCGCCGTCAACAGCGGCGCTGCAAGCAATTTGCCAGCTAGTTTCATTTCCACTCCCTGTTAACGAGTAACGCGGGCTCTGCGGCCCATGGAAAGAACTGATTACTTGTAGATGCCGCCGCAGATGGCCATGTCTTCGAACTTCTCGCAGTACATGCGCTTGGGCTCGATCTTTTTGTTCTCGGGATTGGTGAACTTGTAGTCCTGCCAGAACGTGCCTTTGCTGGCGGCCATCTCGACCCGCTCCTTGACGAAGGCCTTGCCGTCTACATCCTTCAAGTCGATCAGGTTCTTACCGACCATTTTGATATTGGCGCCGTGAGCACGCACAGTGCCGTCGAGGCCATAGGCGACCAGATAGAGATCTTGGTGAGTGAACTGCCCACCCTTGGTGGAAATCTCGGCAAAACCCTTCTCATGGCCATTGGCCTTGATGAAGGCGACGCCCTTTTTGACCATGGCCACCGCTTGCTCCTCGGTGGCGCCGCCGTCGGCGGCCAAGCACAGCAGCGGTGCGCTGGCAGCCAGACCGGCGATCAAGCTGGCGATGGAAAAGAAACGGGAGACAGGCTGATGCATCTCAAACTCCTTCGGGTGAGCCGGGCCGGCTGTATGGATAAGGCAGTAGAAACCCTTTGATCGGCTTCCACCTGATGCCTATCGGCTCAAGCCCGCCCAGCTTGAGGAATTTGTCACACCCAGCCCACGCAGCTCAGGCGAAACGCTGCTCCAGATAGGCCAGCAAGGTACGAATCGTCTGCGCCTCGCCACCGACCGGCCGGCCCGGCCGCGCCACATCGTTCCATGCGAACAGGTCGATATGCAGCCAGTCTTGGTTCTCGGGCACAAAGTATTCGAGGAACAGCGCCGCATTGATCGCGCCGCCCAATGCGTTGCGACCGGTGTTGACGATATCGCCGATGCTGCTTTCGATGCCGGCCTTGTAAGGCGCCCACAGCGGCATATGCCACATCGGGTCTTCCAGCTTCAGGCCCAGGTCGACCAGGTCACGCGCGCTGTCGAAATGCTTGCTGAACAGCGCGGGCAGCTGCGCGCCCAGGGCCACGCGAGCTGCGCCGGTCAGCGTGGCCAGGTCGATGATCAGCTCGGGCTTGCCTTCCGAGGCGTAGGCCAGCGCGTCGCTGAGCACCACGCGGCCTTCGGCATCGGTATTGCCAATTTCGATGTGCAGGCCCTTGCGGGTCTTGATCACGTCGCCGGGGCGGTAGGCGTTGCCGGCGATCGAGTTCTCCACCGCCGGGATCAGCACCTGCAGGCGCACCGGCAACTTGAAGGCCATCACCAGCGCGGCCAGGCCCAGCGCATTGGCGGCGCCGCCCATGTCCTTCTTCATCTGGCGCATGCCGTCGGCGCCCTTGATGTCGAGGCCGCCGGTGTCAAAGCACACACCTTTGCCGACGATGCAAAGCAAAGGCGCGTCTGCGGCACCCCAATTCAGCTCGATCAAGCGCGGCGCGCGGGTCGAGGCCCGGCCGACGGCATGGATGGCCGGGAAGTTCTGCTTCAGCAAGTCATCGCCGACGATTTGCTTGAACTTGGCGCCATGTTGCTTGGCGATCATCTGCGCGGCTTTGGCCAGCTCCTCGGGGCCCATATGCTCGGCGGGGGTATTGACCAGATCGCGGGTGGCGGCCATCGCCGTGGCAAAGGCCAGGCCGCGCTGCGCGTCGGCACTGGGCACCAGCTGCAACTCGGCCGGCGCACGCCGGCGCGGCTTGTACAGATCAAATTGATAGCCGCCCAGCTCCCAAGACAAGGCCGCCTGCTCGGGTTGCAGGTTCAGGCCTTGGTCCGACAAAAAGTAGCGGCCTTCGGGCAGGGCATTGGGCAGCGCAGCCAAGGCGAAAGGATCGGCCACATGGTTGATGCCGGCGAACACTTGACCGAGCTTGCCGTCGGGGCCGGGCACTAGCGCGAAGCTGTCGGGCGCACCGGTAAAGCCGAGCGCAGCCAGCCAATGGCGAGTCGGTGCGGGCAAGGTGGCGGCCAGCGTCTTGAAACTGCTGCGGTCGCCCAGGGTAATGGCGATGGCGCCCGATGAGGCGGATGTCTTGAGTTGGACGGTCATGGTGCGGTTGGCTCCGTTGCGGCTCTTGTGGAAACGCGATTGTCCACTGCCGGGAAGCACATTTCAGGACCGCGTACTTGGGGCGTCAAGACCAGCGAGTGTTGCTGGCTCACTGGCTTGATGACGATTCCAAAATGAATCGATGAGAAAGTGGCTCTTGGATTTGCAGCTCAAGTTCAAATTGAAGATCCCTCTGTCGCACTTGCATTGCGCTGCTGCCTCGATGCCGGGAGTTCGCCCCGGCGGGCGACTCACTTTTCTTGCCGTCGCCAAGAAAAGTAAGCAAAAGAAGGCGACCCTGCCGCATGGCCCTGCGGGTCCGCTCAGTGCTCGAATTCGCCGGGCCGCGCCCAACTCACTGCGCTACGCTGCGCTCAAACAAGGGGCGCGAAGCCTGTCCTTGAAGTCGCTGCGCGACGCCCGCCAAATTCTCCGCTCCTCGCCCATGCAGAAGGGGATGAACTCCAAAGAACACGGCTCGCTACGCGTCGCCTCGATGGGTGCTGCGCTGCGCGTACGCACCTCGCATGTCGAAGCCGAGAGGGGTCAGACCATGTTCTTCGAAATCCTCAGGCGGGTTTCTGCAAGATGGGAGACCTGACCCTTGGCTTTTGACTTACGGCGTGTTGCGCCCAGGCCAGTCATTTGATGTGAATATCGAACCGCAAAGACTTGCAATTCAAGACGGTATCTGACCCCGCCGTTGGTGCACCTTGCTCGCCCCGGTTGCTAGCTCTAGAAAAAACTGTCTACTTAGCGAGACGTTAAGGGCTGAGTCAACGAATCAATTATTGCCTCAAACACATCTGAGGCTCGACGCCCACTAACCGCTCGACACACTACATCAAGCTCTCGAACCCAAAAATCACCTGTACGAGGATTTAATAGCCCAATTTTCGAAAAACTAAGTTTGCCAGCCGAGTACTCCAGTGCGCTATATATTAATAGTTGCCGGAGGTCAGTTATGCGAAATGTTCTATCGCCCGCCTTTACTTCGAAAAGCGTGTGCTCAGTAAGAACATCGCCTTCGCAGTCACCAATCATTCCACATCCATGGAATTTCGGTCGCACCTTGAAGCTAGTTCCAACCAGAAAATCAGACCGAAAAAACCTTAACTGAGTTAACGCAAGCGTGGCAGCCTCCTCCAGGGATTTATTAGACGACTTTATATTTATTCCTGGCGCTTCAATTGTAAATCTCCGGGTATAAGAAGCAGCCGTATCCGCGAATTTCAACGCCAATTCCAGCGCCCTTTCAAACTTTGGATTTTCAGCTTCTTTACTCAAACTACAGAAAACCATGAAGGCGAGCTCATTTATCGTCCCTCTGATTTCCTTCTCACCCTGCTTTCCGAATGGACTCGTGAATTTTTCAAGAAATAAATTCTGGCTTCTCCAATACCTATCACCCATCGGCATTATATCTCGCCAAACTGATGTGAATTGGCTGGAAAACTTGTGTTCAGATATCATAGTGGAACCTTCCAGTTAACTCCTTTGGTCGATTTGGACGTTCCTGCCCAGCTAAGAACAAGTTTATCAAATTGAGACAACTCTCTCTTGATCTTTGTGCGCCAGTGGCTACCCTCATCAGAAAGAATATACGAACAAATCAAAAGTGCTCTCTTTTCCCAGTCGGTGACGGTAGAGAACTTCTTCCGACAATCGGATATCCAATGATCGGCACCTCTATACCCCATCATCAAGATGATGTCTCTTTTTATATTCATAGGCAGGGGCTGCTTGTACATTTGAGATAAAAGAGACTCCATCTCCTCGGAAGGATCCGCTGCTAGTACTCGTAGTGCGTACGCCAAGTTAGTTGGAACCTGCGTAATATAAGAACCTGACTTTATCAGCTCGCGTAAGGTAGCAAAAAGTTGATCTTTCACGTCTTGGGACAAATCGCCAATCATTCCCTTGCACAAAATCATGACTGACGGAAATACTGGGTACAAGAGATCAAGACTATTTTGAAGCGTCTGGATAGCTTGATTAACTGCAGTGTTTGGCAACAGTCGTATCGCAGCAAGTAGTCGCCGAGTTAGGCCTTCATCAAGCCGGCTTTTAGCCAACTCCCGACCCAGCATGCCTACGACATCAAACCTGCTTACTTCGGCCACCAACTCCAAGTACTCAGACTCCGCAGTAGGTGAATATGGATCATAGTGAATTCGTAGTTTGGAAAAGTTTCTAGCCGCAATTCCCTCTGGCGAATCTGCAACATTCTCAATTGCGAAATCAGACGTCGACAAAAATTCTGCTGACGTCATTATTTTCGTCTTGATTTTCTGGAGAGAAAGTCCTTCATTCGACAATAAAAGTTGATTCAAAGTTATCAAGTGCTGATACGCCTCTTCTCTCGTGGCAGCAAAAATATTAAAATCATCAACAAATCGACAATACCTTATGCCTTCATTCGCAAGCAAGCGATCGACTCTATTAAGCAATAATTCGCTTAATAGCCGCGCCGCAGGCCCCCCAACTGGCAGCCCATACGATACGCCCTCTGAGATATCCATTAATATGGACATAATTCTCTTTACCACCTCTTGATTTTCTGTTGCCTTTTTCAAAGCATTTTCCAGGCGATGGTGGTATATGCGAGGGTAAAAATCAGATATGTCACATCTCAAAACGTACTGATTTTCTCTAGCCATTTCAACTGATTTATTTTGAAATGAAGTCCAACCGACAGACCGATCAAATAGCGTATGCGACTCCAAGTTCGGCAGATAGCGATAAGAAAATACAACTTCCTTGGAAACGCGCTTTGATTCAATGTCTACCCCAATTGTGGCAACCAACGCCAGCAAATAGGCATTCCAGATCGAATCTATTTGCGTCCCATACCTGAAACCATGGTAGCCAACAGCTGAGAGATTTTTAACGGCCAAAATAGGATTGGTTGCTTTTGCCTCATCAAAATTGGAATCCAAATATCGCAAAACATCTAGCACTCCAGCCTTATCGTCGTTAAAAATCAAATTATCGACAGGGAATGGGAAAATATCCGTATCACCATGATTTGCAATATTACTTATTGCCAACTCCAAGAATTTATTCGAAACTATTGCCATAATGTCTATCCCTGATTGAAGTCGGTCCGCAAGAAATTCACCATTGAATGGATTAAAAATTCCACGCCACTGCGACGGATCCTAACGCATAAACAGTACGTCGTTCGAGCCTGGATTTATCAAAGCCGGGGTCAGTTCTTAAATATGAAGGCAAGACCTGACCCCAGAAACGCCGGTATGAACGATGCTTGCGCGAAGCGCAGCACCCATCGAGGCGACGCGCAGCGAGCCGTGTTCTTTGGAGTTCAACCCCTTCTGCATGGGTGAGGAGCGCAGAATTTGCCGGGCGTCGCGCAGCGACTTCAAGATCTGGTTTCGCGCCCCTTGTTTGAACGCAGCGTAGCGCAGTGAGTTGGGCGCGGCCCGGCAAATTTGAGCACTGAACGGACCCGCAGGGCCATGCGGCAGGGTCGCCTTCTCTTGCCCCCTTCTCTTGGCGAGACAAGAGAAGGGGGTCGCCCGCCGGGGCGAACTCCCGGCATCGTGCGGGGCAAGCAAATGAGCCGAAGCTCGCCCATTCCTTCTGGAGGCCGTGGCAAACAAGCCGGGGTAAAAAAAGCCAAAGAAAAAACGGGGTCGCGTTCGATTTGCCAACTCAATTTTCGCTAAGCGCGGAAACGGACTAACAGACGGCTGCCCGAATTTTCAACTCACCCCTAGCAGCTACTCTGCAGTCGCACCAACAAGGCCTGCGCAGCCGGGCTGGCAGCAGCGGCCGGCATTTCAGCAGCCGAAGCCAGCAAGCGCTGAGCGGTGGCCAAATGCGGCGTGACCGGCCCGATAAAACGCAATTGCTCGCCGACACCGATCAGCAAGGTCGGGAAGGTCTCGACCTCCAGGTCGCCGACCAACTCCTCGTCATCCTCGATATCAACCCAGACAAAGCGGAAATCGGGATACTGCTGGCGCAAGGCGGCAATCACCTCGTGATAAGCGTCGCAGGTGCGGCACCAAGCGGCGCAAAGACAGGCCACCAAGGTGGTCTGCGCGCAGCGGTCATGGGCATCGGTGGCAATCATCATGGTGCTAAGCATAGCCATGCTGGCCGGCCCTGCCGCAAGGCACGGGGTCTGCGTTGCAAACTGGCGACGCCCGGCCGGGTAAAGACCCCGATGGAAAAACTTCAACAAAATGGTGCACAGCTGTCAACCGCACCTATTTAGCTCGCGTTGTGCCCTCAGACGGAGCGAGATTGTTGGAATCTCACCCGCAGTAGCAAAGGCAGTAGCCATGAAAACGCAACAACATTCGTCCGAACCACAGCCCCGCCGCATGCCTTGCCCCGAGCTTCAAGCCGGTCAGGCCGAGTACAAGGGCCGCAAGCACGAGGCTTTTGAAGCCGGCAACTTCGGCAGCGACCGCCGCAGCTTGGCCCGGGCGATCCGCTTCGACCGCAAGCGTTAAGGCTTTTGGCTGCACCAAACCGGTGCGGCCAAGCACCGCTCAGCTGCTCAGCGGTGCCATCAGCAGTTCCAAATCCTGCGCAGTGAACTTGGCGCCCTCCGCCTCGTCACTGCCCAGCACCCCTTCCGCCAGCGCCAATTTGCGCGCTTGCAGCTCCAGCATCCGCTCCTCGATGCTGCCCGCCACCACCAGTTTGTAAACGAACACCGGCTTGTCCTGGCCGATGCGGTGCGCGCGTGCGCTCGCCTGCGCTTCAACGGCCGGATTCCACCAGGGGTCGACATGGATGACCGTGTCGGCCGCCGTCAGATTCAGGCCGACGCCGCCGGCCTTCAGGCTGATCAGCATCAGGGGCAGCTCCTGCGCTTGAAAGCGCCGCACGATCTCGCCGCGCGCGGTCACCGGCGTGGCGCCGGTCAGCGTCAGATAGGGCAGCGCCAAGCGGTCCAGCTCCTCGGCGATCAGCGCCAGCATTTCGGCAAACTGCGAAAACACCAGCACGCGTCGGCCCTCTGCCAGCAGCTCGGGCAGCATCTCGCTCAACAGCTCCAGCTTGGCCCGCTCCATCTCGCAAGGAAGTGAAGGGCCGCCCCGAGCTTGCTTGACCCCCTCGGGGGGCAGCCGGCGCGCGGCGGCGGCCTGGGGGCGTTCGTTCACCATGGCCAAGCCTTTGACGAGGTAGGGATCACAGCAAACCTGCCGCAGCTTGAGCAGCGCGTCCAACACCGAGATCTGCGCGCCGGCAAAACCGCGCCGCGCCAACACCCGCCGCACCTGCTTGTCGGCCGCCACCCGCACGCTTTCGTACAAATCGCGCTGCTGGCCATAGAGCTGCACGCGCCGCGTCACGGTCGTCAGCGGCGGCAACTCGGTCGCCACGTCCTCCTTGCGCCGCCGCAGGATGAAGGGCCGCACCCGCTGCGCCAAGAGCCGCGCACGCAAGGTCTCGCCATTGGTTTCGATCGGCTTGCGCCAAAGTCGGGCAAAGCTGCGCGCGTCGCCCAAAAAGCCCGGCATCAAAAAGTCAAACTGCGCCCAAAGCTCGCCCAGATGGTTCTCCAGCGGTGTGCCGGTCAGGCACAGGCGATGCCGGGCCTTCAATTTCCGCACGGCCGCCGCCGCGCGGCTGCTGGCGTTCTTGACCGTCTGCGCCTCGTCCAGAATCAAGACATGCCAAGGCTGGGCGCTCAGCGCGGCGGCGTCGCGCCAGAGCAGCGGATAGGTGCTGAGCACCAGGTCATAGTCAGTCAAATGAGGGAAATGCAGTGCGCGCTGCGGCCCCTGCAAGGACAGCACACGCAGCTGCGGCGCGACCCGCGCAGCCTCGGCCAGCCAATTGAACAGCAGCGAGGTCGGCAGCACGGCCAAGGCTGGGCGGTCGAGCCGGCCGGCTTGTTTTTCCAGCAACAAATGAGCCAAGGCCTGCGCGGTTTTGCCCAGGCCCATATCGTCGGCCAGGATGCCGGCCAAGCCCTGTTCGCGCAGGTATTGCAGCCAGGCCAAGCCGCTCAGCTGATAGGGCCGCAGCGTCAGACCCAAACCAAGCGGCGGCGCCACCAAGCGCGGCTCGCCGGCGGCCAGCAGTTTTTGGGCCATCAAACGCAGGTCGGCGTCGCCGTGGATCTGCCAGCCCGCGCGCTGATCCAAATCCATCACGCCCATCAAGCGGGCGGCGTCCCAGTCGCTCAAGGGCAGCGGCCCTTCGCGGCGACGCGGGTCGGTCAGCAGGTCCACCATCGCCGCCACAATGGGCTTCAACACGGCGGCCGGCGCCTCGATGCGGCGCCCGCCCGGGGCATGCAGCAAGATGATGGCGTCGTCGTCGATGGCGACGATGGCCTCGGCGTCCAGCCAGCGTGCATCACGCTTGAGAAGGTCGGCAATCATGGGTGCCAGATCGAGCATTTCGCCCTCGATCTCGACCCCCAAGGTCAGCAGCCAAGAGCCTTCGCGAGCCGGCAGGCCGAGACGTTTGATGTCTAACTTCCAGGCTTGCGGGGCGACCGGCCGGTGCGCAAAACCGGGCTGCACGACGATGGCCCAGCCCTTGGCCTCCAGTTCGGGCACGCGCTCCAGCCAGAACTCGGCGAAAAAGTCTTCTTGCGTCAGCGTCCACAAAGGCCCCAAGCCGGCCGCGTTATCGCTGTGCCGCCATTGCAGCAGCTCGCCGTCCAACGGGATCAGGCCGCAGCTCCAGAGCTGATCGCGCGCCTCGGCCTCGGCCAATAAATCGCGCGCCAGCAGACGTTGGCCCAAGACCTGGGTCGGCGGCGGCCGGCTGTTCAAGAGCGAGCGCGGCGCCGGCGTGTCCCAAAGCAAGCCGCGGGCGTCCGCATAGGTCCAGTCGACCTGCGCGACGGTCACTGCATCGCCGCGCGGGCCCAGCTTGCCGCCCGGCGCCAAGCCCAGCAGCCCGTCGCCTCGGCTGAGCGTGCGCAGGTTCAGGCGCGGGCGAAAACGGGCCGGCTCGCCTTTCGGCGCAGGCGCGGGTGCGGGTGCGGGTGCGGGCGCAAGGGTCGGCGCTGGCGCGGCTGGCGCCTGGTCGCTCAGCAGCATATCCATCAACTTGGCGGCATCGGCCTCGGGCAGGCGGGGCAGTGTTTTGAGCTCATCGCGCCCGGCCTTGCGGCGCAATGCGGCAACCCAGGTCTGCAGCAAGGCGGCGCGCTGCGGCGCGTCGGCCGCAATCTGTAGCTTCACCATCACGGCGGCCGCATGTTCGCAAAAATGTCTGACCCGGCAACTGCACTGGGCGCTGTAATGCGGCCGGCCATCGGCGCCCGCCAAGCCTTGCAGCGCCAGCTCATAAACCTGCTCGCCGCTGCCCGCCACCCGCGCGCTGGCACCAGACTCGTCTTGCTGCAGCGCCAGAATCTGCGCCTGCAAGCTGCGCCCGCGCTGGAGGCGATGGCGTTCGAACAATCGGGCCAGCTCGGCTTCGGTGGGCGGCCAGATGCGCGGGGCAAGGTCGAAATCGGAGGCAATGGACATGGCCGTCATTGTCTGTCCTTGCTTTGCTGGCAGACTGCTGCCCATGCGATTTGTATCGATCCGAAGAATTCTGCTCGGCCTTGGCCTGGGCCTTTTGCTGCTGATTGGCCTGGCCCTCGCTTTGAGCCTGCAGCGCACGCCCTTGGTCGCCCTTGCCGCCGAACTGCAGCCAGCCGATGTCAAACAAGCCAAAGATGTTTTGCGGCGCAATGATCCGCGCCAACTTGAGACGGGGGCGCAGCGCCTGTTGAGCCTGCGCGAGCAGGAGCTCAATTTGATGCTGGGTCAGGCAACCAAGGTCTATGGCCATGCGGCAGCACAGATGCAGCTGCATCCCGGCCGGGCTCATTTCCAGGCCAGTTGGCCGGTGGCGAAGCTGGGCCTGTGGTTGAACCTGGACGCCGAGCTGCAAGACGGCAAGGCGCTGCCGGAATTCACCCGCTTTCGCATCGGCCGGCTGCCGCTACCGGCCGGGCTCGCCAACTGGGGCATGAAGCGCGCCATGCAGAGACTGCCCGCCCTGCTTGATCTTCCGCTGAGCGATGTTTTGCTGGGCGATATGGTCGAGCGGGTTGGCTTTGCCGAGGAGCTACTACAAATCAAATACCGCTGGAACAAAGACAGCATGGCACGCGTGATGTCCTCCTTGTGGCCGGCGGCCGAGCAGCAACGCGCGCTGGCCTACCAGGCGCATTTGGCGGCCTGGGTGCAAACATTGCCGGCAGGTCAACCGGTTTCTTTAGCGAGTTTGATGCCGCCGATGTTTGTGTTGGCCCAGCAGCGCAGCGCTGGCCTGAGCGCGCAGGCGGCGGCGGAGAACCGCGCCGCCATTCTGACGCTGGCGCTTTACGCCACCGGGGAGAGCTGGGCGCGCGTGATGCCGGCGGCGCAGGCTTGGCCACGGCCGCTGCCTCTGCAAGTGACGCTGAACGGCCGCGACGACTTCGCCATGCATTTCTTGGTCTCGGCGGCATTGGCGGTCGAAGGCGGCGGGCCGCTTGCGGATGCGATCGGCGTCTACAAGGAGCTGTCAGACTCGCGCGGCGGCAGCGGCTTCAGCTTCAATGACATCGCCGCCGACCGGGCCGGCACGCGTTTCGGGCTGCTGTCCGAACAATCGCCAGAGAAATTGCAATCACTGCTCAGCGGTGGCCTGCCCGAGAGTGCCTTCATGCCGGTCGTGTCCGATCTACCGGAATTTCTGAGCGAAGGCGAATTCTTGCAGCGCTATGGCGGCGTCGACGGGCGGGCTTATAAGCAAATGATCAAAGAGATCGAAGCGCGCCTGAACGCGTTGGCCTTGTCCCATTGAAGGCCATGCCGCTACCGCACCGAGCTGTGAAAGATCAGCCAGAACGCCACGCGGCGAGGCCGCCACGGGCCCAATGCCCGAAATGCCAGAGGCCACAGGCGGCCTGCATCTGCGAATGGGTCAGACCGGTCGCTAACCGGGTCGAGCTACTGCTGCTTCAACATCCGCTGGAACAGGGCCACGCCAAGGGCACGGCCACGCTCTTGCAAATGTCGCTGCGGCATTGCCGCATCTGGGTCGGCGAGAGCTTTGACCCACAAGAACTGGCGCAGGCTTTGGCAAGAACTGAGGCTGGTTCAACTTGGCTGCTGTATCCGGAGGATCGCCCACACATCAGCCCAGGCTTGATGGCCGCAGCGGCCTGCCGACAACTGGTGGTGCTGGATGCCACTTGGCGCAAAAGCCGCAAGATGCTGCTGCTCAACTCCTTGCTCCAGCATCTGCCCCGCCTCGCCCTGCTGGACCCACCGGCCTCGCGCTACACGGTGCGCAAGGCCCAGCTCGGCCATCAGCTCTCGACCCTGGAGGCCAGCGTCTTGGCTTTACAACAGTTGGAAGGGCCGTCAGCCGCCTTCGATGATTTGCTCAAGGGCTTCGACGGTTTTGTTGCGCAACAATCAAGCCGCTTTCAACCCTGACCCGAAACATTCAAAGCGCGCGCAATGCGGTTGCGCGCCACTGTCGTCTTGGGTACCTTGAAGGGGAACCAGGTCCGCACATCCTCTTCCAGTCCGATGCCGTGCATATAGTTGTAGATGGCCTTTTTCAGCCCGACTCCCAAGCGGTCGTGGTCAACCCCGGTTGGGTCGATAAAACCAACATCGTTCTTGGCGAATGAGACCGGCGGCAGGGGCCGCAAGCTCACGCCATATGCGGCTGGATCGCGCCCCACCGGTGAGTGCACCGTGCAGGCAAAGCGGTGGAAGAAGCCGCTTTGTATGCAGCCTTGCTCGAACAACTGACGCACATATTCCAAAGCATCGACTGTGTCTTGCACGGTCTGGGTCGGGAAGCCATACATCAGATAGGCATGCACCAGAATGCCGGCATCGGTGAAGCCGCGCGTGACGCGCGCGACCTGCTCGACCGAAACGCCTTTTTTCATCAGCGTCAAAAGCCGGTCGGAAGCAACCTCCAGGCCGCCGGAGATGGCGATGCAGCCGCTATCGGCCAACTGCTGACACAGCTCGGGGCTGAAAGATTTCTCGAAGCGGATATTGCCCCACCAGGAGATGCTGGTGTTGCGCGCCTGCAGCTCGGCCGCCAGCGCCTTCAAGGCCTTGGGCGGCGCGGCTTCATCGACGAAGTGAAAGCCGGTCTGGCCGGTCTCGGCAACGATGGCTTCGATGCGGTCGACCAAGGTGGCGGCCGAAGTGCCCTCGTAGCGCGAGATGTAATCCAGCGAAACATCGCAAAAGCTGCATTTCTTCCAGTAGCAGCCATGCGCGACGGTGAGTTTGTTCCATCGGCCGTCCGACCAGAGTCGGTTCATCGGGTTGAGCATGTCCAGCAAGGACAGATAGCGGTCCAGCGGCAGGCCGTCCCAGGTCGGCGTGCCGACTTCGGCAAAGGCAATGTCCGGCTCGACAAAGTTGATGTACCTGACCTGGCCCTCTTCTCTGACAAAAGTCCTCACCAGCCGCTGCTTGGAACGCTTGCCATTGAGGTGCTCAAGCAGCGCCAGCAACGGCCGCTCGCCGGCGTCCAAGGTCACATAGTCAAAGTAGTCAAACACGCGCGGCTCGGTCAGCTCACGTAACTCGGTATTGACGAAGCCTCCACCCAAGGCAATCACCACGCCGGGATAGGCTGCGCGGATGAACTGAGCGATCCGGAATGCCGCGTAGACCGCGCCGGGAAAGGGAATCGACAGCAGCACCAGGCGCGGCTGGTGCTTGTCCATCGCCGCCAGGGCGAGCGCTTGCAGCGTGGTGTCCACCAGATTCAGCGGTGCCGCCAGCGCTTGGGCCAGTGGCTCGAAGGTCGGCTGGCTGGTCGCCAGTGACTCGGCATAGCGGACGAACTCGAAGCGCGGGTCGACCGCGTCGCGCAGCACATCGGCCAGATCGTTCAGGTAGAGCGTGGCCAGGTGGCGCGCTTTGTCTTGCAAGCCCAAAGCGCCAAAAGCCCAGGCCAAGGGATCGCCACCGTCTTCGTCGATATAGACATCGAGCGAGGCAAAACGCGGCCCCTCGGGCAAAAAGTTGCGGCCGCAGATGCGGTGCGCCAAGGTCGGGTCGCGCCCTTGCAAAAAGGCGATGGTGGCCCCAATGGTCGACACATAGACCTCGAATGCAGAGTCGAAGCCTTGCACCAGGGGCGTGCGCTTGTCCAAGGGCAAGGCATGAATGGCCTCACGCAGCGACAGCAAGCCGGCGCACGAAAACAGCTTGAGCATCAAGGCCAGGGCCAAGTCTTCTTGCACCGCGTCGACAGCGCGAGAGCGCAAAAAACCGGTCAGATAGGCGGTCGAAGGGTAAGGCGTGTTGAGCTGGGTCATCGGTGGGATGACGGACAGCACACGCATGGCAGTGGGCAAAGAGGACTGGGGGAACATAGAAACGCCTGGAGGGGGCCTCATTTTGCCTGCCTGGCCGACCACTCGCCCAGCGCCGCGCTAAAGCCTGCCGCTCACTGCGTGCATTGCAGGGTCGAATCGTTAGCGCATGGGCCGCGCCAGCGCAACTCGGTGGCATTGGCCGGAGGCAGCGGCGAGCGCAAGGTCTGCGCCTCCGCTCGGCTGACGTTGAAGGTGGCCAGGGCGGTCCAGCTCCCTGCCGCACCGGCGCGGTACTCGAGGCTGTAGCTCGCCTTGGGGCGCAGTGCGCGCGTGCTGATCAGGTATTGCGTTTTGTCCAAGGTGAAACTGGGGCTGTCGGGAAATGGCCGCGCCAGCGGCTCGCCGACGAACAAACCCTGACCCGGCCATTGCACCGATTTCCAATAGGCCTCGATGACGGTCTCACCGCGAAAATAATGCTCCATCAAGACTGAGGCCTGCGGAAACTTTTGGGTGTAGCTGCAGGGCTCCTCGACAGTGCCATAGCTCGCCGTGGCGCCAGCATCCAGCCAGTCGGTGATGGGCATCTGACCGGAGCTAGGCAGCAAGCCGCCGTAGGAAGTCAGATGATCGGCCACAGCACCGGGCCTGAAACTCACGCTACTCAACTTAGGCACGTTGGCCAGACCGGTGAAGTAGAACAAGACACCGGCCTTGGCTTCGATGAAGTCGGCCGCTGCCCCAGCCGAGTTGTCGATGTAATTGAGCTTCAGCCGCCCGGCCCAGGCGGCGGGCAGGCCGGTGTAATCGGAAAAGCGCACGCTGCGTGCCTCGTCGCTGGTGCGCAGCAAATAGCCGTCGCCGGCGGGCTGGCTGGCGTCGGCGCGCACACCTCGGTCAATCAGGGTCTTGGCGGCGGCCAGGGTCGCCGCACCCAGCATCATCGAGGGGCGGATCTTGTGATCCACCCAGGCCTGCTTGGACTCGGAATCAAAGTAGCTGGACGACGCGGTGCTGGAGCAGCCGCCACAATACTTGCTGTCAAAACCAAAGGCCATGGCACTGGTGATGCTCATCGCGCAAGAGCCCACCACGCGGGACGGCGCCGTCCAAGTCAGCAGCGTGGCCTGCACGCCGGCAGGAAGCTTGGCGTCAACTTCAGCCTTCAGGGCCGCAAAGTCGGGCGCCGAGATCGTCGCAGAGGCAGTGTTCAGCTTGACCCGGATGATGTTGGCGGCCGGGATGGCTCGCGCCGTTTGGTAATAGCTGGCAATCGCCTCGGATTGCGCGTCGCCGTCGACCACGATGACCGCCAGTTCGGCGGCACCGAGACCACCCCGAGGCAGACTGAAGCCCAAGGTGCTGTTGGCACTCCCGATCGGCACCGGCGTGCTTGTAGGCGGTGACGTCTCCTGAGCATTGGTGGCAGAGCCACCACCGCCCCCACAAGCGCTGAGCAACAAGAGCAAGGCGCAGCCAAGCATGCGCGAGAGGCTGCGCCCTGAAGCGCAAGGGTTGGCTGTGCTGAATGCATACATAGACCAAATTGTCTCGCGTCCAACTGGGTGACAAAGCGAAAGATGAGTTGTGCCTGGCACCCTGTTCGAGCCATCCAGGCCCCAACGCGGCCGGATGAGATCGAAAAGCGCGTCAAGGCTGGCTTGATTGTGTGCGAAAACACCACAGAAATCAGGCATGGTGGAAGCAGTCGTGAACTAAAGCAGTGCAAGCATGGAATACAAAGACTTCAATGAAATCAATGAATTTCAAATAGTGAGTGCACACCAACACCGCCAAGTCGGTGCACTTTGCCCGTAAAAACCCCAAGTGCGGGCATGCTGGCCCGCGTCTACATTGCGTTCACTCGAAGCGTCCGCGACCCGGATGCTAGGGCGGCCGAGGAGACAAACTCGAGCGAAGCAGTACAAACAATAAAGTGACACTGTCACAATCAATGGGTCGCTGAAATCAGTTTTCAGCGACCCGTTTTTCTTTTCGGCAACAGTTTGATGCTGCGCGTCACCTGCCCCTCTCTTCCCCTGCATGCTTGAACTCTTGACCGTCGCGTTGGCCTCCCTGATGGCCGGGTTTATTGATGCCGTGGTCGGCGGCGGCGGCTTGATTCTGGTGCCGGCCTTGTTCGGCGTGTTTCCCCAAGCCGCTCCCGCCACACTTTTCGGCACCAACAAGGGCGCGTCGATCTGGGGCACAGCCTGGGCCACGGCGCAATATGCAAGGCGAGTCTCGCTGAATTGGTCGGCATTGCTGCCCGCCGCAGCTATCGCCTTGGCCGGGAGCTTCGCCGGCGCCTGGACGGTCACCTTGATAGACCCGAGTTTTTTGCGCCGCGCCTTGCCGCTGATCTTGGCTCTGGTGCTGATCTACACCCTGGCGCGCAAGGACTTGGGCCGCCAGCACGCGCCGCGCTTCAGCGGCCGCACCGAAACGCTGGCCGCCGGTGGCATCGGTTTGATCGTGGGCTTTTATGACGGCTTCTTTGGCCCGGGCACCGGCAGCTTCTTTGTATTTCTATTCGTACGCTTGCTGGGTTACGACTTCTTGCATGCCTCGGCCACTGCCAAACTGATGAACACGGCCACCAATGCTGCGGCCATCGCGCTGTTCGCCTACAAGGGCCATATCTGGTGGCATATCGCAGCGGTGATGGCCGTCACCAATGTGGCCGGCAGCTTGGTCGGCACGCGCATGGCGCTGGCGCGCGGCGCCGGTTTTGTGCGCGGCATGTTCATCGTGGTGGTCAGTGCGCTGATCCTGAAGACGGGCTGGGATGCCTTCTTGCGCTAACCCTGCGATACAACCGTTGCTTGCAAAGACTTGCGCTACGCCGCCAGCAAAACAGCCGCTCTAAGCACTAAGATCGCACAAGTTTCAGGAGGTTCCTCACCATGCCCGTCGATCCAACATTGCGCACGCTTGACATCGAAATTCCGACTCAGCCCGAGGTCTTGGTCAAGCTATCGCTGTTGATGGCGGCCGAGGACATAGATTTACTGGCGATGTCTTCCCTGGTCGAGACCGATATGGCGCTGGCGGCGGCGGTCTTGAAGGCCGTCAACTCCTCACTCTATGGTTTGCGCGGCCGCGTCCAGACCGTGCACCAGGCGCTGACCTATCTGGGCATGCGCGAAGTCGCCTCGATTACTTTCGAGATGGGCTTGCGCGCCGCGTTCCCGCCTGCGGCTGAGCTGGAGCCGGTCTGGAAGCGCGCCGCCGAGCGCGGCTTGCTGATGGGCCGCATGGGGCAGATGCTGGGCATCGACCCCTGGGCCGCGCATTCGGCAGGTCTGTTTGAGGAGTGCGGCAAAGCGGTCTTGTATCGCCATGCGCCGGCGCATTACCCGGCCATGTTGCGGGCGGCGGCTAGCGACGTCGAATTGGTGCAACTCGAACACACGGCCTTCGGCGTTAGTCACGACGCACTGGGCGCGGCGCTGTGCGAGAGTTGGGGACTGGCGCCGGCCGCCGTGGCCAGTGTCAGGCACCATGTCGAAGTTCAAGCCACGCTGCTGATGCCCGAGGCCCTGCAACGCCGCGGCGTTAGCGCCATCTCCACCATTGCCTGGGCCTTGCTGCTGCATCCCGAGCGTTTAGATGAGGTAGCGAGCGATATCGCTCCGCAAGCCTCGCTGGACGAAGCCCTGGTGTTGCGCGCCGCACGTCGCGTCAGCGACCAGATGCAACAGGCGCTCGAGCGCGATCGCTGACGAGAACCGACAGCAGGCTAAGGATGCCCGCTTGATGCCGCGAGGCTGAGTCGGTCGCGGCCGGCATGCTTGGCGATGTAGAGCGCTTCGTCGGCAGCCTGCATCAAGGCATGCGGGCTCAAATAGGGGTGCGCCGGGCTATAAGCGGCCAAACCCACGCTGACGGTCAGCACCCGGCCACTAACGCCACCTTCATGCGGCACTTTCAGCTCACGCAGATCTTCACGCAACTGCTCCAGCAAACCCTGGGTGACGTCCAACCCAAAGCCCGGCAGCAGGGCAACGAACTCCTCGCCGCCGAGTCGCGCCACCAGATCGGTATCGCGCTTGAAGCGCACCGACAGCAGTTGCGCAAAGCGAGCCAGCACCGCGTCGCCAGCCGCAACGCCGTAACGCTCATTGAAATTCTTGAAATGATCCAGATCCAAGACCGCCAGGGCCAAATGACCACGTTGGCGCTGCGCGCGTTTGAACTCGCGCCTGAGACCCTCATCAAACTCCCGCCGATTGGCCAGACCGGTCAGCTCATCGATGCGGCTGAGCCGACCCAGCTCCAAGTTTTTTTGCGCCAATGACTGCTCGGCCGAGCGCAGTGCTTCTTGCTGCCGACTCACTTCCAGTCGCAACTGTTCGGCGCGGGCTTGCTCTTCTTGCAGCTGCAGCCACAGGCTTTGCTGCGCGCGCGTGATCGAGTGGGAGATGCGCGCCAATTCATTCGGCTGCGACTGCGCTTGCAGCGGCTCCTGCGGTGGCGGCAAGGTGGAGTCAAAAGTATCGGCGTGGCTGGCCAGTCGACGCAGCGGCTGCAGTGGCCGCAACAGCATGCGGTCCAAAACAAAGATCAAGACCAGACTCAGCAGCAGCACCAGGCTCAAATCGCGCCACAGCATGGCCGGCAATTGCTCGCGCCAAAAATTCCTTTGCAAAGCCTCCGATTGCCGACCCAAGTCATTTGGCCCCGTGCCCAAGTCTGAGGAAGTCTGATACACCAAGCCGCGCGCCTTGGCTTGCTCATCGCGCCCAGGCAAGGAGCCCTGTCCCACCTCAAATGCCAGTTGCTGCTGCATTTGATAGCGCAGGTGAAGGGCGTCAGTCGCGCAGACCAGCAACAGACTCACCGACACGACGGCAAGTGCCAAGCGCAGGCGGATAGAACCGAGGCGGGCTGAGGCTGGTGTTGCTGCAGCGGCGGACGGGAGGTCGGCCGCTGCAGCGTCCAGCGGTGCTGCAGATGAGAGGGGGCGCTGACTCACGGCTGGGCTCGGGCAAAGAGAGTAGGATGCAGAGCTGCCATTGTGCATGGCCGCCTGGATTCAGAACGCCCCAAAACACCAGGGTATTCCCAGACTGAACGGAACTTGGGCACCCCATTTAGGCCACTTCGCGGCATTTCGGGCCTCTTCTGGCCACTTCGGGCGCCGGCATCGAGGCCGACGCTAGTCTTCAGGCGCTGAGTTCAGGCATTGATGAACTGCATTTGCGTGCCGGCCAACTCAATCACATCGCCGTTCTTGAGTGCGACCGACTCACCCGTCAAGGGTGCGCCGTTGACGCTGGGCCGTGCCACCCCTTCGACATGGGCAAAGACGTAGCCGCTGGGCCGCTTGGTGATGGAGGCGACTTGCACGCCCGGCTTGCCGACCGTGGTCACGACCTTGGTCAAGCTGACCTCACGGCCTGCCGCCGCACCATTCAAAACCTTGATCGAGGCGGTCGAGGCGTTGGCCGCGCCCGTCAAGGTGCCGAATCCCGAAGGCAAGCCAGAGGCGGTCGGCAAGGCCGCACCGGGCTTCAAGATCATGGTCTTTTCGTAATCGCCGGCATCCTCCAGCAGATATTTGATCTTGTACTTGCCGATTTCAACAATGTCGCTGTTCGCGAGCAATTGCTTTTTAATCGCCTTGCCGTTGATATAGGTCCCGTTGGTCGAATTCAAGTCTTCGATAAAGACATCTCCACCAACCATCTGCAAGACGGCATGCTCGCCACTGACCGCCAGGTTGTCGATCACGATGTCGTTGTACGGCCGGCGCCCAAGCGTGGTCTTGTCCTTGGTAATTTGGACATCTTTAATCACCACCCCATCGAGCGAAACCACCAGTTTGCCCATGCTTTGACCTCGATCCTGTTGTCTTATTGCTTGCGTCTGCGCTGCCTAGCAGCACCACTCATATTCTTTAGCCCAGTTCAGCGCCGCCCAAACGACCACCAAGCTCGGCCCTCTGGCTTGACGCGACCTTCGGCGCGAACCAACACCAGGGCGATATTATCTCGACCACCCATGTCATTGGCGCCGTCTATCAAGGCCTGCGCCGCTTCCGACAAAGATGGGTGGTTTAAGAGCAACTGGCAGATGGCTGCATCGTCCAGCATATCGGACAGGCCGTCCGAGCAAAATAGGTAGACATCCCCAGGCTGGACTTCGTGCAGATGCAACTCCAGCATCACCGAATCCTCGACGCCGACAGCGCGGGTGACCAAATTCTTGTTGCTGGACTGGGCTGCTTCTTCAGCGGTCAGCAGGCCGGCATCGAGTTGCTCCTGCAAGAGCGAATGGTCACGGGTGATTTGCGTCAGATGGCCGGCACGCATGCGGTAGGCACGGGAATCACCGACATGGCCCATCAAGAGGCCCTCCTCGCGGAACACGCCGACCACCAAGGTCGTGCCCATGCCTGCATAGCGCGGGTTGGTGTTGGCGGCGTTGAAGATCGCGCGGTTGGCATTGTCTACACAGATGTCCATCGCCCGCCTGACATCCACAGCACTGGCGCTGCTGGCCGACTCTTTCAGCCAGCGGCCGAGCTCGGCGCGGATGAAGCTGGTCAACATCTGACTGGCCACTTCACCGGCGTTATAGCCGCCCATGCCATCGGCCAGCACAGCCAATCCGACCGCCTCGTCCATGGCGACCGAGTCTTCATTGTTGTCGCGTGCGCGGCCCACATCGGTGGCGCTGAAAAACTCCAGGGTCATGGCTTTGTCTTCGGTTGCAGTTCTGCAGGATTCTGCCCTGCTTCCTGCGTATTTAAGCGGACTGTTTGTGCGAAAGAATCGGCAGTTTCAATCGCCTCGCTGGGGATTTGTGCCGGCGCAGGGGGCGCAGTCGTGTCGTCCCATCCTTGCATCAACAGTACGGCGTCCAGATCCTGCGCCATCTGCTCGCCGCTGGCATATCGCAACTCGGGGCGTTTTTCCAGCGCCAGCGCCAACACCAAGGCCAAGGCTTCGGGCAGCCCGGGCCGGTAATGGCGCACATCGGCCGGTGTCTGATTGGCGATCTGGTACATCAAGCGCGCCATCGAGTCCGACTGATGGGGCAGATGGCCGGTCAGCAATTGGTAAATCATGGCGCCCAGCGAGTAAAGGTCGCTGCGCCCGTCCACCTTGAGCCCGGCCAATTGCTCGGGTGACATGAAGGAAGGGGTACCCAGGACCAAGCCGGTACGTGTGCGGCTGCCGTCGGCAATGCGGGCGATGCCAAAGTCCATCACCTTCAGCACATCGTTTTGCACATCCAACATCACATTGGCCGGCTTGATGTCCCGGTGCACTACCCCTTGTCTGTGCGCATAGTCCAAGGCCCGCGCCAGCCGGGCACCTATCCGAATCACTTGGCGCGCCGGCAGCAGTTGGTCCGCACGGGTGTAATGGCTGAGATCCTTGCCCTGCACGAACTCCATCGCGATCCAGGCATCCTCACCGGCTTCACCGGCATCGAGCACCTGCAAGATGTCGGGGTGATGCAGATGCCCGGCGGCGCGTGCCTCGCGCATGAAGCGCTGGCGTACATCGACCAAGTCTTCGGCTGCAAATTCGCGCTGCAGCGACAGGCGCTTGATAGCGACCAGTTGGCCGTTACTGAGCTGGCGGGCCAAGTGAACCACCGCCATCGCGCCCCGACCGAGTTCGCGCTGCAACTCGTAACCCTGCAGGCCGACGGCCACCTTGGTGGCTTGAACAGCTAAAACGGATGCCCCATCGGCGGCTGACAGCATCGATTCGCCCCCCGCCGGAGAGCTTGATTTACCGAGAATTCGCCGCCAGAAGCCCATCATTCGTGCGCCCTTTTGCCTAGTCTGTTTTTTTGCTTCGAGCCGCCAATACTTTGCCCGCAGCCAGCACTAACAAGGCGCCAACAATTCCGCAGCCGTAATGCCACGCCGGCACAACCATGGCGCTGCCAGCTTGTTCACCCGGCTGAGTCGGCACCCAAGCCTTCAAAGCCGGATCGCCAACAATCATCGTACCGGCGATCCAGCCCAAGAGCATCGCGCCTACGGTGATGACCACCGGGAAGCGATCCATCAGCTTGATCACCAACTGGCTGCCCCAGACGATGATGGGAATCGACACCAGGAGACCGAAAATCACCAGCGGCATTTGGTGGTCGCCACCCGCGCCTTGGGCCGCGCCGGCGATCGCGATCACATTGTCCAAGCTCATCACAAAATCGGCCACGATGACGGTCTTGACCGCCGCCCACAGCTTGTCACTGGCCTGAATCTGAGCATGCTCTTCCTCGTTTTCGGGCACGAGCAACTTGATGCCTATCCAAACCAAGAGCAGGCCGCCGACGATCTTGAGATAGGGCACTTGCAGCAGGGTCAGCGCGAAGAAAATCAGCAGCACACGCAAAACAATTGCGCCGGCCGTGCCCCAGATGATGCCCTTGGTGCGCTGGGCAGCCGGCAACTTGCGGCAAGCCAAGGCGATCACAACGGCGTTGTCGCCGCCGAGCAAGATGTCGATCATGATGATCTGACCGACGGCCAACCAGAACTCGGGACTTAAAAGGGTATCCATCAATAAAAGGGGCCGTAGCCTGGGTTGTCAGTTTCAGCGGTCTTGACAGCCGCCGACTATAACGAAGCAGCGCAAGTGCGAGCTTAAGAATGGAAAAAGGGGCGAATGCCCCTTTTTGAATGATGCGCGTCTGGCCGGCCGGTACTCCGCCCCGGCTGGCACAGAATCATCTACTGCTTTACAGCAAGCCCTTCAGCAGCTTGGCCATTTCCGACGGGTTGCGCGTGACCGTGAAGCCGCAGGCTTCCATGATCGCGAGCTTGGCGTCCGCCGTGTCATCGCCACCGGAGATCAAGGCACCGGCATGACCCATGCGCTTGCCCGCAGGTGCTGTAACACCGGCGATAAAGCCAACGATAGGCTTCTTCATATTGTCTTTGCACCAGCGCGCGGCTTCGGCCTCGTCCGGGCCGCCGATTTCGCCGATCATGATGACGGCGTCGGTGTCCGGGTCGTCATTGAAGGCCTTCATCACATCGATGTGCTTCAGACCATTGATCGGGTCGCCACCGATGCCGACGGCGCTGGACTGGCCCAGGCCGATTTCGGTCAGCTGAGCCACTGCTTCATAGGTCAGCGTGCCGGAGCGCGAAACGACGCCGATCCGACCCTTGCGGTGGATGTGGCCGGGCATGATGCCGATCTTGATTTCGTCCGGGGTGATCAGGCCTGGGCAGTTAGGTCCAAGCAACAAAGTGCGCTTGCCGCCGGCGGCTTCCTTGGCGCGCATCCGGTTGCGGATCATCAGCATGTCGCGGACGGGGATGCCTTCGGTGATGCAGATGGCCAAGTCCAAGTCGGCTTCGACAGCTTCCCAGATCGCAGCTGCTGCGCCGGCAGGCGGCACATAGATCACCGACACGGTGGCGCCGGTGGCTTGTGCGGCTTCGGTCACATTGGCGTAAATCGGGATGCCTTCGAAGTCCTCACCGGCCTTCTTGGGGTTCACGCCGGCGACGAAGCAATTCTTGCCGTTGGCGTAATCGCGGCAGCCGCGGGTGTGGAATTGACCGGTCTTGCCCGTGATGCCTTGGGTGATGACCTTGGTGTCTTTATTGATGTAGATCGACATGATTTCTTATCCTTGTGGGCCTAAGCCAGATTAAGCAACGGCGGCGACGATCTTCGTCGCGGCTTCGGCCATCGAATCGGCGGCGATGATGGGCAGGCCGGATTCGGCCAGCATCTTCTTGCCCAGGTCTTCGTTGGTGCCCTTCATGCGCACCACCAGCGGCACGGACAGGTTCACGGCCTTGCAGGCGGTGATCACGCCTTCAGCGATGGTGTCGCACTTCATGATGCCGCCGAAGATATTGACCAGGATGCCCTTGACGTCCGGGTTCTTCAGCATGATCTTGAAGGCTTCGGTGACCTTCTCGGCCGTGGCGCCGCCGCCCACGTCCAGGAAGTTGGCCGGCTCGCCGCCGAACAACTTGATGGTGTCCATGGTGGCCATGGCCAGACCGGCACCGTTCACCAAGCAGCCAATATTGCCGTCGAGCGAGATATAGGCCAAGTCAAACTTGGACGCTTCGACTTCGGCCGGATCCTCTTCGTCCAGGTCGCGGTAAGCGACGACTTCCGGATGACGGAACAAGGCGTTGGCGTCGAAATTGAACTTGGCGTCCAGGGCGATCAGATTGCCCTTGGAGTCGCAGTTCAGCGGGTTGATCTCGACCAGCGACGCGTCGGTCTCCATGAAGCACTTGTAGAGCTTGGCGAAGATATCGACGGCTTGGTCGATCGAAGCGCCGGTCAGGCCGATAGCGGCGGCGATCTTGCGCGACTGCGCTTCGGTCAGGCCGGCCAGCGGGTCGACCATCTCAGTGATGATTTTCTCGGGCGTGGAATGAGCCACTTCCTCAATGTCCATGCCGCCTTCGCTTGAAGCGATGAAGGCGACCTTCTGCGTGCCGCGGTCGGTGACCAGCGAGACGTAGAGCTCATTCTTGATGTCGGCACCGTCTTCGATGTACAGGCGGCGAACCTTCTGGCCGACAGGGCCGGTCTGGTGCGTGACCAGTTGCATGCCCAGGATCTGCTCGGACAGTGCCTTGACGTCTTCCAGCGTGCGACCTAGCTTGACGCCGCCGCCCTTGCCGCGGCCGCCGGCGTGGATCTGCGCCTTCACGACCCAGACCGGGCCGCCCAACTTCTGTGCGGCTTCGACCGCTTCTTGCACCGTGAAGGCAGGAATGCCACGCGGCACAGGCACGCCGAATTGGCGCAGGATTTCCTTGGCCTGGTACTCGTGAATCTTCATAGGGGTCTCGCTTTTGGAAAGGTCAGGAAGAGGAGGTGAAAGCGGGCATCGCAGCGGGCAAGGCCGTCAGGGCCGAGACGCTGCGAAACCAGCGAGGGTAATGAGTTTGCACCGTTGGCCCGTCAATGCGAAGTGCGTGACAACGATTGAGTTGGAACGGGGCCTGGCCGTCGGCGCTGCCTTCGCGTGTGTCGAGCACGATGCCGGCAAAGGCCTGAATCACGGCGGACGGCAGCACCTGGCACATTTCGGTCAGGTGAGTACAACCTTTGATGCCCGCCAAACGCTCTTTGACACCGAGTCTGAAGCCCTGCATCAAATTGAGTCCGACCAAAGCCGCGTAGGCGTCGCCATGCTGGTCACAAGCGCCGGGGTAAGGCATCCAGCTGGTTTGTGAGCCAGCTTCCAGAATATTGGTCTTGTCGTCCACCACCAGGCGCAACTGCATCGCGTGGATGGGTTCGCCCGCCAAGCGTGTGCCGCCGGCGACCGCCATGTCGCGCGTCTTGGTATCCGTCAACTCGGCGTCGACGTCATACAAGCCGTCGGCGCGCGCGAACACCTGCACATCAATGGCGCGGCGATGCATCAAACGGCGCTCGGCGAAAGGATTGGATAGGGGCATGTCTTGAAAACGGCTTCACACAAAACACTGCCTGCGGCCCAAATGGTCGGCAGGCAGGGACATGTGTAGGCTCACAATGTAGCATGCTGCGCCGCCGCAAGGCTTTCGCGAAACTGTCAAGACGGGCATGAACCCTGGCTTTTTGCGCGATGTTGTGAGGCTGGACAAGCATCAATCGTCGTCCCAACGCAGCAGCTTTCGAATCGTTTCGGGGCTGAAGCCGCGCGCCGTCATGAAGCGGATCTGCTTGGCCTTGGCCGCTGCGTCAGGCGGCGCATGGGCTCCGAATTTGCGTAAGTAGATGATTTTGGCGCGCTCAAGCTCGGCCGCCTTGAGCTCGGACATTGCCTCGGCACTCAGGCTCAGCCCATGTTGAGCCAACTCTTGCTTGATACGCAGGTTGCCATAACGCGAGGCTCGCGCATGCACCCGGGACTCGACAAAGCGCTGATCGCTCAGATAGCCTTGAGCCTGCAGCCAGTCCAGCAACAAGTCGAGTTCGGCCTGGGCATCCATTACAAGGCTCGGCTCGCCTTCAGCGGCCGGAGCAGCTTTGCGCTGAATGTTCTGTAGCTTGCGGCGAAGCTCGACTCGGCTGTGCTCGCGCTGGGACAGCAGGGAAATGGCGCGCATTTTCAAGGACAGCGGTTTCATTTCTGTTTGCGCAGCGCATGGCGGGCCCGCAGCAAGGCGGGGCCACTTCAGTTCTATCAGGACGCAGCGACTTGCAGCGACAGGCCCTGCCGCTGATCTACTGCCATTGGAATCAAACCCGGCAAGCTGCCGTTCTGCCGCCAAGCAGGAGCCGCCTGCGTATCCGACCAATACTCGTCAATGCTGACGATCAAGTCTCGCTCAATGCCAAAGAAACTATTGGCGTAGAAAGACTGAGCGCCATGATCAACCCGCACCAAGCTGTGCACGCGCCGGCGCGACTGCGCGTCCGCTGACGCCGACGCTTGCCCCGCAGCGCCCAGCGCATTCAACTCCAGCAGATGAATCGTCCAGCCCTCGGGGTAGACGGCATTGACATGGACGATGGCCACAGCGCCCTCGAAGCGCTCAGACGTCGCCCACCATTGGCAACAGGCTTCCGGATGCAGCAAGGCTTGCGCGGCGGCCCATTCGCGCGCTTGGTACAGCGCCCAAAAGCGCTGCACCAGATTCAGATCGGCGGCTGGACCGCTCATGCTCGGTGCCTTACGAAGCTCAAGCAGCGGCCGTGCCTGCCAACAGGGGCACGCCCAGCGAGTCGCGCACCTTGTTCTCGATTTCATGCGCGATATCGGGGTTCTCGCGCAGGAATTCGCGCGCATTGTCCTTGCCTTGGCCGATCTTTTCGCCGTTATAGGCATACCAGGAGCCGGACTTTTCGACCACCTTGGCGATCACACCCATATCGATGATCTCGCCTTCGCGGCTGATGCCTTCGCCGTAAAGAATGTCGAATTCGGCGGTCTTGAACGGCGGCGCGACCTTGTTCTTGACCACCTTGACCTTGGTTTCGCTGCCGATCACTTCATCGCCCTTCTTGATCGAGCCGATGCGGCGGATGTCCAAGCGCACCGAGGCGTAGAACTTCAGCGCGTTACCGCCGGTAGTGGTCTCGGGGCTGCCGAACATCACGCCGATCTTCATGCGGATCTGGTTAATGAAGATGACCATGCAATTGGCCTTCTTGATGGTGGCGGTCAGCTTGCGCAGCGCCTGGCTCATCAAACGGGCTTGCAAGCCGGGCAAGGAGTCGCCCATTTCACCTTCCAACTCGGCCTTGGGCGTCAAGGCCGCGACCGAGTCGACGACGATCAGGTCGACCGCGCCGGAGCGCACCAGCGCGTCGACGATCTCGAGCGCCTGCTCGCCGGTATCGGGCTGGCTGATCAACAGGTCTTGCAGATTGACGCCAAGCTTTTGCGCATATTGAATGTCCAGCGCATGCTCGGCATCAATGAAGGCGCAAACGCCGCTGAGCTTTTGCATCTCGGCGATCACCTGCAGCGTCAGCGTGGTCTTGCCCGAGGATTCTGGGCCGTAAATCTCGACCACCCGGCCGCGCGGCAGGCCGCCAACGCCCAGCGCGATGTCCAGGCCCAGAGAGCCGGTAGAGACGACCTGAATGTCCTCGATCACCTCGCCATCGGCCAGGCGCATGATGGAGCCCTTGCCAAATTGCTTTTCGATTTGGCTGAGCGCGGCCTGCAAGGCCTTGGCCTTCTCTGGGTTGACGGTGTTGGCGGTTTTGACTGGGGCGTCCATGAAGTTCTCCTGAATGAGCTGGCCGAATTATGGCGCAACCTGAGGTTTTGTACAGTAGTTTTTGAGATTGCAGCCAAAAGACCAGCAAGTTCATCCATCGTACAAAGCCAGTAGCTCATAGGGTGAGCTACATCCAGAAAAACTCCTGGCTTAGGCTGGCAATTTCAGCAAGCCAATCGGCGCCCTCCCGCTGGCCGCCGAGATCAGACCCAGCACGCGGGTCGGCTCGGCCCCCAACATCGACCAAGTGAAGCGCCAGCTCCAGTTGCCACCCAAGACGCCGGGCACATTCATCCGGTGTTCACCGCCCAGGCCCAAAACATCTTGCAGCGGGAACACCGCCAAATTGGCGACCGAATTGCAGCAGGCGCGAATCATCGCCCAGTGCACATCCTGCTCGCCGCAAGCCAGGTAGGCGCCGGCATAGGCGCGCTCATGCGGCGCAGCCTTGTCCCACCAACCACGCACGGTGTCGTTGTCATGGGTGCCGGTATAGACCACACAGTTGCGCGGCCACATATGCGGCAAGAACTCATGCGTCGCGTCGCCGCCAAAGCCGAACTGCAAGATCTTCATACCCGGAAAACCGCAGCCGTCGCGCAGCGCATGCACATCCGGCGTGATGAAGCCCAGGTCTTCCGCGACGATGGGCAAGGCGCCGAGCGCTGCCGCTATGGCGTCGAACAAGGCCTGGCCGGGGCCGGTGATCCATTGGCCTTGCTTTGCATCGGGGCTGCTGGCCGGGATTTCGTAATAGCCGGCAAAGCCCCGGAAATGGTCAATGCGGAACACATCGGCCTGACTCAGCGCACGTTTGACGCGCGCCGTCCACCAGCTGTAGTTATCTGCCGCCATGGCCTCCCAGCGGTAAAGAGGGTTGCCCCAGCGCTGCCCTTCCAGCGACATCGCATCGGGTGGCACGCCGGCCACGACCGTGGTCTGGAAGTTCTCATCTAGGTGATAAAGCTCGGGGCGCGACCAGCAGTCGGCACTGTCATGCGCGACGAAGATAGGCAGGTCGCCCATGATGGACACGCCCTTGCTATTGGCATAGGACTTGAGCGCGCCGATCTGGCTGTCAAACGCCCATTGCACAAACTGCCAGAAGCGGTACTCGTCGGCATGGCTGAGCCGCGCTGCGGCCAAGGCCTCAGGCTCGCGCCGCGCCAAGGCCGGTGCCCAGCTCCACCAGGGCAGACCATTCAGCGGAGAGCGGATCGCCATGAAGAGCGCGTAGTCGTCCAACCAATCGTTTTGGGCCTCGCACCAGGCGGCAAAAGCCGCGCGGTCCTCGGCGCTGGCCTTGGCGAAGAAGCCTGCCGATGCCAAGCGCAGCTGCTGCTCGCGCCAAGGCAGCACGCGGCCGTAATCGGCTACTTGTGCGTTAAAGCCGTCGGCGGGCAAATGCGGCGGCGCCAACCAACCTTTGGCGATCAGCGGTTCAAACGCCACCATCCACTGGCTGCCGGCAAAGGCCGATACGCCTTGGTAAGGCGAATCGCCGGGGCCGATCGGCGTGGTCGGCAGCAACTGCCAGATGCTCTGGCCGGCGCTGTGCAGCCAATCGACAAAAGCATAAGCGTCGGGACCGAAGTCGCCCATGCCATGCGGGCCGGGCAAGGAAGTGATGTGCAAGAGCACACCAGCGGAGCGTTGATTGAGGTTCATCGTTGCTTTCTCAGTCATGACGCAGCAAAAGCAAGCTGCGCCCGGGGATGGTCATTGTCTGACCTGTGTGGAAAATTTGATCCGTGGCTGGCAGCACGCCGCTGCTGTCCAGCGCCAAGCGCCAGGCGCCGCCGCAGAGTTTGAAGGCCAGCTCTTGAGGCTCGGGGTTGAACACCACCATCAGACGCGGCTGGCTGGCGCCGGCCTCGAACATCTGCGCCGCGAAAGCATGGCTGGAAGCATCAAACCAGTCTTGCTGCTGCATCTCTAGGCCCGCCGGCGTGAACCAGCGCAGGCGCGCGGCGGCGTCGCCGACGTCTTCCCGGGCCGAGGCAAACCAGGCGTCATGGCGCAGCAAAGGCTCTTGGCGGCGCAGCGCCAAGAGCTGCGCGACAAAAGCTTGCGTATCTGCTTCAGCTTCGGCCCAGCTCAGCCAGGTCGTCGCGTTGTCCTGGCAATAGGCATTGTTATTGCCGCCCTGGCTGTTGCCGATCTCGTCCCCGGCGCACAGCATCGGCGTACCCTGGGCCAGCAGCAGCGTGGCCAGCATGGCGCGGCGCACGCGCAAGCGAGTTGCGCGAATGGCGGCGTCATCGCTCGGCCCCTCAAACCCAAAATTGGCGCACAGCTCACCATCACGTCCATCGCGGTTGTTTTCGCCGTTAGCGTGGTTGTGCTTGGTCGAGAAGCTCACCACATCGGCCAAGACATAACCATCATGCACAGAGACAAAATTGACCGAGGCGCTGGGCCGGCGGCTGCCGTGGTGGAACAGATCGCTGGAAGCCATGAAGCGCCGCGCCAGCTCGCCACGACCGACACTGGGCTTGTCCGAGCGCAGCCAATAGCCGCGCACCGCGTCGCGGAACTTGTCATTCCAGTCCAGAAAGCGGCCCGGGAAGCGCCCAACCTGGTAGCCCTCATGGCCGGCGTCCCAGGGCTCCGAGATCAGATGCACGCCGGCCAGCAGCGGGTCCTGACGCAAGGCGGTAAAGAATGCCGCTTGCGGGTCAAAGCCATGGTGGGTGCGGCCCAGCACCGGGGCCAAATCAAACCGGAAGCCGTCGACGCCCATCTCGCCGACCCAGTAGCGCAGCGAGTCCAGCACCAGCTGCGCGACACGTGGATGGGCGCAGTTGACGGTATTACCGCAGGCGCTGACATTTTCATAACGGCTTTTGTCATCGGCAACCAGACGGTAATAGCTGCGGTTGTCCAAGCCCCTGAAGCTCAGGGTCGGGCCGAACTCATTGCCCTCGGGCGTGTGGTTGTAGACCACGTCCAGCACCACCTCCAGCCCGGCCGCGTGCAGCTCGCGCACCATCGCACGAAACTCCTCCCGCACGGCGCTCGGGTCGTCCCGGTGCCGGGCCTGCGCCAGACCAGGGTCCGGGCTGAAAAAACCCAGGCTGTTATAGCCCCAGTAATTGGGCTTGCCCAGGTCGGCCAGATGCGGCTCATCGATGTGGAAGTGGACCGGCAGCAGAGACAGGGTCGTCACGCCCAAGGCCTTGAAATGTGCCAGCGCGACCGGATGCGCCAGGCCGGCATAAGTGCCCTGCAGCTCGGCCGGCAGGCCCGGCAGTCGCTTGGAAAAGCCCTTTACATGGACTTCATACAGCACCAAATCGGCCGTCGCATGGCGCGGCGCATTCAGGCGCGGGCTGCTGGCGGGCTCCAAACCTGGCGCCACCCGCGCCTTCAGCGCTTGTAGCGCGTTGTCGCGCGTATCGAAGGAGCGCGGGCCGTCCGGATGACCCAGCTCATAGCCATGCTGCTCGGGGCCCCAATTGAAATGGCCGACGATCTCGCGCGCATAGGGATCGAGCAGCAGCTTATGCGCGTTGAAGCGATAACCATGCTCGGGCGCGTAGGGGCCGTGGGCGCGCAGGCCGTAGACCAGACCCGCGCCGAGGCCGGGCAAGAAGCCGTGGAAGACCGCGTCGTCATGGCCCGGCAAGTCAAAGCGACGCAGCTCACGCTGGCCCGAAGCATCGAAGATGCACAGCTCGATGCGCGTTGCACCTTCCGAGAACACGGCAAAGTTGATGCCGCCGTCGCGCGGCGTGGCGCCCAGTGGCTCGTGGCGCCCGGGCAAAAGTTTTGTTGGCAATGCAGACATAAATCAACAGGGTCTCAAGCAGGCACAAGAAATAGGCAGGCCAGCGGCGGCAAGCTCAGCACAATCGACTGCGCTTGGCCCTGTGTGGCCACGGGCTCAGCACGCAGCTGTCCGGCTTGATTGCCCATATTGCTGCCGCCGTAATGCGCAGAATCGGTATTCAGGGCTTCAGTCCAGATCGCATAGCCGGCCGGCACACCCAGACGATAGCCATGGCGCGGCACTGGGGTGAGGTTGCTCACAACAATGACCGGTGGTGCTGAGCCCTCGTCTTTGCGCAGCCAGGCCAAAACCGAATGCTCGGCGTCCGCTGCGTCCAGCCACTCGAAACCGGCGGCCTCGCAGTCAAGCCGATGCAGCGCCGGCTGCGCGCGGTAAAGGGTATTCAAATCGCGCACCAAGCGCTGCACGCCGGCATGCGCGGGCTGCTCCAGCAAGGCCCATGGCAATTCAGCGTCATGATTCCATTCGCTGCTTTGAGCGAACTCCTGGCCCATGAACAGCAGCTTCTTGCCCGGATGGCCCCACATAAAGCCGTAATAGGCGCGCAGATTGGCGAACTTCTGCCAGGCGTCGCCGGGCATTTTGTTCAGCATAGCCCCCTTGCCATGCACAACCTCGTCATGCGAGATTGGCAGCACAAAGTTTTCGCTGAAGGCATAGACCAGGCCGAAGGTCATCTTGTCATGGTGCCAGCGCCGGTGAACCGGGTCTTCCTGCATGTATTTGAGCGTGTCATTCATCCAGCCCATATTCCATTTGTAGTGAAAGCCTAGGCCGCCTGCCGAGGTCGGCGCCGAGACGCCGGGGAAGCTGGTCGACTCCTCGGCCATGGTAATGGCGCCTGGCGAGGCCTGACCTAATTGCTCATTCATGCGGCGCAACAGGGCGATCGCCTCAAAGTTCTCGCGCCCTCCTTCGCTATTCGGAACCCACTCACCGGCCGGGCGCGAATAGTCGCGGTAAAGCATGGACGCGACCGCATCGACGCGCAGGCCGTCCACGCCCCAGCGCTCGGTCCAGTACAGCGCATTGCCGACCAGGAATTGGCGCACCTCGTTGCGGCCAAAGTTGTAGATCAGCGTATTCCAGTCGCGATGGAAGCCCTCGCGCGGGTCGGCATATTCGTACAGTTGCGTGCCGTCAAAATTCGCCAAACCATGAGCGTCGGCGGGGAAATGCGCCGGCACCCAGTCCAGCAGCAGCCCCAAGCCACGCGCATGGCAGGCCGCCACAAAACGGGCAAAACCCTCGGGCGGGCCGAAGCGTGCACTGGGCGCATACAGGCCCAGCGTTTGATAGCCCCAGGAGCCATCAAACGGGTGCTCGCTGATGGGCATCAGCTGCAAATGCGTGAAGCCCATTTCGGCGGCGTAGGCCGGCAACTGCTCGGCCAACTCATCCCAAGTCGGGAACTGCGCCGCGCCGCGCCGCCAGGAGGCGGCATGCACTTCGTAAACCGAGATCGGCGCCGAGCGCGCATTGGCCGCCGCGCGCTCGGCCGGCAAGGCCTTGGGCGCCGACAAGGCGCTGGCGACGATGCTGGCCGTGTCTGGCCGCAGCTGCGCGGCACGGGCAAATGGGTCGGCCTTCAGCGGCAACAACTGCCCCCCGGCATCCAGCAGCTCGAACTTGTAGAGATCGCCCGCCGCCACATGCGGCACAAAAATCTCCCACACGCCGCTCTCGTGGCGCCGCCGCATTGCGTGGCGCCTTCCGTCCCAGCCGTTAAAGCTGCCGACCACGCTGACGCGGCTGGCATTCGGCGCCCAGACCGCAAAGCGCACGCCGGCGACATCACCCAAGATAAGAGGATGGGCGCCCAGCGCCTCGAAGGGCCGCGGGTGCTCGCCGCGCGCCAACAGGCTCAGGTCTTGCTCGGGCAATTGCGGACCGAAGGCATAAGCATCGGCATAAACACCCTCGCTGCCATCGCCCCAGCACACGCGCAGGCGGTAATCAAAGCGCTTGCGGCGGCGCCCGGCCGGTGCTTCGAACAGCCCGTCCGGAAGACGCAGCTTGAGGCTGGCAACCAGCTTGTCGCTGCCGGCCTCCAGCAAGTCCACCGAGCGCGCGCCCGGTAGCAGCGCGCGCAGCCAGAGGCGGCCTCCCGCCTCGGCCATGTCTGCCTCTGCGTGCAGACCCAAGACCGCAAACGGATCGGCATGCCGCCCGCCCAGCAACTGATCGACGTCGCGCTGCGCCAACATCACGTTCAGCCCAGGCTGGCGACCGACCAGACGCGGTCAACGTACTCGGCGATCGTGCGATCGCTGGAGAAGTCCCCCATGCCAGCCACATTCAAAATCGCCTTGGCGCCCCAGGCTTCGGGCTGCGCATAGAGCGCGTCCACTTCCAACTGCTTGTCCACATAGGCGGCAAAGTCCGCCATCAGCAAGTAGTTGTCGCGGTTCAAGAGCATCTCGGTCAAGGCGCGGTAGCGCCCCGCATCACCGCTTGAGAACACGCCACCGGCGATGCTGTCGATGACGCGCTTGAGCTGCGCGTTCTGTTCCATATACAGACGCGGGTCGTAACCGAGCGCTTTGATCTGCGCGACCGCCTCGGTGCGCAGGCCGAAGACGAACATATTCTCCTCACCCATGGCCTGGGCCATCTCGATATTGGCGCCGTCCCAGGTGCCAATGGTCAGCGCGCCATTGAGGGCGAACTTCATATTACCGGTGCCCGAAGCCTCGGTGCCGGCGGTAGAGATTTGCTCGGACAGGTCGGCCGCCGGGATGATCACCTCGGCCAGACTAACGCCGTAATTGGGCAGATAGACGAGCTTGAGCTTGTCGCCGACACGCGGGTCGCTATTGACCACGCGCGCCACATCGTGCGCCAGCTGAATGATGGACTTGGCCATCACATAAGCGCTGGCCGCCTTGCCGGCAATGATGACGGTGCGTGGTACCCAGGCGGCGTCAGGATTGGCCAAGATAGCCTGATAGCGCGCCACCACATGTAGGATATTCAGCAACTGGCGCTTGTATTCATGGATGCGCTTGATCTGCACATCAAAGAGGCTGTTCGGGTCGACCTGCACACCGACTTCGCGGCGGATCAGGTCCGCCAGGCGCTGCTTGTTGGCCAGTTTGACAGCCTGAAACTGCTGGCGGAAGGCGACATCCGAGGCGGCCGGCGTCAGGGCGCGCAGCTCAGCCAGATCTTGGCGCCAGCCCTTGCCGATACGCGCGTCCAGCAAGGTGGAGAGCTGCGGGTTGGCCTGCTGCAACCAGCGGCGCGGCGTCACACCATTGGTGACGTTATGGAAGCGGCCGGGGAAGATGGCGGCATAGTCGGCAAAAATGGTCTGCACCATCAGCTCCGAATGCAGCGCGGCCACGCCGTTGACGCGGTGCGAGGCGACGATGGCCAAGGCCGCCATACGCACGCGCCGCTCGCCACCATTGCGTCCCTCATCGATCAGCGACACGCGCGCCAGCAAGGCGTCGTCGCCAGGGAACTTGGCCCGCACTTCGGCCAGGAAGCGCGCATTGATCTCGTAAATGATTTCCAGATGGCGCGGCAGCAGCGCCTCGAACAGAGACAACGCCCAGGTCTCCAGCGCCTCGGGCATCAAGGTGTGGTTGGTGTAAGACACCGCTTGGCGCGTGATCTTCCAGGCGGCATCCCAGCCCAGGCCGTGCTCGTCCAGCAGCAAGCGCATCAGCTCGGCCGGGGCCAGCGCCGGGTGGGTGTCGTTCAGATGAATTGCATTGGCAAGCCCTAAGCCATCCAAGCTGCCCGCTTCGCGCAAATGGCGGGCGATCACGTCTTGCAGCGAGGCGCTGACCAGGAAGGCCTCTTGCTTCAGGCGCAGCTCGCGGCCGGCTTCGCTGCTGTCGTCGGGGTAAAGCACCCAGTTCAGCGCATCGGCGACGACGCGGTGGCGGGCCGCGCCGGCATAGTCGCCGGCGCAAAAGGCCTTGAAGTCGATGGGCGCGGCAGCAGTCGCATGCCATTGGCGCAGCGTCGAAACGCGCTCGCTGTGGTGTGCCGGCACAATGAAGTCAAAGGCCTGCGCTTCGAGTTGCTCGGCCGGCAGCCAATGGCGCTGGCCGGCTTCATCCACCGTGACCCGGCCGCCAAAGCCGACCGCATAGCGCACATCGGCGCGCGGCACTTCCCAGGGCTGACCCAGGCGCATCCAGTCATCCGGCGCCTCGACCTGGCGGCCGTCTTGAATCGCCTGGGCAAACATGCCGTATTGATAGCGCAGGCCATAGCCGAAGGAAGGCAGGCCCAACTCGGCAAACGAGTCCAGAAAGCACGCTGCCAGGCGGCCCAGGCCGCCGTTGCCGAGCGCCGCGTCGGGCTCACGCTCCAGCACATTGCCAAGCTGCTGACCCTGCGCGGCCACGAGCCGATTCAGCTCGGGCTCAAGCCCCAGCGCGGCCAGCGCGTTCGACAAGGCACGCCCCATCAAGAACTCCATCGACAGGTAATGCACACGGCGCACCGGATGCGCAGCACCCCGCACCGAGTCGCGCGCGGCGTCCTCAGCCTGCGTGCGCGCCCAGCGCTCGGCCAACAAGCCGCGCGCCGCTGTCGCGGCGGCCCGCATGGCAACGGCCGCTGTGGGCTGGCTCGCCTGCGCCAGCTCAGCGCCGTAGGCCAGTGCAAATTGTTCGTTAAGGGCGGCTTTTTGGACTGCGTTGGAAGTCATAGGGCTGGCGCTCTTTGCGCTGTTGATACTTGGGGCAATTTTTTGCATGGTCGAATTCATGGCCTTGACAATCGGTCTTGATCGCAGCGGAGCTTGCAGGCTGCACTGCTTTAGCGAGGCAAGAAGCCCTCGGCGATGGCTGCTTGAACCAAAGTATCGCCTACTCCAAGGATTTTGTGTAGTTTCACTACATAGTGAAAGCCCCAATTTATCACTCACACCTAGGCTTGCCGCCACAAAGTCCTGGCTCCTAGGTAGTTTTGCTGTTGTTAAACTACATCTTGAACGGTATATTGCCTCCAAGATAAGACAAGGCGTGAGACAAAGATATGGCAGATGTTCAACTCAGCGGCGTGGCCAAGGCCTACGGCGAGGTCAAGATCCTGCATGGGATCGACCTGGAAATTCGCGACGGCGAGTTCATGGTGTTTGTCGGCCCCTCGGGTTGCGGCAAATCGACGCTCTTGCGCACCATCGCCGGCCTGGAAGAGATCACCGGCGGCGAGCTGCGCATTGGCGGGCGCGTGGTCAACGAGGTGCCCCCGGCCGAGCGCGGCATTGCGATGGTGTTCCAGAGCTATGCGCTCTACCCGCATATGAATCTGTACGACAACATGGCTTTCGGCCTGAAGCTGGCCAAGGTGCCGCCGGCCGAGATCGAAGCCGCTGTGCGCGGCGCCGCGAAGATTTTGCACATCGAGCATCTGCTGGATCGCAAGCCCAAGGACTTGAGCGGCGGCCAGCGTCAGCGCGTCGCGATTGGCCGCGCGATTGTGCGCAAGCCCGAGGTGTTCTTGTTCGACGAGCCGCTGTCCAATCTCGACGCCGCCTTGCGCGTGCGCATGCGCTACGAGTTCGCCAAGCTGCACGAAGAGCTCAAGACGACGATGGTCTATGTGACCCATGATCAGGTCGAGGCGATGACGCTGGCCGATCGCATCGTCGTGCTCAATGCCGGCCGCATCGAGCAGGTCGGCACGCCGCTGGAGCTGTATGAGCACCCGGTCAATCTGTTTGTGGCCGGCTTCATCGGCTCGCCGAAGATGAATTTCCTCGAGGCCGAGGTGGTCGCCGCCGATGCTGCGGGCGCCAAGCTGCGTCTGGCCAGCGGCGCGGTGGTCAGCGCGGCGGTCAATGCAGCCAAGGCTAAGACTGGCGACAAGGTCACGCTGGGCCTGCGGCCCGAGCATTTCGTCGTTTGCGAAGCTGCGGCCGAGGCGGTCAACGCGATCCAATGCACGGTCACCTTTGTCGAAGCACTCGGCAGCGCCACCCATGCCTATTGCGCCTACCCGGGCGTCGAGGATGCACTAACTTGTGAGTTCGACGGCCGCACACGCATCCGCGCCGGCCAGGACATTCGTCTGAGCCTGCCGCCCGAGGCCTGCTATGTGTTTGATGCGGCGGGCGTGGCCTTGCCACGACTGGGCGGGACGCCGACATGAAAGGCAGCGCCCTCCCACTGCTCGCCTTGCTGTTGAGCGGCGCCGTTCACGCTGGCAGCAATCACAAGCTGCTGGTTTGGATCAATGGCGACAAGGCCTATACCGGCCTGCAGCAAGTTGGCGATGCGTTTACCAAGGCCTCGGGCGTCAAGGTCGTGGTCGAGCATCCGGTCGACGCGACCGACAAATTCCAGCAAGCTGCCGGCGCCGGCAAGGGGCCGGACATTTTTTGCTGGCCGCATGACCGGGTCGGCGAATGGGCCAAGTCGGGCCTGTTGACGCCCTTGCGCCCGAGCAAAAAGCTCTATGAGGAAGTTGAAGAAGCGGCCTGGAAGGCCTTTGCTTACCAGGGCAAGATCTGGGGTTACCCGATCGCGATCGAGACCACCGGCCTGATCTACAACAAGGCCTTGGTGGCAACGCCGCCGGCCACCTTCGATGCGCTGATCGCGCTCGACAAGCAGTTGCAAAAGCAAGGCAAGCACGCGATTTTGTGGGACTACAACAAGAGCTTTTTCACCTGGTCCATCCTGGCCGGCGCCGGCGGGCATATCTTTGGCCGCGACGCCAAGGGCGAGCTTGATGCCAACCAGGTCGGCGTCAACAATGCCGGCGCCTTGGCCGGTGCCGAGATGATTGCCCGCCTCTTGCGCGAAGGCCATATGCCCAAGGGCGCACGCTATGCCGAGATGGAAAGCGGCTTTGCCAAGGGCGATGTGGCGATGATGATCTCCGGCCCCTGGGCCTGGGACAACGCCAAGAAAGCCAAGATTGACTTCGGCGTCGCGCCGATCCCAGCCGTGGTCGCGGGCAAACCCTCCAAACCTTTTGTCGGCGTACTCGGCTGCATGATTGCCGCACCGAGCACCCAGAAAGACATCGCGCGCGAGTTCCTTGAGAACCATCTGATGCGCCCGGAAGGTCTGAAGATTCTGGACGCCGATGTGCCGATTGGCGTGCCGGCCAACAAGGCGTTTTACGCCGAGTTGTCGGTCAACCCGCTGATACGCGCCAGCATGGAGAACGCCCGACTGGGCGAGGCCATCCCCAACATCCCCGAGGTCGGGCGCTTCTGGACTGCGATGGACGCCGCGCTTGAGGCCATCACCAACGGCCTGCAAAGCCCCAAGGATGCGCTCGACGGCGCCTCGGCCCGCATGCTGCTGAAGACCGCCAAATAAGTACAAAACACATGAACGCCGCACCCCAACAATCAACAAGCCTGGGCGCACTCAGCGCCTACAGCAAGCTGCCGCCCACCGCGCTGGAGCGCTTGCTGCAGGCCTTGCGCTGGCCGCTCACCGGCGCGGCCATGCTGGCCTCGCTCTACATGGTCTTCATGATCCACGCCGCCGGCCAGACCTGGTGGGCTGTGGGCGCCCTGAGCTTCTTCTCGGCCGCGTTTTACGTCTACGTCAGCAATGCGGGCTTTGCTTACCGCTACTTGTTCCCCGGCATCGCCGGCATGCTGATCTTCATTGCCTTCCCGCTGATTTACACGGCGCAGATCGGCTTCACCAACTACTCCTCGGCGCATCTGTTGAGCGAGCAGCGCGTGCGCGACTATTTGCTTGATCAGCATGAGGCGGTGCAAGAACTCACCCAGCCCTTCACCCTGCATGCCGCTGGGTCGGAGTTCCGCCTGGCGCTCAGAGGGGCCGATGAGACTCCTGCCTGGGTCTCGCCACCGCTTGCTTTGCGCAACTCGGGCAAAGAGTTGGCGGTCGAAATGGAAGCCTTCGCCAATCAGCCCCTGCAGCCCGCCTTGTCGCTGCACGAGTTAATCCTGCACCGCGAAGCCTTGATGCAGCTGAAATTAGTATTGCCGGCTTCGGCGGGTCTGGGCGATTTGCGTTATCTGGGGCTGCGCGAATTCGGTCCCATCACACGCAATTGGCAGGCTAACGCCGACGGCAGTCTGACCAGGCTCGCCGACGGCCAGGTCTTCAGCGCCAACCGCGAGATCGGCAATTTTCAAAATGCTGAAGGTGAAATTCTGCAGCCCGGCTTCAAGGTCGTCGTTGGCTGGCAGAACTACACCCGCATGGTGCTGGACGCAGAGTTCCGCGGGCCCTTCTTGGCCATCTTCAGCTGGACGGTGATCTTCAGCTTGTTGACCGTCGTACTGGCCACGTCCATCGGCATGCTGCTGGCGGTGATGCTGAACTGGGATGACCTCAAAGGCCGCACCACTTACCGCACGCTTTTGTTCCTGCCTTACGCGGTGCCGGGCTTTATTTCCATCCTGGTGTTCAAGGGCTTGTTCAACCAGAACTTCGGTGAAATCAACGCCATCTTGGACGCGCTGTTCGGCGTCAAGCCGGCTTGGTTTGCCGACCCGCTGCTGGCCAAGACCATGCTGCTGATCGTCAACGTCTGGCTGGGCTACCCCTACATCATGATTCTGTGCGCCGGCCTGCTGAAGGCGATTCCGGCCGATCTGTACGAGGCCTCGGCGATTGCCGGCGCCGGCCCGCTGACCAACTTTTTCAAAATCACCGCACCTCTGGTCATCAAGCCCTTGGCGCCGCTCTTGGTCAGTGCTTTTGCCTTCAACTTCAATAACTTTGTGTTGATCGCGCTGCTGACCGATGGCCGACCCGATTTCTTGAGCACCAAGATCCCGGCCGGCCAGACCGACATTCTGGTGTCCTACACCTACCGCATCGCCTTCAAGGACTCCGGCTCCGACTTCGGCCTCGCTGCGGCGATCTCGACGCTGATCTTCTTCCTGGTGGCGGCGATGTCTTTGATCAATCTGCGCTTGATGCGCAAAGCCCAAGCTTAAGGACTTCACATGGCAATCGTTCGAGGCAAACAAGCACGTTGGCGAATCTGGGCGGCCCACGCCTTGATGTGGGCATTCCTGGCCATCACGCTGTTCCCGCTGCTGGCCATTGTGAGCATCTCGCTGCGGCCCGGCAACTTCGCCACCGGCAGCATCATCCCGACGCAGATCAGTTTCGAGCATTGGTCTTTGGCGTTGGGCATCCCCTATCAGGCAGCCGATGGAAGTCTGGTGCAGCCCCCCTTCCCGGTGCTTTTGTGGTTATGGAACTCGATCAAGGTGGCAACGATTTCGGCCTTTCTGATCGTTGCCATCTCGACCTCGGCGGCTTTTGGCTTTGCGCGCCTGAAGTTCCGCTTCAAGATGCCCATCCTGAATTCGATGCTGCTTCTGCAGATGTTCCCACCTGTCTTGGCACTGGTCGCGATCTACACGATCTTCGAAACGATTGGTAACTTCATCCCCTGGCTGGGCATCGAAACCCATGGCGGCTTGGTGCTCGCCTATCTGGGCGGCGTGGCCACCCATATCTGGACCATCAAGGGCTATTTCGAGACGATCCCGGTCGAGATCGAGGAATGTGCCAAGGTCGACGGCGCCAGCCATTGGCAAGCGTTTCGATTGGTGCTGCTGCCGATGGCAGTGCCGATTCTGATGGTGGTGTTCGTGTTGGCCTTTATCGGCTGCATCATCGAATACCCGGTCGCCTCGGTGCTGCTGCGCGAAGAAAGCCATCTGACTCTGGCCGTGGGCTCCAAATACTTTTTGCATGACCAGCGCTTTTTGTGGGGCGACTTTGCCGCCGCGGCTGTCTTGTCGGGCCTGCCGATCACGCTGGTGTTCCTGCTGGCGCAGCGCTGGATCGTCTCGGGCCTGACGGCCGGTGGCGTGAAGGGTTAGGTCGGCGATGTTTCGCTTCACCCTCGCCCTCTTTTTCGGGCTGCTGCCGGCATTGGCACAAGCCACTGACTGCAAGACCAGCCCGCTGGGCGAGCGAGAGCTGTTTCTGCGCGGCACTTTTAACAACTGGAGCGCCAGCGACGAGCACCGCTTTGTCTATGTGTGCGACCGCTATGAGCTTTACGCCAAGCTGAGCGGTGAGCAGAGTTTCAAGATCGCCGATGAGGACTGGTCGACCGACGCGGACTTTGGCGGCAGCGCGGCCGAATTGAAACTCAAGGGCGGTGCGCTCAGCGAGCGCTTTGGCGGCGGCCACAAGTTATCACTGCGCTTCGCTGAGGGCGGCGCGGCCAGCTTGCAGATCAGCCCTTTTGCGGGCGAAGCGCCTCAGCTTCTTGCAGCGCCGACGGTCACCGACCCGGTCGCCCTGAGCATCCGCTTCGACTCGCGCGACCTCCGCGACAAATCACCGTTTGGCGCTGTCACGCCGGGCAAGCGCGTGAGCTACAGCTTCCAGGCGCTGCCCGGCATCGAGCAGGCCACGCTGGTGATTGCCAAGCGCCGTCTGGAGGGCAATCAAGAGCTGCTGGAATATGGCGGGGCGACGCGTCTGCCGATGAAGGCCAGCAAGGTGATGGGCAAGCTTCAGCGCTGGAGCGCCGAGCACAGCTTTGCCGCACCGGCCATCTACGGCTACCACTTTGAGGTCCAGATCAAGGGCAAGACCTTTGTCTACCAAAACAAGCGCGACCCGGTGTATTGGACGCGTGAAAAAGGCAGCATGGGCTTAGGGCTGGTGGACCCGCTGCCCGAGCAAACCAAGCGCATCAGGCGCTATCGCCAGACCGTCTATGCGGCCGACTTCCAGGTGCCGGCCTGGGCGCGTGACGCGGTGTTCTACAACATCTTCCCCGAGAGATTCCGCAACGGCGATACCGACAACGACCCTCGCCCGGGCCGCGATCACTACCAGGACAAGGACGTCGAGTTCCACGCCAATTGGCTGGACAAGCCGAGCAAGCCCGGCACGCCGGACGGATCGGACGACACCTACAACAACGACTTCTTCGGCGGCGACCTGGCCGGCATCATAAGTAGGCTCGACTACATCAAGTCGCTGGGTGCCAACGCGATCTATATAACGCCGATTTTTCGCGCCGCCAGCAATCACAAATACGACACCGCCGACTACACCCAAGTCGACCCGGCCTTCGGCACTAACGCCGACTTCAAGCGTCTGACGGTCGAAGCCGCCAAGCGCGGCATCCGTGTGATCCCCGACACCTCGCTGAACCATGTCGGCAGCGACTCGCCCTACTTCAACCGCTTTGGCAACTACCCGGCCGGCGGCGCTTTTGATGATGGTGCGCTGAACCCAGCCTCCAGCTACGCGTCCTGGTTCAAGCTCGACGCAGCCCAAGCCAAACCCGAAGACCAGTACCAGGGCTGGGTGGGGGTGAAGGACCTGCCCGAGCTCGACAAGGGCTCCAAGGCTTTCCGCGCCTTTGCCTACGGCGCCCCAGGCTCGGTGATGCTGCAATGGCTGGACCTGGGCGCGGCCGGTTGGCGCATGGACGTGGCGCCCTGGGTGCCGGATGACTTCTGGCGCGAATGGCGAGCCGCCATCAAGACGCACAAGGCGGACGCTTTTCTGATCGCCGAGACCTGGTTCGATGCCAGCAAGTTCTTGCTCGGCGACAGCTTTGATTCGTCCATGAACTACATCTTCCGCAACACCGTGCTGGACTATGCGGCCGGCGGCGATGCCACGAAGCTGTACCCCAATATCGAGTTGATGCGCGAGGCCTATCCGCCGCAGGCCTTCTTCGCGATGATGAATCTGCTCTCTTCGCATGATCAGGCGCGCGCCTTGCATCATCTGGGCTGGCAGGTCGAGGGCGACCTTGAAGCCAAGGCTTTGGCCAAACAGCGCCTGCGCTTGGCCAGCTTTATGCAAATGACGCTGCCCGGCGCGCCGGCGATTTACTACGGCGACGAGGTCGGTGTCGGTGGCGGCGAAGACCCGTTCAACCGCGCCACCTACCCTTGGGCCGACCTCGGCGGACAGCCCGACAACGCACTGCTGGCCGATATCAGGAGGCTCACACAGCTGCGCCACCAACACAAGGTGCTGCGCCACGGTTCCATCGGAGCGCCACTGCACCTGGACGCCCATGTGATCGTGCTGGCTCGCCAGGACGGCAAAACCTGGGCACTGAGCGCCAGCAATAACGACTCAAAAGCCCAGACCGTCAAGCTGAAGCTAGCGCCGAATTTGCGCGGGCTGCGCTGGAAAGATGCCTTCAGCGGCCGCTGGCTGAAGGCCGACCACCAGGGCCAGCTTCAAATCACCGTTCCCCCCTTGTTTGGCCGCGTGCTGATCAGTCACTGACAAGAAGATAAAGAAGAATCCCATGCAATTGCGAGACTTCGGCAACACCGGCCTGCGCGTCAGCGCTTTGGGTTTCGGCGCCATGCACATCAACGACGAACGAGTCACAGAGGCAGATGCCGGTCGGCTCTTGAACGAGGTGCTGGACCTGGGTGTCAACCTGATCGACACCGCGCGCGGCTACGGTCTGTCTGAAGAACGTATAGGCCGCCACATCGCCCACCGGCGCCAAGACTATGTGCTGTCGACCAAGGTCGGCTACGGTATCCCCGGCGTGGACGACTGGACGGCGGCCTGCATAGTGCAAGGCGTGGACGCGGCCCTCACACGCATGCGCTGCGAGCAGATCGACATCGTGCATCTGCACTCTTGCCCACTGGCGGTGCTGCAGCGAGGAGAGGTGACCGCAGCTTTGCTGAGTTGCAGGAAAGCCGGCAAGCTGCGTGTAGCCGCCTATTCGGGCGACAACGCCGAGCTGGACTTTGCGCTGAACAGTGGCGCATTTGGAGCGGTGCAAACCTCGATCAGCGTTTGCGATCAGGTCAATCTGGCCGCACGCCTGCCGCTCGCGGACAAGCGTGGCATCGGCGTGATCGCCAAGCGGCCGCTGGCCGGCGCGGTCTGGCACCACGCGCAGCGCCCCGCTGACTACGCGGAAGGTCTGTACTGGGATCGCTGGCAGGCCATAGGCTTGGCGGCTGACTTGGCTCCAGAAGAAGTCAGTGCGATGGCACTGCGATTCACGGCCTTTCTGCCGGGTATCGCCAGTTGCATCGTCGGCACGTCCAAGCCCGCTCACTTCAAGCAGAACTTGGCAGCCTTGACGATGGGGCCGCTCGGTGCCGATCAGCAGTCAAGGCTGCGGCAAGCGTTCCTAGATAAAAATTCAAGCGGCACATGGGGCGGGCTGATCTGATGCGGCGCGCTGCACTTCTTTCCCCCCTATTGCTGCTCGGCAGCGCATTTGCGACTTCGATTGCCGCACCGATTGATCTGAGCCCGGTCCCTCACAAGATGGCGCGGGCCGTCAAGCCTTTGCCCAAGGGCTGGTCCGAAGGCGCCGCCTTTATGGAGATCTTCGTGCGTGGCTACCAGGACAGCGACGGCGACGGCATCGGCGATCTGCGCGGCCTGATCCAGCGGCTGGACTATTTGCAGGCGCTGGGCATCCAGGGCATCTGGCTGATGCCCATCAGCCCAAGCGCCGATAAAGATCACGGTTATGCCACGACGGACTACCGAGGCATGGAGCCGCAATATGGCAGGCTGGAGGACTTTGATGAGTTGATGCTTCAGGCGCATAAGCGCGGCATCGCCGTCATCATCGACTATGTGATCAACCACAGCGCGGCCGCGCACCCGCTGTTCCAGCAAGCGAAGCTGGGGCCGGAGAGCCCCTACCGCGACTGGTTTGTATGGCAGAAGACGGCGCCCATCGGCTGGGACATCTGGGGCAAGAACCCCTGGTACACGACCGAGCCAGGATCTGCTCACTACTTCGGCACTTTCGGCCCGCATATGCCGGATTTCAATCTGCGCAATCCGGCCGTCGTGGATTACCACCGTAGCAGCCTGCGCTTTTGGCTCAACCGAGGGCTAGACGGCTTTAGGCTTGATGCCGTGCCGCACATGATCGAAAACGACGCCATCAATTGGAATGACCAGCCCGAGAGCCGGCAGCTGACTCGGGATTTTCAGGCACTGATCAAAAGCTACCCCGATCGCTACACCGTCTGCGAAGCCACCGCCAACCCAAAGGTCTACGCGGCAGAAGAGGTCTGCGGCAGCGCTTTTGCCTTCGGCCTTGAAGCCCAAGTCATCAAGGCCTCACGCGGCGAGCCTGAGGCCATCAAATTCGTGGCCGATTATTTCTTGAGCGCGCCGCCGAGCATGGCCACGATGCTGGCCAATCACGACATCTTTGCCGGCCAGCGGGTCTGGGATCAGCTGGGTGGCGATGAAGCCCGCTACAAGCTGGCGGCCGCCACCTATCTGCTGCAGCCCGGCACGCCCTTTATCTATTACGGCGAGGAGATCGGCATGGCCGGCGTCGCCGGCCTGCCCGGTGACGAGCCACTGCGTGCCCCTATGAGCTGGAGTGCGGGCGGTGGCAAAGGCGGCTTCAGCAGCAGCGACAAACCGTTTCGCCCTCTGGCGCCAAACATCATCAGCCATAACGCGCAAGCCCAGCAGGCCGATCCGGCCTCCATCCTGAACTTCTACAAAGCGATGCTGAAGTTGCGCAAGCAAAACCCGGCGCTGGCTCGCGGCAACTATGAAGCACCGAGCGCGCAGGATCAGGTCTTGAGTTTTCAGCGGAGGCTGGGCAAGCAAACGAACTTGGTGGTGATCAACTATGGCGCCGAGGCCAGCAAGGTCGGCCTCGACAAGCTGCCGGCTCATGCAAAGCTGATCGCAGCCTACCCAGCCCAGGCCGCAGCTGCGCAATCTGATGCACAGGGGCGCTTGACATTGCCCGTGGCGCCCTTGTCCGTCAACGTCTACAAGGTCTCTCCATGAACAGCTCTTTGTTCCACGCAACACGCTTGATTTCGTTCGCACTGGTCCTGTCTTGCGCAGGATGCGACGGTAGCGGCATGCTCACCGCCACGCCCGACAAGGTCGTGCCGCCTAAGGCCTCAACTGCGCAGCCCAACGTCTCCCTGCTGCCGCAACTGCTTGATATGCCGGGCCTGAACCGCCAGCGCCAGCTGCGCATCTACCTGCCGCCGGGCTACGCTGAGTCCGGCGACAAGCGCTATCCGGTGCTCTATATGCACGACGGCCAAAACCTGTTCGATGTGGCCACGGCCTATGCCGGCGAATGGCAGGTGGACGAGAGCTTGAATGCCTTGGCCAAAGCGGGCAAGCTGGAGTTGATCGTGGTCGGGATTGATAACGGCCAAGAAAAGCGCATCACCGAGTTGAATCCCTGGCCAGATCCAGACACGAAACTCGGCGCGCCAGAAGGCGAGGCCTACCTGAATTTCATCGTCAAGGTCGTCAAACCGATGATCGACAGTCAATACCGTACCCAAGCTGAGCCCGCCCACACCGGCATCATGGGCAGTTCGATGGGCGGGCTGATTTCGCACTATGCGATCACCCGATACCCAAGCGTCTTTGGGATGGCCGGCGTGTTCTCGCCCTCCTACTGGGCCGGCGGCGCGCCTGCGCTTGATCACTTTGCCGCCAAGCCAGCGGCGACGGAGGCGCGGCTCTTTCTGCTGATGGGCGAAAAAGAAGGCGGCAATATGGTCAGCAATGTGGAGAAAGTTAACGCCGCCTTGCTACGGGGCGGCCACCCTCCCGCCAATCTCTCGCTGAAGATCACGCCCGGCGCCGGCCACAACGAGGCCTTCTGGGCCAGCGAGTTCGAGCGGGCGGTGTTGTGGATGTTCGCGCCGGGACCATAAGGTCAGGCATTGCCCTCATCAATCGGTCGCCACCAAGAGAAAACCCGCGTCGGATTCAATTGAAACGAATAGACATTGCCGCCGCCGTTGGGTGGCTGATCCCAGCGTCTATCAATCGGCTGGCCAGACAAATGGCAATACAACAGCGTGCCAACGGCGCCATGCGAAACGATGGCGATCGTGCCGGCACAGGTATCAGCCTGCACCAAGGCATTGACCGCCGCAACGATGCGCTGCTGGGCCGCGAGCGCTGCTTCCCAACCCCGCACTGACTCTTCGGGTCGTGCGAAAAACTGATCCGCCACCTGTTCGAACTCTTCGGGCGGCAGAAAGCCGGTCGCGGATCTATCGTTTTCACCCAGCTCGTGGATTGGCGTGAACGGCAGTGACAGATGGCGCGCCAGGATCTCGGCACCATCGATGGCTTTTTGCTCCGTGCTGCAGTAGAGCGCCGTGATCTCTGCAATCCAGGGCTGGTCAAGTGCCGCCCTCATCCGCTCCCGGCCAAGGCTTGAGAGCGGCCACTGAGGCACGGGAACGTCTTTGCTGATCACGACGTTCGGATGACTGATGAGGAGAACTTTACGCATGTGGCTTGTTATACAAGCGAAAAGCTACCCAAGCATGACGTCCCGTCCGAGAGCAGCAAGCGTATTCAAAGCTCCTCGGCGCTTTCGCTTATTTCACTCCCAACTGCTGATCCAAAAACTTCAGCGTCCGGTTCCAAAAATCGATTTGATTCGCAGGCACACGCCAGCCATGCCCCTCGTCCTCATAGACGATGTACTCCACGCTCGGGTTGGTGGCCTTGATCGCGCGGCTGAAAGCCTCGCCATGCACCAGCGGCACGCGCTTGTCCGCGCTGCCGTAGGCCAGCAGCAGCGGCTGCTTGATCTTGGCAGCATGGGTCAGCGGCGAGTTTTCCTTCAGGTCGGCGGCGTCTTTGACGCGGTCACCGAGCAAGGCCGGCATGCCATGCTTTTTTTCACTGTCTGAAATGTCACTCCAGTTGACGGTGTGCAGCATGTCCAGATCGGTCACCGCCACCCAAGCCACACCGGCGCGGAACAGCTCGGGCTCTCGCAGCAGGCCCATCAGGGTCGCGTAACCTCCATAACTGGCTCCAGCGACGGCAATGCGCTGCGGGTCGGCGATGCCTTGCGCAATCGCCCAGCGCGTTGCGTCGGCAATATCGGTCTGCATCGCCTTGCCCCATTGGCGCCAGCCGGCCAAGTGATGAGTCGCTCCAAAACCCAAGGTGCCGCGAAACTGCGGCTGCAGCACCGCGTAACCCCGCGCAGCCAGCAACTGCACCTCCGCGTCCCATTGCCAGCTCGGCCCACGCACAAATGGCCCGCCATGTACCAGCACCACCATGGGCAGATTCTTCTTGTCCTTGGAGCCGGCAGGCAGCGTCAGCCAGACCGGCAGCTCCAGGCCGTCACGCGCCTTGATGCGGTGCAGGTCCATCGTGGCCATCTGCTGCGGCTTGATATCGGGCCGCAAGGCGCCGAGCTTGCTGAACTTCTTTGTCGCCCGGTTGTACAGATAGAACAGCGTCGGCTGTACATCGGCAAAGGCTTCGATCAAAACCCAGGGCGCATCACCCGACCAGGGCGGCGAGAGCCGGTTGACCGTGTTCGGCAGCACCTTGTCAATCTGCGCCTGCAGCGCTTGCATATCGGCGTCCAACCATTGCGTCACTTCGGCATCAATAGTAAAGCGCAGGCCCAAGACCTTATCCTGACGTGCAATCACAGCAGCATCGACATCGAACAAGGGCGAAGAGGCCAACGGCTTGCCCGACCATTCAGCCTTGGTCGGGTCCAAGAGCCACATGGCCGCTTTGTCGCTGCCCCGCTGCGCTGTGACATAGAGTTTGCCGTCGGGGTCGACATGGCGCACTTGCAACTCGCCCGCTTGCGTATAGACATTGAACTCGTTCAAGACGCGCCACTCGCCGCTTTGCGGATCTTTCCAGCGAATGGAGCCCTGCTCGCCCTGGCGGGTTCGCACCACCCTCAGATTGCCATGTTCGTCCGCCCACCAACCAACCGCGTGCAGCGGTGCGGCAATCTCTTCGCTGCGCCCGGTCTTGGTGTTGAGCCTCAGCAACTTGACGAAGCCAACATCTTTTTCGCTATAGGCCTCGGGGCGCAGCACCAGCACCTCATCGCCGCGGCGCTGGCTGCTGCCATTGAGCAAATAGGTATTCCAGGGCTGCAGTTGGGCGTCATTGCCGACCTTGACAAAAACTCGCTGACGTTCGACCAACTGCCTGTAGTTCTCGCCATCATGATCGACGGCAAACAAGCCCGGGGCGGATTCCAGCTTGCCCTGCGCGGTCTCGCGGTCCTCCAGCGTGAAGGCCAGGCGCAGTGGGTTGACCCACACCACCCGCTGCACATCGGCCGCGTCCGAGCTGTACACGACCTTGGAGCTCATCGTCCCCAAATCCAACACCGACAACATCACCCGCCCATGCGGCCCCACCACCCGCATTGCCAAGCGCTTGCCATCAGGTGCCAGCTCGGCGCCCAGCATTTGCTCGGGGCGGAAGAACTGTTCGGCGTCGGCCAGGGCTGACTTCGCGGCTTGACCATAACTGAGAGGCCAGGCGGATAGCAATGCGGCCGCCAGCAGACTGCGGCGCTTCAGGTGAAGGGTGGTGCTGGGACGACTGGGCATGGCGAACTCACTCTCGAAAACAAACAAGCCCCCGCCGGCATCACGTGCCGGCGGGGGCCTTTCTCAACGCTGATTCAATTCAGACTCAGAACTTGTAGCTAGCACCCAGCAAGACCGTACGGCCCCACTTGATGTACTCAAGCGGGCGGTCCTTGGTGCCAGCATAGGTCTGGAACGCTGCGTCGGCCAGATTATTGACTTGCAGCAACAGGCCCAGGCCCTTCAGGCTGCCTTGGTTGAAGCTGTAGCCGATTTGCGCGTCGGTGATGTTCTCGCCAACCACATAACGCACGGTCCGGTTGCCATTGAAGTTGCCGATTTCGCCGATGAAGTCGGAGCGACGACGCTGGCTGATACGGGCTTCGAAGCCGGAGTTCTCGTAATAGAAAGTCAGGCTGCTGACGTTCTTGGATAGGCCCGGCAAGGTAATGTTGGCCTCGCCGACGGCGCTGACGCTGCCTGGATCGGGCTTGATCTTGATATCGCTGTTGGTGACCGAAGTGCTGGCCGTGAGACCAAAGCCGCTCAACATCGGCGTCAGCAGATTGAAGGGCAAAGAGGCCGACAACTCAATACCTTGCAGCTTGCCACCCTTGCCGTTGTAGGCCGAGCGGAATTGGCCGACCTTCTGCGCAGGCGGCGAACCAACGGGTGGCACATAGCCGGCCACGAAGGCCGAGAAGTCAACTTCGCGGCTGTCTTCGTAGATATAGGTCTTCAAGTCCTTGTGGTAAGCGGCCACAGCCACATAGGCCTTGGTCGCGAAGTACTTTTCATAGGACAGATCAAATGCGTTGGCCTTCCAAGGGTCCAACTGCGGGTTGCCGCCATTGGCACTTGGCTTGCCGGTCGCTTTATCCACATTGAAGTCCAAGGCAGCGCGCAGCTGGTCAACCCGTGGGCGGGCCGTCTGTTGAGCCGCACCAAAGCGCACGGTGTGGTCATTGCCCAGGCCGAACACCAAGTTCAGCTGTGGCAGCACATCGGTGAACTTCTTGCCGTCGCTGAAAGGCTTGACTTGCTGTCCGGCCGGCGCTGTGCCGTCCCAATAGTTGGCGCTTGAGGATTGATCGACGTTCTGCACCTGCACACCGACATTGCCGCGCAGCGTGATGCCGCCCAGGTTGGAATCGATATTGGCCATCGCGTAAGCGGTGGTGGTCTTCTCGTAGACATTCCAGGCCTTGGCGATCAGGTAGTCTTTGTCTTCGACCGGGTTGAAGCTCATGTACTTGGCGACCGAGCCGGGCACATTCCAAGCCGGGATCTTGCCCAGATTGGAACCTGCAAAGCTGAGGTCAACCGGCGCGTATTGCAGCTCCGACGAGATCGTAGTTTCACCTTGCTTGCCGAGAACGATGTCGCCTTCGGGCTGGCGCTTTTTCTTCGAGCGGTCGGCGTAGTTGAAGCCGATATCAAAGTCAGCAAAGTAGCTGCTCAGAGACTCAGGTGCGGGGATCTTGCCGGCGAGCTTGAAGCTCTTCAGCTCGTCTTCCACGCTTGGTGTGCGGCCATAGCCGGAGCCGTAAATACTGTTGCGCAGGTAGAGCTTGCTCGGGTCCGAGTAGTCGCGCGCCGGGTTCATGGTCATGAAGCCGTCGTTCGGGAAGGCCACGGTCAGCACATCCAATTGCTTGGACGGCACCAACTGAGTGTTGTTCTCGAGGTAGAGCTCTTCGCGCTTGGCTTTCGAGTAGCCCAGGTCGGCCACCATTGAAGCGCCACCGAGCTTGAAGGCATTGTTCCAGCCCAGCGCGTTGATCTTGTCTTCGCGCTTGTTGTACTGGCCACGCACCAGTGGGTAGACATTGGTCACAACGCCGCCAACCACGGTGTTGGTCGCGTTGACGGTGGACGAGGTCCAGTTGCAGGCCGGCTTACAAGGGTAGTCGCCGTTGTAGTACAGATGCGATTCGAACTGGTTGGCGGTGTCTTCTTGCGTCGCCCGGGAGGTGAACATGTCCACCGTGCTGCTGAAGTCGGCCGAAGGCTTCCATTCCAGCGTGGCCATCAGGCCGTCACGCTTGGTCGAGCCGGTGCGGCGCAAGGCCTTGACACCGTCGGTCATGTACGCACCCTTGGCAACGCCGGGCCGCTGGCCGCCGTCCGAAGGGTTGGCGAAGAAGGGCTCGTAAGTGCCGGTCTGGTTTTCCTGTACCGGTGTTTCCTGGTGGGCGTAGCCGATGGCCAGACCCACAGTACGGTTGGCAAACTGGTCGATATAGCTGGCGCTGAGGCGGTTGCCACGGTCGCTCGAGTCGGCGGCAGAGCCGAGCGAGTTCTGCGAGATGCGGCCGTTCAAGGCCACCACCGATTTGCCAAAGTTCAGAGGACGCACGGTCTGCATATCGATCGTGCCGGACAAGCCCTGGCCGACCATCGCCGCATTCGGCGTCTTGTAGACGACCACGCCAGCCAGCAGCTCAGACGGGTATTGATCGAACTCGACCGAGCGGTTGTCACCGGTGCTGACCAACTCGCGGCCATTCAGCAAGGTGGTGGCGAAGTCGGGCGACAAGCCGCGCACGCTGATCACCGAAGCCCGGCCAGCCGAACGCTGGGCCGACAAACCCGGCAAGCGCGAGATCGCTTCGGCGATGCTGTTGTCAGGCAGCTTGCCGATGTCTTCGGCCGAGATCGCCTCGACGATCGAATCGGAATTCTTCTTGACCGAAATGGCCGCCTCGATACCGCGGCGGATACCGGTCACGGTGACCGTGTCCAGGGTGTTGGGCGTAGCTGGAGCCTGCTGGGCAAAGCCAGCCGATGCCAAAGCCAACAAACCGCAGCCAATGGCCACCGGTTTGATCTTAAAAATCTCGCGCTGCAGTGTGGACATCTGCTTGCGCTTCTCTACGGAAGTACTCATTGATTTGTCTCCTCAAGCGTCAAAAAACAAAGGGGTGGACCCAGACAACTCGGTGTTGTGCGAAGGGATGGAGATCCGAACGTCTCAACCGTGTTTGTACCAAAACTAGATTTAATTCATACAAACGTAAACCCTAGGCGTTGCTTTACTACTACCAAATTCACGCAAACTACAGCAAAAATACAACGGGTTTACCCCTGATTTTGCTGCTTAATGAGGCAATAACGCCACTTCAAGACCAATTCCCAAGCTTTGTCGTGTAATTCAACTACATAGCTTGTCTTGTGGAACTACAGAGAAAGCCATCCGCACTTGGATTACTCATGCTGCTGCTCCAACGCCAAGGCCGCGCCACTGAGTGCGGCCAAGGTATCGGTGATCAAGGCAGTCGGGATCTGGGTCAGGTAGTCGCGAAAGCGCCCCTTGGCCTCGAAGCGCTCGCGAAAGCGCGAAGCAAAAAAGCGCTCACCCAGGCGCGGCACGATGCCGCCGCCGATGTAGACGCCGCCGCGCGCCCCCAGGGTCAGCGCCACATTGCCAGCAAAGCCGCCGAGCAAGGCGCAAAACACATCCAAGGTTTCACTGCAGATCGCATCCTGGCCGCCCAAGCCGCGCTCAACAATCAACTCGGCGCTGAGCGACTGAAAGCCCGGCACCCCGCGCACCGCCGCCACCGAGCCATGCAGCAGCGGCAGGCCAATGCCGGACAAAAACCGCTCGGCCGACACATGCTCGAAACTGCGACGCATATGCGCAAGCAGTTCGCTCTCGAAGGCATCGGCCGGGGCCAGCGTCATATGCCCACCCTCGCCCGGCAGCGCCACCCATTCGCCGTTGGCAAACACAACACCAGCTACGCCCAGGCCGGTGCCAGGGCCAATCACGGCAAAAGTCGTGGCATTGGCAGACCGACCCGAACCGGGCACGCCCGTGGTCGCGCACCATTGCCGCATTTGGCTTGACTGCAACTTGGGCAAGGAGAGCGCCAGCGCCTCGAAATCATTCAAGACCAGCAAGGACTCCAGGCCCAGCGAGGCTTGCACCTCGGCGCGCGAGAAGCTCCAATGCCCATTGGTCAGTTCCACACGATCGCCGACCACCGCCGTAGCCACGGCAAAAGCCGCCCGCCGGGGCACCGACTCAAGCCCAGCCTGCGCCAGCAACGGCCGCAGCCCATGCAGATAAGCCTGCACCGCCGCGACCGGGCCGGCATGCTCAGACACCGGCATCACCGCGATATGCATGACCTCGGCGCCACGCGCGGCCACCCAGCCAAAACGCGCATTGCTGCCGCCAATATCGGCCACCAGGCAGGGGTAGGCCCTGGCGCTCATACCAACCCTCCCAGGGATGACAGCACAAACCGACCACAGAAAGAATTTGCTCGCACGATAGCTCTCGACTCGAAACGCTCAAGGCAGCACAAGGCCACCCCAAGCTGATACAGACCCCGGCGGCCAACACCAAGCCACCAAGCACTTCATTGAATTGTTGCGCAGAAGGTAACAAAACTACATCGCCTGCGCAATAGCGCCTTTCCCGAATCGCAGCATTTCTTTGAATCTTCAGCTATTCACCAGTGCCAACGGGCCTGTTTTCTGCAAATTCAAGGCAAAGCACCGGCAAAAGTCTGGCAATTTTCGAATGTAGTCCAGCTACAAACCTCCATGCGCGCCTCTGCAGCGCCGTCCATTTGCAGCGGGCCTGCCTCTGCGCTGCGCCAAGGCCTGAAAAGACCCAAGGCCTGACGCTGATGGCAGCCTCATAATGCGGCGCACACTCAAGCCTTGCAGGCCCGCACCCACAGCTCTGCCCAATCAGCCCGCCCTCCTCACCATGCCCTCGACCTTTGACAGCCCGCGCCTGATTGCCGACATCGGCGGCACTTACGCCCGTTTCGCGCTTGAAACAAGCCCCGGCGAATTCAGCCAGATTGCCTCGCTGCGCTGCGCCGACTACCCCGACTTCCATGCCACTGTCAGCGCCTACCTGGCCAACCTGACCGGCATGAGCGCCAGCACCCCGATCGAGCATGCGGCAATAGCGATCGCTTACCCGGTCGAAGATGACTTGGTGCGCATGACCAATTACCACTGGCAGTTCTCGATCGAAGAAATGCGCCAGCGCCTGAAGTTCGACACCTTGGTGGTGGTGAATGACTTCACCGCGCTGGCGATGGCGCTGCCCAGACTCAACGCCAATGAGGTGCAGCAAATCGGCGGCGGCCAAGCGCGCATGCCCAGCGTGATCGGCCTGCTGGGCTCGGGCACCGGCTTGGGGCTGTCGGGCCTGATCCCGGCCGCCGACGCCTGGGTGGCGCTGGGCACCGAGGGCGGCCACACCGCTTTTGCGCCGCGCGACGAACGCGAGATCGCGGTGCTGCGCTTTGCCATGAAGCAGTTTGAACATGTCTCGTTCGAGCGCCTGCTGTCCGGCCCCGGCCTGGCCTTGATCTATCGCGCCCTGGCCGAGCGCGCCGGCACAGTGGCCGAAGACTTGCAAGCGCCCGAGATCACGCTGCGCGCGCTGGAGCAGCGCGACGCCTTGTGCGAAGAAACACTGGAAGTCTTCTGCGCCGTCTTGGGCACGGCGGCGGCCGACTTGGCGGTGACGCTGGGAGCTTTTGGCGGCATCTATATCGGCGGCGGCATCGTGCCCAAGCTGGGCGAGTATTTCGCGCGCTCCTGCTTCCGGGCGCGCTTCGAGGACAAGGGCCGCTTCACCGCCTATGTCTCAGCCATACCGACCTTTGTCATCACCGCCGAACACGCCACCTTCAAGGGCGCCTCGGCCATTCTTGAGGCGCAGCTGCGCAATCTGCAGACCACGCCGGGCGCCGGCCTGCTGGGCCAGATCAGGCGCGCGCGCGCGGAGCTGTCACCGGCCGAGCTGCGCGTGGCCGAACACATCCTGGCGCACCCGCGCTCGGCGCTGAACGACCCGATCGCCACGATTGCCCGCGCCGCCCAGGTCAGCCAGCCGACCGTCATCCGCTTTTGCCGCACGCTAGGCTGCGAGGGCCTGTCCGACTTCAAGCTGCGCCTGGCCTCGGGCCTGACCGGCACCGTGCCGGTCACGCATACCCAAGTCAATTTGGACGACTCGATGCTGGAGCTGGGTGCCAAGGTGCTGGGCAATACCGCCTCGGCGATTCTGCAGGTGCGCAGCCAGCTCAACCGCGACATGATGGCGCGCGCGGTAGACCTGCTGCTGCATGCGGGGCGTATCGAGTTCTATGCGCTGGGCCATTACGGCGTGGTGGCGCAAGACGCCGAGTACAAATTCCTGCGCTTCGGCATGCCCAGCTCGGCCTACACCGACCCGCGCCTGCAGCTGCTGGCTGCCAATGTCCTGAAGCCCGGCGATGTGGCCGTGGTGATCAGCAATAGCGGCCGCCTGCCCGAGCTGCTGGAGGTGGTGGAGCGGGCGCATCAGCGCGGCGCCCTGGTCGTGGCCATCACGGCCGGCCAGTCGCCGCTGGCGCGCAAGGCCGATGTGACCTTGATCGTCGACCATGCCGAGGATGTGGAAACCCATGTGCCCATGGTCAGCCGCATCCTGCACCTGCTGGTGATCGACATCCTGGCGGTGGGCGTGGCGATGCGCCGCAATGCGGACGGCCTAGACCCGCTCGCCGATTCACCGCTGCTGGGCCTGGACGAAAACGCCAGCGCCGAGGAGGAAGCAAGCGGCAGCGGCCCTGGCGGCCCAGCGCGCGCCAAACGCACCGCGCCGGGCGTCAGCTTGGCGTCGCCCTTGGCGCGCCTGACGTCACACAGCCGCTAAGCCGCGCCAGCTGCCCGCACCCGCCGGTGCGCCGCGCGGGCGCTGGGCACCCAGGCCTGCGTGGCCCAGCGGCGCCACATCAGCAGCCCCCTGATCCACTCATCCAGCGCATAGGCCATCCACAAACCCGGCAAGCCCAGCTCCAAGTGGACGCCCAAAAACCAGCTGCCACCGGCCAAGACCACCAGCATCGAAGCCGCGCCGGCGATGACCGGATAACGCGCATCCCCAGCGGCACGCAGCGCATTGATGACGACCAGATTGAAGGTTCGGCCCGGCTCCAGCAGCACGGTCAGCCACAGCAGCGTCACGCCGGCCGCAATGATGTCCGGATCTTGGGTAAACCAGCCCATCAACCACGGCCCGGCCAAGGCCGCAGCCAGCGCCACCACCACGCTGACCACCAAGCCCCGCGCCAGCGCCCGCCGCACCAAGCGATGCGCCGCGTGCAGATGCCCCGCGCCAATCATGTGGCCCACCACAATCTCCACCGCGAAGCCAGTGGCGATGCCGAACATCATCACAAAGCTCATCAGCTGCAAGGCGTAAGCCTGCGTGGCCAAGACCGTGGCGCCCAGGCTGGCGGCCACGCTGACGCTGACCATAAAGGCCAGCCGGTAGGCGATGTTCTCGGCCGCGCCCGGCAGGCCGATGTGCAAGACCGCCGCGAGCTCCGCACCCGGCAAGCGCCACCAATCCGACCAACGCGGCCGCAGCCCCAGGCGGGCGCGCCACAGCAGCAGGTGCAGCGCCAGCCCCAAGGCCCGGCTCAGGCCCAGCGCCAGGGCGAAGCCGGTCAAGCCCATCGCCGGCACAAAGCCCCAGCCCAGCATCAAGGGCAGGGCCAAGGCCAGGTGGCACAGCTGCATCGCCACCACCACGGCCAGCGCCTCGCGGCTGCGCAAGTGAGCGCGCATCACGCTGGACATCGTGGCATTCCAGGCATCCAGCAGCAAGGCCGGCGCCAAGACTTGCAAGAAGGGCGTCGCCAACGGCATCACCTCGGCCGGTGCGTTCAGCAGGCGCAAGAGCGGCGCCGCGCCAAGCACGGCGGCCAGGGCCGCGATGCTGCCTATCCAGGTGCTGGCCCCCAAGACCGCGCGCGCCACGCCGTCGGCCGCCGCACGCTGGCCGGCGCCCAGGTTTTGCGTCAAGACCACGCTAACGCCGGCCCCGATGACCCGGAACAAGATGAACAGCGTCGCCGAGACCTGCAGGCCCAAGGCAAAGGCGCCGGCCGAAGCGTCGGAGATGCGCGCCGCCAAGGTGGTGCCGAACAGGCCCAGCGCCATCGCCAGCCACAGCTCCATGAACAAGGGCCAGACGACGCTGAGTAGGCGGGGAGCAGGCAGCGCAGGGGAAGAAGAAGGCATCGAGAAAACAGGCGAAAACAAACAAGACCTTAGACTGCAGGCCGCTGCTGCAACGGATACAAGAGCAGCAGCATTACTTGCGTCAGCGATTGTTGCCCCCAAGCGCCGTGCCGGCGTCCACCCCCTCAGTTGAGTTTGCTCTGCAATGACCCCACCCGCCCCAAGCCTGACGACACAAGTGCTAGCCGCGCAAGGGCTGCTGGGCGCGGCGGACGTACCGACGCTGGCTGCCTTGCTAGCGCAAGCGCCCCAGCAGATCGAGCAGGCGCTGCTGAAGGTGGCCGCGAGCGGGCCGGCCGCGCCGAGCCCAGCCCCCGACGCACGGCTCTTGACCGAGCTGCTGCCGCGCGCGCTACAGCTCTTGCTCAATGCCGAGCAGGTCGTGCGCGCCGCCGAGCTGGTGCTGCAACACGGCACGCCCGCGCAGCAGCTCGACTTTTTGGAACAAGCCGGCTGGGCCTTGTTCTACAGCCCCGCTGCCCGCCCGCTGCTGGGCCAGTTGCTGAGCCTGAATGCCTTGCAGCCACGCCTGCAGCAAGGGGAGTTGCTGGGCCTGCAACATATCTGGACCGTCGAAGTCGCCGGCGAGCCGCATCAGGTCGAGCGCCGCCTGCCCGCGTCTACCGGCTTGAGCGTGGCGCTGCGGGCCACGCTGCAAGCCCGTATCGCGCAGATGTTTGACCAAGCGCCGCGCGCCATTCAACAGGCGCAGATCGCCATTGAGGGCTTTCCCAACGACCTGGTCCTACCCGCACTGTTGGCGCGTTACTCGCTCGGCTTGGCGCTGCTCGATGCCGGCCAGCCTCAGGCGGCAATAGCCCCCTTGAGCGCCGCCCTCAAAGGTGCCAACCGCGACGGCGCGACCTTGCTGCAAATCGACGCCCTGCAGGCCTTGAGCGAGGTGCATGAGGTCTTGGAGCTGGCCGCGCCCGCCGAACTCTATGCCCAAGAGGCGCAGCGCCTGCGCCGCCAGCTCGGCCTGCGCGAGCCGCAAGCGCCCTGGCCCGACGAGGCCTACAACGCCTTCCCGCAACTGCTGGACCGCGCCACGCAGCAGCTGTTTGCTGGCCATCTGGTCGACATAGCCGCCGCTGCCGCCGGCTTGGCCGAGCTGGAGCAGCGCGAGCGCAAGGCCTTTTACTGCTTCAAATGGCGCAACCGCCTGCTGCACGCGCAGAGTTGGCTGGCTTCGCTGCGGCATCAGGACGCGGCGCTAACCGGCATCTCCGCCGGCTTTCGCTCAGACGCCCTAACTGGTTCTTTCGCCGGCAGCTCGCTCTACGAGCTGGAACTGGCGGTGCTGCAAGCTGGCTGCGCGCTGCTGGCGGCGCGACCCTTGCCCGCCGAACCCCTGCTGGCCCTCGAAACCGAGCTGCAGCTGCGTCCGCTGCCGCAATTGCTGCGCCGCCTGCACCTGATCAAAGCGCTGGGCGCGGCGGCCGGCGCCGACATGCCGGCGCTGCTGCAATGGTTGAACAGCGACGATGAGCTGCTCGAGGCCGATGCGCGCTGGCTGGCGCCCAAGCTCGTCGGCCCCTTGGCCGCGCTGCTGGCCTCGGCCTCTATCGTCCACCAGCCCCAAGCCCGCAGCCGCGCCAACAACCTTTTGGCCCTGCTGCGCAACGCAGCGCCCAAACCGACAAGCAGTGAAGCGCAAGCAGCGCCGCTTACCGCGCCGCCCCCTGGCCTGACCGGCCGTGAATGGCAGGTGCTGCGACTGATCGGCGAGCAGCACAGCAACGAGCAAATCGCCAGCGCGCTCTTCGTATCGGTCGCGACGGTCAAGACGCATATCAACCGCGTTTACAGCAAGCTCAACATCGGCTCACGCGAAGAGGCGATGCAGCGGGCAAGGCATTTGGGCGCTTGAGCTGAATCGTCGAGGTTTGGATGGCGGCGAAGTGCCCATTGCAGGTATTCACCTTGGCTAGACGGACTCGCCCAATCGCTCATAAGCGGTCATTGACAGCGGCCTCTTTCAGGCGGCTTTCCAGCTGAAGCCGCCAGCACAGTGCCACAGCGGGAACACGCCAGCTGCCCGGCCATCCATGCCTCGGCTTGGAGACGAACCATACCGATTGAACTCCGCCGTCATGGCGCAGTGTTCGGCGAAGGTGAGGCCCTTTAAGGCCTTCGACTGATGCTTGCAGCGTTGCACGGACAGGTCTGCTTGCGCGCCGCGTTCGACCCTTGGTTGCAAAGCAGGGTTGAGCGACCGGACCTGGGGCGTCCAAAACCTCTTGAGCCCGCCGTCGGAATGATTGGGCCACTTGCTATTCGTTCGGTTTTGGCTGAATTCAGGAAGACGAACTTCTGTTGTTTGGAGTTTCAAATGACAAAGCAAGAGCAACCGAGCCGAGCCCGGCCGGCTGCTCTTGTGTGTCGCTAAAAACCTTACTCAGGGTTTACTTGCTTGTATGTTGCATGTCCGGCCCACTTAGTTGGATGCTTCCATCGCATGCAGGCGACGCATAGCCGCAGCCAGCTCATACTTGCCATAGCGTTCCAAGCCGGCATAAGCGTCGTCCAGCAGAGGCTGGGGGTCACCTTGACCGAGCTTGAATTGAGCTTGGGTGGCAATGATTCGAGCTCGGAAAGGCACGATGAACTTGGCCAATTCGGCCAAGCGAGGACCCATCTCGGCGCCGGACCAGGGCTCCGGATAAGGCTCATCGGCTTGGGCCACCAAAGTTTGAAGCGCCAGTTCGATCGCCCCTGCGTGCTCTTCCAAGGTGATGTCGACGGTGAAGTGCACTGCCTGGTAGTTCCAGGTCGGCGCGTACCGCCGTTCACGAAGCCAACTGGATGAGATATAGCCCTGCGCGCCGGAAAATGTAATCAGGGCGCGACCATTACGGCGCATCAACTCCACCTGCGGGTTGGCCCGTGACAGATGACCGATCAAGGTGCCCTCACCTTGGGCATCGCGTTGAAGTACCAACGGCAGCGGCGAGGCTTGAATTTCGCCATCAACAGCACTGATTACCAGCGCGAGCGGGTAGGCGGCCACCATGCGGTCGATCTCGGCGGGATGTTTGGGGCGAAAGATTTCTGGGTTGTTCATACGAAGGGGGCCACTGCGCGGTGATGGGGTGCTTCAGTCTAGGATTATTTGCATCCGGCCGTTCATCCATTTTTGCAAATCAAACTTGCAGATTTGCAAATTTGATTTGTCAACAAGCTAGCGGTCAATCGCGCTTTTTGGGGCATAAAAATACCACCACTGATGTCGCAATGGCTTGCGCCAAGAGCGGAGTGCTGACTGCGCGGGCCAGGGTCACCCCGCCGAGCAAGGCTGCCAGTGCCGCGAATGCCGCCTCTACATCGCGTGGAGCATCCAATGCCTTTGGACCGGAAGCTATGACGCGGGCAGCCTCACGCTTAAAGACAATAGCTGGGGCGCGGGTGCCAATCTGGGGCTGATGTATGAGTTGGATGCCGGCAGGCGCTTCGGGCTGACCTATACCTCGCCGGTAAAGCTCAACTTCAAGGCGCAAACGCAGTGGAGTGGAGTGGTTTGGCTCCCGGCGTGCGAGCGCTGCTCAACGCCCGAGGCTTGCTGGACACGCAAGTCGATCTCGGCGTGACGGTTCCGAAAGGCCTGATGGCCAGCACCTACCAACAAATCGCAGCGGATTGGGCGCTGCTAGGCAGCGTCGGCTGGCAGCAATGGTCAAAGTTTGGCGAGGCTGAAATCGGCATCGACTCCAACAACCCCGTCGGACTGTCGACACAACTGCCCTTCAGAGACACCTGGCATCTGTCGGTCGGCACGCAGTACAAATGGTCAGATGCTTGGCTGCTGAATGCCGGCATCGGCTATGACTCGGGCTTTCAGAGGAATGGCCAGATTGCCTTGGCCTTGCCGGTCAATGCCACTTGGCGTTTCGGTGTCGGCGGCCAAAAGGAAGAGTCGAGCAACTTCAACTGGGGTTGGAGCCTGGAGTACACGCCCCAGGGTACTTTGCGCTCGAACGCTCAAGGTAACGTTCCGGTGATCTTGGGTGGTCGCGGCAACGTGGTGGGCGAGTACAAAAAGGTCAACTTCATCTTCCTGGCGATGAACTTCAACTGGAAGTCTTGATCGACCGAGAGTGGGCCAAAGTGGAGACAAACTTAGACGCTGAAGCGCTGTGCAGACAGAGTTTCTCAGTCGCCCAACGCTGAGGAGTATCTTTCATGCAGGTCATCATGGAGGCCATACTTGTTGATGACCGCGGCGAGAAAGCGCCTGTGCGTTTGGCGGTCGTCGATCGAGAGTTGACGACCAGTACCTTGGACTTCACCTTGGCAGAAGCCAAGGCGTTCCTAGCCAGCGCGCAGTAGTACCTTGTGGGCGCTCAATGTGCAGACATCGCTGACGAGCACGCACATTGCGAGCGATGTGAGGCCCGATTGACCGTCAAAGGCACCCCTGGAGCTGAACTTCGGCTTTGGGCACCGTGCTGGCGCCCACTCTGCGCATCCGAATAACAGGAACTGGCCGGGAGCGTGAGGCCGCAACATCGCCAGTAAGCCGCCGTTGGGTAAAACGATCGGCGATCCGAACGTCAGCTGTGCGGTGCTTGTTCGAACTGTCGGCCCGGCACAGGCCGGGACATTTCAAGGGCACGGGCTGCTTGGCGACTCTCCACGACCCCGCCTCAGGAATAGACCGACTGTCCCACGATTCATGCACCCGGTCGGATTGCGCTTCAAGGCAGGCGGCTTGGCCGGAAAAATGAAGCTTCATGTCGGGCAGGGCGCATTGTTCGTCCTTGCCAAACAGTCTTCTTGGCGCAGTTCGTGGCTTCAGTCCGCAGCGCAAAAACAGCTGGAAACCCCTCAATGAAACGCATCTCCAAACTAACTCTCTTCCGCTTGCCATCGGCCATCCTGGCCTTGTCCCTGATGAGCGTTTTTGCCGCAGGCTCCGCCGAGGCCGCTCAAGCGACGGCGGCAAGCGCCGTCGCTGAGGACAGTTTCGATGCGGCGCTCGCGCCGTATTTCAAAGCAAATCTTCCAGGCGTCTCGGTGATCATGACGCGCGCCGGCAAGACCATCTTTCGCAAGTCCTATGGTTCGGCCGATCTCGATGCGAAGACGGCCTTGCGCCCAGACATGATGTTTCGGGTGGGTTCGGTCTCCAAGCAATTCACTTCGGCGGCGATCTTTCAAATGATCGAAGCCGGCAAGTTGAAGCTCGATGACGATATCAATGCCTTGCTTCCCGAACTGCCAAGCCAGGGCGAGAAGATCACGCTTGAACAAGTGCTCAGCCACACCTCGGGGCTGAAGGATTACGTCCGCTCACCCAAATTTGCCGAGACTGCCGGCAAGCCGATGACGCGGCAACAGATCTTCGAGCTCTTCAAGAATGATGGCTTGGCATTCCCGCCGGGGCAGGGCTTCGCTTACAGCAACACCGGCTACTTCCTGTTGGGCATGATCATCGAAAAGGTCTCCGGAATGAGCTACGAGGACTACCTCGCCAAGCACATCTTTGAGCCCTTGAAGATGACGCACACGGCCTACGAAGGGCGGGAGCGTGATGCTCAGCGCCGGGTCGAAGGCTATATGGGCCAAGGTGAGAAGGTTCAGAAGGCGGACCCCATCAGCATCGACGTCGTCTATGCCGCAGGCGGACTGGTGTCCACGGTGGATGATTTGGCCACCTGGGACCGGGCAATTACTGAAGGCACGCTATTGAAGCCAAGTTCATGGACGCTGGCGATGCAGCCTCACAAGATTCATGGCACTCAAAATGCAGGTTATGGCTACGGCTGGAACAACTATCAGATTCGTGGCGTTCGAGCGATTGGGCATGACGGCATCATCCCCGGCTTCAATGCCTTTGCCGTGAGGATTCCTGAGCATCAGCTGTACGTGGCGGTGCTGGGCAACAACGGTTTTGCTGCGCCGAACTCCGCTTACCTGGTGGAAAAGATTGCGGCGATTGCCATGGGCAATCCATACCCTGAGTACAAGGCTGTTCAGTTGGACGCGGACAGCTTGGAGAAGTTTGTCGGGGTTTACAAGATCAATGACAAAGATGATCGCTCGATCAGCCGCGAAGGCAATCACCTCTTCATGCAGCGCAGCGGGCGCGGCAAGTTTGAAGTCTTGCCCTGTGGCCCGGCGGAGTTCTTCATCAAGGACAGCCCGAGCCGTGTGCATCTTCGCTTCGTGGCCGACGCGGCAGGTGCGTTTGAGCAGTTGATCGTCACGCAAAACGATCTGCCAAACGCCGAAGTCCGTAAAGCAGGACGCTGAGCGCTGCGGGCCGGCCAGTCTGCAACGGCGGGGTTCAAGCCGTCAGCTCCAGGCACTTCGCGGACATTCAAATAGGCCGCGAAAAGCAGCCGAGCCAGGGTGCGGGCCGGTCACAAACCGTCACAGTCTGCACACGCAAGCACGACAGACTTATCCGCTGGGGTTTTTGACAATGCTGTTCATCGACACAACAGTTTTGACCGAGACCTTCTCCATGCACACATTGGCCGCCACTCCCAGCCCTTTTCAGCACAAGTTCAATTGCCGCCTGGGCCGGCGGCTCAAGCGCATCCAGGAGCCACATGTCAGGCCCCAAGCCATCGCCGGCCGCAGCCCAGCGCAAAACTTGACCGCCGCGTTGCTGGCGCTGGCAATCAGCGCCGTTTTGCTTGCCGCCCTGCCCTCTGAAGTGCGCGCCCAGACCCTGAATCAGGGCCCGCAAGCCGGTAGCAGCAGCACCCTGGTGCGCGTGATTTCGTCCACGCCAAATCTGGAACGTATCACCGAAACTCGCCAGCAATGCGGCTACGAGACTCAGCAAGTGCTGAACCCGCAAGCACCCCATCAAGCCGGCATGGGCAGCACCGGCGGAGCGTTGCTCGGCGCCGTGGCCGGAGGCTTGCTGGCAGCCCAAGTGGGCAAGGGCAATGGCAAGCATGCGGCGATTGCCGCCGGCAGTGCCACCGGCGCCCTGGTCGGCAAAAGCCTGGTGGAACAGTCCAGCCCGGCGACAAGCTATGCAACTTACAGCCAGCAGCAAGTCCATGTCTGCCGGCCGGTCAGCGCGCAGCGCGAACAGGTGCGCGACTACACCGTGCGCTACGAACATCAGGGCCAGGAGTACCAGGTCCAGCTGCCTCAGCAGCCCGGCCAGTGGCTGAGGTTGAACATCAGCCATACGGTGCAAGCAGTATGAGTTGCCATTGATCCAGGGCCACGACCGAGCTGCTGGCGATGCAGTTCGAAGCGGCTGTGGCGGGCTAAGCCCAGATCCTTATGGTGCCCGCCGCCAGCCGCCAGCCGCCGGACGCCGGACGCCGGACGCCTCAGCCTAGTACCAGTCTGCGGGAATCAACTGGCCCGCATTCACGTCAACATACTTGTACGTTGGGACGCCCGTCCAGTCAGTGAGGTTGAAGACGGTTTTGGGGTCCGCCAGTTTTCTCACCTCAACGGTCGACACTGAAAGCGGCTGCTGCGGCTTGCAGACGCTTGGAGGAACGGACGGGCGGACAAAATAGACCGCGCTTTCACTCGTCGTCGAAGGGTTGGTGACGCGCGTCGCAGTGACGGGATTGCCAACACCATTACCTTGCACCAACAAGGCGGTTTCAACGCCGATGCCAATGCCGCGTGCCGTCTTGTTCCCGCTAGACGAGGCAGGGAGTACGCCACCGCTGCATCCGAAACTACCGCTCGGAGTGGCTGTCGGAGCGACGATTCTCGAAATGAATGTCACCAAGCGACCCATGCGGTCCCGGCTGTCAAAGTGAGAATCGAGAATGAGGCTCTCCAACTCGGGCGGCGCGATGAAGCCGCCACTCAAACTCAAGGGCGAAGGATCGAAGGTAATGTCCTTGTAGTAAGGGTCAAGCATCGATTTCTCGGAAGTGGCAGACTTGTAAAGCGCCGAATAATCAAACTGCCCCAGTACTGCCAAGCCCGCACTTGTCCCGCCGATTGGGACATTCTTTTTCATCAATCCCTTGAGCGTTTGTTCCAGCGCTGTGCCCTTCCAGAAGCGAACGTAATGGCTCTGGTCACCACCGGCGATGAAGACGACGTTCGCCTTGGCGACAATCGCGTTGACCGCTGGGCTATTGGCGGCCTTGACACTTGGAATAACCAGCGTTTCCACGGACGTCAGGCCAGAAGATGCGCCGCCGACCCAAAGTTCTTTCACGTCCTTAGACGTCGACAAAGAGTCATCACTATAGAAAACATAGGGGTTGTAAGCGTCATCCCCAGTGGCCCGAATCACCACGAACCGCCCGCCACTTCCCGCAGTGATGGCCGCACGCTGAATCAACCAACGAAAAGCAGCATCCACATCCGGACCGCCGCCCATCAGTACAAAAGATGGTGTGGGACGGGACGCCGGCGCGGTGACCGGGGCGTTGACATCGCCTAGCGCATAGTAGGAATAGAGCGGAACCGGTTTCGCCACCTCGAAGGTGGGCCCCGCAACTGCAGGTTCCGCAGAAAGTGTGGCTGCCAAGGCAAGCGCAACGCTGCCAAAACCGAGGCAGATCCGCCCGGCCAAGTGGGAGAAGGAATTTGTCGACATCTGCTTGTCCTTGATTTGGTGACAGTTCAATACGAATCGCGTGTCAGAGTTTGAGGCGCCAACAGACGCTTATGCTTGTTATGCCCCGCGCCGCTTTGCTGCTCTCAGAATCAGCAGCAGGCCGCCCAGCATCAATGCATAAGTCTGCGGCTCCGGCACCGGCGTAACGCCGAAGGTCAAGGTCCCGGAGTTCCATATGCCATCCGGCTCGTCATACGCGAGATCCTTGTAGTACTCATGAAACTCCAGGCGCAAAATACCTTCGGAACCCACCTGAAAGCTTGTCCCATTGAGGCGCAAGTCCTGAAATCCAGCGTAAGCCATGGGGCCATCAAAATCGTCGCCTCCACCTGGAGCGAACGTGACCCCATTGCCCAAGGTGTCGCTGAAGGTGATTTGCATTTCCGACAGGTAGCTGCCGGCATAACTGGTGACGCAGACATCCCACTTCAGGCTGTCCATCGACGCTCCCGCACCGACGTAGAAGTCGAGAGTAATGTTGCTCGCTGCGTCGCGCTCATCATTGCTCGCAATGTTTGAAACATCGACCGTCAATTCCTTGGCCAGCGTGATTTGCTGGGTCATGCCAGCGCAGACCAGCGTGGCAATTGCAAGCCCACGCAAATACTTTGCCTTGATCATCATCGGTTTTCCCTTCAGTAGTTGTAAGGACGCATCTCCTCGTCAAGCCGCAGCGAACGGCAGCTTGCATGCGGCATGCCTTATTCGCGATTGACTTTTCGCTCAAGGACCAGGCGCTTGCCGACTTGAAAACAGGGCAAGCCAGAAGATTTGCATGCCGCACGCTCTCGCTGCCCTGCACCGCCACAGCGCATCAGTAGTGTCTTAAATTGCAAGCTCAGCGTACATGACATAACGTGACAATTCATGACATCGCTGTCGCAATCGCTGCCGCACTGGAACGCAACTGACGGTCGGTCGCTCGAGCGGCTGTGGCGGGCTTGCGACTGCAGCGCCCTCAATCCACCCCGGGGGATGACGCCCAAGGCTTGCGGCGATCAACACAATAGGGGTCATCTGAACAGCGGTTTGCCAACAAACTATGCTTCTCTTGCACCCCCCCATCAGCCCCTGGGTCCAGCGCGGCGCCGACGGCTGCCGCATCAGCCTGCTCTCCGAGCGGGTCGATCTGGACACCGTCTTCCTGCGCAGCACGCCCGACAACGAGGAATATCTGCTGACCATGCACTATGCGGGGCGGCATGCCGAGTTGCACCGCTGGGAAGCATTTCTGCCTTGGGATGGCGGCAATGCCTTGACGCTCTATGCCTTCAAGGTGCTGGCCGACGGCACGCAGTATTGGCTGGCAGCCGACGGCGCGCATGAACACTTGCCACCCGAGGACAGGCACTTTCGGCTGCATCCCACGCAGATGCCGCCAAGCTGGGTGCGCGAGCAGGTCTTCTATCAAATCTTCCCGGATCGCTTTCACAAGGCGCTGCCGCCGGTCGACCGGCAGGGTCAAGTCTTGCCCGGACAAGACGGCCGTGTCGTGCAACAGCCGCAATGGGACGCGCCGGTTGATCATGACAACGCGGCGAACAGCTTTTACGGCGGCGACCTGCCCGGCATCACGGCCAAGCTCGACTACCTTCAAGGGGAGTTGGGCATCACTGCGCTATACCTGAACCCGATCTTTGCCTCCGGCAGCAATCACAAATACGACACCGACGACTACGAGCAGGTGGACGAGCATTTCGGCGGCAATGCCGCGCTCGAGGGCTTGAGCAGCGCAGTCCACAGCCGCGGCATGCGTTTGGTGCTCGACGGTGTGGTCAACCATACCGGCGTCAACCACACTTGGTTCAAGCAAGCGCTGGCCTCGCCCGAATCGCCCTTCCGCGACTTCTACCTCTTCAACCAAGACGGCGTGCACTTCGGCTGGAAAGGCTATGCCTCGCTGCCGGTTCTGGACTTTTCATCCAGAGCCTTGCGCGAACAGATCTACGCTGGCCCCGACGCCGTGCTGCGCCGCTGGCTCAAAGCCCCCTACAACATCGACGGCTGGCGGCTTGATGTGATCCATATGCTGGGCGAAGGCTCGGGCGCGCGCAACAATGCCCACCATCTGCGAGAGATTCGCGCTGCCATCAAGCAAGAGACGCCCGAGGCCTATGTGATGGGCGAGCATTTTTCCGAAGCCACGCGCTGGCTGCAGGGTGAGCAAGAAGACGGTGCGATGAACTACTACGGCTTCGCCAACCCGGTGCGCGCTTGGCTGGCCGGCCAGGATGTGGCCTATCAGCCGATCAAGCTATCGACCGCCGCCTTCGATGCCTGGATGACTCGAGCCCAGGCCTGCATTCCCTTTGATAACCAGTTAGCCCAGCTGAACCTGCTGGACAGCCACGACACCACCCGCTTCTTCACCTTGCTGGGCGAGGACAGCGCCCGCATGCAGCTCGCGGCAACGCTGCTGTTCACCCGGCCCGGTGTGCCCTGCGTCTATTACGGCGACGAGATCGGCTTGGCTGGCGGCCCGGACCCGGATTGCCGCCGACCTTTCATCTGGGACCGCGAGCGTTGGAACTTGCCGCTGTTTGAGCATTTCCAGACCCTGGCCAAGCTGCGCCAACAGCGCGGCGAATGGCGCCATGGTGCCGTGCAAACCTTAGGGCTCGGCGCCGATTGGATCGTCTATGCCCGCTACACCGACTGGGAAGCCAGCATCATCGCGGTCAACCGCGGCGCATATCCGACCTTGGTGAAGCTGCCGGTGTGGCAGTTGCCGGTGCCGGTCAAGAGCTGGCAGTCGCCCAAGGGTGAGGCTTTAAGCCTGAGCGATGGCCAGTTGGCTTTCGAGTTGCCTCCGGTTGGCAGCGTGCTGCTATTGAGCTCTTGAGCTGCTGAATCAGCAGTGCCGTCGGTCTCCAAGCATGCCCTCAAAATGGTCAACCTCTCACCTCGGATCAAACCATGAAGATTGAAACCAACCAGGATTTGCGTGCCTACTTTGGTGAGCCGCAAGAGCGAGCCTTGAAGAAGGAAATTGCCTTCCTCGACAAGCATTGCCTGGACTTCATTCGCCTATCGCCCTTTCTGATTCTGGCAAGCGCCGACGCCGACTTCAACATGGATGCCTCTCCCAGAGGTGGGCTACCCGGCTTTGTGAAAGTGAACCAAGCCGGCGAGCTTCTCATTCCTGAAGCGCCAGGTAACAAACGCATCGATACCTTGCAGAACGTGCTTGCCACCCGCAAGGCCGGGCTGATCTTCCTCATCCCTGGCTTCAATGAAACCTTGCGCGTCAATGGCGCGGCGAGTTTGTCCTTCGATGCGGCTGATCTGGAGGCATGCAGAGATGAAAAACGACTCCCGCAGGCCGTGATCAAGGTCATCCCGGAGGCAGCCTACCTGCACTGTGCAAAAGCTTTTTTGCGCTCAAAGCTGTGGAAGGCCGAAGCGCAAGTTGACCGGGAACTGCTGCCCACCGCCGCCCAAATGATCAGCGACCAGACCGGCATCCGCGTGCCCTATGAGCCTCGTGAAGCGATGGAGCTGCGCTACCAAGCTGATCTATAGGGCTAGGTTTTAGGCGCTGACCCGGCGCGACCGGGGCAGACGAAGCCAAGCCAGCGATGGCTCAGCAAGGGCTCGCTCATTCCCCTGCCTTACCGCCCGGCGGGCCGACGAGGACTTTCAATCGCTGCCAAACAGACCCGGCTGCCCAAAGGTCACGCGCCAAAGTCAGCCAGGCATGGGTAGCAATGCGCAAGGGGTTGTGGCTCAGCAGCGGCGTGCTCAGGCCGTAGCGGATCTGCACATCGCTGCGCTCCTCCACAAAGCTGCCAAACAGTCGGTCGAAGATGATCAGCACGCCGCCGTAATTGCAGTCCAGGTATTCGGCATTGCTGCCGTGGTGAACGCGGTGATGCGAGGGCGTGTTGAACACCCACTCCAGCCAGCCCAGCTTGGGGATCCAGCTCGCGTGCAGCCAGAATTGATAGAGCAAATTGGTCGCCACCGCAGCAGTAACGGCCAGTGGCGAAAATCCCAGCCAGATCAGCGGCGCGAAGAAGAGCGTCGTGCCGGTGAGTTTGCCCGTCCAGCCAGGCTCAACTCATTGGAGCTGTGGTGAACCGCATGCGTGGCCCAGAACCAGCCCACGCGATGGGCAGCGCGGTGATAGCCGTAGTAACAGAGCTCCTGCCCTATAACGAGCAAAAGGAAGGCGACCGGCCCCGCCAGGCTTATGGTTTGCAGCCTGTTGTCATAGGCCCAGACCAGCAGCGGCGAGGCCAGTGAAAGGCCAAGTGCATCGACGGCGCGGCGGCCACCAAAATCGGCCATGGAGGCCGCATAAGCGCGCCAGTCATAGGGCAGGCGCAGCACGAAGCTGCGCACCACCCCCTCCAGCGTCACGCTGACCAAGACCAGGCCGATCAGGACCAGCAGCCAGGGCAAGGCTTCGGGCACGAGGTCCATGGCTCCCACTTGTTTGCATCGAATACCGCGGTTTGTTGGCGCTTGCGCGGCTCAGTGCCTGGGCCTGCGGCCTCAGTGCGGGTGCATGGCGGCTATCCTCAGGGCATGGGCGTGTGATCCATGCAGGGCGGTTTGGCGAAGGCGTCGATGACGCTGACAATACCCGTCGGGTCGATTGTCGTGATGATCATCATATCGAGGTCCTTGATCAAGTCGGCGATGTAGAACAGCAGTTGTCGTGCCGCCCATTCCCGCGCGATGTGCCGATAGTCGGCCGAATCGCGGGGGTATTTGGCGGCGATCTTGGCCTCGATGTCGGCGCTGGAAATGGACGCCAGATCCTTCTCGGCCAGGTTCAGGAAGTTATTGATGTCATTCGAAAGCAGCACCAGGGCCGTCGCCAGTTCATCGGCCGTCTTGGCTGCCTTGTAGACATCCTTGGCGGCCATCACCCCTATCTTGGCCTCGCCGATCGCGCCCGCCGTGGCGAAGGAGCCGATCATCATGGCCGAGCTGACCACCATATTGCTGATGGTGTTGACGCACTGGTTGGCATTGCTGGCGCAGGCCGCGGCACCACAGTCGGCAATGCCCTTGGCGCAGCGCTGGTTGCAGTTGGTGACGTTGCACTGGTAACCATCGCGTGGCTTCAGGTAGCACAGGCCGGCCTGCATCTCACGGTTGGACTTGCAGGAATTCGCCGCGCTGCCCGCGCCATTTCCATACGAAGATTTGGTAAGCCAGCAGGTGCCAATTCGGTCACTGGTGTAGCCGTCGCGGCAACCGTTCATCGCCCAGGCCCAGCAAGTGCCCAAGGCATCTTTTGCGGTGCAACGGTATCCAGGTTGGTAGGACAGCGACTGGTTGCTCCAGCACACCGGGCCCACGGGGTGGTAGCCGCTGCGGCAGTTGCTGTAGCACAGGGCGCCGTCTTTGTACTGGCCGTCGGCGCAACCGGGCGCAATGCCGATGCCACGGTCGTAGGCAGCGGTCTTGTAGCAAAACGGGGTGCTGCTGATCGAGGTTTCGCGCTGAATCCAGTTCACGATCGTATTGACCTGACCATTGCTCAACTTCTGGCCCGGCACATAGGTTGTGGGCTTGTCGGCCACGGGCACGCCCTGCGGCCAGGTGCTTGCCACGATGCTGCTGGTGCTCCAGTACTGGAACACATTGCCTGCATCGCAGGCCGCGAGCTCGACGCTGGCCCCTTTTTGACTCAGGCACAGGCCACTGGGTGACACGATGCTGGAGTTGCTGCCACGCTTCCACTTTTGATTGGCCGCCGGCGGCACACCCGTCTCGCCGCAGCTGCTTAAGCCGACCGCCGTGCCAGCACCTCCCGATGCCGTCAGGCAATAGCCGTTCAACACGATAGAGCCCTGGTTGGTGAAGCGAAAGTACTCGCTCTTTGCCGCCCCGGCACAGGCCGACACTGTCAACTTGCTGGCTGCCGGCGGCGATGTGAAATCGGTCTGCTGCAAGCAGCCCCGCGTGCTGCTCCTGACCTGCGTCTTGCTGGGGTCGGCCAAGTCGACGGGCAGGGGGTTGGCCAAGGTCCACTTCTGGTTGGCTGCGGTGGCCGAGCACAGCGCGAGTTCGGCGCTCAACACGCCCGGATTCCCGCTGCTGAGGCCTGACTTCACAGTGCCCACCAACTGCCAGGACAAGCACATGGCCGACATCGCCCGGGACTGGCTGAGTTGCAGTTGATTGCCGCCGGGTCGGCTCCAGTAGGTGCTGGCGTTGCCGGTGGACAGCGCTCCGCTGAAACTGACCGTCTTGCTCGCAAACAGATTGCCCTGCAAATAGCGCTTGCCCTCGCCGCCGGCCAGATAGACCGTGCCGTCCGCACCGAAGGCGAAGCGCTGCTCCGCCCCGCCGCAGGAGCTGAGGGCGCCGCTGCTGTCCAGGCATTGGCCGTTGCTGGCAACGAGGTTGTAAGAGGTATCAGCGGCGTGCGCCGACGCCAAGGCGCTGCTTGCCAACAGCGTGATCAAGAAGCGAGAAAACCAATTCATGGTGATGACTCCGGTGAGTGCAATAAGGTGACGATCAAGCGGGGCGCGGCACGCGGCGGATTTCAGCCACCGGCTTGTTTCCCGCCTTGGCTGCCTTGGCCGACTGGGCACGCCGCGCCGCGTCGATCGCTGCAGCGAGTTGCTCGGTGCCTACGGCCCCACGGAACATCACATCGCCGACGACGATGGCCGGCGTGCCCTGGATGCCCAGCCGCTCGGACAGCACGCGTACCTCACCGAGCTGGCGGTTCACTGCCACCACGTCCACCGGTTTGAGGCCGAACTGACGGCTGATGGCCTGCAGGCTGACCGCGTCGATGGACTCGGCGCTCAGCAAGGCCTTGTGCACCTGCTGCGCCGTGGCGCCCTTGCCCGCCGACAAGGCCAGCTGCGCCGCCGCGATCGACTCCGCCCCCAGGATGGGCAGGTGCTTGACCAGCACACGCAGCTGGCCGTCGCGCTGGATCAGCGCCTCGATGCTGGGTGCCAGCTTCTTGCAGTAGCCGCAGTGGTAGTCGATGAACTCGACCAGGGTCACATCGCCTGCAGGGTTGCCCAAGACCGTTGCGTCCGCTTCGTCGTGGATGGCTTTGGCGGAAGCTGCGAGGGCCTTGCGTTCCTGCTGGGCATTGCCAGCCAACTCGCGGCGCTGCAACTCGTCCAGCGCGTCGCGCACCAGCTCGGGCCGGCTCTTGAGCAGCTTGATGACGACTTGCTCGATGGCCTGAGATGATGGGGCAGGCGGGGCTAACTTGGCTGTCTCGCCGGTCTGCGCGATGGCCGCGCCGCCCGGCAGCGCCAAGCTCAGCGCCGCCAGCAAGGGCGCGCTCAGCCTGCGCGCGGCAGGGCTTGTTGAAAGTGAAAGCATGGCAGCTCCTGGCTGGCAAGGGTTGTGCGTGATGGATGGGCCGGCGGCCGGCCCTGAACTTCAACTGAGATTCAGCCGAACTTGCGGCGGCGCCAAGCCAGCAGCCCCAGCCCAGCCAACATCAAGGCATAGGTCTCAGGCTCGGGCACCGGGGCGGCCATCACCCTGATTTCGCCGCTCGTGTAGAGCTGGCTGTAGTCCAGCTGCGTCCCCGCCGCGAGCTTGAAGCCGGTGGCATCGATGTCGGCGAAAGTGCCGGTCAGCGTGCCCCAGTCCAGCAGGTCGAAGCTCTGGCCCTTTTGCGCCACGAAACCGTTCCAGGACGTCAGCTTGAGCGTGCCGTTCAAGCTCAGATTGCCGGCCACGATGTACTTGTCGAAGCTGCTGTTCTTGAACGCCTCATCGCTGCCGCAACGCAAGGTGCAGGCGGTAATGCCGCCAATCTCGGCCAGGTAGGTGCTGCTGTCGCCGAACTCCACATCGCCCTCATCGCTGCCCAGGCCCGGCGATGCGCCCACCGTCAGCGTGCCTTCGAAACGCTTGGCGCCCGCACCGCTGAACTTGGCGCCGGTGCGCTGCTGAACGGTGCCGAAGAAGGTCGCGACCGAGCCGGTTGAAACGCGCAATTCGGCGCCGTTTTGCACATCCACATTGCCGTAGAAGGTGCTGTTGCTATTGCCCGAAAGAATGATCTGGCTGGCAGCGGTACTGAGCATGTCGGCGTAGATCGTCGAGTTGCCGCCGCTCAGCAAGATCTTGCCTTTGTTGGTCAGCAAGCCGCTGTTCAGGCTGCCAAAGCCGTTGATCACCGCGCCGACCTCGTTGCTCATCGCGAAGCCATTGTTGTCAAACGTACCACCTGCCAGTTGGATCTTGCCCATATTCGGCAGCAGGCCTTGGGTCAAGCGCAGGGTCGCGTCGCGGTCGACGGACAAAGTCCCGCGATTGCTGATGCCCCCAGCGGCGAGCGTCAAGATGCCGCCCTTGGCGCTGACAAAGCCCTGGTTGTTGATCGCATTGCCGATCTGGCCCAGGCCCTCGATGCGACCGCTGTTGTCGATCGCCCCACCACTCAGGCTGGCGATGGCCGAAGTCAAGAGAATCTGGCCGCTGTTGGCAAAGCGCTTGTCGACCGACAGCTTGCCGCCCTCGACGATCAGGCTGCCTTGGTTGGCAAAACTGGCGCTGATGACGCCGTTGCCGCTGATCATGCCGCCCGCCTCGTTGACCAGCTTGCTCGTACCGTCAAAAGCACCAATGCTGGCGCCCGCCAAGCTCATCAAGCCCTGGTTATTCAGGTTGCTTGATCGCAGTTGGAGCGCGCCGCCCTTGCCCAAGGTCCAAACGCCGGTATTGATGTTGCTGCCTGGATTTACCAATTCGACATAGTCACCCTGGTCAAACCGGCCACTGTTGATGAATCCCCCCTGACCCAGGTTGGCGCGGATAGCGCCCGAGCCGGTCATGGTGCCGGCGTTGAGCAAGGCGCCGTTCACCGAACCACCGTCCAGCATCAGGCGCCCGTAGTTTTTGATGGTGTTGGCAGCCAAGCTGCTGGCGCGGCCCACTTTTGCTGAGGCATTCGCATCCATTTGGAAATCAATCGCCTGCAGCGCCCCCCCCGCGAAGGTGAGGCTGTCGCCCGAGCCCACACGGATTTGCGCGTCACCCTTGAGGATCTGGCCGGCGCTGAGCACCATGTCATGGCCCAGGAAGTCGCCCGTGGCGTAGTTCGACTTGAAGTTGAGCGTGCCGGAGTCCCAGTTCAATGTCCCGGCAATATTGCCTGTCACCATCTTCAGGGTGCCGCCCTGCAGATTGACGACGCCAAGATCTCCAATCACCAGTTGCCCGACGTCGACAACGCCGCCGCCCAAAACATCCAGCCGACCGGCGCCGGCGGAGCCCACGGTGAGTGCTTGAGCGACGCTCAGTAGAGCGCCCCCGCCCCCCACCGCAGCCGCGAAGCTTGACTCTCCTGCCTCCCCGATATTCATCCAATCTGATACTTGAACCTGGGCGCCATTGGAAACGTTCAAGAGGCCCGCCCGCCCAATGACGACCTTGGTTTTCAACGTTGATCCAAGTCCTGTCGCTTCAAGCACGCCGAAACCTCCGGTGCTTTGTTGCCCGATGAAAAGACTGGAGATTTCGGCAGTGGCGCCCTTGCTGAGTTGCATCAGCCCGTTGCCTTTTGAGCCCAGATAGAAGCCTAGGTCGACCTTGAACAGCGTGCCTGTGTCCTTCACCGTGACGCTGGCATTCTCATTGGGCGTGAAAGAGTCGGTCATATTGATGGTGGCGGTGAACTTGCCACCGCCCGAGACGATCAGTTCGCTGTTGCTGAACGACACGTCGCCACTGCTGAAGCTCGAACCGGCGCCGTCCACCGTCAGCTTTGCAGTCCCCTTCTTGCCAATGAACAACCGCTGGCTGGAGGCGCTGGCGCCGGAGTCGATCAGCAAGGTGCTGCTGCCGACATCGCCAAGGATCAGGTCGGTGCCGACGACAAGGCTGCTGCCCACGCCCTGCACATTGATGGTGCCGCTGCTTGTCGGGAAGGCGCTGCCCAGAGTAAGGTCGGCCGCTGTGCTGAAGCTGCTGCCGGAATTGATCGTCAAGCTGACTTTCGAATTGCCACTGCCGCTGTCACCAATCAAGGCAGAGCCGAGGTTCTTGTAGGCGACCTTGTTGGACAGCGTCAGATCATTTCTCTGGCCAATGCCACCGGTGATGTTCATGCCGGCCGTGCCGCCGTCCCAGGTCTGGTCGCCGTCGATGAATAAGCTCGACGCGCTCCAAACAAGTGTTTGCACCTTGCTGCTATTGTTGACGATGCCGTGGGAGAGCGCCAAGCTGTTGCCTGCGCTCTGTAGCGTGAATGCATTCGCACCCACGTCGAAGGAAATCTTGTCGTAAGACCGGTTGCTCAGCGGGTCATACGTAACCGTCGTGAAGGTCGACGTGCCGAAGTGCAGGTGGTCAAAGCCCATAGGCGTGACGCCCGGGTTCCAGTTCTGCCTGACGCTCATCTTTCCCGGGCCAGACACCGCGCCGCCCTTCCAGATTAAATCGTCCGCATTTGCAAGGCTCGCGCTGCACATCGCTGCAATAGCGAGGCATGTCGGCAGCAAGCGCAGCTTGCGTTCTGCCGTGTGCCGCGACGCTTGTGCTGAATGATGAGGAGTGAGCCATGCTTGCTTGTTCATATCGATTCCCTGGGTTCATTTGTATGGATGGCAGCCCGCTTGTGGGCGTTGCGATTGAAGACGCTTGCTGCAACGCCTGGTGAGCTCGCCGGATTCAGAAGGGCGCGGGGGCAAACTGAGCGTCGATACGCAGCGAAAGCAGTGTCTGCAGTTTTGTCCTCTGCATGTGCGACATAACGCGACGATTCATGACACCGCTGTCGCAATTGCTGCGGCAATGTCACTCGGTAGACGCCTGCGGATGACTTACGATCGCAGCCCCTGCGAACAAGAACTTAGAGCCCCTGCCTTCCCTGATGTCCCAAACCCAAGTGCTGATCGTTGACGACGACGCCGAGTTGGCCAGCATGTTGATGCTGCTGCTGGAGGCTGAAGGCTGGGCCGTGCAGACTGCCCTCAATGCGGCTGAAGCGGAGCGCCGCCTGGGCATGAGCTTGCCCGCCGTGGTGCTGCTGGACGTGATGCTGCCCGATGCCAGCGGCATGGACTTGTGCCGGCGCTGGCGTGCCGCCTACCCCGGCCTTGGCATCTTGATGCTGACCGCACGCGGCGACCCGTTTGACCGGGTGCTGGGCCTGGAACTGGGGGCAGACGACTATCTGGCCAAACCGTTCGAGAAGCGCGAGTTGGTGGCCAGGCTGCGTGCCTTGATCCGGCGGCAGAACCCGCCGGTCGTGGCTGCAGCGGCAAACGAGTTGCATTTCGGCAGCATGAGCGTGCACCTGGAACGCCGTGAAGTGCGTATCGGCGGCGTGGAAATCCCCCTGACCGGCATCGAGTTCAAGCTCTTGCTGGTGTTGGCGAGGGCCCCCGGTCAAGCCGTCTCGCGCCAGCAACTGAGCGACGCGGTGCAGGCCAGCGCCTACCGGCCCCAGGACCGAACGGTGGATGTGCAGGTCGGGCGTTTGCGCCGGCGGCTGGCAGAAGCGCTGCCGGGCCGCGATTGGATCGAGACCGTGCGCGGTGAGGGTTATGCCTTTGTGCCGCGCGGCACGGCTACGGGCAGCGCAGCTGCTATCGATGATCCCGAAACGCCTTGACTCGCTGTTTGTCCGCCTATTGCTGGCACAGGTGTTGCTGGTCGCTTGCGGCTTGCTGCTGCTGGGCGGCTTGCTGGTGGTGGAGCGCAATCAGCTGATGGCGCCGCAGTATGCTGTGCTGATCGCGCCCCAGGTGCTGATCGCCGCGCGTACGCCCTCGATGCCGACGACGCAGGCGCTGCCGGCATACGGCATCAGCGAAGGCCTCCGGCGCCACGAAGCCTTGCCGGCGGGTTTCAAGCTGCGGGTCACCGCCATGCCGGCCGTCGAAGGCTTCATTCAAGAACTGCACAAACAGGGCGTGCAGGTGGACGAGGTCTGGCTGAACCGCAGCGACGGCCACTTCAAGCTGTGGATGCATGTGCAAGTCCCGGGTTCCGAGCCCGTCTGGTTGAGTGGTCATCCACCGGCCATGTTCCCCCGCTGGGCGTCGCGCATGAGCGTTGGCCTGTTGCTGATGAGCTTGGTCGTGGGGCTGCTGAGCCTAAGCTTGGCGCGCAAGGTGACGGGGCCGCTGTCGCAGTTGCGCCGGCGCATGCAGGTGCATGCGCATACTGGCATCCAGGCCGGCGATGCGAGCCACGCGCCACTGCCCCGCCAAGCGCCACCCGAGCTGCTCGAGATTGACCAGGCCTACCGAACCCTGTCCGAACGACTGCAGCGCAATGAGCGCGAGCGGGCACTGCTCTTGGCGGGCGTTTCACATGATTTGCGCAGCCCCCTGAGCCGCATCCGGCTGGCCGCAGAGATGCTGCCCGAGTCGCCCGCGAATGCCGCAGGCGTTGCCTCCATCACGCGCAATGTCGACCATGCCGACCGGCTGACGGCCAGCTTTATGGAGTTCATCCGTGCCGGCGTTGTGGAACTGAATGAAACGGTGGACTTGGCTGCCGCGGCACGCCGGGCGGTGGCCGGCTTTGAGCGCCCTCAGCAGGAGCTGTTTTGCCGCGCACCGCCGACCTTGCTGCTGCACCAGGCGCATGAGCTGCTGCTGGAGCGCCTGATCGTCAACCTGATTGACAACGCGATCAAGCATGGCGGTGTACCGGTCGAGGTCGAAGTCCTGCAGAGCGGCGATACCGCGGTCCTGACCGTCTCTGACGCTGGCCCCGGTCTGCCGGAACAAGGCGCGCAGCAGTTGATGGAAGCCTTTGCGCGCGGCGATGCCAGCCGGGGCTTGCCGGGTTTTGGCCTGGGCCTAGCGATCGCTCAGCAAACCGTGGTTCGCTTGCAGGGCGAGCTCGTGTTCACCCAGAACGGCTCACAACACCAAGTCCAGGCGCGGCTGCCGCTGGCGCGCTAGGCCGCGGCTTTAGCACTCCTATTGCCACCGCATTTCGCCGGACATCAGCGCCGCACATCAGCGCCGCACAAAGACCACCGCGCTGCGCCCGGGCAAAGTGAAGCGGCCGGTGTTCGAATCAAAGTTTGCCTCGGCCGCAATGCGCTTGTCAGCGGCCTTGGCTTGCAGATGCACCGGGTGCAAGACCAAGGGCTTGCCGGCCTGCGAGGGCAAATCGATTTGCTGTGCGGCCGGGTCCGCATTGATGAAGTACAGCAGCTCCTTGAAGCCCGCCCCCGGCCAGCCGCGCCCATCCAGGCTGGCCACCAGCACGCGCGGGTTCTGCGCCGGGCCTGTGTTGTGGAACTTCAGGCGTTGCTTCACCTCTTGGGCGCTGGGCAGGCGAAACAGGCTGGAGCTGGCGCGAATCTTGAGCAAATCGCGAAAAGCGTCACGCGTCCAGGCGATGTCTGCCGGGCTGGGCTTGATCCGCGTGTCTGCCAGCAGCGGCGCCAACAGCGGGTATTGCTCGCCGTTATCCAGCTTGGGCGGCAGGCCGGCGGCGAAGCCGTTGTCGCGGTAAGTCCAGTCAAGGCGATTGAACCAATCGCCCGAGTCATAACTGTTCTTGTCCAGTGACTTGGAACGCAGAATATCGACACCGGCATGGAAGTAGGCGACGCCCTGGCTGAAGGCCGTCAGCGCCAGCCCTAAGACCTGCACGCGGGCGCGCTCGGCCGCCGAGGTCTCCAGCGGCAGCTTCAGCACATTGATGTCAAACAGGGTCTGGTTATCGTGGTTGTCGACGTAATTGACCACTTCGCCGGGCTGGGAGACATAGCCGGCCGGCTGATCGCCATAGGCGATCTCGGCAAGCTTGAGCGTTTTTCCCTGCCAGGTCGGCAGCTCATAGTCACGCAAAGAGCCGGCTAGGCCGACGCGAAGCAGATCGGCTGCCTGCATCAGATCGGCCGACGGACGCTGCGGGCTCTGCTTGGCTAGGGCGTTAGGCGCGTAGACCAGGCCATTCAGCCAGCCTTGGTTCTGAACTACAGCCGCGCCGTTGTCGCCCGCGCTGCCGCCGCGCGCGGCGTCACGACCACGGTCGCTGAAGGTCGCGATGCCGGAGCCGTTCAGCGACAGCTGCGAGGCCTGCACAAAGCGCGCGCCGTTGGCCACCTCGCCAAAATTCCAGCCCTCACCGATCAGTTGCACAGGCCGACCGGCTGCCTGGTTGACCTTCTCTTGCAAGGCCTCCATCACCGCACGCGGCTGGTGCGCCATCAGGTCGAAGCGGAAGGAATCAATCTTGTATTCGCGTGCCCACAGCGCCACCGAGTCCAGCATCAGTTTGGCCATCATCCGATGTTCGGTGGCGGTGTTGTCGCAGCAGGTCGAACGCTCCACTTCGCCGGTCGCATTCAGGCGCTGGTAGTAGCCGGGCACGATACGGTCCAGCACTGATTTTTCATGCTGGCCGGCGGCGGCCGTGTGGTTGTAGACCACGTCCATGCCGACGCGCAGATCGGCGCGGTGCAGCGCCTGCACCATCTCCCGGAACTCGATGATGCGGCGCTCAGCCTTGGCCGCATCGCTGGCATAGCTGCCCTCCGGCGCGCTGTAATGAAAGGGGTCATAGCCCCAGTTGAAGCAATCCTCGGCCGCCACGGCCATCACGGCCGCTTGCTGGCGCGGGCTATCGCCGGGAGCATGGGGCACCAAGGGCTCGCGGCAGCCGGCCTCGGGGATGGTGGCGATATCGAACACCGGCAACAAATGCACATCGGTCAAGCCGGCTTTGGAGAGCGCCCTGAGGTGTCGCATGCCGGCCGAGTCGCTTTGCGTGAAGGCCTGGTATTTGCCGCGCTTGGGCAGTGGCACGCTGGCGTCGCCGATCGAGAAATCACGCACATGCAACTCGTAAATGACCATATCGGTCGAGTCCTTGACGCGCTGCGGCCGCGCTGTGGCGTCCCAGCCCGGCGGCTTCAGAGCGGGGCTTTGCAAATGGGCCACAAAGCTGCGTTTGGAGTCGGTGCTCAGGCCGACCGAATAAGGGTCGGTGACGCGGTTGCGCACGACACCCACGCCGGGCACATAAACGTCCACCAGGTAGTTGTAATACTGACCGCTCAAATCACCTGTTAGCTTCGTTTGCCAAACGCCCGTCTGCGCGTCCAGATTCAGCGCCTCCATGGCCAGCGCCTTGCCGCTGCCGCTGGGGTAGCGGCAGAGCGCGACTTTTTGCGCCGTGGGCGCCCAAAGCTTGAAGCTGGTTTGCACGGCGGGGTGAGCACCCAGATCGTCCACTTGCTCGGCCGCTGCGTACAGATCGTCCAGAGCGCCGGCCGCCTGCAAGCGCGTGTGGGCTTGGATCGTGCCGTCGGCACCTTCCAGCACCAGCCAGACTTGAGAGCGGTGCAAGGCCGGCAATTGGGCCAGATCGGCCGCAGCCACTTGCCAGCGTGGGCCAGGGGCAATGAACTTGAAGCGCTGGGCGAGATCGGCGGGCAGTTCATCGCGACTGGGTTCAAGCAGCAGCGCCTGGTCCGCGCCGGTGACCGCTTGATTCGACCCGACCTGCAAGGCCGCCTGCGCCGAAACATAGAGCTTGGCCCGCGTGCCGGTGCCGATGTTCTCTACTGCGCCAGGCCATTGAATCAGACGCTGGTTCAGCCAATAGGCCTGCGCGGCCAGCGGCACGGCTTCGCGCTGCGGCTGCAGCACGCGGGCAAAGCCAGGCTCGTTGCAAGCATCCAAGGCCTGTGCCGGCATGACGCTCAAGCCAAGCACCAAGCTCACGCTCCACCGAGTCCAGCGGCTTGCCGCCATTATTTTTTGCATGCTCATTTTCTGCCCAAAGCTCGGGTTGGCCGGAATGGCCCACAGAAAATGGTAACAAAACTACTTCATTTTTTCAGTAAAAAAGTTGCAACACCTGTAGAAAGCTTCAAATAAGTAGCTTGATTACACAAAGAAGTCAGAAATAAATGAACCTGACCCCATTTAAAGGGCGGGTGGCTCCCAGAGTTCAACGCGGTTGCCTTCGGGGTCCATCACCCAGCCAAATTTTCCGAATTCGGAGGAGTCGGTCTTGGGGTCAACATCGCAGCCTTCGGCGCGCAGCGCGGCCAGCAGCGCGTCCAAGTCGGCGACGCGGTAATTGACCATGAACGCGGCCCGGCTGGGCGCGAAGTAGTCGGGCTCGGCGGCCGCGTCGAACACGCTCCAGACCGTCGAGCCATTCGGCTCGGGGCGTTCAGGCGTCTGCCATTGAAAGTTGCAACCGCCCCAGGCCTGGACCTCAATACCGAGATGATCGCGGTACCAAGCGCGCAGAGCGTCCGGGTCACGCGCTTTGAAGAAAATACCGCCGATACCGGTGACTCGCTTCATCGCATGCTCCGAACGCTAGGGGAAGGTGCTCTCCGACTCAAGCCGCCGCTGCTGCGGCCACATGGGCCGGGCCTTGGTAACCCTTGGGCACCGCACCCAGCAATTTGCGCGTGTACTCCTGCTTCGGGGCATTCAGCAGCGCCTGCGTCTCGCTTTGCTCGACCACATCGCCGTTCTGCATCACCAGCACTTCGTCGGAGATGAACTTCACCACGGCCAGGTCATGGCTGATGAAGACATAGCTGAGGCCAAACTCGTCCTGCAAGTCCTTCAGCAGATTGAGCACCTGGGCCTGCACCGACACGTCCAGCGCCGACACCGCTTCGTCCAGCACCAGCACCTCGGGGTTCAGCGTCAGGCAGCGCGCGATCGCAATGCGCTGACGCTGGCCGCCGGAGAACTCATGCGGGTACTTGTTCAGCACCGTGTCGTCCAGGCCGACCTTTTTCAGCAAGGCACTGGCACGCGCCAAGCGTTCGTCATGGTCCTTGCCAATCTTGTGGATCTCCATCGGCTCAACCAGGGTCTGACCAATCGTGAAGCGCGGGTTCAGCGAGGCATAGGGGTTCTGGAACACCACCTGGATGCGGCGGCGCATCTTTTGCCAGTCATTGCCGCTCATTTTCAGCAGGTCCTTGCCCTCGAACAGCACCTCGCCGCCGGTCGGCTCATGCAGGCGCAACAAGGTCAGACCCATGGTTGTCTTGCCCGAACCGGACTCGCCCACCACGCCCAAGGTGTAGCCCTTGCGCAGCTTGAAGTTCACTTCCTTGACGGCCTTGAACTCCTTTTGACCGAACAAGCCGCTCTTGAAGAAAAAGCTCTTCTTCAAGCCGCGCGCTTCCAGAATCACCGGTGCATTCGGGTCCTTGGCCTTGCCCGCACCTTCGTGCACCGTGCGGCCGGCGATATGGTCATCGATGACCATCAGCCGCGCCGGGTTCTCGGTCAGCGAAGGCCGGCAGGCCAGCAAGGCCTTGGTGTAGCTGTCTTGCGGATTGCTGAAGATCTCGGCAACGGGCGCCTTCTCGCGGATCTGGCCATGGCGCATCACCACCACCTGGTCGGAGATTTCTCCCACCACGCCGAGATCATGCGAGATGAACAGCAGCGCCATCTTGTGCGTCTCTTTGAGCTTGGCCATCAGCTCCATCACCTGGCGCTGGATCGTCACGTCCAACGCCGTGGTCGGCTCGTCGGCGATCAGCAGCTTAGGCGAGCATGCCAGTGCCACGGCAATCATCACGCGCTGCTGCTGGCCACCCGACATCTCATGCGGATAGTTGCCCAGGCGACGCTTGGGCTCGGGGATGCCGACCTCGTTGAGCAACTCCTCGGCCCGCACCAGCGCCTGCTTCTTGCTCATGCCCATATGCTTGATCAGCGGCTCCATGATCTGCGCGGCCACGGTAAACACCGGGTTCAGCGAAGTCATCGGGTCCTGGAATACGCAGGCAATGTCGCGGCCACGGATGGCCTGCAGCTCGCGCAGCGTGCACTGGCGCAAGTCCTGACCCTGAAACAGGATCTTGCCTTCGCGCTCGGCGTTATCCGGCAGCAGGTTGAGGATGGACATGGCCGTCACCGACTTGCCCGAGCCCGACTCGCCCACCAGCGCGACGGTCGAGTTCTCGGGGATGTCAAAGCTGATGCCTTTGACGGCCAATGCGCGCTGCATCTGGCCGTCGACCTTGCCCATGCGGAAGGAGACTTTTAGGTCTTGAATACTCAGTAGCATTTTCAAATCACTCCAGGCCGCGCAACTTTGGATCCAGCGCATCGCGCAAGGCATCGGTGAACAGCGCAAACGCGGTCACAAAGATGGCCATCAAGCCGGTCACTGCCGCCAACTGCCACCAGTAGCCCAGGATCAATTCGCTCTGCGACTCGCTCAGCATCGTGCCCCAGGACACCTGGTCCACGCCGACGCCCAGGCCCAGATAGGACAGGATCACCTCGCTCTTGATGAAGCCCACCACATGCAGCGACAACTGCACCAGCGCCACATGCGAAACGTTAGGGAGGATGTGCTTGAACATGCGCGAGTAACGCGAAGCGCCGATGGCTTCTGCGGCGCGCACATATTCGCGCACCGAATGCTTCATGAACTCAGCGCGGATCAAGCGGTAAATACCGGGCCAACCGGCCAGACCCAGAATCATCACCACCGACATCACGCCGCGCCCGAAGATCACCGCAAACGCGAAGATCAGCAAGATGCTCGGGATGGCGGTGAAGACGTTGTAGAGCCACTCCAGAAAGTCGCCCACGCGGCCGCCGAAAAAGCCCGACAGCGCGCCCAGCACCACGCCAATGATGGTGGCAACCACGGCCGCCAAAACGCCGACCATGATGGACACCTCGGCGCCCTTGATCGCCTTGGACAGCACATCGCGGCCCAGGCGGTCGCCGCCCATCGGCAGCGTCTCGGCCTTCACCGTCACCTCGGTCTTGTAGGCCTTGGCGCGCTCTTCCCATTCCTTGTACTTGGGCGCGAGCGGGTCGATATCGCTGAGGTCCACATTCGGGCCCTTGGGCGCAACAATGGCACTGGTCGCTTCGGCCGGGGCCGGGCCGATAAAGGTCGGCGGCGCGTTCGGCACGCCGACTTCTTTTTGCCAGTTCTTGGCAATCAAGCCGGTGCTGGAAGCCGCCACCATCAAGAGGAAGAAGCCCACGATCACCATGGACACCATGCCAACCTTGTCACTGCGCAGGCGTCGCCAGGACGCGGCCCAGACGCCTTCGGATTTGCCGGCTTTGGCCGCAACTGGGTTTGACGAAATCACTGCACTCATTTCGCATCTCCGAAGCGGAATGAAACTGAAGAATTCTGGAGTTTCATTTCAGCACCACCCGCGGATCCACCAGCTTGTAGAGCAGGTCGGTAATCAAGTTCACCACCATGGTCAGGAAGGCGATGTAAATCGCAAACGCCTGAATGACGGGATAGTCACTGCGGTTCACCGCCAGCAAAATTTCACGGCCCAGGCCGGGGATGGAGAAGAACACTTCGAGCAAGAAGCTGCCGACAAACACGCCCGGCAAAGCCACCGAGATATTCGTCATGATGGGAATCATCGCGTTGCGCAAGACATGCTTCATCAGGATGGTGCCCTCGGTCATGCCCTTGGCGCGCGCGGTGCGCACATAGTCATGGCCGATTTCATCCAGGAAGAAGGTGCGGTACAGCCGCGTGTAAGGCGCGATCGCGACGGCCACCGCCACCATCACGGGCAGCGGCGCATAGGTGGTCAGGTTGGTCCAGACGCTGTCGGTCCAGCCCTGCACCGGGAACCAGCCCAGGCGGAAGGCGAACACATATTGGCCCACGATCACGTAGACCAGCAGCGAGATCGACACCGCCACCGTGCTCAGAATCATCACCGTGCGGTCGGTCAGGCTGCCGCGCACCGAGGCCACGGCCAAGGCGAAAGGAATGGCGATCAGCACTTCGAGAATCAAGATCGGCAGCATCACCGTCAGCGTGGCCGGCAAGCGGCTGCTGAACAGGCTGGCCACCGACTCATTGGTGGCCCAGCTCTTGCCCCAGTCAAAGGTGACGATCTGCTTGATGAAGATCCACAGCTGCTCCAGCACCGGCTTGTTCAGGCCCAGTTGCTCGCGGATCGCGTCTATCTGTTCGGCACTCGCATTCAGGCCACCGAGGATCTCGGCGGGATCACCACCGAAGAACTTGAAAAGAAAGAACACCAGCAGCACGACACCGAGCAAGGTCGGGATCATTTGCCACAAGCGTCTGAATAGGTAGGCCAGCATCGCTGTTGGTTCTCCGTAAAGAAAGACGTCGCAGATTCGACAAAATTGCTTCCCGGCGGGCTGATGGCCCACAAGGCTTGCGAAAAGAAAAACTGGCGCGAGTCTAGTCGACTTGAGCGCCACTGCTCACCGGGTTTTGCCCTTGTCGCCCCCTGAATTGAGGGCCGGGTTCGAGCAAAACTGAGACATGTTTCGAGAATTCATGGGGCTTTCGGGCCGCTTTGGCGGCGGCAATGCCATTTGCGCATGAGCATTGCCGCAGCCCAGGCACTAGACTGCGCGGCTCCCCAAGTCAGTGACGACAAGAAATGATGCGATCCACCCTGAAGCGCGCCGCTGCCTGCTTGCTGGCCCTGAACAGCCTGCCCTTGCTGGCCCAAGAAGCACAGCCCGCCCCGCAGACCCACCAGCCCGTGAAATCCCTTCGCTACGCGTTTCGCGCCGCCGAGACCGGCTTCGACCCGGCACAGATCTCCGACAGCTATTCCAAGGCGGTTGCGGCCGGCATCTTCGACGCGCCGCTGGAGTTTGAATATCACACCCGCCCGGCCAAGCTGCGCCCCAACACCCTGGTCGCCATGCCCGAAGTCTCGGCCGATTTCAAGACGCTGACCTTCGAGTTGAAGCCCGGCATCTTCTTCAGCGACGACCCGGCCTTTGGCGGCAAAAAACGCGAACTGATCGCCGCCGACTACATCTATTCCATCAAGCGCCATTACGACCCGCAGTGGAAGAGCCCCAATCTCTACCTGCTTGAAAACGTCAAGATCCTGGGCGCCTCGGAGCTGCGCAAAGAGCTGATGGCGGCCAAAAAGCCGTTTGACTATGACCGGCCGGTCGAAGGCCTGAAGGTGCTGGACCGCTACCGCTTCCAGATCAAGCTCGGTGTCGGCGACCCACGCTTCATCAACCAGTTCGCCGATGCCGGCTTCCTCGGCGCGGTGGCGCGCGAGGTGGTGGAGATGTATGGCAGCAAGATCATGGAGCACCCGGTCGGCACCAATGCCTGGCGCCTGGGTGAATGGCGCCGCAGCTCACAAATCGTGCTGGAGAAGAACCCCAATTACCGCGAAGTGCGCTATGCGGAAAGCCCGCCGGCCGACAACCCGGCCCTGGCCGCGCAAGTGGCCAAGCTGCAGGGGCAGCGCCTGCCGCTGGTAGACCGCGTCGTGATCGCCATCATCGAGGAGCCGCAGCCGCGCTGGCTGTCCTTCCTGAACGGCGAAAAGGACGTGATCGAGGAAGTGCCGGCCGACTTCGCCACCATCGCCATGCCGAACAACAAATTGGCGCCGAACCTGACCAAGCGCGGCATACAAATGACGCGCTACCCGCGCGCCGACGTGGCCTTCACCTACTTCAATATGGAAGACCCGGTGATTGGCGGCTACACGCCAGAGAAAATTGCGCTGCGCCGCGCGATCTCCTTGGGCTCGGACATCGACAAGCAAATCCGCCTGGCCCGCCGCGGCCAAGCCGTGCCTTCGCATGGGCCGATCGCACCCGGCACCTTCGGCTTCGATCCAGCCTTCAAGTCCGAAATGGGCGAATACAACCTCGCCAAGGCCAAGAGCCTGCTGGACCTCTATGGCTATGTCGACCAAGACGGCGACGGCTGGCGCGATCAGCCCGATGGCTCAGCGCTGAAACTGGAATACGCCACCCAGCCCGACAGCACGAATCGCCAGCTCAATGAGCAATGGCAGCAGACCATGAATGCGCTGAAGATCCGCATCAAGTTCAAGACCGCCAAATGGCCGGAGAACCTCAAGTCGGCCAATGCCGGCAAGCTGCAGATGTGGGGCGTGTCCTGGGTCGCCACCGCGCCCGATGGCGACACCTTTTTGGCGCTGGGCGACGGGGCCGCCAAGGGCAAGGCCAACAAGGCGCGCTTTGATTTGCCGGCCTTCAATGCGCTCTACAACAAGCAAAAAGCAATGCCGGACGGCCCGGAGCGCCAAGCCGTGATGGCCGAGGCCGCCAAGCTGATGGTGGCCTATATGCCTTACAAGACAGAGGTGCACCGCGTCTTCACCGATATGGCCCAGCCCTGGGTGATCGGCTACAACCGCAATGTGTTTGTGCGCGATTTTTGGAAATATGTCGACATCGACACCGAGGCATTGAGCCAATCGCAAGCAAAATGAGTCCGGTCGGGTCGCTGATTGAAGCGGCCCCGTTTCGGAGCTCTGGATGGGTATTCGGTTCAAGCTGCTATTGACCTTTGTCTTGGGCTTCGGCCTGATGGCCTTGGTCAGCTTGAATTTGTTGCAAGGCAGCCTTGAGGCCAGCTACCAGAGCATAGAAAAGCGTGAACTGGCCTCGCATGTCAGTCGGCTGGTGCAAAGCATAGAGTCCGAGCTCGAGCACCTGAACAGCTTGACCCGTGACTGGGCCGTCTGGTCCGAGATGTACCGTTTCGTCCAGCAACCAGACCCGGCCTGGGCGCAAGACAGTTTGGGCCCGCAAGCGCTGGTGACCGCGGACCTGTCCTTGATCATGGTGTACGACCGGCAGGGGCGCTTGGTGCACTTCAACACCAACCCTCGGCTGAACCGCCCAGCCGGCGAGACCCCGGTTTGGCTTGAACAGCAGATCAAGCCCTATATCGCCCTGATCAAGGATGGCCATGCCGCCCCGACCTGCGGTTTGATGAAAGCCGAAATCGGCTTGATGCTCGGCTGCTGGGCGCATATCCGCCGCAGTGATGCCAGCGGCGAGTTCTCGGGCTCGGTCGTGATGGGGCGGCTTTTGGATGCCGACTTGCTGGCCAAGCTCAGCAAGCAAACCCGGCTGCCCTTCCAGTTGGAGGCCCCTGCCGAGGCCAAACCGGACATGCTGGTTTGGCCCGACTTTGTCGCCGCCAGCTTGCTAGGCTCGGGGGAGGTTCGAAGCAGCGAGTCCCCCGGCCTCTACCACCTGGCCCTGCCGGTGCAAGACCTGCTCAAGCGCGATGTGGCGCAGTTGGCCTTGTCGGTCCCGCGCGATGTCCATGCGCAAGGCCTGCTGGTCTATCAGCAGGTACGCAGGCAGTTGCTGTGGACCGCGCTGGTCATGGCCTGCCTGATGGCCGTCGCCGTCCACCTGCTGCTGGTGAGGCGCCTGCGCCGATTTACCCGCCAGTTGGTCACACTGGCCAAGACGCAGACCTGGAAGACCCGCATCAAGGTGAGCGGCGCGGACGAACTCAGCACCTTGTCGGGCCATGTCAATCACCTGCTGAGCCTGATCGAAACCCAGGTTGACAGCCTGCAGCAACTCAGCCTGACCGACGCCCTGACGGGCTTGACCAATCGGCGCGGCTTCGATGAGCGCTTGGCGCTGGAGCTGTCCAATAAATGCCGGGGCGAGCGCAAGCTGGCCTTGCTGATGCTGGATGTGGACCATTTCAAGCTCTACAACGACCACTACGGCCACCCCGCCGGTGATGCGGCGCTGAAGCTGGTGGCCCAGGTCTTGCAGGCTGCGCTGCGTCGGGGCGGCGACATGGCCGCTCGCATAGGCGGAGAAGAATTCGCGCTGCTGCTGCCCGAAACCGATGCAGAAGGCGCGCAAGAAGTCGTCAAGCGCCTGCGTCAGCATCTGCAGCAACTGGCATTGCCGCATGCAGCCTCGCCGGTTGCGCCCATCCTCAGCCTCAGTGTGGGCATCGCTTTAGCGGCCGACGAATCGCCGGCCGCCCTGATGGCCCGGGCCGACCAGGCGCTCTATCAAGCCAAACAAGACGGCCGCGACCGGGCCGTGCTGGCCGAATAGGCTGCGCCTTCCCTCCCTGCCGCCCTCACACCCTCGGGTTCGACTGCATGGCGGCCGACTCATTCAGGCCGTAGACTGCGGGCCTGAACCATCCACCCGATAAAGGGCCGAAGCGATGGTTCTTTGGCAACCCAATGCGCGCCGGGCTCACAAGGTCACCGGCGCGTTTCTTTAAGCAAGGAGTCATCGTGGCGCGACCCTGGGCGGCAATCATGCTGTACACAGCTTCCATGCTGATGCCAGGCCTTGCCTTGGCCGAGGCCAGCGCTGGCGAGCCCAAAGTACAGCCCAAAGTGCTTCGCTACGCCTTTCGCATCGCCGAAACCGGCTTTGACCCGGCGCAAATCTCCGACCTCTACTCCCGCATCATTGCCGGCGGCATTTTTGATGCGCCTCTGCAATACGAGTACCTGGCCCGCCCTGTACGGCTTCGGGCCGCCACGGCGGAGGCGCTGCCTGAGATCTCGGCCGACTTCAAGACCCTGACCTTTCGCATCAAACCCGGCATCTATTTCAACGACGACCCGGCGTTTGAGGGCAAAAAGCGCGAACTGACCGCCGCCGACTATGTCTATTCGCTCAAGCGCCATTTCGACCCACGCTGGAAGAGCCCCAATCTCTATTTGTTCGAAATCGCCCGCATCCCGGGCCTGAACGAGTTGCGCCAAGAAGCGCTCAAGCGCAAGACCCCGTTTGATTACGCCCGCCCGGTCGCCGGCCTGACGCTGATCGACCGCTACACCTTCCAGGTCCGCACCGAAGCCGGCGACCCTCGTTTCGTCAACCACTTTGCCGACCCTTCGACCATGGGCGCGGTCGCGCATGAAGTGGTCGAACGCTACGGCGACAAAATCATGGCCCACCCGGTCGGCACCGGCGCCTGGGCCTTGACCGAATGGCGGCGCAGCTCACGCATGGTGCTGGAGAAGAACCCCAACTTCCGCGATCTACGCTATGACGAACAGCCGCCCGCCGACAAGCCGCGCCTGGTGGCCCAGGCCGCGCTGCTGCAGGGCCGCAAACTGCCGATGATCGACCGGGTCGAAATCGCCATCATTGAAGAAAACCAGCCGCGCTGGCTGTCCTTCTTACAGCGCGAGGCGGATATGGTCGAAGAGGTGCCGAATGAATACGCGCCGATTGCCTTCCCGAACAACAAACTCGCCCCCAATCTCGCCAAGATGGGCCTGCAGATGGTGCGTTATGCGCGCGCCGATGTGGCGAAATCCTACTTTAATATGGAAGACCCCACGGTCGGCGGCTACACGCCCGCGAAGATCGCGCTACGCCGAGCGATTGCGCTGGCCATCGATGTTGACAAGGAGATCCGCCTGCCCCGCCGTGGCCAGGCGATCGCCGCCCAAGGGCCGATCAGCCCCGGCGTGTTCGGTTTTGTGCCCACCCTCAAAACCAGCATGAGCGAACATGACCTCGCCCGCGCCAAGGCCCTGCTGGATCTCTACGGCTATGTGGACGCCGATGGCGACGGCTGGCGCGATAAGCCGGACGGCAGCGATTTGACAATCGAATATGCGACCGAGCAAGACGGCGAGAAGCGTGCGCTGGCCGAGCTGTGGCAAAAAGCGATGGATGCGATCCAGGTACGCATCAAGTTCCGCCACGCCAAATGGCCGGAGAACCTGAAGGCCTCGACCGCCGGCAAGCTGATGATGTGGTACGTCGGTTGGACCGCGGCCTCACCCGATGGCGACACCTTTCTGGCGCTGGGCTACGGGCCCAACAAGGGCCAGTCCAACAAGGCCCGCTTCGATCTGCCGGCCTATAACGCCTTGTATGAAGCCCAGAAAAAGCTCCCCAACGGCCCCGAGCGCTTAGCCCTGATGACCGAGGCGCAGAAGTTGATGGTGGCCTATATGCCGATCAAGCTGCATGTGCACCGCGTCTACACCGACATCATGCAGCCCTGGGTGCTCGGCTATGAGCGCAACGCCTTTGTGCGCGACTTCTGGAAATACATTGACATCGACGCCGATGCCTTGGCTGCGGCCAAATAAACCAACCGTCTTGCTGCTCCTTATGAACGTAGATCTTTCCCTTCGTTGCCGCGCCTTGCTGCTATTGCTATGCCTGCTTGGCAGCGCGCGTCTTGCCGCTTCCGAAGTCAGTGACACCAGCCCCAAGGTCTTGCGCTATGCCTTTCGCGTCTCCGAGACCGGCTTTGACCCGGCCAAGGTCACCGACATCTATTCGCGCATCGTCACCTCGCATATCTTCGAAGGCCTCTACACCTATGACCATCTGGCCCGGCCAGCCAAGCTCAAGCCCTTGACGGCGGCCGCCCTGCCCGAGGTCAGCGCCGACTTCAAGACCTGGACGATTCGCATCCAGCCCGGCATCTACTTTGCGGACGACCCGGCCTTCAAGGGCAAAAAACGCGAGCTGACCGCCGCCGACTATGTCTATTCCTTCAAGCGTTTTGCCGACCCGTATACCAACAGTCCGACCTGGGACGGCCTGGAAGAAAACCATCTCTTGGGCTTGAACGAATACCGCGCACAAGTACAAAAGAGCAAGCAGCCCTTTGACTACGACAAACCTATCGAAGGCTTGCGCGCGCTGGATCGCTACACCCTTCAAATCAAGCTGGGCAAATCCCGGCCGCGCTTTGACCAGAACTTGGCCGACGGGAGCCTGCTTGGCGCGGTGGCGCGCGAGGTGATCGAAGCCTACCCGGAGCACAGCAGCGAGCATCCGGTCGGCACCGGGCCCTTCCAGCTGGCCTCTTGGCGGCGCAGCTCGCAAATCAATCTGGACAAAAACCCCGGCTACCGGGAGCGTTACTACGATGCCGAACCGAACGCCGACGACGCCGAGGGTCAGGCTTTGCTGGCGCGCTTCAAGGGCCGACGCATCCCAATGATCGACCGGGTGGAGGTCGCCATCATTGAAGAAAATCAGCCGCGCTGGCTGTCCTTTTTGGACGGGCAGTTCGATCTGCTGGACCGCACGCCCGAGGACTTCATCAACCAGGCGATGCCGGGTGGCAAGCTGGCCCCGAATTTGGTCAAGAAAGGCATACAGAGTTTTCGCGTCGTGACGTCGGATGTGTTGTTCACCGTCTTCAATCTGGAGGACCCGGTCGTCGGCGGCTATAGCCCAGAGCGCGTGGCGCTGCGCCGGGCCATCTCGCTGGGCACCGACTCGGAGCGCGAAATCCGCATCGTGCGGCGCGGCCAGGCGATCAGCGCACAGTCCATCATGCTGCCGCACACGACAGGCTATGACGCCAGTTTCAAGAGCGAGAGCGGCGAGTACGACCCGGCCAAGGCCAAGGCGCTGCTGGACCTGTATGGCTTTATTGACCGCGACGGCGACGGCTTTCGCGAGCAGCCCGACGGCAGCCCGCTGGTGCTGGAAAGCCTGACCACGCCCGAGCAGTTCCAACGCCAGATTGACCAGATCTGGCAAAAGTCACAGGCCGCCATCGGCATCAAGGTGCAGTTCAAGACCGCCAAATGGCCGGAGAACCTCAAGGCCATGCGCGCCGGCAAGTTCCAGATCTGGTCGCTGGCCAGTTCGGCCGCTGCGCCGGACGGGCAAGATGCGCTGGGCTTTTTCTTCAGCGAGCGCATTGGCGGGCAAAATTACGCGCGCATCAATTTGAAGTCGCTCGATGATCTGTACAACCAAACCAACGCCTTGCCAGACGGGCCGGAACGTTTGGCCCTGTTCACCGAGTTGAAGCGCCTGGGCGCGGCTTATGCGCCCTACCGCCCACGCGGCCACCGCATCATCACCGACCTGGCGCACGCGCAGCTGCTCGGCTATCGGCGGCCACAGTTTTGGTTGAATTTTTGGGAATATGTGGACGTCGATGAGCGTCTGCGCTTAGTCAAATGAAATACACCGTGAAGCTACTAACTTTTTTATTGAGCGCAAGCCTGACGGCGCTCGCAGTGCCCGTGCGGGCCGAGCCCGATGTAACGCCGCCGCCCGCCAAGGCTTTACGTTATGCCTTCCCGATCGCCGAGACCGGCTTTGACCCTTCTCAGCTCAGCGATATCTATTCGCGCACCGTCACCGCCGGCATCTTCGAGGCTCTGTACCGCTACGACCATCTGGCGCGGCCGGTACAGATCAAGCCCTTGGTGGCTGCGGCCCTGCCGGAGATGTCGGAAGACTTCCGCAGCTTCACCATCAAGATCCAGCCCGGCATCTACTTCGCCGACGACGCCGCCTTCAAGGGCAAAAAGCGCGAGCTGACCGCGCAGGACTTTGTCTACAGCTTCAAGCGCTTTGCGGACCCGGCGCTGAAGAGCCCGGGCTGGAGTTCGCTGGAAGAAGCCGATCTGGTCGGGCTGACCGCTTTGCGCAAGCAGGCGCTCGACGGTAAAAAACCCTTTGACTATGACAAAGAGATCGAAGGCCTGCGGGCGCTGGACCGCTACACCCTGCAATTCAAGACGGTCAAGCCGCGCCCACGCTTGATCGAAACCATTCTGACCGGCAGTGACCTCTACGGCGCCTTGGCCCGCGAGGTGGTCGAGCATTACGGCGACAAGGTCGGCGAGCACCCGGTCGGCACCGGGCCGTTCAAGTTGGGCGAGTGGCGGCGCAGCTCACGCATCGTGCTGGAGAAAAACCCCGACTACCGCGAGCGCTTCTATGACGCCGAGGCCTCGCCGGGCGATGCCGAAGGCTTGGCGATGCAAGAAAAATTCAAGGGTCGGCGCATTCCGATGCTGGACCGGGTCGAGATCGCCATCATCGAAGAGGTGCAGCCGCGCTGGCTGTCCTTCTTGAATGGCGAAAAAGACTTTCTGGAGCGCGTGCCGGCCGAGTTCATCAGTCAGGCCATGCCCAATGGCAAGGTCGCGCCGAATCTGGCCAAGAAGGGTGTGCAGGGCTTTCGCATCGTGGGGCCGGACGTGGGCCTGACGACCTTCAATATGGATGACCCAATTGTCGGCGGCATGGAGCCGGCCAAGATTGCGCTGCGCCGCGCCATCAGCCTGGCGATTGATGTACCGCGCGAGATCAACTTGGTCCGTCGCGGCCAGGCGGTGCAAGCGCAGTCCCCGATCGTGCCGCACACCACCGGCTACTCGGCCGACTACAAATCCGAAACCGGCGACTATGACCCGGCCCGCGCCAAGGCCTTGCTCGATCTGTACGGCTATGTGGACGCGGATGGCGACGGCTGGCGTGACTTGCCTGACGGCAGCCCCTTGCTGCTGATCCGCAATACCCAGCCCGACAATGCCTCGCGCCAGCTCGACGAGCTGTGGCAGAAGAACCTCAGCGCCATCGGCATCAAAACCCAGTTCAAGACGGCCAAATGGCCCGAGAACCTGAAGAGCGCACGCGGCGGCAAATTCATGATCTGGGGCGTGGCGTCCGCAGCCTCGCAGCCCGATGCACAGAGCGCCTTGCAGCGCCTGTATGGCCCGGCCACCGGCGGGCAAAACTTGGCGCGCTTCAAGCTGGCCGAGTTCGACAAGCTCTACGATCAAATGGCCGCCATGGCCGACGGCCCTGAGCGCGAGGCACTGCTGCTCAAAGCCAAGCGCATCTCCACCGCCTATATGCCTTACAAGCAGCACACCCACCGCATCTTGACCGATATGGCGCAGGCCTCGGTACAGGGCTACCGCCGCCCGCTGTTCTGGCAGGACTGGTGGCAGTATGTGGACATTGATGAGAGCAAGCGGGCCTCGCAATGAAAGCCGCTCAGCTCGCAATCGCTTTGTTGATTGGTCTGCAGGCGCTGCTGGTTTCGGCGGCCGAGCCCGCCAAAGTCCTGCGTTATGCCTTCCCAATCGCCGAGACCGGTTTCGATCCGGCGCAGATCGATGACCTCTATTCCCGCACCATCACGGCGGCGATTTTTGAGTCGCTGTACCGCTATGACCACTTGGCCCGGCCGGTCAAGCTGGCACCGCTAGTTGCCGCGGCGATGCCGGAGGTGGCCAGCGACTTCAAGACCTTCACGGTGCGCATCAAGCCCGGCATCTACTTCGCCGCCGACCCCGCCTTCAAAGGCAAGCAGCGCGAATTGACCGCGCATGATTTCGTCTACAGCTACAAGCGTTTTGCCGACCCGGCCAACAAGAGCCCCGGTTGGAGCACCTTCGAGGAGGCCGGCCTCTTGGGTCTGGCGGCGCAACGCGATATGGCGGTGAAGGGCAAAAAGCCGTTTGATTACGCCCATGAAATCGAAGGCTTGCGCGCACTTGACCGCTACACGATCCAGTTCAGGGTCGAGCAAGCCCGGCCGCGCTTGGTCGAGATGATCATGACCGGCAGCGACATCGTCGGTGCGGTCGCGCGCGAGGTGGTCGAGGCCTATGGCGACAAGCTGAGCGAACATCCGGTCGGCACCGGCCCGTTCAAGCTTGGCCAATGGCGGCGCAGCTCCAAGATCGAACTGCTGCGCAACCCCGACTACCGAGAACGCTTTTACGACGCCGAGCCGGGCGCGGACGATAAAGAGGGTCAGGCCTTGCTGGCGCATTTCAAAGGCCGGCGCTTGCCGATGCTGGACCGCGTCGAGGTCGACATCATCGAAGAGGTGCAGCCGCGCTGGCTGGCTTTTCTGAACGCCGAGCATGATTTTCTGGAGCGCGTGCCGCCCGACTTCATCAGCCAGGCCATGCCAGGCGGCAAGTTGGCACCACATCTGGCCATGCGCGGCGTGCAGGCCTTTCGCACCGTCGGGCCGGACGCTTCGCTGACCGTCTTTAATATGGAGGACCCGATTATTGGCGGCATGGCGCCCGAGAAGATCGCCCTGCGCCGAGCCATCAGTTTGGGCATGGATGTGCCGCGCGAGATCAGCATGGTGCGGCGAGGCCAGGCGATCCCGGCACAAAGCCAGGTGGTGCCGCACACGACCGGCTACAGCGCCGAATTCAAGTCCGAAATGGGTGACTACGACCCTGTGCGTGCCAAGGCCTTGCTCGATCTCTATGGCTATATTGACCGCGACGGCGATGGCTGGCGCGAGCAGCCCGATGGTCAGAAATTGGTGCTGGTGCGCAATACCGAGCCCACCAATGCCAGCCGTCAAATGGACGAGTTGCTGCTGAAGAATATGCGGGCCATTGGTCTGAAGATCGAGTTCAAGACCGCCAAATGGCCAGAGAACATGAAGAGCGCGCGCGGCGGCAAATACATGATCTGGTTCCTCGGCTCGAGCGCCTCCGATCCCGACGGCTTGGGGCCCTTCCAGCGTCTCTACGGCCCAGCCATCGATGGGCAGAACTTATCGCGTTTCAAGAGCGCCGAGTTCGACCGACTCTACGAACAGATGCAAGGCATGGCCGATGGACCCGAGCGCGAGGCCTTGCTCCTGCAGGCCAAGCGCCTGGCCGTCTCCTATATGCCCAGCAAAGCCCATGTGCATCGCATCATCACCGACCTCGCCCAGCCCTGGCTGATCGGCTACCGCCGCGCGCTGTTCTGGCAGGACTGGTGGCAGTATGTAGACGTCGATGAAAGCAAGAGAAAGCCGCAGTGAAGATAGCTCGTTTATTCGCCCAAGCCGCACTGCTGATGATTTGCTTGCCGCTGCAGGCGAGCGAAAGTACCGCACCGCCCAAAGTGCTCAAGTACGCCTTCCAGATCGCCGAGACCGGCTTCGACCCGGCGCAGACCAGCGACACCTATTCGCAGACCATCACCTCGCATATCTTCGAGGCGCTGTACGCCTATGACTATCTGGCCGAGCCGGCCAAGCTCAGGCCGCTGACGGCTGCTGCCCTGCCCGAGGTGTCGGTCGACTTCAAGACCTGGACGGTCAAGCTCAAACCCGGCATCTTCTTTACCGACGATCCGGCCTTCAAGGGCAAGCCACGCGAGTTGGTGGCGGCCGACTATGTCTACACCTTCAAGCGCTTTGCCGACCCGGCAACCAAGAGCCCGACCTGGAACGCCATCGAAGAAATGGGCCTGCTGGGCCTGGGCGAGCTGCGCGAGCAAGCACTGAAGTCAAAGAAGCCCTTTGACTACGAGCGCGAGATCGAAGGCCTGCGCGCACTCGACCGCTACACCCTGCAGTTCAAGCTCAAGCACAGCCGGCCGCGCTTTGTCTTCGGCCTGGCGCAAAGCGGCCGAAGCGGCGTGGTGGCGCGCGAGGTGGTGGAAGCTTACGGCGCCGACATCACGGCCCACCCGGTCGGCACCGGCCCTTTTGTGCTGAAAGACTGGCGACGCAGCTCACGCATCGTGCTGGAGAAGAACCCCGCTTATCGTGAGCGTTATTACGAGGCCGAACCGGCCGCAGACGATGCCGAAGGCCAGGCCTTGCTGGCCCGCTTCAAGGGCCGGCGCATCCCGATGATTGACCGGGTCGAGATCGCCATCATCGAAGAGTCGCAGCCGCGCTGGCTCAGCTTTGTCGGCGGCGAGCATGATTTTCTCGACCGCGTACCACCCGAGTTTGTCAATGTGGCGCTGCCCAAGGGCAAGGTCGCGCCCAATTTGGCCAAGAAAGGCATTCAACTCTTTCGCGTGATGGGGGCCGAGAGCGCCTTCACCTTCTTCAATCTGGAAGACAAGACCTTGGGCGGCTACAGCGCCGACAAGGTTGCGCTGCGCCGAGCGATATCGCTGGCCATCGATATCCAGCGCGAGATCAACGGCGTGCGGCGAGGCCAGGCGGTACCGGCGCAGTCGATGATAGTGCCGCACACCTCGGGCTTCGATACGAGCTACAAGAGCACGAACAGCGATTTCGATGTGCCGCGCGCGCTGGCCCTGCTTGATCTGTATGGCTATGTCGACAAAGACGGCGACGGCTGGCGCGATATGCCGGACGGCTCACCCTTGGTGATCGAGGTGGCGACCCAGCCGGATGCGCTATCCCGTCAATATGACGAGTTATGGAAGCGCAACTTCAACAATGTGCAGATCCGCAGCAACTTCTTCCACGGCAAATGGCCGGAGCAATTGAAGCAGGCACGCGCCGGCAAGCTGATGCTGTGGACGCTAGCCGACACCGCGACCTCGCCCGATGGCATCGACCAGATGCTGCGCTTTTACAGCCCGGCCATCGGCGCGCGCAATTACGCGCGCTTCCGGTCGGCCGAATTCGATGCCATCTACGATCAATTGCAGGTCTTGCCCGATGGCCCCGAGCGCGAAGCACTGTTCCTGCAAGCCAAGCGCATCCAGGCGGCCATCGTGCCGGAGAAGACCAATGTGCACCGCATCGTCAATGACATGGCCCAACCCTGGTTGATCGGCTACCGTCGGCCGCTGTTTCGCTATGAGTTCTGGCATTTCGTCGACGTTGATGAGAGCCTGAGGACGCCTCGGTGAGAGCCGCTCGGCGTCGCAGTTTTCTGACCCAGAGTGCTGCGCTGGCGGGCGCTTGCTGGCTGCATTCGCCGGTCTTGGCGGCGGATAGGGTTCGCAAGAAAATCCTGCGCACCGAATTCAACTCGGCCGAGGTCGGGTTCGACCTGCCGCAGGTGTCGGACCAGACCTCGGTGACGATGGCCTCCAATATCTTCGAGCCGCCACTGACCTATGACTACCTGGCCCGCCCGGTGGTCTTGAAGCCGCTGACGGCGGCCGGCCTGCCCGAGGTATCGGCCGACCACAAGCATTTCATCTTCACGATCCGGCCCGGCATCTTTTTCAGCGATGACCCAGCTTTCAAGGGCAAAAGGCGGGAGTTGGTGGCCGAGGACTATGTCTTCAGCATCAAGCGCTTTTACGACCCGCGCATCAAGACCGAGCATCTGTATCAGTTCGAGACGGCCAAGGTCTTGGGTCTGTCGGAGCTGCGCAATGAGGCACTGAAGAGCAAGAAGGCCTTCAACTACGACCAGCCGGTGGCGGGCTTGCGCGCGCTCGACCGCTACCGCTTCGAGGTCCGGCTGGCCGAGCCGGACCCGCGCTTTGTGCACCTCTTTGCCAGCGCTAACTTCGCATCCGCCGTGGCCCGCGAAGTGGTTGAGGCTTACGGCGATGACATCGGTGCCCACCCGGTAGGCACTGGGCCCTTCCGGCTGAAGAGCTGGCGGCGCAGCTCGCTGATCGTGCTGGAGCGCAACCCGAATTTCCGCGAGCAGATGTTCGAGAGCGTCGGCGCGCCGGCCGGTCAGGCACAAGCCGAGCAAGTGGGGCGTTACCTCGCCGGCAAGAAATTACCACTGCTGGATGAGGTGCATATCAGCATCATCACCGAAAGCCAGCCGCGATGGCTGGCCTTTGCCGGCGGCGACCTGGACTTGGTGGAGATGCCCGTAGCCGTAGCGCGCTTGGCCATGCCGAACGGCCGGCTGGCACCGAATCTGAAAAAGCAGGGCGTGCAGGCTTATGCCTCGCATGGCGCCGACATTGCCTTCAGCTACTTCAATCTGGAGGACCCGCAGGTCGGCGGCTATACGCCAGAAAAGGTGGCGCTGCGTCGCGCCATCGTGCTGGCCTATGACAACGCCGAGGAGACGCGACTGGTCTTGCAGGGTCAAGCCTTGCCCGCGCAGTCCATGTTGCCGCCGCTGATCTATGGCCATGAGCCAGACTTGCGCAGCGAGGCCGGCATGACCGAACCGGTGCGTGCCCAGGCACTGCTGGACCTTTACGGCTATGACAAGCGCGACGCCGAAGGCTACCGCCTGCACCCGGACGGCAGCCCCTTGACCTTGCGTCGTGCCGGACGTGAGACGACGCGCGAGCGCCAACTGCACGAGCTGTGGAAAAAGCGCATGGACGCCGTCGGCCTGCGCATGGAATTCGAGACCGCCACCTTCGGCGAACTGATCAAGAAAGCCCTGGCCGGGCAGTTGATGATCTGGGGCTATACCTGGGACCTGGGCTCGCCCGACGGCGACTTCTTGCTCGGCATGGGCTACGGGCCGAACGCCGGGCAGTCCAACGATGCGCGCTTCCAGCTGCCCGCCTTCGACCGCTTGTACGAGCGTCAGCGCCTGCTTCCCGATGGCCCCGAGCGTTTGGCCCTGATGCACCAGGCAACACGCTTGATGCTGGCCTATCTGCCCTACCACCCGCACAACTACCCGGTGCGCGTCGATATGTGCAGCGCAGCCGTGCGAGGCTTCTTGCGCCACCCGTTCACGCGCGATCGCTGGCGTTTTGTGGATATCGTCGATTCATAACGCCCAAGTGAGGCTGACATCATGAAAAGCACCGCATCGCCGCCGAAGATCAGCCTGCGTCACGTCACCGAAGCCGACCTGCCGCTGCTCTGCCAGCGAGCTGCAGCCATGGAGCAACGCGGTGAGTTCGAGTCGACACGGATGAGCAGCCCCCGGTCCATTCACAAGCGCTTTGCCGAGGACGGCTTTTCTAGCGATGACTCGGAAAAACTGCTGGTCTGCGCCGAAGACGGCAAGGTGATCGGTGATGTATCGCATTTCCTCGCGCACCGCTACGCCACGGCGCGCGAACTGGGTTGGGCTATTCACGACCCCGCCTTGCGCGGGCAAGGCTACGGCAGCGCGGCCGCCAAGGCGCTGGTCAACTATCTGTTCGATAACTTCAGCATCAATCAGGTTTGTTGCGGCGTCGCGCCGGGCAATACGGCCTCACGCCGCATCGCCGAGAAGGCGGGGCTACGCCTTGAGGGCCGCCTGCGCGGTGTTATTTTTCTGCGCGGCGAATATGTGGACAGCGAAGTGTTGGGCCTGCTGCGAGAAGATTGGCAGCGCGGCTAAGACCTATTGGCAGCCCGTCGCCGCGCCGGCGCTGGGCATTTCATCGGCCGCCCCGTAACGCAGGCGCAGCAATGCAGGCGCAGCACCGAGTTGAGCGTTTGGCGTCAATACCCAAAAATGACTGAAGCTGCTTTCGCAAAGGTCCGGCAGAAGGGGTGCACCCAAGGCGGCGGCGATCGCCGGCAAGGTGTTGCTGTGGCCTACCACCAGGACCGCGCCGTTTTGAGCGCGGATCGCCGCGGCGACAGCGCCGACATGGGCGGCCGCGTCAGGCCCACGCGCGGGAATCACCTGCGGCCTGATGCCCAGCTGTGCTGCCAGTGCCGCGGCTGTTTCAGCGCTGCGCCTGAACTCGGTCGTGATGATGGCCGTCACACCGGCCTGGGTCAGCGCTGCGGCCAAGGCTTGCGCACGCTGCTGGCCGGCCGGACTGAGGGCGGGGTCGCCGGCTGGCTCCAGGGCTCGCTCGGCATGGCGGACCAACAGCACTTGGCTTGGCTCGGACCACACCTGCACAGGCAAGAGGCAAAGCAGGGACACAAGGGCGGTGCGCATCAGCAACATTTTCGCGGCTCTCCAAGGCAAGGACGCGAGTATGCTTTCAGTCGGCAGCGATGAAGCAGCCCATCCGTCTTCAGCAAGCAAGGACCACCTTCAATGAAACAACTCGCCGGCCTTGATGCCGCCTTCTTGCACCTGGAAACCGCCGAGATGCCTATGCATGTCGGCGCCTTGCATGTGCTGGAACTGCCGGCCGATTACGACGGCGACTATCTGCAAGACCTGCGCGAGCATATGGCCAGCCGTTTGCCGCTGGCGCCGGCCTTGCGCCGGCGCTTAGAAAGCATGCCGCTGAACTTGGCCAACCCGACTTGGGTGGACGCCGAGCCGGACCTGGATGTGCATATCGTCGGCTATGAGATGCCGCCCGGCAGCGGCGTGGCGGCGCTGGAGCAACAAGTGAGCTTGCTACATCCGCAGCTGCTGGATCGCAGCCTGCCGCTGTGGAAGTTCCATATCTTTCTGGGCCTGGAGCCGGGGCCCGAGGGGCAGCAATATGTGGGCCTGTATTCGCAGCTGCATCATGCGGCGGTGGACGGTAAGGCGGCCGTGGCGCTGGCCGAGGTGATTCTGGATCTGAGCGCGCACCCACATGGCCGCAAGCTACCGGCGGTGAGGACGCGGCGGGTGCAGCTGGGTGCGGCCGGCATGTTGCGCGGCGCGATTGCACACCAGTGGCAACAAACCCTCAGCCTGGCCAAGGCCCTGCCCGGTGCCGCAGGCACGCTCAGCATGATGGCTGCGCGCACGGCGCTGGATGCCGCCGGCAGCAGCTTGCACGATTGGCTCAGCCCGGAGCCGCCCAGCGCGCAAGCCAAGGCCGAGCGAGTCCGCAATGTCGGCCTGGCGCCGCGCACAAGGCTCAACACCAGTTTGTCGGCCGAGCGCAGCTTTTCGACCGTCAGCCTGCCACTGCTGGCGCTGAACCGAACAAGGCGCCTGCATGGCGCCAGCCTCAACGACGCGCTGCTCTTCATCTGCGGCGGGGCGCTGCGGCGCTTGTTCGCCAAGCTCGGGCCACTGCCGCCCAAATCGCTGGTGGCGGCGGTGCCGGTATCGATGCGGGCCAAGGGCGACGCCACCGCCAACACACAGGCGACGATGAGCTTGGTCAGCCTGGGAACCCATCTGGCCGATCCGGCCAAGCGCCTCGCCCATGTCTTGGCGGCATCCGCTGCGATGAAAAGCGAGCTGGATCAGGTCAAGGACTTGATGCCCAGCGACTACCCCTCGATCGGCGTGCCCTGGCTGATGCAGGCCGGCGCGCTGCTCTATGGGCGCTTGCGAGCAGCGGACAAGCTGCCGGTGGTGGCCAATCTGGTGATCTCCAATGTGCCGGGGCCGACCGTGCCGCTCTACCTGGCCGGCGCTCGCGTGCTGACCAACTACCCCGCCTCCATCATCGTGCACGGCATGGCGCTGAACATCACCGTGCAGACCTTTGATGCTTCGCTGGACATCGGCATCATGGCCTGCGGCCAAGCACTGCCCGAGACTGCCGCCTTGGCGGCCTATATCGAGACGGCGTTCATGGAGTTTTTGGCCCTGCCCTCGGCCCAGGAGGCCGCCAAGCCCAAGCCGGCGCGCAAGCGCGCCGCTCCCAAGCGCTAATATGCAGCGAGACACCTTTTAGTTTTCTGCAACGCCTGCATGCGATCCACTTCTCGCCCCGCACCGAAGAAATCTGCCGCCTCCTCGGCGAACACGCCCGACGAAGCGACCCCATTGCTGCCTGATTTCCCCGCGCCCAATGCTTTTTTGATGATGCTGGAGGGCCGCGCGCCCTGGGAATATGCGGCGCTGCTGGCGGCCACGCCCTGGCTGCGCAAGCTGCCGCGTGGCGATGGGCACCCGGTGATCGTCTTCCCCGGCCTGGGCGCCAATGATGTGACGACCCAGCCGCTGCGGCGCTTTCTCGACAGCCTGGGTTACGAGACTCACCCTTGGCACCAAGGCTTCAACTTCGGCCCGCGCCACGGCGTGTTGGAACAATGCAGCGCCGACGTCCAGGCCCTGTTCAAGCGCCATGCGCGGCCGGTGAGCCTGGTCGGCTGGAGCTTGGGCGGTATCTATGCGCGCGAGTTGGCCAAGGAGCTGCCCGACCATACCCGCTGCGTCGTGACGCTGGGCACGCCCTTCACCGGCCACCCCCGTGCGACCAATGCCTGGCGTTTTTTCGAGCTGATGAATGGGCGGCACGTTGGTGACCCGCAGATGCTGGCCCAGATCCGCAAGACGCCGCGGGTGCCCACGACCTCGATCTACTCGCGCAGCGACGGCATCGTTTCCTGGCGCTGCAGCGTCATCGAGCCCGACCCGTCGGTGGGCCACAGCGAGAACATCGAGGTGCATGCCAGCCATCTGGGCCTGGGGCTGAACCCCTTGGCGCTGTTTGCGCTGGCGGACCGGCTCACGCAAGACCCACAACATTGGGCGGCGTTTGAGCCACAGGGCGCCAAGCGCTGGTTTTACCGCATGCCAATCTGAGCCGATTTCTTCATTCAATATGCAAATTTCCGCCAATGGCTTGAGGTTTGAAGTCGACGATCAGGGGCCGGCCGACGCCGAACCCTTGTTGATGATCATGGGCTTGGGGATGCAGTTGGTGGCTTGGCCGCAAGGCCTGGTGCAGCAACTGCTGGCGGCCGGCTTCCGGGTCATCCGTTTTGACAACCGTGACGCCGGCCTGAGCCAGCACCTCGATCAGCTGGGCGTGCCCAATATCGCCATCGCCTCGGTTCAGCATCTCTTGCGTCTGCCGGTGCGCAGCCCCTACAGCCTGGCCGATATGGCGCGCGACGCCTTGGGGGTGCTGGATGCTTTGGGTCTGCGCCGAGCCCATGTTTGCGGCGCTTCGATGGGCGGCATGATCGCCCAGCAGTTGGCGCTACTCGCCCCCGAACGGGTCAAGAGCCTGACTTTGATGATGACCAGCAGCGGCAGCCACAGGCTACCCGGCCCATCGATGCGCGTGCGTGGCGCCTTGCTCAGCCGGCCCAGCGACCCGCATGACTTTGCGGCCGTGGCCGAGCGCACTTACAGGCTGTTCCGTCTGATCGGCAGCCCCGCCTACCCGGCACCCGAGGCCGAACTGCGCCAGCGCATCTCGGCCTCGCTGCGGCGCAGCAACCGCCCACGCGGCGTCTTGCGCCAACTCGCGGCCATCGCCGCCGACACCCACCGCGCCGGCCAACTCGGCCGCATCAAGACGCCGACCCTGGTTCAACACGGTAACAAAGACCCGCTAATACCGGTTGCCGCCGCGCATGATCTGGTGCGGCGGATTGCTGGCGCCCGGCTGGACATCATCGAAGGCATGGGCCATGACTTGCCGGAGCAGCTGTGGCCGAGGTTTGTGGCGGGGATCAGGAGCGTGGCGGAGTCGGGCGGCTTAAGTGATGCTTAGACCATCGCTTTAGTTTTGCCTTGCCCAATAAAAAAGCGCCGGTAAGGGCGCTTTTTGGGGCTCGGTTTGGCCCGGTGGAGGTGTTGGAGTTCCTTGCCTCGTTTCAAGTTACCGGGCGAATACCTGCATGAATAGACGTATCAGTTGTTCTTAGCTAACGCGGTGGAAACAGCTGATGGCATGCCTGTTGAGGTAATGGCCCAAGTAATCGATGCGGCGCCAGACGTTGGTGTCAGGATGATTGAACCCGCTGCAGTATTGCCCATCGCATTGGCTGGCACGGCTGCGGTAATCACTCCGTCGGTGATCGCGACCGAACTGATCAATGGGGTTGCCATCGTGGCAGGGATACCATTCGTACCCAAATTGCATCCGGTGAGCGTACCTGTCTCTTGAGCACAGATGGACACCGATTGCTTGTATGCATTCAGGCTAGACAAACCGGACGCAGCTTTGGACTTCGACGTGTAATCGCGATATTGCGGAATCGCCACCGCAGCCAAAATACCAATAATCGCCACGACGATCATCAGTTCGATCAGGGTGAAACCTTGTTGTACGCGCTTCATGTTCATGATGAGACTCCTGGAGATGCGGTGTTAAAAGGGGTAGAGGCACCCCCCTGAACGCAGGGGTCATGCCAGGTATTTTTACCCGAGTTTCCGTGTGCTTTCTCACGCTTGACCCGGTGGGCGCGCCCGGCAACTGACAAAAATGGGCACTTCAATGGGCGCAATTCGGTCGGAGGGGGTGCCAATGTGACGTTTTCTGTCAGCTCCAGCTTACTCAGCCAGAAACTGGCAGGCATTCGCCTTGGAATCGGCATGCACCAGCTACTACGACCTCTGCTGGCTTATCGCTCCACGATTACTCCCCGCACTCGGTCGCCCTCATGCAGTTGCGCTTGCACTTCGTTCGTCGTGGACAACTGATGGGAGGACTTGCACCTCCAAGAGTGCGCCCAAGCTGGGCGCACATAAAAAAAGCGCCGGTGAGGGCGCTTTTTGGGGCTTGGTTTGGCTCGGTGGAGGTGTTGGAGTTCCTTGCCTCGCTTCAGGTTACCGGGCGAATACCTGCATAAAAAGATGTATCAGTTGTTCTTAGCTAAAGCAGTGGAAACAGCTGATGGCATGCCTGATGATGTGATGGCCCAAGTAATCGATGCGGCGCCAGACGTTGGTGTCAGGATGATTGAACCCGCTGCAGTATTGCCCATCGCATTGGCTGGCACGGCTGCGGTAATCACTCCGTCGGTGATCGCGACCGAGCTGATCAATGGGGTTGCCATCGTGGCAGGGATGCCATTCGTGCCCAAATTGCATCCGGTGAGCGTACTTGTCTCTTGAGCACAGATGGACACCGCTTGCTTGTATGCATTCAGGCTAGACAAACCGGACGCAGCTTTGGACTTCGACGTGTAATCGCGATATTGCGGAATCGCCACCGCAGCCAAAATACCAATAATCGCCACGACGATCATCAGTTCGATCAGGGTGAAACCTTGTTGTACGCGCTTCATGTTCATGATGGGACTCCTGCAGAGGGGGTGTTGAAAAGGGGTAGAGGCTACCCCCCTGAATGCAGGGGTCATGCCAGGTATTTTTACCGGAGTTTCCGTGTGCTTTCTCACGCTTGACCCGGTGGGCGCGCCCGGGAACTGACAAAAATGGTCACTTCAGTGGGCGCAATTCTGTCGGCGGGATGCCAATGTGACGTTTTTTGTCAGCCCAACTTGCTCAGCCAGAAGCTGTCAGCCAGTCGCCTTGGAAAAAACAAAAAGCGCCCGAGTAGGCGCTTTTAGCTCAACTGCCGCACAAGCCAACACAGGGCTGGCCACTGGAGGCCCTAAAACACCATCTCATCCCCCGCCTTCAGCGCGCTGATACGGTGCGGCGTGGCCAGTGCGGAGACGGCCCCCATCACGGCTTCGTCTTCGCCCGGCTTGATATGGGTGATATGCACCTCGACGCTGCCGCCCAATTGGGCCAGCTCCAAACTCAGCGCCGAAGGGCATAAATGGCGGCTGACCTGGGCGAGGCGCTGCTCGTCATCGCCAAACGCGGTTTCTATCACCAGATGCGCCAGCGGCATATCGGCCAAACGCTGCCAAAGCAGCGGGTTGGGGCCGGTATCCCCTGTGAAAACCCAGTTACCCTGGGCGCCACTGACCGCAAAGCCAACCGCAGGCACCGTGTGCGCGGCGGTGATGACCTCAATCTCGCGTGTTTTCTCATCAGCCCCCCGCAGCATCAAGCGCTGGCCCAGCTCGAAGGGGTGCAGGCTCAGCACCGGATGCGCCGCGCTGGGCAGGCGGGTGAAGTCGGGCCAGATGACGCCATTGAAGATATGCCGGCGCAAGGCGTCCAAGGTCTCTGGCAGCGCGTGGATCTGGATCGGTGGCCGCCCGGCGACCTCGCGCATGCGCAGCACCGCATCGGCCATCAGCGGGATCGCCAACACATGGTCCAAGTGCGAGTGACTGACCAAGATATGGTCAATTCGCGCCATTGCTTCAAGCGGCAAATCACCGACACCGGTACCGGCGTCGATCAAGATGCAGTCGTCCAGCAAAAAGGCGGTGGTCTTGTAACCGGACGCAATTGCACCGGAGCAACCAAGGACGCGTATTTTCATGGGGTGGATCGAAATTAGATTTTTGCGCCGCTGCAGGTGGAGCCTTGAGAGAACAGATCCGGCGCTTGACTGCAATGTACGGTGCCCAGCGGCTAAAGCAAGTGAGCATTACCGGCTTTGTGTGCGCATTTGAGCCCCGAGCGGGCTGGGTAGCGGGACGCGTGACTTGCATCACAGAGCAGACCCCGCTTGCCCGACAAGCGCTTGGGGCCGCGCGGGTAGGCATACTGCGCGCTTCGCTCTCCAATGCAATATGGCCAAGAAGATTCCTCCCCCGAGTTTTGATGCAAGCCCGGCCTCCATCGCCGGACTGGTGTCACAAAACAAGGAGGAGTTGCTGGCCAAAGCGCGTCATATCAAAGCCGAAATCATGAACAGCAAGTCTGCCCCCTCTGGCGGCGCCAAAGCCAACAAGCCAGCGTCACCGCCCTTGCATGCCGACGATGAGCAACAGGTGTTTGACGCGCTGCTGCTCAGCGGCGGCACGCGCGGTGCACAGGGTGTGCAGCAATGGCTGCAGGCCAGCGGCGCCGTAGACAGAGCGCGGGGCCTGCCGTTTGAACTGAGCCAAGCGACGCAATGCCTGCAGTCTCTGCTGCGCCGTGGCTTGGTCGAGCAGGTACCGGGACATGGCTTTGTGCTGGACCCGCGTGAACACAGCGACCGCATGCAGCTCCTGCTGCTGCGCGAGGAATCACCTCAATTGCCGAGCTACTGGCGCCGACTGGCCTGGGTCTTGGGCGGCGGCTATGGCGATGTGCGGCGCGAAATCGGCTGGATCAGCTTTCGCTCGCGCGCCGAGATGCTGGCGATGTTGCGCCTGTATATTTTTTCCGGCGTCAGCCGGGCCGACTTTGAGAAAAGCCTCAAGGGCCCGCTGATGGAGTTGCATGGCGACCCCATGCTCTTGCTGGACGCGCTGACCCAGCCCTGGATGCCGATGGCCTTGGACGCCATGGACGCCGACTTGCGCGGTGCGTTGATGAGCCAGGCCATGGCCTTGCTCCACCCCAGCGACCCGCGCGCGCGTTTGATGTCGCACTGGTTGGCGGGCCGCTTCAAGGCCGAGCCGATGTCGGTGGCACCGCCTTTGCGCGTGCAACTGGCCGAGGCGCGCGTGCAGGCGCTGGACTTTGCGGCGATGGGTGAGCTGCTGCAAGGCATCAGCGGGCCGATGATGAGCGCTTTTGATGGCGCCGAGCAGGCTGCGCGCGGCGAATGGGTGCCTGCGGTGGCCGCGTTCGAGGCCGCCATCAAGGAGATCCGCAAGGCGACCGGCGCCCGCCGCGACGCACTCAGCGCCGATATGGCGCGCATCTATGTGATGTGCTTGCTGGCGCAAGATGAGCCCAAGGCCTGGACGGCCGCGCGCAAGTTTTGCATCGGCGAATCAGGTTCGCGCAGCCCCTCGCCCTATGAAGGCTGGGGTCGCTGGGCCCATGTGATCGGCACCCGGCTGGGCGAAGACAGCCTGGACGAGAACTGCCTGGCCTATGTGCCGGCGCTGGAGTCGCGCGAGCACAGCTTGGGGCCTGCCGCCGAGCGCTTGCTGCTCGCCGCCTGGGCCGGCAAGGCGGCGCCGGGCTGGCAGGCGCCCGCCGTGCAAGCTCTGGTGCAGCGCCTGCAGAGCAGCGGCCAGCTGTGGTTGGCCAGTTGGCTGGCGGCGGCCGCCGAGCGGCTTGAAATTGGCCCCATAACCTTGAATTTGCAGGGTCAAAAAGCGCCCGTCAGTTTTCTGAGTGCGCCGCGTGAGGCCTGGCGCGACGCGCTCGCCGCCATCGCCTCGCTGGGCGACGAAAAAGCCATCGCCAAGCCTGCCGGCAGCACCACCGAGCTGGCCTGGCAGCTGACGCTGGATGCGCAGGGCCGGGTGCAGGATGTGGAGCCGCTGGAGCGTAGCGTTAGCGCGCGCGGCGTGATCAAGCTCAAGCCCATCACCTTGACCAAGCTAAAGAAGAGCGGCGCCGCCGATGCACGCGACAACGCGGTGCTGCGCCATATCGAGCGCAGCGTCTACGGTGGCGCCAACAGCTACCAGATCGACGGCCCGCAAGCAGCGGTGGCCCTGATCGGCCACCCGGCGCTGATGTTTGCCGACGCACCCGGCCAATGGGTGGAGCTGGTCGAGGCGCAGCCGGAGCTGGAGGTGCTGAAACGCCCGCGCAAGGATGAGTCGGGTAAGGAAACCGGTGAAGAACAGTTCGAATTCCGCATTCACCCGGCGCTGGTCGGCGTCGAGCCGCCGCGGCTGTTCGGATATTTCGGCAGCAACCATGAGGCTGAAGCCGCGCGGCGCGATTCGCTGCGCATCCTGCGCGACGGCCCACAGCGCGCGCGCCTGATTCGCATCAGCAGCGCGCAGCGGCGCGTGGCCGAGCTGGTGGCACAAGGCTGGGCGGTGCCGGTCAGCGCAACGGCCGAGTTAGGCGCGGCGCTGCAAGTGCTGAGCGGCCTGTTCCAGCTGCACAGCGACGCCGAGGCCGGCCAGATGGTGGCCGGCGACAGCCGCTTGCACGCCCGCCTGTTCCCGCTCGGCGACGGCTTGCAGCTGCAATTGGTGGCGCAGCCCTTCGGTGGCTTCGGGCCTGCCGTCACGCCGGGCCAGGGCCGCGCGCGCCTGATGTGCATGCATGAGGGCGTCAGCCTGGCGACCGAGCGTGATCTCGCCGCCGAGCATGCGGCTAGGTTGACGGTGCTCGACGCCCTGCCTTTTCTCGACCCCGAACTGGGGCCGGAGTCGCCCTGGATGCTGGCCGATGCGGAGGAAGCGCTGCGTGCGGTCGAGGTCTTGCCCGGCCTGCCCGGCATCGCCGCGCTTGATTGGCCCAAGGGCCGGCCGCTGCGCGTGACGCCGGTCGCCAGCCAGAGCCTGACGGTGCAGGTCAGCAGCGGGCGCGATTGGCTGGGGCTGAACGGCGAGGCACAGCTGGACGAAGGCCGCGTGATCGGCCTGCAAGAGCTGCTGACACTGGCGCGCGCCTCGCGCAGCCGCTTTGTGCGCCTGGGCGAGGGTGAGTACCTGGCGCTGAGCGAGCAACTGCGCCAGCAACTGCGCGACCTCGATGCGCTGGGCCAAGTCAAGAAAGACCAGTTGCAGCTGCCGCACGCAGTGGCCAGTTGGTTGGATGAGACCTTGATCGATATGGCGGTGGACGGCGACAAGTCCTGGCATAGCCGCATGGACGCACTGGCCGGCGCGGCTGCGCTGCAGCCCGCATTGCCGCCGGGCCTGCGGGCCGAGTTGCGTGGCTATCAGATGGAGGGTTATGCCTGGATGACGCGGCTGGCGCAAGCCGGCCTGGGCGCTTGCCTGGCCGACGATATGGGCCTGGGCAAGACGGTGCAGACGCTGGCGCTGTTGATAGACCGCGCCGAGTTGGGTCCGGCCCTGGTGCTGGCGCCAACCTCGGTCTGCGGCAATTGGCTGGAGGAAACGGCCACCTTCGCGCCGGGCCTGCGCGCCACGGTTTATGGTGAAGACGCGGACCGCGCTGGCCTGATCGAAGCGGCCGGCCCCGGTGACGTGCTGGTCGTCAGTTATGCCCTGGCCCAGATTGATGGCGATTTGTTCGCCAGCAAGCAGTGGGCCACGCTGGTGATGGACGAGGCGCAGGCGCTCAAGAACGCCGCCACCAAGCGCGCCAAGTCGGTGGCCGAATTCAAGGCCGATTTCCGGCTGGCGCTGTCGGGCACGCCGGTCGAGAACCGGCTGGCCGATCTGTGGTCCATCATGAATCTGATCAACCCCGGCCTGCTGGGCAGCGCGGCGCAGTTCAGCGAGCGTTTCGCCACGCCGATCGAGAAGCACCAGGACGCGCCGGCCCGCCAGCGCCTGCGCCGCCTGGTCTCACCGTTCTTGCTGCGCCGGACCAAGACGCAAGTGCTGCAAGACTTGCCGGCCCGCACCGAAATCGTTCACCTGGTGCAGCCCAGCAGCGAAGAGAAGAGCTTTCTGGAAGCGCTGCGCCGCTCGGCCCAGGACGCGGTGGCCAGCGCCGCCAAGAATGGTCAAGCCGCGCCTATGCAGGTGCTGGCCGAGCTGATGCGACTGCGCCGCGCCGCCTGCGACCCGCGTCTGGTGGCGCCAGAGCTTGGGCTGGTGGGTTCGAAGTTAGGCGAGTTCGAGCGCATCGTGCGCGAGCTGGTCGACGGCTCGCACAAGGCCTTGGTGTTCAGCCAGTTCACCGACTTTTTGAAAATCCTGGCCGAGCGCCTCGACAGCATGGGGGTCAAGTACCAATACCTGGACGGCAGCACGCCGGCGGCGGAGCGCACCAAACGCGTGGCCGCCTTTCAGCGCGGCGAGGGCGAGGTCTTTTTGATCAGCCTGAAGGCCGGCGGTTTTGGCCTCAATCTGACCATGGCCGACTATGTCTTGATCGTCGACCCCTGGTGGAACCCGGCCGCCGAAGACCAGGCCACCGGACGCGCGCACCGCATGGGCCAGAAGCGCCCGGTGACCGTTTACCGCCTGGTCACGGCCGGCTCGGTCGAGGAGCGCATCATCGACCTGCACCGCGACAAACGCGGCCTGGCCGACGGCATTCTGGAAGGGCAGGAGGAAGCGACGGTGCTGGACGCACAGGCGCTGGCGGCACTCTTGAGAGGTTGATATGAAGGCAGAGGCCGCTACCGTTGACGGCGGGCGGCCTCGGCTGCAATGTGTCCTGCCAGCGAGGCGACAAAAGATCGCACGCCTGTCATAGAAGACAGCTCCGAATACGCCCCATCCACTACTGCCGTGCGCGGCGTGGCAATCACCGAAGCCGCCGAGTAAAGCTGCTCCTTGGCCAGCCGCTGACAGAGGATGTCGTATCGCTGCAGATAGGACGCACCGGCAAACTCAGGAAAAATCTGGAAATGCGGCGAGGATTCTCGCAGCACTGGGGCCTGCGATTTTGGTGCATCCTCGACCACCATCAGCCAGCCCACAAACGGCCGCTCCTGCTGGCCGAATGCGCCTTCCCGGTAGGCGGTCCAGAGGTCATGGGAGGTGCCGATGGCTTCCTCTGCACGGTTATTGAAGTTGTTGCCGAACGATGGTCCGACATGACTTTTGAATTCCAAAGCAGCGATAAGCCGCCCTTCGTCTATCACCAGCAGGTCCCACAATTTTGTAGGGCGAAAGTAGCCGGGTAGCGTCAGTACGGTGCGTTTCTGGTGAATCTCGGCGTTCGGCAATCCGTTCGCTTGAACCAAGTCAATCACCAGATCGGAGAACCCGTCCATGTTCTTACCACCTGTGACGCCAGCCCGCTCACCTTGGTCGGACTTGCCGGACTCCTTCTGCTTGCGCTTCGCATCATCGCGGGTCTGCCAGAAAGCCTTGATCGCAGCTTGTGACTTCTTCTCGAAGTCGCAAAGGTTCAGTGCCATGTCGTTCGTTCTCCCTGTTATGTTCTGATCAGCGGGCAAGCATAGCGGCTTCCTCAGAGGTCAGTCCGTAAAGTTCGCAGGCAGCACTATCGCATTCAGGCAGGTCCAGCGACATGGCAGCTTGAGCTAGGCGAGTCCGCATGGCCTCGGGAACGGATGCCCAATTCGGCAGGCGGATTCGGCGCAGGTACTGTGCCTGGAAGCGCAGGAATCCGCCGCGCATCGTCGTGGAATAAGCGGCTACGAATTGCCGCGCAACGCTGGAGAGCAAGACACCCTGCAAGGCGCGCAAGTTCCAGTCCTCGGACACAACGAAATACAGGTTGTGGTGCGGATAGAGTTCACCACTTTCATAGACCACATGCGCCGAACCTTTGATGTCCGGAATCAGTAACTTAGGGCGCGCAGCGAGTGAGGGTGTTATCCGGTCAATAGTGCGATACCAGTTCCCTGGCGACTTCTGCGCGACATGGCGCCCTGCGATGACTTCGCGATGTCGTTCAAGGTGCGCCCGTAGTTTCGGATACTTTGCAAGGTCGGCCAACTTGCCGTCATCTTCAAACGGATTGATGACGCCAGCCCCAAGCCATTGCACGACACCGCTTGCGATGTCCTTCGTCGTGGCGAGGGGCAACTTGCGTGAAGGCTCTACGTCGAGCTCGGCCATTGGTGCAATGAAGGCCTTGTCAGCACCTGTGGCAACGCCGATGCCGACCTTGCAGCCTGCCTCTTCCAAGGTCGGGAACAGGCCTTCCAGGCGCCTCAAGAGGCTGCGCTTGCCGGATGAGCTCAAAACCCATGGTTCCGCTCCAATACTCGCTTGCTCGACGACAGCCACGCACAGTTCTGCGCAAGGAATGCCCGCCCGCAATGTGCGGGCAAGCCGGGCAAGTTCGTCCGCCACCAAGCTAGGTTGCTGGGTCACCAAGGTCGGCCCAGGTGGACTCCGCTCAATCAACGTGATGGCCGGATAGGCAATCACCTCCGAATCGAAGGCTGGTGTGTCCACCATATCCACATACGCCTTCAAATGAAACGCCTCTGACACCATGGCGCGCAGCGGTCCGCCGTATTTGTTCTTGGTCCACCGGTCCGCACAGATAAAGGCGAACTGCCCGCCGTGCGCAAGCAAATCAAGCGATCGCTCGATGAATGGCACATAGAGATCTGCTCTGTCGTAAAGAGACACGTAGCGCCGCCGATATTCGGCCAGCAGGGGGGGCGGAATCAGTTCCTGGCGCACATAGGGTGGATTACCCACGACGAAATCGAATTTACCCGAAAGCTCAGAAAGCAGGAAGTCTCCATTCAGCAACCACGCATCCACCAAGCGGCGCGACTCCGCCGTATCAACACTTGCCCGCTCAAGCAAGTCGAGCAACTTGACTTTTGTCTCGGTGTAAGTGTTGCCGTGCAGTTCAACGGCACGAATACAGCCCGACAAGTCTTTGCTGCTGTCTGTAGCCGTGGACGCAGTGAGCAGCCGGGACACCGCCGCCAGCAAAAATTCTCCACCACCAAACGATGGTTCAAGCAGTCGCATACGGTGAAGCGGGCGATTCGCCGTGTAGCCCGCCAAGTCCAGCATGAAGTCCACCACCTCACGGCGCGTGAAGATTGCGCCCCGCTCGCTGTGATCAGAGTCGCGCGCCAATTTTTCGACCGCGTCCGAGATGAGGCACATGCCTGGAAGCCCAGGTTGTTCTACTGTGAAGGTAAGAGCCATGATGTCCAAAGGATAAGGCGGCATTATCGAGCCACAGTGCCGCACAGTGCTTCGGGGAATAATGCGGCAGGGCCGGCCGACAGGTCACCGACCGGTCGCCAGTACCACCGGGGCGAGCGGTGTTGCGTTGGGCAGCGCGGATCAAGGGTTGGCGCTGCAAATGGCCTATCTTTGGGGCAAGGTCTATGACAGTCAGGATCAGATGATCAGCGCTCAGCAGATTCACAGGTTCTGCGGCGTGGGAAAACCATCCCCTAAAATCGCCCCGCCCTTGCCGCAAGGCAGGGGCAGCGTTCTCAGGGCGGGGTGGAATTCCCCACCGGCGGTATGTGGGCTGAGGCCCATAAGCCCGCGAGCGCCCGCAGCAAGTGCTGTGCGGGGTCAGCAGATCTGGTGCGATGCCAGAGCCGACGGTCACAGTCCGGATGAAAGAGATCGCGATGAATACAGCAACGCCGTTGTGACTTTTTCTCGAAGAAGCCGCAGCGGGGCCGCTGCGTTCGCCTTCGCGCGCTTGCCCTGATTTATGTGTCAAAACCTTCAGAGGTCCACCATGAATCAGCGATTCAATAGCAATATCAGCACTCCCGGCGGCCATATGGGCCGTTTTTCGGCCCATGCGCCGTCCACCCGCATCGCCATCATTTCGGCGGGCTGGCATGCCGACATCGTCGGCCAATCCCGCGAGGCCTGTCTGGCCGAGTTGCAAGCCCATGGCCTGCCGCCCGACCGGATCGAATGCTTCGAGGTGCCCGGCGCCTTCGAGATCCCGCTGCATGCGCAGACACTGGCCGCCAGCGGACGCTTTGATGCGATCCTGGCCTGCGGCCTGGTTGTCGACGGCGGCATTTACCGGCATGACTTTGTCGCCACGGCCGTCATCGACGGCCTGATGCGCGTGCAACTGGACAGCGGCGTACCGGTGTTCTCGGCCGTGCTGACGCCACATCACTTTCATGAGCACGATGAACACCGGCGTTACTTCAGCGAGCATTTCGTCAAGAAGGGTCGCGAGTTGGCGCAGGCCTGCATGCAGACCTTGGGCGCCCGATTGGCGCTGAAGGACTTGTTGGCGGCCTGATCGCCGACTAAACCCCGCCGGTCAGCCGCAGCTTGCTCTCGAAATGGCGCGGCTGACCGCTCAGCGGGTCCACAAAGCTCAAGGCCTTGGCCAGCAGCTGCAAGGGCCGGCCGAAATCGGCCGCGTCCTGCGGGGGCAATAGCTCAGGGTAGATGCTGTCGCCCACAATCGGCAGGCCTAACGCATTCATATGCACGCGCAGCTGATGGCGCTGGCCGGTGCTGGGGTGCAAGGCATAACGCGCCAAATTAGCGTCGCCGGCCAAACACTCCCGCAACTCGATGCGGGTCTCTGCATTGACCTCGCCGTCCACCTCAATCGACTGCATGAATGCCGCTGCGCTCTCCTGCATGCGGCTGCGGCGAATCAAGGGCAGCTGCAAATCGGCGCGAAAGGGCGCGATCGCCTCGTAGACCTTGCTGACCTCACGGTCGCGGAACAGGTTTTGATAGGCGCCGCGGTCTTGCGGCTGCACCGTGAACATCACCAGGCCGGCGGTCTCGCGGTCTATGCGGTGGGCCGGGCTCAGATGCAGCAGGCCGGTGCGCTGCTTGAGCCGGGTCAGCAAGGTCTCGCGCACATAGCGCCCTCCCGGCGTCACCGGCAGGAAATGCGGCTTGTCGGCCACCAAGAGCCTGTCGTCTTGAAAAACAATGCTCTCGGTGAAGGGGCTCACGGGTTCAACGGCCAGCTCGCGGTAATAAAAAATACGCCCGCCGCCATGAAATGGCGCCTCGGGCGGCAAGACCTGACCCTGCTCGCCGAACACGCTGGCGTTTTGCATCCGCGCCGCCCACACCGCACGCGTCACCGCCGGCATGCGCTGATCCAGAAAATCCAGCATCAGCCCCCAAGGCCCGGTCTGCGGCAAGGCCACCGCACTGACGCCGACACCGTCGCGCAGCGGCAGATCGAGGCTGCGCGCCCGGGTCATTCGATCTGTGCCCCGCCACGGGCACGCTCATCCATATAACGCTTCAGGCGCACGCGCTCCTGTGCATCCATTTGCTCGCCGCGCCAGCCACGAATCCAGTCCTCGCGGCGCGGGTCTTGCGCCAGCTTGCGCACGCCCAAGTCAATCGCCTCGATCATCTTGCGGCCTTGGGGGTTGCGACTGCAGGCAAAGGTGGCCGAATTGGCGCTGCGGCTTTCGGCCACCGGCAACTTGACCAAGTCGGGCCCCGCGCCGGCGCTGCGCAGATATTCATCCACCGTGGTCGGGTATTCCAAGGTGTAGTCCATGCGGCCGGCCCGCAACATCGCCAGCAAATGCATGCTGCGGCCGGCCACCACGGTTTTCGGCGCCAGCTCACCGCGCTCCTTCAACAAGGGGTCAATCTTGACGCCATAAGAGCGATCCCGGGGCAGCAGGCCGACCAGATCACTGCGCTGCAAGACCTCGGCCAAGACCGGCACAGCGCCGAAGGCCTCGAACTTGGGCAAGTCTTCGCGCCGCACAACCAGATGTACCTGGCGCGTCAACAGCGGCGGGTGTACCTGGGTGAAGTAGAGCCAGTCCAAGCGGTCCGGCGTCACCACATGCAGCGGCGAGCACAGAGCCTGGCCTTGACGCACCATGGCCTCAAAGCGCGGAAAACCGGCGTCAAGAAACTCATGCCGGTATTGCGGCATCTGCTTGATCAGCAGCCGCAAGAAGCCATCGATTTCGCCGTTAGCCAGATCCTCGGGATGCCGCGGCGCTTTGCCGCCGGTGTAGCTGAAATAGGGCGGCACATCGCGCACCAGCCAGGTCAAGACCTCGGGCGCGGCCTGCGCTCGCGCCGCAACACCTGGCAGAGTACCCGCGAACACCAGGGCCAGCGAGGCCGCTGCTCGCCACCACGAAGCCAAGTTCATCAGTCGCCTTCGACCCACTCGATACGAGCGCCCAAGCCGCAGATGTTTTCGACAAAGCGCGGATGCGCGCGGCGGATCGGTGTTGCGTTGCGGATCACCGAACGGCCAGGGATGCTGGCCGCCACCATCAGCAGCGCGATCGCCACGCGGATGATGTAGGGGCTCTCGACCTCGGCCGCATGCAGGGGCTTGCCGCCGAAGGTGACCATGCGGTGCGGGTCGGACAGGAAGGCATGGCCGCCGAACTTGCTCAGCTCCGAGGTCCAGCCCATCGCGCCGTCATAGATCTTGTTCCAGAACATCACGCTACCCTCGGCGCGCACACCCAGCGCGACAAAGATCGGCAGCAGGTCAACCGGCAGATAGGGCCAGGGTGCGGCCTCGACCTTTTGCAAGATGTTGCGGGTAAAGGGTTCTTTGACCTTCAACGGACCATCGGTGACCGAACGCGACCAGCCGTTCTCATGCACGATCTGCACGCCAAACTTGGCAAAAGTGCGGTCGATCAGCGGGAACTGCTCGGGTACCGAGTTACGTACCTCCACCTGGCCGCCGGTGATGGCGCCCAGCGCCAAAAAGGTGACGATTTCGTGGAAGTCTTCGGCAAACGTGAATTCACCACCGCCGAGGCGCTCAACGCCGTGAATCGTCAGCTTGGAGGTGCCCTGGCCCTCAATCTTCGCGCCGAGCATCTGCAAAAAGGCACAGAACTCCTGCACATGCGGCTCGGAAGCCGCGTTCATCAGCGTCGAGCGGCCATTCGCCAGCGCCGCGCAAAGCACGAAGTTCTCGGTCGTGGTGACCGAGGCGTAATCGGTCCAATGGTCATTCGCCCTCAATTGACCGTCGACCTTCAGCACCAGCCCGTCGCTGTGGCGCTCGACCGCCGCGCCGAAGCGCTGGAACACCTCCACATGCGGGTCAATCTCCCGCACGCCCAGCGTGCAGCCGGTCACATCGTCCTCGATGCGGGCGGCGCCAAAACGCGCCATCAGGCCCGGCACCAACATGATGCTGGAGCGCATTTCCTCGGGCAGCCTGTCCTTGGCGGCGTCGAAATGGGTGTCCCGGTGATGCACGTCCAGCACGCCGGTCGCGTAGTCGATCTCGACCGAGCTGCCCAGGCTGCGGAAAACCTCGAGGATCTTCTTCACGTCGGTGATCTCGGTGACACCGCGCAGCCGCACCGGCTCGGCCGTCAGCAAGGTGGCGCACAGGATCGGCAGAACGGCGTTCTTATTGGCAGACGGGATGATGCGGCCCGCCAAAGGCGTACCACCGTGAATAATCAGATTCGACATGGGCTGGAGCGCAAAGAGACAGGAACGCGCGGTCGGAAGGGACAAGACGGCGATTATCGACGCTGGCGCGAGCTTATTCACCCGCTAGGGGAAATGCGCTGCGTCAAAACGGCCTGAGCTGCTACGCTGCATGCTTCTTTTTCGCACCCAGCTCCGCCGACCATGATTGCGCTTCGCTGCCTGTTGATCTCCGTATGTTTGGCTTGCTGCCAAGCCGTCGGCGCTGCAGATGGGGCGCTTAAGGTGACGGACTTAGCGACGGATATAGCGCCGGGCGCAGCCAAGGATATGGCGGCCTTGGCTGCAGCCGCCCGTGCCGAAGGCCACATACACAGTGCTGGCATGCCCGACACCTGGGCCAACTGGCGCAGCACCTGGGCCGACCTGCGGCGCCTCTACGGCATCAAGCATGTGGACGAGAACATGAACAGCGCGGTCATCATCAGCCGCATGGCGGCCGAAGGCCCGCTGGCCAGCCTGGACATCGGCGATGTGGGCTTTGAGTATGGGGCGATCGCTCGCGGGCGCGGCATCAGCCGGCCGCACAAGCCAGCGCTTTGGGCCCAAATCCCCGCCTGGGCCAAGGACGAGGAAGGCTTTTGGGCGCTGGCCTATACCGGCACGATCGCGTTCTTGGTCAATACCCGGCGTACCGGCGGCCAAGTCCCGCGCAGCTGGCAAGAGCTGTTCGAGGGCCGCTACAGCGTCGGCATCGGCGAGGTCGGCTCTTCAGCCCAGTCCAGCGCCAGCGTGCTGGCGGCAGCGATCGCCCTGGGCGGCGACGAAAGCAATCTGCAGCCGGCCCTGCAACAGTTCGCCAAGCTGGCTCAACAAGGCCGCTTGGTGCTCAGGAATCCCGGCCCCGCCCGCCTTGAGCAAGCCGCGGTCGATGTGTTCCTGATGTGGGATTTTCTGGCCCTGTCTCAGCGCGACAAACTGCCCAAACCCACAGATTACGCGGTGCTGATCCCGGCAGATGGCTCGGTCACCAGCGGCTACACCACCGTACTCAACCGGCACGCCGCGCATCCCAACGCGGCCGAGTTGGCGCGCGAGTACATCTTCAGCGATGCCGGTCAGCTCAATCTGGCCCAGGGTTTCGCCCGGCCGATACGCATCGAACATCTGCAACTGCCCGAGGCCTTGCGACTGCGGCTCTTGGACGGCGCCCAATACAAAAACGCGCGCGTGATCAAGCCCTTTGTCTGGGCCTGGGAGGTAAAGAAGCTGCCAATGCTGTGGCAGCGCGAGGTGCTGGCCAAGCAGGCCGGGGCGCCTTGAGCAAGCTACCATCGGCGCCTGTCTTTTTCCTACACTTTCGCATCCATGGTCAAAGCCCTGTGTGGCGCTGTGCTGCTGGCCCTGTTCGGCGGGGCAAGGGCGCAAACAATGCCGGCGCCGCCGAATATCGCCGCCGCCTCCGACCTCAAGTTCGCGCTGGACGAGGCGGCCGAAGCGTTCAAGCAGCAAAGCGGCCAGAGCCTGCGGCTGAGCTATGGCTCGTCGGGCAATTTCTACGCCCAGATCGTGCAGGGCGCGCCCTTCCAGCTGTTCTTGTCGGCCGATGAGGACTTTGTGTTCAAACTGGCCGAGCAAGGGTTCAGCCCGGACCGGGGTCTGCTTTACGGCACCGGCCGCCTGGTCTTGTTCGCGCCCAAGGGCTCCAAGCTCAAGCCTGACGCCGAGCTGGCCGATCTGCGCTTGGCCCTGAGCGACGGGCGCGTGCGCAAATTCGCCATCGCCAACCCCGCACACGCGCCCTATGGTCGCGCTGCCAAACAAGCCTTGCAAAGCGCCGGTCTGTGGGCCGCCATCGGCCCTAAGCTGGTACTGGGCGAAAACGTCTCACAAGCAGCGCAGTTCGCGGTTTCAGGCTCGACCGAGGGCGGCCTGTTTGCCTATTCCTTGGCTCTGGCACCTCAGTTTTCCCAGGCTGGCAGCTTTGTCTTGATCCCTGAGGCCATGCACAGCCCGCTGCGCCAGCGCATGGTCTTGACCAAAAAAGCAGGCCCGGTGGCGCGCGAGTTCTATGCCTACTTGCAAGCACCGGCCGGGCGGGCGATCTTGCAGCGCCATGGCTTCGAGCTGCCGCCCCCAAGCCCCATCAGCAGCGAGAGTAGCCGCTGAATGGACTGGACCGCCCTGCGCCTGTCGGCCTTGCTGGCCTTGGCCACCGCCTTGATCTTGTTGCCGCTGGGCGTCTTCGCGGGCCGCTGGCTGGCGCGCAGCCGCCATCCGCTGCGCCCCGTGCTGGAGGCCGCACTGGCGCTGCCACTGGTGCTGCCGCCGACCGTCCTGGGCTTCTATTTGCTGATCTGGATGGGCGGCGGCTCGGCCTTGGGTGCTTGGTATCAAGCTTTAAGCGGACGCACGCTGGCCTTCTCGTTCGAGGGCCTGCTGCTGGCCAGCCTGATCTTCAACATCCCCTTCGCCGTGATGCCTATGCAGCGCGCCTTCGAGGCGATACCGAGCGAACTCTTTGACGCCGCCCGCAGCTGCGGCCTGTCGCCTTGGCGCACGCTGACGCTGATCGAGCTGCCGCTGGCTTGGCGCGGCATTCTGAGCGGCCTGATCATGACGGCCGCGCACACCTTGGGCGAGTTTGGCGTGGTGCTGATGGTGGGCGGCAATATCGCCGGCGAGACGCAGACGATCTCGATCGCCATCTACGACCGCGTGCAGTCCTTTGACATGCAGGCGGCGGGCGCGATGTCGGCCACGCTGCTGGCAATTTCGATGCTGACGCTGCTGATCAGCAGCTGGCTGAGCCGACCCCATCGAACTCGGGGAGGCTGAAGCACGATGCTGCAAGCGAGTCTGCATCAAGCCGGGCCGATTCCATTGGCGCTGGATCTGCGCTGTGCGAATGGCGAGTTACTCGCGCTGGTCGGTCCTTCGGGAAGCGGCAAGACCAGCGTACTGCGGGCGCTGGCCGGCCTGTTGACGGTCAGCAGCGGCCGCATCAGCTTGGGCGATGAGCTGTGGTTCGACAGCGAGCGCAGCATCGCCGTGCCGGCCGAGCGGCGCGGCGTCGGCATGGTGTTTCAGCATTACGCCTTGTTCCCGCATCTGAGCGCCTTGGACAATGTCAGCCTGGCCATTCCCAGCGACAGCGGCGCCAGCTCCAAGACCGCCCGGCGCGAGCAGGCACTCAAACTGCTGGCCGATATGCAGCTGGATGGCCTGGCGGCGCGACGCCCCGAGCAACTGTCCGGCGGCCAGCGCCAGCGCGTGGCCTTGGCGCGCGCGCTGGCGCGCAGGCCCAAATTGCTTTTGCTGGACGAAGCGTTTTCCGCTGTCGATCAGCCGACCCGCTATGCCTTGTGGGAGGAGTTGGTCAAGCTGCGCGAGCGCCTGACGCTGCCCATCATCATGGTCACGCATGATCTGCGTGAAGCCCGCATGCTGGCGGACCGCCTGTGCATTCTGGAAGCCGGCGAAGCGCTGCAAGACGGCCCGCCCGAGCAACTGTTGGCGCGGCCGCGCAATGCGCGGGTGGCGGCGCTGGTGGGCCTGCGCGACATCCATCGCGGCATCTTTCGCAAGACCAGCGGCGGGGCGCTTTTGCAATGGGGCGAGGATGAAGCGGCGCCACAACTGCAGATTGTTGACAAGGGCCGCATCGAAGACGGCACGCCGGTGCGCTGGGTCATCAGCGGTGAATTCATCCAATGCCACACGGCAGCACCGGCCGCCGCCGTCGTCAATTTGGTCCCTGCTGAGCTGATCGAGCTGCGCAGCCTGGGCGAAACCTCGACGCTGAAGCTGGCCGTCCAAGGTTCGGCCAAGGCTCATGTGCACCTCGACATCGGCACGCGTCAACTCAGGCAGTCGGGCTGGCGTGTGGGTCAGGTCTTGCTGCTGGAGCTGGACCCGAGCGGCATTCATGTGATGCCGGTGCGGAGCTGAAACCGCAAGGCACAGCAAGACAAATTCATAATTCCATTACAATGGAATTATGGAAGAACAAGCAATCGTCAAGGCGCTGGCAGCGCTGGCGCAGGCCGCCCGCCTGCAAGTGTTCCGCACCCTGGTCGTGGCCGGGCCGCTGGGCCTGACGCCGAGCGCCTTGGCGCAAACCTTGGAGGTGCCGGCCTCGACGCTGTCCTTCCATCTGAAGGAGCTGCTCAATGCCGGCTTGGTCAGCCAAGAGCGCGAGGGCCGCAACCTGATCTACCGCGCCGCCTTTACGCAAATGAACGAACTCTTGGCCTATCTGACGGCCAATTGCTGCCAGGGCGAAGCTTGCTTGACGATTTCAACCCCAAACTGCTCGGCCTGCTGAAGGCCAAATCCCCATGACCACGCATGTATTGATTCTTTGCACCCACAACTCGGCGCGCAGCGTTTTGTCCGAGGGCATGTTGAACCATCTCGCCGCCAAGCTGGGCCGCGATGTACGCGCCCACAGCGCCGGCAGCGCGCCGAGCGGCCGGCTCAACCCCTTCGCCCTGGAGGCGCTGACGAACGCCGGCGTCGATGTGGCTGGTTATCGCAGCAAGAGCTGGGATGAGTTCAGCTCAGAGGGCGCACCGCCACTGTCCATCGTCATCACCGTCTGCGACAGCGCGGCGGCAGAGACTTGCCCGGTCTTCTTTGGAGGCCAGGGTCAGCCGGTCAAGGTGCACTGGGGCTACCCGGACCCTAGCAATGCCGAAGGCGGCGAGGAAGGCAAGCGCCGCGCTTTCGAGCTAACGCGTCAAGCGATTGGCTACCGGATGCTGCAACTGCTGGCCTTGCCTTTGGAGACCATGAGCAAAAGCGATCTGCAAGAGGCGCTCGGGGAGATTGGCAAGTCATGAGTCAGGCCCTGCAGATGCGCCCGCGCCTGCTGGCGGAGGGCTTGGGCACGGCTTTGCTGCTGGCCATCGTGATCGGGTCCGGCATCATGGCCGAGCGCCTCAGCGGCGGCAATGTGGCCGTCGCATTGCTGGCCAATACGCTTGCCACGGTCTGGGGCCTGTATGTCTTGATCGAGATCTTAGCCCCCATCAGCGGCGCACATTTCAACCCGGCCGTCAGCCTGGTGATGGCCGCGCGCGGCGAGCTGGCGGCGCGCTGGGTCTTGCCCTATATTGCCGCGCAATTGCTCGGGGCAGTCCTGGGGGCCTGGCTTGCTAACGCGATGTTTGAGCTGCCGCTTCTGCAGACCTCGCTGAAGCTGCGCGGCGGCGCAGGCCAGTGGCTGGCCGAGGCTGTGGCCACGGCCGGCCTCTTGTTGGTGATTTTGCGGGCGCCGGCGGGTCGCGCCAGCAGCCTGGTGGCCGGCTATATTGGCGCCGCCTATTGGTTCACCGCCTCGACCTCGTTTGCCAATCCGGCGGCCGTGTTTGGCCGCATGTTCAGCGACTCCTTCGCCGGCATTGCACCGGCGAGCGCGGCGGGTTTTGTGATCGCACAGCTCCTCGGTGCGGCAGCCGGTTTAGGCCTGCATCAACTTTTAGGGCGCAACAAATGAGCGATCTTCCCAACTTGGACGCCGCCTTGTTCAAGCCGCCTTTGGCGAGCGACTTCGCCGCCATCGGCAGCCGCGCCACCCATGCGCCACGTGTGCTGCTGCTGTACGGTTCCTTGCGCGAACGCTCTTACAGCAAGCTCTGCACGCTGGAGGCCGAGCGGCTTTTGCAAGCGATGGGCGCCGAGACCCGCGTCTTCAACCCCAGCGGCCTGCCACTGGTCGACGATGCGCCCGACACCCACGCCAAGGTGCGGGAGTTGCGCGAGCTGGTGCAATGGTCGGAGGCCATGGTCTGGTGTTCGCCCGAGCGGCATGGCGCGATGACCGGCTTGATGAAGACACAGATCGACTGGATCCCGCTCAGCGTCGGCGCCGTGCGGCCGACCCAGGGCAAGACGCTGGCCGTGATGCAGGTGTCGGGTGGCTCGCAATCCTTCAATGCCGTCAACCAGATGCGCATCTTGGGCCGCTGGATGCGTATGTTGACCATCCCCAACCAAAGCTCGGTGGCCAAGGCCTTTCTGGAGTTCGACGAAGCCGGCCGCATGAAGCCATCCAGCTATTACGACCGCATCGTCGATGTGATGGAAGAGCTGATGAAGTTCACGCTGCTCACGCGCGAATCCAGCGCCTATTTGGTCGATCGTTACAGCGAACGCAAGGAAAGCGCGGCCGAGCTGAGTCGGCGCGTCAATCAGGCCAGCATTTAGCCCGGCGCCGCTTTATTGCCGGCGGCCTGGGCAACGGGGTCAGCGGGCTCGGCCGCTGTACTTCCAGCGGCGGCGCCCCCCAGCGCGCCGGCCACCAGACCCAGCGCGGCGCCCGCCACCACGCCTACCGGCCCGGCCACCGCGACGCCCACAGCGGCCCCGGTGGCGGCACCGGCAATCGCGGCACCGCCAACCCAGGCCGAGTTGGCTTCTCTTTCGGCGTCCTCACCCTTCAGCGGCAGCTGAGCCGACAGACTGGTGTCTTGGGAGGGGATGCCCTCGCCCGGCTTGGCTTGAGCGGCCAGATCCTCGTCGATGGCGGCGGGCGCTGCAGTGTTCGGGCGCGGTTGTTCAGATGAGTTCATGGGGTGTCCTTGGGCTTGGATGCAGGCAGGAGCGCCGGGCTCTTGCGCCACAACTTTTATACCGCCCCTGCAGTCCCGCTTGCAGCGTCCTGCAAGCCGATGCGATGTAGGACAAGTCCCCGCAATTCCTTGTTCGCTAACGCACAGACCGCCGTGGCGCTGAATTCGAGACTCTTGCTTGCCGCTGTCGTGCGGCATCGCAATAGGGCGAATTTGGCGAATTGGGCTTTTCAACCTGGAGTCGGACATGAATCATGCAAACCTGCTTTCAAAGACCTGCAAATTTTCAGTGGCACTGAGCGCTGTGCTGTGTTGGGCATTGCCTGCCGTAGCGGCACCCTTCCTGGGTACAGCACAGGGCCTTGCGGTCTTGGGCGCCTCGACCGTGACCAACACCGGACCGAGCACGATCTGGGGCGATCTCGGCTTGTCCCCGGGCTCATCGATCACAGGTCTGGCCAGCATCACGCTGACGGGTGCATTGCATCAAACCGATGCGGCCGCGCTGCAAGCGCAGCTGGATGCCTCCTCCGCCTATATTGCGCTGGCCGGCATGGCGTCCACGGGCAACCTCACCGGCACCGATCTGGGCGGCCTGACGCTGACGCCAGGTGTCTACAGCTTCGATACCGAGGCGCAGTTGACCGGGACCTTGACGCTCAACGCCATGCACGACCCCAATGCACTCTTTGTGTTCAAGATCGGTAGCGCGCTCACGACGGCCAGCAGCGCCATGGTCAATCTGATTGACGGCGGCAGCAATACCGGCGTGTTTTGGCGGGTCGGCAGTTCGGCCACCCTGGGCACCGGGACCTTGTTTGCCGGCAACCTCATTGCCGACCAAAGCATCACTCTCAATACCGGCGCGCGGATTCTGTGCGGCCGCGCCATCGCCCTGCATGCGGCGGTAACCCTGGACACGAACATGATCTCCAATGACTGCTCAGGCAGCGGCGCCCTCGACAGCGGCCGCAGCGACTATGGCAGCGCCGGCTTTGGCAGCGTTATCGCGGTGCCCGAGCCCAGCAGCTGGGCCTTGATGGGCCTGGGTCTGACTGGCTTGGCGGGTCTGGCTGCAAAGCGGCGCCGGGTCGTTTGACGGAGGTCAGCCTAAGCCCGCCCCAACATCCCCATCGTGCGGGCTCTTGTCACCGCGTGCTTGCGTGAGGCCGCTTCGAGTTTGCTGTAGAGCGCCTTCAAATGCCATTTGACGGTCTCGCTGCTGACCATCAGGGCGTTGGCAATTTCCTTGTTGGAATAGTTGCGCGCCAGCAGGGCCAAGATTTCACGCTCTTTGGGGGTCGGCAACTTTTCCGTGGCCGCCGGTGCAAATTGGCCGGCTGACTAGAAGCCGATATTCAGGCCCAGCCGCAGGCTGCGCGGCTCGACCGGATGGAAGTGAATATCGGGCACACCCTCGGCCGGCTCGCCCTTCAGGCGCGAGGCGTAGTAGTAATCGATGTCGCTGGCCTTGCTGGCGAATAGATTGAAAACGTCCAGGTTCAAGCTGGTGCTGGCGTTGATGCGGTAGCCGATGCGCATCTGCGCCAAGGTGGTGGCTTTGGAGCGCTGGCTGTTGTCTTCGGTCAGCGCTCTAGGCCCGAAGTAGCGCAGCTGGAATTGGCCCGACCAGGGGCCCAGACCGTTCAGCGTGGCGCCGGCCGAGAAGACGCGGTTGATGGCGCCGGGCACATGGTCGCCGGCCGGGTCGAACTCGGTATAGCGCGCCCGGGACAAAGCCACATCGGCGTCCAGCAGCAGCCAAGAGGCGGCCTGGTAATGGTTGTTCCATTCGACGCCGCTGCGCCGGCTGGCGCGGCTGGCCTCGGTCTCGCCGGCATCGCCAACAAACACCAGCTCCGACGCCAGCTTCAGCTGCCACAGCGCCAGCGAGCTTTGCAAGCCCGGGATGATCTCGCTGCGCAGGCCCAGCTCGCTGCCCTTGGAGCGCACCAAGGGCCGCACCGCCTCGACCGGCAGATTCTCTTTGGCCGAGACCCGCGCGGTGGCGCCACGCGCATCATTGCTGTGAAAGCCCTGACCATAGTTGACGAAGGCCTCGGTCTTGGCCCAGGGGCCGAAGATCAGCGACAGCTTGGGGCTGCTCAGATGGGCTTGCTCGGTGCCGCTATTGGCCGCGATCGAACTGCTGACCTTCAGATCCAGCCGGTCAAAACGCAGGCCGGCCACGCTGCGCATCCAAGGCAGCCATTGGGTAGAGTTCTCTGCAAATACGCCGACCGAGGTTTGGCGCACGGCGCTTTCCTGGATGACACCGACCCGCTCGCGCGCGACCGACTCATACAACCCGACCGGGCTCAAACGGTCATGGCGCAGTTGCAGACCGACCGTGTTGCTGGTTTCCAGCCCTGCCAGCGTGAGGTTCCAGCTGCGGCTGCCGGCCAGGCCGTAAACCTGGCGCCGCTCGGCCTGCTCGAACTGGTCGCCATGCTTGAGGCTGGGGTCCAGGTCCAACGGATGCTCAAGAAAAAAGGTGAAGTTGGAGAACAGATCGAGTCTGGACTTGATCGCATAGGCATTGAACTTGAAGCCGCCATCCTCGGCCTTGCGCTCGGTCGTGAAGGAAAGGCTCAGGCGCGAGGTGTGGCCACCGTCGCTGGGGTCCAGCGCACCGTAGCGGCCCACCAAACCGGCATTCACCGCCCGCAAGGGGATCTGGTCGGTCGAGTTCCAGTCGGCCTCGTAGGCCATCGCTGTAATGCTGCTGCGCTGCTCGGCCGAGCCAAAGCTGTAGCGCAATACGCCGTTCTTGCGCCGCAGTTGTTCCGGATTCTCCCAGGGGCCGTCATTGTGCGAGGCTTCCAGCGCATAAAGGAGATCGCCGCCGCTCAGTTCGAGCGACTTGCTCAGCAAACCGCGGCGGTAGCCGTTCTGGCCCAGCGTCAATTCGGCCAAGCCGGCGGGCATGCGCTCGCTCAGCTCAAAGCGGGCCGCTCCGGCCGAGCCGAAGTCGCCCACATCGGCAAAGTAAGGGCCTTTTTTGTAGCTGATGCGGTTGACCAGCTCCGGGATCAACCAGTTCAGATCGCTATAGCCGTGGCCATGCGCATGGGTGGGCATATTGACCGGCATGCCGTCCACAAAAGTGGCGAAGTCGGTGCCATGGTCGAGGTTGAAACCCCGTAGAAAATACTGGTTAGCTTTGCCGCCGCCACTGTGCTGGGTGACGATCACGCCGGGCACAAACTCCAAGAGTTCGGCCGGCCTGAGGGTCGGGCGGCTCTCTATCAAACGGGCGCTGACCGCGCCTTGCGATGCAGCGTCGGAGCTGCCGACGCCGTTGATGTAATTGCCTATCACCAGCACCGGCGCCAGGCTTTGCGTAGCTTCGCCGGCTTCACTGCCGGCCTTCTTCTCTTCGGCGGCCGCCTGTTGGCAGGCGAGCGCCAGCAGGCTCAGCGGCAGAGATACGAGAGCGGTCTTGGCGAGGGAGGGCATGGCGGAATTCATCGATGGAGACAGAGGAGGCATTGCAAAAAGGTCCGCCTGGATTCGCGGCCATCCGGCCAGCGGATGCGCGAAGCCCAGAATGCTAAGCAATGTTTATGACACCTCTTTGGCATCCAGGCCCGTGCTCGAGCGGCACTGAAGACCGCGACGACACAATCCCGGTGGCCTTTCTCCCCTTCTTCCCCTGCTCCCACCTGCTCCCCCTGCCGCAGGTGGGCGACTCAGCCCTCTGTTGATTTACAACTGTGCCGCCCGAACTTCGGCCTTCTTGCCCAGGTTCTCGTTCAAGACCTCGGCCAGGCGCTGTGCCGCCAGCTGCAACTGCGCCAGCAGCTGGGGCTCATGCGCGTCGGCGTAGGCCTGATCGACCTTGTGGCCATCGGGGTAGAAGTCCGGCGCACTGGCGATGCGGCACGACTCGCTGGCCCATTGCGCGGCGCCGCCGGCCGACTTTGACATCTCGACCTTCAGCGGCTTGGCTTCGCTGAGTTGCGCTTGCAAGGCCGCCAGCGCGCCGGGGCGATTCAGGATCAGGCCCGAGTCCCACAAGGCATGCAGATTGGTGCCGCGCCCAAAGCCCTGCAGCTGATAGCTGTTGCCGCCTCTGTCATCGCCAAAGCCGGCATGCAAGGGCTGATGCACATCAGCGACCAGGTGGACGACGTATTTCAACGCCTTCAGCCGCGCCTCATCATCGGCGGCGCTGGAGCGCAGCACGCTGCTTTGGCGTTGGATGGCGGCCACCACGCAGGCCCCGCCCTCGCAGTCGCGCAGCGGCTCATACAGGCAATCAGCATCGCGTGGAAAGTTGACGTAATGCCACGGCCCGGTCTGCGGCGAACGGTGCTCATCCGCCCAGGTCGACACCGAGGCCAAGGTGCTGCCCGGCTCCAGCGCCAGCAGCCGCGCCACCTCGGCGCGCGCGCCGGCGTTGAGCTTGTGCTCGGCCAAGTTAGCAATCAGGCGGTGGCCATCGGCACCCCAGGCCTGGGCCGACTTTGAGTGCATGAACAGAGCGGGGAGAATGACAATCAGGGCAGCGAGTGGCTGGCGCAGGCGGGGCGAATTGAGCAAGAGCAGGAACTTGGAAAAACTTACGGTGAACAAACAGGAATTGCCCGGCAGGACAGCGGCCGCCATTCTGCCAAAGCCTTGGGGCCTATGTCGCTGCCCAAGCCTAGCCCCAAGCTTCTCCGAAAGTGCTAACTCCCCAAATTGACTGATTAAGTGATTGAATGAGCGTGCAATGACTGGACTGAGAAGCAAGTTTGAGCGTTTGGGTTGGCGTCACCTCGCCCTGGCCTTGGCTTTGATGGCCTTCGCCGTCATTGCAGTGAAGACCCGGGCATCAAGCAACGCCGCTGGCGAAGCAGGCCTCAGCAAGCCACCAAGCCACTATCTGACCGCGCCGCTGGACGATCTGGCGCCGCTGCTGGAGTGGACCGAGCGCCAGCTCAAAGCGAAAGAGGCTTCTGCCAGCCCCTTCAATGCCGCTCAGCGGGGGGCCATCAAGGCCTTGCAGACGCGGCTGGCCTTGTTGCGTGGGCGGCCGGATGAGGCGCTGCGCTTGATCGCACAGGCCCGTTCTGACAGCGCCAAGCTGGCGCTGCGCCCGGGCTTGCTGTGGGTGGAAGAGCTGCTGGCCGCGACACAGCAAGACTCTGCCGGGGGCGCCTGGCTTGAGGCCCGCTGGGACGCCGAATTGCAGCAGCGCCTCAAGGCCCAGTCTTGGCCGGCAGCACAGGCCGGCCTCCAAGCCTTGGTGTCGACGTGGCACTTCATGCCGATCGAACACCGGGTGATTTCATGGACGCATTCATTCGACACCTTCAAGCCCGGCAACCCGACGCGCCCGGACGATCTGGCGCTGGCGGAAATGATCATCAATTTCCGCTTCGAACACGAGTTACTGGGTCCGCGCGTTGCCGGCTTTGAGCAAGGCATCACTCGCTTTCTGGCGGCGCAGCCGGCCGGCGAGGATTTCTGGGCGGCGCGGGCCTTCAAGCTGCCCGAAGGCCAGGGCCAGGCGGTACGCGTCGCCGTGTGGGAAACCGTCGGCGTCGATGTGATGGCGTTCAAGCACGCCGAGCGGCCCTGCTTGATGCTGACCGACAAGGCGAATCAGTTTTGTATCGTCGATCCGGTGCTGCCGGGCCTGAATCGGCATGAGGCTTGGCTGTTGGTGAAAGGCTTCGAAGACTCGACTCAGGGCCGCAAAAGCGCCGCAGCAGCGGCCTATTCTGCGCATTTGGAGCAAGTCCGACATCAACACTCGAGCGATCAGGTCGCCTACGCACAGGCCATGGCTCAAATGACGACGCAGTTGCTCGAAGGCGTCAGCCGCCTGCACGGCACTCATGTCGCCGGCATCGCGATGGCCGGCAATCCGCATGCCGAGCTGCTGGCCATTCACTCGGGTTCGGAGTTCTTCAAACCCGCTTTTATCGCCAAGCGAGGTGCCTTGCAAAAGCAGCTGGAGCAGATCGCGGCCTTCATCCGCGACAACAAGGTTCGCATCGTCAATATGAGCTGGGGCCTGCCCGGCATAGGCATGCAGGCCGAACAGGAGCGGGCTTTGCGCGAGCAGATGCTGGCGCTAATGGCGGCCTGCCCGAACACCTTGTTCGTGGCCGGTGCGGGCAATGAGAACAGCGATATGGGCCCGGCCGCCTCGCGCTTTTGGCCGGCCAGCCTGGGCGCGGCCAATTTGCTGGCGGTGGGCGCGCTGGATCACGCCGGGCATGTCACCGGCTTCAGCAATTACGGCGAGGCGGTGCATCTGTATGCGCTGGGCGACGCGACGCTCAGCGCCATACCGGGCGAGCAAACCATGGCCATGTCGGGCACCAGCATGGCTGCCCCCGAAGTCAGCAATCTCGCGGCCAAGCTCTTGAGCCAATGGCCCGGGTTGACGGTGGCGCAGCTGAAGCAATTGCTGATCGACGGCGCCGACCCGGTGGCGCCTGGCACGCAGCTGCCGATGGCGATGCGGCGTCTGAATCCCTTGCACTCGGCGCAGCTGGCCCGTAAGCCGCCCGGAGAGCTGGCCAAGCCTTGATCGGGTAAGCGCGGCAGAGCCGGCCCGGCGAAACCCTTAAACTGCGAGGCCACCACCGACCGCAGGCCATGAAGAGCAGCCCGAAAGAACGCAAATCCACACGCAGCACGGCATCCGGCCACGACCCCAAGGTCACGTTGGGCATGGTGGCGGAGGCCTGCGGCGTTTCTCCCAGCACGGTGTCGCGCATCTTGAATGGCACGGCCGTGGTCAGCGCCGAGAAGCGTGCGGCGGTGGACCAAGCGATCGCCGAGCTGGGCTTTGTGCCCAATCCGATGGCGCGCGGCCTGGCGGGCGGGCGCACGCTGAGTGTGGGCGTTATCACCCAGGCGATCGACAGCCCCTTCTACGGCATCGCGCTACGCGGCATCGAAGAAGAGCTGAACAAGATTGGCTACAGCCCGCTGTTTGTCAGCGGCCATTGGAACGCCAAAGAAGAAGCCCGCTGCATCGAAGTGCTGCGTTCGCGCCGCGTTGACGGGTTCATCATCCTGACCGGCCGGCTCAGCGATGAGTCGCTGAAGACGCTGGCCAAGGCCTTGCCGGTGGTCGTCACCGGCCGCAGCCTGGCCGCACCCGGCTTGTACTCTCTGGACTTCAATAACTTCGAAGGCGCAAGACTGGCGACTGCTCACCTGCTCGCCCAAGGTCACCGCGAGATTGCCTTTATCGCCGGGCCGGAAAACCATCCCGATGCGCTGGAGCGTTTGCGCGGCTATCGCGCCGCGCTGACCGAAGCGGGCGTTGCCTTCCAAGCCGAGCTGGTGCTGCAGGGCATGTATAGCGAAGAAAGCGGCTTGCTCGCGGTGGAGCAGTTGATTGCAGGCCGCCGGCCCTTCAGCGCGATCTTTGCTGCCAATGACCAAATGGCTTTTGGTGCGGCCCTGGCCTTGCATCGCCATGGCCTGCATGTGCCGGATGAAGTCTCGCTGGTTGGCTTTGATGACGTGGCCGGCGCAGCCCACTCGGTGCCGCCGCTGACCACCATCCATCACCCGGCCTATGAGCTCGGCAGCTTGGCGGCCACCGCGCTGTTGCAGCTCTTGGCGGGCGAACAGCCGCAGGCCAGCCTGCCGGAACCCCGCTTGACGGTGCGCGGCTCGACCAGAGCGCTGCTGCCCAAGCTGTGAGCCACCGGCGCGGCCATTGCTTGGCCCGCCCCAAAGCGGCACCCCCGCACTTACCCTTTGTTGACAGGCTGAGTGGGCTCAATTACATTCTGAAAGCGCTTTCATAAAGCGCCTAAAACCCCAAATAACAGACCGGATCGCCCATGATGGCTGATTCAAGGTGGAGACAAGCAGGCAATGAAAATGAACAAGCGTGTCGGTTGGCGCGCCTGGCTGAATCACCGGCTGACGCAGTCAAAGTTGACAGCGTTGTCAATGCTGCTCGGGCTGCTCAGTCTGGCGCTGCCACTCAGCGCGGCGGCACAGCAAGTGCTGGTGGTGGCTGCCTACCCGGCCGTGGACGAAATCGTCCGGGCGGCGCTGCCGGCTTGGCAGCGCCTGCATCCCAATGTCGAAGTCAAGGTCGTCAGCCGCCAGTTTGCCGATCACCACACCGCCATGACCACCGCTTTGTCGACGGCGGTCTACCTGCCCGATGTGATGGCGCTGGAGGTCGGCTATCTGGGGCGCTTTTCGCCGGGCTTCGGTCTGGAGGATTTGACCCGTCCGCCCTACGAGATCGCTCGCTTCAAGAGCCGCTTTGTGCCCTATGCCTACCAGCAAGCGAGCAACCGCCGCGGCGAGGTGGTGGCGGTGCCGACCGATATCGGCCCCGGCACCTTGCTCTACCGCAAAGATGTGCTGGCCAAGGCCGGCGTCAGCGAGGCGGAACTCACGCAAAGCTGGGACAGCTATGTCGCGGCAGGCATCAAGATCAAGGCCAGCAGCGGCGGCTTCCTGCTGGCCCATGCCCGCGATATCAAGAACATCTTGATCCGCACCGGCATACAGCCCGGAGAAGGACTCTACTTTGACAGCCAATCGCGCGTGCTGGTCGCCTCACCGCGCTTTGTGCGGGCGTTTGAGTTGGCCCGCGAGGTGCGCAAGCACAAGCTGGACGCAAGAGTATTGGCGTGGTCGGCCGACTGGACCGAGGGCTTCAAGCGCGGCAGCATCGCCACCCAATTGACCGGCGCCTGGCTGGCCGGCCACTTGAATACCTGGTTGGCCCCCAACACCGCCGGCCTGTGGCGTGCCGCACAACTGCCCGAGGGAGCGTTTGCGGCCTACGGCGGCACTTTCTTTGCATTGCCGCGCAAGGCCGACCCGGCCAACAAGGCCTTGGCCTGGGACCTGATTCAGTTCCTGACCCTGAACCGGGAGATACAGCTGCGCGCCTTCAAAGCGCAAGACGCCTTCCCGGCCTTGCTGGAAGCGCATGACGACCCGTTCTTCGAGCAGCCGATTGCTTTCCTGGGCGGTCAGACCGCGCGGATGGGCTGGCGCGACGCGGCTCGCCGCATCAAGGCGGTAGATGTGCACAAGCAAGACGCGTTTGCCGAGGAAGTCATAGACACCGAACTCGACAAGGTGCTGGAGCGCGGCAAAGACATCCGCACCGCGCTGGCCGATGCCGAACGCCTGCTGAAGCAGCGCGCCACCCGTTAAGTAAAGCGTCAGGACCCTCACGATGAAGCTACCTGTCTTCCTGCGCTTGCCACCACGCTGGGCGCCCTATGTGTTCTTGGCACCTTTCGTGCTGCTGTTCCTGATCTTCGGCATGTTCCCGCTGAGCTTCTCGCTCTACCTGGCCTTCCAGACCTGGGAGCCGACCAGCGGCCTGACGGCGATGAGCTTCGTCGGCCTCGACAACTTCGCCTTCGCGCTGCAAGACGAATGGTTCTGGAAGTCGCTGAAGAACACCACCTGGCTGGCCTTGGCCTCGGGCGTGCCCCAGCATCTGGTGGCGATCCCGCTGGCCTGCTTCATCCATGCCTCGTTCAAGCGCCTTCGCAACGGCGTCGTCGGCGCCTACTTCATGCCCTACATCACCTCGACGGTGGCGATCGCGATCCTGTTCAGCTCTTTGTTCTCGACCGACTACGGCCTGATCAATGGCGTCATCGCGGCCTTGCGCGAGCTGCCTGGTATCGGCTGGCTGATGCCGGCTGCGGCGATCGACTGGCTCAACAACCCGGACGCATTGAAACCCGCGATTGCGATGATCGTGTTCTGGCGCTATGTCGGCTTCAATGTGGTGCTCTATCTGGCCGCACTGCAGACTATTCCTGCCGACATCATGGAAGCCGCACGCATGGACGGCGCCAGCCGGATGCAGCAGTTCTGGCACATCACCTTGCCGAGCTTGAAGCCGATGATCTTTTTCGGCGTCACGCTGAGCGTGATCGGCGGCCTGCAGCTGTTCGAGGAACCCTTCATCCTGACCAATGGCCGTGGCGGCACCGACCAGGCCGGCATGACGACGGCCATCTACCTCTACCGCATGGCTTTTGACTTCAATGATTTTGGTGCGGCCAGCGCGATGTCCTGGTTGCTCTTTCTGCTGGTGGGCCTGCTGACCTGGCTAACCAACCGCGCGTTTCGCCAGCGCGGCGCTTGAAGAAGGCCTTTGATATGCACACAAGCTCCAAGCACCAACTCGCACCCTGGGCCGCCTACGGTCTGGTCGGCCTCGGCATGCTCATCATGCTGGCGCCCTTCTATTTCATGTTCGTGTTCGCCACCCATTCGCGCGGCGAGATCTTCAGCATGCCGCCGCCGATGTTTTTCGGCGACGACTTTCTCAACAACCTCGCCATCCTGACCAAGCGCATTCCCTTCTGGCGCAATCTGGGCTGGAGCATTTATGTCGGCCTGGCCTCGACGCTGCTGACCTTGCTGTTCTGCGCCATGGGTGGCTATGCCTTCGCGATGTTCGAGTTCCGCTACAAGAAGGCGCTGTTCGGTCTGGTCATGGGCACGATGCTGCTGCCGACCTTTATGAACATGATCCCGACCTTCATGATCATGGACATGCTGGGCTGGATCGATCAGCCGCGCGCGCTCTACATCCCCGGCGCGGCCAGCGCCTTCGGCATCTTCCTGATGCGGCAGTTCGCCTTGACCTCGATCCCGCGCGACCTGGTCGAGGCGGCGCGCATGGACGGCTGCGGCGAGTTCGGCATCTTCTTTCGCATCGTCTTGCCGCTGCTCAAACCAGCGCTGGGCACGCTGGGCCTGATCACCTTCATCGCCTCCTGGAATAACTTCATCGGCCCACTGATCGTGATGCGCTCGCCGGATATGTACACGCTGCCGCTGGCGCTGCGCAGCCTGCAAAGCCCGGTCGACACCGAATGGGGCGCGCTGATGACCGGCTCGGCCATCGCAACGCTGCCGCTGATCGTTCTGTTCGTCATGTCTTCCAGGCAGCTGATTTCCGGTCTCACCGTAGGCGCCGTCAAGTAGACGCACGCCGCCTAACTCTTCTCCCGCCTCCTCTGCCCATGAGCAATAAAAAGAACTCCTTCTTCCCGCACGACTTTGTCTGGGGCGTGGCCACCAGCGCTTTCCAGATCGAAGGTGCCAGCGCCGCCGACGGCAAAGGCCCCTCGATCTGGGACAGCTTTTGTGCCCAGCCCGGCAAGATTGCCGACGCCAGCAACGGCGACATCGCCTGCCAGCATTACCAACGCTGGGCCGAAGATCTGGACATGATTGCCGCCTTGGGCGTCAATGCCTACCGCTTCTCGGTCTCCTGGCCACGCGTGCAGCCCGCCGGCAGCGGCGCCTGGAACGACAAAGGTCTGGACTTCTACGAGCGCATCGTCGACGGCCTGCTGGCGCGCGGCCTGCAGCCTCATCTGACGCTCAACCACTGGGACCTGCCGGACGCCTTGCAAGCCACCGGAGGCTGGGCCAAGCGCGACACCACACAGCGCTTTGTCGACTACGCGCTCGGCATCAACGCTCGCCTGGGCGACCGCCTGGCCTCGATCGCCACGCACAACGAGCCCTGGGTGGTCGCGACGCTTGGCCACGAGACCGGCATCTTCGCCCCCGGCATCAAGAGCCGCAAGACCGCCGCGCAGGTTTCGCATCACCTGCTGCTCAGTCACGGCCTGGCGCTGCGGGCGCTGCGCGAGCAAGGCGTTAGCGCCAAGCTGGGCATCGTCTTGAATCTGGCGCCCATGCACCCGGCCACCGACACGGCCGCCGACCGCGCTCAGGCCAGCTTGGAAGACGGCCGCCTGCTGCGCTGGTATCTGGACCCGCTCTTCAAGGGCGCTTATCCGAGCGATGTGTTGGCTGACCTGGGCGGCGATGCACCCGAGATCGAAGCCGGCGACATGCAGTTGATTGCCGCACCGATGGACTTCCTTGGCGTCAACTATTACTCGCACTCGGTCGTCAGCGCCGACAAGAGCTACAAGGCCGGCAGCACCGGTTTACCTGTCACCGACATGGGCTGGGAGGTCTACCCCGAAGGGCTGACCGAGCTGCTCCTGCGCCTCAAGCGCGACTACCCGGTGCCGCCGTTGTTCGTGACCGAAAACGGCGGCGCTTTCAAAGACAAGATGGTCGCGGGCCAAGTGCATGACCAGGATCGCCTCGACTATCTGGCGCGTCACATCGACGCGGTGGCCGAGGCGATGCGCCAGGGCGTCGACATGGGCGGCTATATGGTCTGGAGCCTGATGGACAACTTCGAATGGGCCTCAGGCTACGAGAAACGCTTCGGCATCGTGCATGTCGACTACCAGACACAGCAGCGCACACTCAAAGACAGCGCGCTCTGGTATCGCGACTTCCTGCAAGCGCAAAAACAGTTCTGAGGACGAGAAAATGGGACAGGTTTCACTGCGCGGCATCCGCAAAAGCTACGACAAGATCGAGATCATCAAAGGCATAGACCTGGAGGTGCGCGACGGCGAGTTCATGGTCTTTGTCGGGCCGTCGGGCTGCGGTAAGTCGACCACCTTGCGCATGATTGCCGGGCTGGAAGAGATCAGCGCCGGCGAGCTACAAATCGCCGGCGTGCGCGCCAATGAGGTGCGCCCTGCCGACCGGGGTGCCGCCATGGTGTTTCAGAGTTATGCGCTGTACCCGCATATGACGGTGGCCGAGAATATGGGCTTCGCGCTGAAGATGGCAGGCGAGTCCAAGGCAAAACGCGAGGCCCAGGTGGCCCGCACCGCCGAAGTCTTGCGCATCACCGATTTGCTCGGCCGCTACCCCAAGGAGCTGTCCGGCGGCCAGCGCCAGCGGGTCGCGATTGGCCGCGCCATCGTGCGCAAGCCCAAGGTCTTTTTGTTCGACGAGCCGCTGTCCAACCTGGACGCCGCGCTGCGCGTCAATATGCGCATCGAGCTGTCGCGGCTGCACAAGGAACTCGGCACGACGATGATTTACGTGACCCATGATCAGGTCGAGGCCATGACCATGGGCGACCGCATCGCGGTCTTCAACCAGGGCCGCATCGAACAGCTCGGCGCGCCGCTGGAGCTTTACGAGCGCCCGGCGAATGAGTTTGTCGCCGCCTTTATCGGCGCGCCGCGCATCAATTTCATTGACCGACCCGTGGCAGGGGCGGCCAGTGCGGCGCACCAAGGCCTATGGGCAAAACTGCTGGCGAACAGCAACGACATGGCGGCCAAGCGCGTGGGCTTGCGCGCCGAGCATGTACGCCTGGTCGCCGCCGAGCAAGGCATCCCGGCCCAGGTCGAGTTGGCCGAACATCTGGGCGACAGCTCGATTCTGTATCTGCGCATCGAGGGCCTGCCCGATCTGCTCAGCGCCAAGGTCGGCGCGGGCCACAGCAGCATTCAGGCTGGCCAACGGGTCGGTCTGGATGTGGACGCAGCGGCGGCACTGCGCTTTGGTGCGGATGCTTGTTTGCTGGGCTGAAATCAGCCAAAGAATTCGAGCGTCGACCCCAGCCGAGTGGTTCAACGCCTCTTGCGTTTCACTGGTAACGCTTGAGCAAAAATACGCGCTCGGGAATACCCGGAATGCCTGTGACCCGACCAATCACTTCAAATCCAAGCTTGCCGTAAAAGTCGGGCGCCTGCAGAGCGAGCGTGTCCACCTGGGCGGCCACACAGCCCCGCTGCCTCGCCTCGGTTTCCGCCAAGGCCATCAGTCTGCGGCCCAAGCCGCTTCCACGCGCGGCTTTATCCACCCAGACCACTTCGATCAAAAACTGTTTGTATATCGTCCGCCCGGCAACACCGCCCAAGAGCTTGCCCGCGTCGTCCCGACCGACTGCGCAAAGCGGCTTCGACAGCTCCTTACCCAGCAGTTCATGGTTATAGGCCCTGACGCCGTCAACCAACGCATCAAAGACGGCAGGATTGCTTTCATTGAATACTTCGAATTTCACGCGCTTGCTTCCCGGTTTGTGTTGCACTTATTGATGGCTGCTCGAATCAGTTCAGCCCAGGCGCTGATGGCCTGACTCAGCGTGAGCCAGTTTCCTTCACGCCCTGCATACCCTTCACATACTTCATGATGTTCACAAACGTGTCAATCCAGAAGACATCACGGCGTGCCGCGAGGTAATTGAGCAGTTCTGCGTGCGCCTGTGTTGACACGCTGAGGTGATCGCCGCCTATGCCATGAAAGGTGATGTTGATCATCGTGCCGGCCTGGGCCGCCTGGTCGACAAGCGCGATCAGTTGCGCTCCGCTGGCATCTAGCGGGACGAAGACGCTGACCGCATAAGGGTCAAGCTGGGCCATATCGGGTACAACACCACCGACCTTGGCCTTGATGGCGACAAAGTCGCCCTTGATCAGCGTCAGATAGTTCTGGCCCCCGGCCAAATGCTCGGTGCAGGGCGCGGTGAAGCTACGCTCAGTCTTGCCGTCAATTGCCCGCAGCAAGGTGTTGCCGACGCGAATCTGCGCGGCCAGTTGAGAGGCACTGATCTTGTCCAGATCGTTGTCTTCGCTGACCCAGGCGCGCTCAGACCCGGCGCGGGAGCATTGGTGAAACAGCGTGTGATTGCCCAGCTCATGGCCGGCGGCGGCCGCGGCGCGCCACTCGTTCATGCGACGGCTCACGACATCGCTGCTCAGCGTCAAGTAAAAGCTGCCGCGCAAGTCGGCCCGATTCAAGGCCGGAATGGCGTTGTCGAGCTGGCTGTTCAGCGCGTCGTCATAGGCCAGGCTGACCGCCGCGCGCTCGCCCTTGGGCCATTGAAAGGGCTGGCCTTGCGCACCACGGGCAGAGGCCGTTAGATTCAGCAAAGCGGTGGCCAGGAACAAGGCCTGGGCGGTCTTCATCTTCCACATCGAACAGTTCCAGCCTTTCAAAAAATAGCGGCTTCAACCCCCATCCATCACACAGCGAAAACCGATGGTGCCGGCCCGGTCTTTGGACGGCGCCATCAGTAAGTATTTGCCATGCTCGTTCAGCTTCAAGGCCGACGGAAAGTACCAGTGCGAGCCTCGGGGCCGATAGTAGCTGCCGCCGCGCAGCACGGCCGCGCGGGTGTGCTCGTCGGCGAATTCATCGGTCCATTGCCAGACCAGGCCCACCATGTCCTCGACCCCAAACGGGCTGGCGCCCAAGGGGTGCGTGCCGACCGGGGCGGGCGGCGGCATGTCCCGCTCGGTGGCGGGCGTGGGTGCAGCGGCGGCCAGCCATTGATTGCCCCAGGGGTATTGCCGGCCATCGCTGCCCTGCGCCGCGTATTGCCATTCCCACTCATGCGGCAGGCGCTTGCCGGCCCATTGGCAATAGGCGCGCGCGTCTTCAATCGACACCCATGTGACGGGGCGCTGGGCATCGCCCGGCTTTGGACTGGGCCCGGCCCATGCTTTCAGGAAGTTATGTGCATCGGCGGGCTGGTAGCCGGCGGCGTCGATGAAGGACTTGAACTGTGCGTTGGTGACCGGATGACGGTCGATGAAGAAACGCTTGAGCGCCATGCGGTGCAGATGAGCGCGGCGGGGCAAAGCCTCCCAGGGGTATTGCACATCCATGCCGGGGCGGTTCTCGCCCTCGATTTCGACACCGGTGACGCGGAAGTCAAACTCGCCGGCGGGAATCTCAACCATGCCGCTAAGCGCTTGGCTGACAGACCGTGTAGCCGCGATTGGCAGCATCGTTTGCGGCAGCGGCTTCCATTCGGCGGAGTAGGCGCTCAAGGGCTGACTGGCCCGAGCCTGCTGCGCTGTCAAGAATGCCGCAAGACCGGCCGGCAATGCGCCGCCGTCCAGCCCGAGCACCGCACCGTAACCGAGCGGCTCCATCTCGAAGCTCAACACAGCCTCGGAAGCGCTTACCCTGGCCGCTAGCTCCACGCCGCGCCACAGATCGAAATAGCGCCGCCCCGGCCGATGTGCCAGCTTGATGATGGCCTCATCGAGCGCAAAGGCATTGCGGTTGACCAGCGTCCACAAGGTGCGGCCCGCACCGGCAAAGCTGCTGGCGAAGACACCGTAATGCTGCGTCGGCAGATGAGGCACCCAATCCAGGCTGCTCAGCAAATCGGGCACGGCGCGGTAGATGCTCGCGATGCGCCTGAGAGCCTCGGCATCTCGCGGCGTGAAGGGGTTCCACCAACCCCAGATGTTCTCCCAGCTCTGGATGCCGGCGCCGTTAAAAAAAGCCGCCTGCATGATGTTGTGGCGGTCGGTGGCCCAGCGGTCGCTGACATGGATCAGATGGCGCGGTTCTAACCACTTCCATTTACTGACCATGGGCACAAATGGCGTCTCCCAATAACCCCAGCTCTGCTGATTGAAGGCCAGCATCGCCTCGTCCTTGAAGGACAGCTCGGGCTGCAGCAGCAGCGCCCGGCCACTCGCGTCCACTGCCTCGCGGTAAGCCAGCGGTAGGCCTTCCATGGTGTCGCCATTGATGCCGTCGGCGCCGATCTCGGCCATCAGCGCGGCGATAGCTTCGGGCATGGGCCGGCCTTCGTCGCGCGAGCCCTGGTCCCAGGGCAGCAGCGGGAACAGCACGCGCACGCCTCGGCTTTGAAAGTCCTTGACCAGTTGGCGCAGCGCCGGCAGACCGCCGGGCAGGTCGCGCAACATATCCCATTGGTTGCGGTCGTCGATGCCGATGTTCGGATAGACCGGCCACAGCAGCACGCTGTCGATGCCGCCATAACGCTGATTCAGGTCGGCGAGGTAGCGCTCGGGTGTGTAGCGCCGCGCTTGTGGGTCGTAGAGATAGCGGTCCTCCATCATCGCCTGCGGCTGCACGAAGTTGCGCTGCGTCCAGAGCAGCTCGGGGCGGCGGTACTGCGCGTCGTCATAGGCCATCGCTTTGAGCTGCTGCATGCGCCAAGCCCGCATCGCTTGCAGCCAGAGCTCAAACTCACCGGCGCTATCGCGCTGCCAGTTGTTCATGCGCGCCTGCCAGTCGGGCTCGCCGCGGTCCTCTTGTGCCGGGCCGGCAATTTGGCTGCCGCGCGGTTTGATCTCGACCGTCGCCGCTTGCCCTTGCACGGCCATGGTCAGCAGCAGCCCGATCGTGATCAAGCCAGCCAAGCCGCGCCGCCGCTTACTTGGCCTGCTGGTAGATGCGCACATGCTCGACTTCCATACGGATCGGCAAGGCGGCGTCATCGACCGGCCCGCCCAGATCGCCGCCGATGGCGATATTCAGAATCAAGAACTGCGGCGCATCAAAAGGCCAGGCGGCCTTGCCGGTCTTGAGGTTTGGATAGACGGCATGGGTCTTGCCGTCAATGCCGAAGCTCACTTGGTCGGCCGTCCAGTGCATCTGGTAGTTGTGAAAGGCGCTGCATGCGTCAGGCACCTGGGTCTCGCCGCCCTTGCCATGCGCGCCGCTGCCGGCCGTGGTGTGGACGGTACTGAAGACCTTGGCCGGCTCTTTGCCGACCTGTTCCATGATGTCGAGCTCGCCGCCTGCTGGCCATTCGCCCTGACTGCCCAGCATCCAGATCGCTGGCCAACTTCCGACGCCACAGGGCAGCTTGGCGCGGATCTCAAAAAAGCCATAGGTCCAGTCGGCCTTGCCAGCGGTGATCAAGCGGGCCGAGGTGTAGCGCTGGCCGCCCCAATCGGGCTGCTTGTCCAGGGATTCCAAGCGCGCGCTGATGATGAGCTTGCCGTCTTGCACGACGGAGTTCTCCGCCCGCGCATGGCTGTAGTACTGCAGTTCCTTGTTGTGCCAGCCTTGCTTGTTCATGCCGGTGTCGTAGACCCATTTGGCCGGGTCGGGCAGGCCGGCTTGCTCGAACTCATCAGACCAGACCAGCTTATAGCCGGCCGGCAGGCTGAGCGTTTGTGCTGCCGGTGCCGGCGTCTGAGCAGGCGCGGGCGCCACATCAGCCCCGCCCGAACCGCAGGCAACGAGAGCCAGGCCGGCGAGCAAGGGCGTCCAGCAGCGGCGTTGCGAGATGAGTTCGGAGCAAAGTTGCAAGGAGGCAGTTGGCATGGTGATCTGAGTGGAGGTGGTTTCATCGGTGAGCACGACGTTCAAGCAGGGCTTGGGCGTCGGCGAGGGCGGTGCGAATAGATTTGCCACGGTTCAAGACATGATCGAGTTCGCTTCCAATCACTTCATCGGCGAAGGGGTCTTGCTTGTGCACAGGCACGGCGCTGATGCGGCGCGCGGCCTGGCGCCATAGCTGCCGCGCCGGCTGAGCGCCCAAGAATGCGACTGGCGCGTCAAAAAACGGATCCTCATGCGCGGCCAGCAGCGCCGGGAAGGCATCATGCGTTTTGAAGGCGGTCAATTGACGCTCGCGGTCCAGCGTCATCAGCTGGATGAACTGCCAGGCCAGCAGCTTGCGGTTGGCATCCAGCTTGCGCGGTATTGCGTAGAAGGCGCCGCCGTAGCCGGCATTGGCACCCTCGGGCAGCTCGGCGGCGCGCCACAGGCCGGCCGTTTTCGGCGCGATCCAGTTGCTCAGTTGGCCAACCAACCATGCTCCGGACAATTCGGTGGCCAACGTGCCGCGTTTGAAGCCCTCGGCCCATTCATTCGACCAAGCGGTGATGCGGGCATCCAGCCCTAGACGGCGCACCTTTAGCGCCAACTCAAATGCGCGCACAAAGCGCTCGGACTGCACCAGCACCCGCGAGTTCTGGTCGAAATAGATGCCCTCGCCGGGCGCAATGCCGGTGCGGATCAAGATGTCTTTGATCGCCTGCACATGGGCGATCAAATAAGCGCCGGTCTGCTTCTTGATGCGGGCGCCGGCCGCAATATAGCCGTCCCAGGAACGCGTTAACTCAGCGGCATCGACAGCGGCGCGGGCCAGGATGTCCTGGCGATAGAGCAAGGTGCCGGGGCCGATATCGGTCGGTACCGCGACGACGGCGCCGTTGCGGGCGATGGCCTGGTCATAGGCATAGGGCACCAGCAGCGGCCGATAGCGGTCTAGCGCGAAAGGTGCTTGAGCCAAGTTTTCCAGGCCGCCGCCCTGCGCGAAGCGGCCAAGCTTGCTGGACTCCAGCGCCAGCACGTCGGGCAGAAGCGCCGCGGTAGACAGCGCCGTGCTCATGGCCGTGTGGTGATCAGCGTATTGGCGGGTGAGCACCTCAACAGCCACATTCGGATGCAGGCGCTGCCAAGCAGGCAAGGCGGCCCGGGCGATCTCATCGACCAGCGGGAAGGCGGCGACGGTCAGCGTGATCTTCTCGTCAGCCGCAACCCGCCCCGCTGCGCCCAGCGCCAGCCATGCACCGGCGGCGCTCCCCGCCAGCCAGGCGCGTCGCGTCGGCCCCGGCAGCAGCGACTGCTGTTCCGAGCAGGTACTTGCGGGCATTGTTTCGGTCTCCGATGTTTTTATGAAAGCGCTTTCAGAATGTAATTCATGCGCGTCTCTTTGGCATTGCTGGCTAACCCTTAGCCGGCATTGAGCGCGGCGCGGGCCGCACGCGAGGCCATGCCGCTCGAACTGCAATCCATGCCCCAAACCACGCGTCAACCGGCGCCCTCCTAGAATGCGCTCAACATAGATCAAGAACGGAGACACCCGATGCGCATTCTGATTGCGGAAGATGATCAAGTGCTGGCCGACGCGCTGCTGCGTTCGCTGCGCGCCTCCGGCTACGCAGTCGATCAGGTCAGCAATGGCAGCGAGGCCGACGCCGCCCTGGCCTCGCATGAATTCGATCTGGTGATTCTGGACCTGGGCCTGCCCAAACTGCACGGCCTGGAGGTTTTGCGCAAGCTGCGCGCGCGCGGCTCTTCGATGCCGGTCTTGATTCTGACGGCGGCCGACAGCGTCGAGCAACGCGTCAAGGGCCTGGACTTTGGCGCCGATGACTTCATGGCCAAGCCCTTCTCACTGCAGGAGCTCGAAGCCCGCGTGCGCGCGCTGACCCGGCGCGGCCTGGGCACCGCCTCCAGCGTCATCAAGCATGGTCCCCTGAGCTTTGATGCGACCGGGCGCGTCGCCTACATCAACGATCAGATGATAGAGCTGTCGGCGCGCGAGCTGAGCCTGCTGGAAGTACTGCTGCAACGCGCCGGGCGCCTGGTCAGCAAGGACCAGTTGGTGGAGCGCCTGTGTGAGTGGGGTGAAGAGGTTAGCAATAACGCCATTGAGGTCTATATCCACCGGCTGCGCAAAAAGATCGAACAAGGCCCGATCCGCATCGCCACCGTGCGCGGCTTGGGTTATTGCCTGGAAAAGATCGCCCCCTGAGCCAGCCGCTGATGCCTGCTCAACAGCTCCGTCAAGCAGCGGTTCGCGATGCCGGCTAGCTCTGGTCAACGCTCGCTGTTTGGCGAGATCCTCGATTGGATGCTGGCGCCGCTGCTGCTGATCTGGCCGATCAGCGTCGCGCTGACCTGGCTGGTCGCGCAAGGCATCGCCAGCAAGCCCTATGACCGCGAGCTGGGCGAGATGGCGCGCACGCTGGGCCTGCAGGTCGCTGCGGCAGACCCCGCCCCGCGCGGTGGGCGGCCCAAATACGCCTTGGCGCCGGAAGCCGCTGCGCTGCTGCGTGCCGATGAAACCGACACGGTGTTCTATCAGGTGCTGGGCCTGAAAGGCGAGCTGCTGAGCGGTGATGCGGCGCTGCCGGTGCCACCCGACGACGAGGTGATCGTGCCCTGGGAATTGCATTTCAGGGACGACGAAATTGGCAACGAGGCTGTGCGCGTGGCTTACATCTGGGTGGCGCCCGAGGGCATGGCCGGCTCGACCAAGACCATGCTGGTGCAGGTGGCGGAGACCTTGGGCAAACGCTCGCGCCTGACCAACGAAATCATCAAGGGCGTGATCTTGCCGCAGTTTGTGATCCTGCCGCTGGCGGTCTTGCTGGTCTGGCTGGCGCTGGCGCGTGGCATTGCGCCCTTGAATGAATTGCAGCGCCGCATCCGCTCGCGCGACAGCTCCGACCTGAGCCCGATTGACGAGCTGCGCATCCCCGATGAGGTGGCGCCGCTGGTGCGGGCGATCAATGATCTGTTGGCGCGGCTGGATCAGTCGATCAGCAGCCAAAAGCATTTTCTGGCCGACGCCGCGCACCAGCTGAAGACGCCGCTCGCCGGCCTGCGCGCGCAAGCCGAGTTCGCTCAAGCGCAGATCGACGAGGGGCATAGCGAGCCGGCCGAGCTGAAGCGCTCGCTGCAGCAGATCTCGCTGAGCAGCCAGCGCGCCGCGCATATGGTCAACCAGCTGCTGGCGATGGCGCGGGCCGAGGACAAAGAACATGCGGCGCGGCGCAGCGAGGTCAATCTGGCCGAACTGGCGATCGAGACGGTGCGCGACTTTGTCCCGCGCGCGCTCGATAAGCGCATTGACCTGGGCTATGAGGGGCCGTCCGAAGAGCAATGCGGGCTGCGCGTACTCGGCCACCCGCTATTGATTCGCGAGCTGATCCGCAACTTGGTGGACAACGCCCTGCTCTACACGCCGACGAGCGGCACCGTCACCGTGCGCGTGGTCGAAGACCCGTTCGGCCAGGTCAGCGTCTTGCAGGTGGAAGACACCGGGCCGGGCATTCCTGAATCGGAACGCGAGAAGGTCTTCCAGCCTTTTTACCGCGCCTTGGGCACCAATGTGGACGGCTCAGGGCTGGGCCTGGCCATCGTTCGCGAGATCGCCGGCCAGCATGAGGCCGAAGTCAGCCTGGATGACACTCGCCAGCGCCGGCCGGGTCATGTCGATGCCGCGGGCCAGGGGCCCGGTGCGCGCTTCACGGTGCGTTTTCAGGCTCATCCCATTGAGCTTAGCTAGAGCCTGCGCTGAGCGACCAGGCTCATCCCATTGAGCTTAGCTAGAGCCTGCGCTGAGCGAACAGGCTCTTCCCATTGAGGCCACAAGCTAGAGCCTGCGGCGCTGAACTAGGCTTAGCGGCTGAGAACTTTTGTAGCGAGCGGCCGTCAGGCTAGGCGGACGGAGCGCAGAAACCGGAACGTACTCCCTGTACGTGAGGATTTCGAGCACCCGGCCAACGACGCATGGCGGTCGCGCAGTAAAAAGTTCTCTGCCGCTCAAGACTGATTGAAGCGCCGGCTCTTGGCGATCGACATCAGCATTCCCAGGCTGATGCCCAGCATCACCATCGCCGTGCCGCCATAACTGATGAAAGGCAGGGGCACACCCACGACCGGCAAGATGCCGCTGACCATGCCCATATTGACGAAGACATAGGTGAAAAAGCTCATCGTCACCGCGCCCGCCATCAGGCGCGCGAACATGGTCGGCGCGCTCGAGGCGATCAGCAGCCCGCGCAATATCAGGGCCGAAAACCCCGCCAGCAAGGCCATCGCGCCAACTAGGCCGAACTCCTCGCCGAAGGCTGCAAATATGAAGTCGGTGGTGCGCTCGGGGATGAACTCCAGATGGGTTTGCGTGCCTTGCATAAAGCCCTTGCCGGTGATGCCGCCGGAGCCGATCGCGATACCGCCCTGGATGATGTGAAAGCCCTTGCCCAGCGGGTCTTTGGTCGGGTCCAGCAATGTGCAGACGCGGTTCTTTTGGTACTCGCGCAGCACCGGCCAGGTCACGTCGGGCTGGCAGATGGCGTCTTCGCTCATGATCAGCGCCGTGACGGCCGCTGCACCGAGCACAAAGGCCGGCAGGATCAAGCGCCAGGACAGGCCGGCAAAGAAAATCACATAGATGCCGGCCGCCGCGACCAGGATGGCGGTGCCCAAATCGGGCTGCTTGGCCACCAGGGCTACCGGCAGCAAGAGCAAGACAAAGGCGGCGATGAAGTCGGCCAGACGCAGCGCCCCTTCGCGCTTTTGGAACCACCAGGCCAGCATCAGCGGCGTGGCAATCTTCAGCAACTCCGAGGGTTGGATGACGATGCCTATATTGAGCCAGCGGGTCGCCCCTTTTTTGCTGATGCCGAACAGCGCCGTCGCCAGCAACAGCGCCATGCCCACGGTGTAAAGCGGTATCGCCAGCGCCATCAAGCGCTGCGGCGGCAGCTGCGCCACCAGGAACATGACCCCGAAAGCCAGCAGCATATTGCGACCATGGTCGACGAATCGGGTGCCGTGATCGAAACCTGCCGAGTACATCGATATCAAGCCAATGCCGGCCAGCCAGGCGATGGCCAACAGCAGCGGGATGTCAAAGCCGGCGAACATCGGTTTGAGGTGCTGCCAAAGACTGGGCTTTTTGAAAACGTCGGTCATCGCGAAGCTCCGGATGCGGGGGGCTGGACAGCGGCTCTTGGCGCACTGGCCGGCCGAAGGGCGGGCTTGCTGGATGCGGATGCGGCCGGCATGTTCGCTATCGCCGGAGCTGCCGAAGCTGCTGAAGCGGAAGGCATGGGGGCAGACGCAGAAGCTGAAGCACCAGCAGCCGAGGCGGAGGCCGCCGAAGCTGCCGCCGCTACATCGGCCGCATTGCCCGGCAGTGGGATCTCGGTCGCCAGGCGCGGCTTGCCGACCGGCGCGGTGGTCTTGCCTTGCTGGGTCAGGGCGATGTCTTCTTCGCTCGGGTATTGCCCCATCAGCACAAAGTCGAACAGGCGCCGGGCGATAGGCGCGGCCGAGGTGGAGCCGAAACCGGCGTTCTCGACGATCACCGCCACCGCGATCGTCGGCGCTTCGATAGGCGCGAAGGCGACGTAGAGCGAATGGTCGCGCTTGCGTTCATCGGCCTTGATGTCTTTGTACTTTTCGCCGGCACGCAAGCCCACCGCTTGCGCGGTGCCGGTCTTACCGCCGCTCTTGTAGCCGGCGCCGGCAAACACAGCGCGCGAGGTGCCTTCCACCGTCACACCATGCATAGCATTCAAAATCACATCGACCTGTTCGGGCCTGAGCGGCAAGGGCGTCATCGCGTCACTGGCGACGCGGCGCTGTTCATGTTTGACGACGTCCTGAATCTCGCGCACCAAGCGCGGCTTGTAGCGCAGGCCGGCGGAGGACAGCGTCGAGGTGGCCGTGGCCAGTTGCAGCATGGTGAAGTTGTTGTAACCCTGGCCGATACCCAGCGAAATCGTCTCACCGGCATACCATTTTTGCTGCTCGGGCTTTTTAAAGCGGGTGCGCTTCCAGGCAGTGGACGGCAGATCACCGGTCAGCTCGCCGATCAGGTCGATACCGGTCTTGCGGCCAAAGCCGAACGGTTCCAACTCGTCATGAATCAGGTCCACGCCCATCTCATTGGCCAGGCTGTAGAAATAGACGTTGCTGGAGCTGACGATGGCCAAACGCATGTCTTTAGGGCCGGGCCGGTCCACCTCGGGGCTGCCGAAGGTGCGGCCGCCGAAGCTGTAGGTGAGGTTGTCCTGGATGATCAGGCTGGGCGAGCGCTTGCCCGAGTTCAGGGCCGCCATCGCCATAAAGGGCTTGAAGGTGGAGCCCGGCGGATAGGTGCCACGCATCGCCCGGTTCAACAAAGGTTTGTCGATGTTCTCGTTGAGCTCGCGCCAGTTGTCGGCGTCGATGCCATCGACGAACAAGTTAGGGTCAAAGGTCGGCTTGGACACAAAGGCCAGCACCTCACCATTGCGCGGGTCAATCGCCACCAGCGCGCCGCGCCGGTCCTTGTACAACTCCTCGACCAGCGCTTGCAGGCGGATGTCGATCGACAGCACCAAGGTGTTGCCCGGCGTGGGTGGCTTGTGGGCGAGCCGGCGCACGGCGCGCCCGCCGGCACTGGTCTCCAACTGCTCGAAGCCGGTGATGCCGTGCAGCTCGCGCTCATAAGCCTGTTCCAGGCCCAGCTTGCCGATGTACTCGGTGCCGCGGTAATTGGCGAAGTCTTCTTCCTCCCAATCATCCATGGCCTTCTTCTCGGCCTGGTTGATGCGGCCGATATAGCCGATCAAATGCGCGCCGACCTCACCCAGCGGGTAGTTGCGGAACAGCCGCGCCTTGATCTCGACGCCAGGGAAGCGAAAGCGCTGCGCGGTGAACTTGGCGACTTCGGTGTCACTGAGCTTGGTGCGAATCGGCAGCGACTCGAAGTTCTTGCTCTCGCTCATCAGGCGCTTGAGGCGCTTGCGGTCGCGCGGCTGGATCTCGATCAGCTGGGCCAGCGCGTCGATGGTGCCGTCTAGATCATCGACCTTGGCCGGCGTGATCTCCAGCGTGTAGGCCGAGTAGTTGCTGGCCAGCACGACGCCATTGCGGTCCTTGATCAGGCCCCGGTTGGGCACGATGGGGACGATGGTGGTGCGATTGGACTCGGCGCGGTCGAGCAAATTGTCATGTTGCGTGACCTGCAAGAACAGCAAGCGGGCCGTCAACAGGCCAAAGCACAAGAGCACAAACAAGCCGGCCGCGACCAGGCGCAAGCGAAAGCCGCCCAGCTCTTGCTGGATGTTTTTCATCACCGTCATGTCGGGAGCCCTGAGCCGCTCACAAGGGGATTCACAAGGGCACTCACAGGGGGCGATTGGCGTCGCGATCCGGCGCCCGCCGCTGGGGCGCCAGCAGCAAGACGGTGGCCAGCGGCCACAGCATCGCCTCGAACAGCGGGGCCAAAGCCAGCTGCCAGCCCGGCCACATGCCGCCCACCACCATGCGAACCAACAGCGACACCGCATGGGCCGCCATGAACAAGGGCAGGACATGGAAGGCCTGCGTCACCAGCCCAAAGCCGGGCAGGCGGCGGTGCAGGCTGACCGCCGCGTAGCTGAGCAGGCTGTAGGCCAGCGCATGCTGACCGAGCAAGGCGCCATGGTGAACGTCCACCAGCAAACCGAAGGCAAAGGCCCAGCTCACGCCAATGCGGCGCGGCTGGTGCACGCCCCAGAACACCAGCACCACGGCCAGCAAATCGGGCATCGCGGGCGAACGGCCGATCGGCACCATATCGACCATCAGCGCCAGGATCAAACTGAGGCCAATAAAAAGCGGATTGGCCGGCATCAAGAGCTGGCCGGAGCCACGCGGCATGATCATTTCGAGCCTCCTTTGGCCGCCGCAGCTGCGGCCTTGCGCGCGCTCTTGCTAGCGGCCGCAGACGCCGCATCGGCGGCTGCCGCCGCAGCGGCTTCGGCCTGCGCCGCCTCATGCTGGGCCAGCGGCTGCAGGACCAAGACATGGCGGGCGCTGTCGGCCTGCGCGATGGGTTGCAGGCCGACGCTGGCAAAGCTGGTATCGCCGCGCCGCTCGACCAAGCTGACGCGCGCAACCGGCAGGCCGGGTGGGTAGACACCGTCAAGGCCAGACGTCACCAAAACGTCGCCCTCTTTGACGTCGGCATTGGCGGCCAGAAAACGCAGCTCCATGCCATTGCCATCGCTGCGCCCAAATGCCGCGTTACGTTGCTGGGTGCGCGAGTTCAAGACCGGAATCGCCGCATCCTTGTCGTTCAGCAAGGTCACCTCGGCGCTGAGGCCGTAAACCCTGGTGACCTGACCGAGCACGCCCTTGTCATTGATGACCGGCGCGCCCGGCTGCACACCATGCCGGCTGCCCCGGTCGATGACGACGCGGCGCGAATAGGGGTCGGTCGCCTCGTACAGCACCTCGGCCGAGACCGAGCTGACCTGCACGGCAGGGCGCAGCTCCAGCAAGGCGCGCAGGCGCTGGTTTTCGGCCTGCAGCTGCTCGGCGCGGCTCAGGCGTTCGGCCTGTTGCACCAGCTGGCGTCGCGCCAGGTTCTCGGCCTCGCGCGCGCTCTCGGTGCCGCGCAGATAGTCTTGCAGCGTTTCCCAAGCGTCCACCGGTGCCAGCAAGAGGGTCTGCAGGGGTTGCAAAGCCAAGGCCATGCTGGCCCGCGCCGGCGCGGTCAACTTGAAACGCGCATCGGCCACCATCAAAAACAGCGCCAGCGCCGCGCACAGCAGCAGCTTCGTCAGCGCAGAAGCGCCTTGACGAAAGAACGGAGGGGTGTCGCGATCAAAGGGGCCGAGGGACATGGCGCTTCAGGACGTTTCGATTCGACATAAGCAGTCTCACGGGCCGTAGCGAGCGGAGGCTTGGCTAGGCGGCCGGAGCACAGCAACCGGAACGTACTTCCTGTACGTGAGGATTGCGCGCACCGCCCAACGACGCCAGGCCTTCGCGCAGTAGGCCTTCGCCCATTACTCGTAGGTGAAGATGGAACCCAGGCGCTCCATGCGCTCCAGCGCCATGCCGCAGCCACGAACGACACAGGTCAGCGGATCTTCGGCGACTAAGACCGGCAGGCCGGTCTCTTCCGCCAGCAAGCGGTCCAGATCGCGCAGCAGCGCGCCGCCGCCGGTCAGCATCATGCCGCGCTCGGCGATGTCGGCGCCCAACTCCGGAGGCGTCTGCTCCAAGGCGTTCTTGACGGCGGAGACGATCTGATTCAGCGGGTCGGTCAGCGCTTCCAGGATTTCGTTGCTGGAAATCGTGAAGCTGCGCGGCACGCCTTCGGCCAGATTGCGGCCCTTGACTTCGATTTCCTTGACCTCGGAGCCGGGGAAGGCACTGCCGATGGTCTTCTTGATCATTTCGGCGGTGGGCTCACCGATCAACATGCCGTAGTTGCGGCGGATGTAGTTGATGATGGCCTCGTCGAACTTGTCGCCGCCGACCCGCACGCTGCCCTTGTAGACCATGCCGCCCAGCGAAATCACGCCGACTTCGGTCGTGCCGCCGCCGATGTCAACCACCATCGAGCCCGAGGCTTCGCTGACCGGCAGGCCGGCGCCGATCGCGGCCGCCATCGGCTCTTCGATCAGAAACACCTGCGAGGCACCGGCGCCGAGCGCCGATTCGCGGATCGCGCGGCGCTCCACCTGGGTCGAGCCGCAGGGCACGCAGATGATGATGCGCGGGCTGGGGCGCAGCATCTTCGAGTCGTGCACCATCTTGATGAACTGCTTGAGCATCTGCTCGGTGACAGTGAAGTCGGCGATCACGCCGTCTTTCATCGGGCGGATCGCCTCGATATTGCCCGGCACCTTGCCCAGCATGGCCTTGGCTTCGCTGCCGACGGCCTGGATGGTTTTCTTGCCATTGGGGCCGCCTTCGTGGCGGATCGAAACGACCGAGGGCTCGTCCAGCACGATGCCTTTGCCGCGGACGTAAATCAGCGTGTTGGCAGTGCCCAAGTCAATGGCGAGGTCGGTGGAGAAATAGCGGCGCAGGGAGGCGAACATGGTATTTTTTAAGGCGCTGGGCTTGGCATCTGAGCCCTTGGGCTGGAGATCGCCGGCACATCACGCTTGAAGCGTTGATCGGGGCTGTTGGTGGTGAGCCAGTGCGGGATAAGGGTGGTGAAACAGAAAAACTTGGCTTCGCCATATGCAGCGAGGCTGCCTGAGCCTGTACGGCACTCAAAAGTACCGCTTAGCTTGCGCAGCCCCGTTGCAATGGAGATAAGCATAGATAATAACTGATCACCCTCTATTTCTTCATAGCGCGGGCCCTTTGTTCTTAGACTTGGGGCTTTGTTTTTTGCCACTCACCCCCTTTGGTTTGCCATGGCCCTGACCCCACAAGACGTAAGCCGTATCGCCAATTTGGCCCGGCTGGAACTGCATGAGGCCGAAAGCGCCGCCCTGCTGGGCCAGCTCAATGGCTTCTTTTCCATCGTCGAACAAATGAGCGCGGTGGACACCAGCGGCGTCGAGCCGCTCTACACGCCGCTGTCTGCGGTGCAAGAAGTGAGCTTGCGCCTGCGCGAAGACCTGGTCACGGAGACAAATCAACGTGAGCTGAATCAGCGCAGCGCGCCCGCCGTCGAGGACGGCCTGTTCCTGGTGCCCAAGGTGATCGAATAATGACAACGACGACAAATAAAGCATTGCATGATTTGGGCGTGGCCGATTTGAGCCGAGCCTTGGCGGCCAAGCAGCTCAGCAGCGTCGAATTGACGCAGCATTTGCTGGCACGGGTGAAGCAGCACGAAGGCCTGGGTTGCTTCTTGCACACCGACGCCGACGCCTCACTGGCCGCCGCAACGGCCGCCGACGCGCGCCGCGCGGCCGGTGACGGTGCTGCGCTGCTGGGCGTGCCGCTGGCGCACAAGGACATCTTCGTCACCAAGGACATGCCGACCACGGCCGGCTCCAAGATCCTTAAGTCTTACCGCAGCCCGTTTGACGCGACCGTGCTGGAGCGGCTATTCGCGGCCGGCACGATCTCACTGGGCAAGCTCAACTGCGACGAATTCGCGATGGGCTCGGCGAATGAGAACTCGGCTTTTGGCCCAGTGGCCAACCCCTGGGACCATGGCCGCGTACCAGGCGGCTCTTCCGGCGGCTCGGCCGCAGCCGTGGCGGCCCGCCTAGTGCCCGCCACCACCGGCACCGACACGGGGGGCTCCATCCGCCAGCCGGCCAGCTTCACCGGCATCAGCGGTATCAAGCCGACCTATGGCGTGTGCAGCCGTTTCGGCATGATCGCGTTTGCGTCCAGCCTCGACCAAGCCGGCCCGATGGCTCGCTCGGCTGAAGACTGCGCCATGCTGCTGTCGGCGATGAGCGGCTTCGATGAGCGTGACGCCACCAGCGTGCAGCGCCCGCCGCAAGACTTCCACACACAAATGTTGCAAGCACGGCCCGGCGCCACTGCGGCACAGCCACTCAAAGGCCTGCGCATCGGCTTGCCCGTCGAGTTCTTCCCGGCGGCCTTGGCGGCCGACGTCAACGGCGCCGTGCGCGCCGGTCTGGCGGAACTCGAAAAACTCGGCGCAACGCTGGTCGACGTCAGCCTGCCGCGCACCGAGTTGGCGATTCCGGTTTACTACATCATTGCGCCGGCCGAGGCCAGCTCGAACCTGAGCCGCTTCGATGGCGTGCGGTTTGGCCATCGCGCCGCCCAGTACGACGATTTGCTGGACATGTACAAAAAAACCCGGGCCGAAGGCTTCGGGCCTGAGGTCAAGCGCCGCATCATGATCGGCAGCTACGTCTTGTCTCACGGTTATTACGACGCCTACTACCTGCAGGCGCAAAAGCTGCGCCGCATGATTGCCGACGACTTCCAGCGCTGCTTCACGCAATGCGATCTGATCGCCGGCCCGGTCGCGCCGACCGTCGCCTGGAAGCATGGCGAAGGCGCCGATGACCCGGTCAAGGCTTATCTGGCCGACATCTTCACCCTGCCCGGCTCCTTGGCCGGCCTGCCCGGCATGAGCGTGCCGGTCGGTTTCGGCGAGGGCGGCATGCCTGTGGGCTTGCAGCTACTCGGCAACTATTTCCAGGAGGGTCAGCTCTTGCATGCGGCCCATGCCTTGCAACAAGCAACCGACTGGCACCTGGCTGCCCCGGCGGGGATCTGAATATGAGCAGCAGTAGCAACAGCAAACTTATTCGCGGCTATGAGGTCGTGATCGGCCTGGAAAACCATGTCCAGCTGTCGACCCAGTCGAAAATTTTCAGCGGCTCCTCGACCGCGTTTGGCGCCGCGCCCAACACGCAGGCCTCGCCGGTCGATCTGGCCCTGCCGGGCACGCTGCCGGTCTTGAACCGTGGCGCGGTCGAGCGGGCGATCCGCTTCGGTCTGGCGGTCGGCGCCAAGGTCGCACCGCTGTCGATTTTTGCACGCAAGAACTATTTTTACCCCGATCTGCCCAAGGGTTATCAGATCAGCCAGTACGAAATCCCGGTCGTACAGGGCGGCAAACTGGAGTTCTTTGTCGGCGACGTCAAGCACACGGTCAACCTGACCCGTGCCCACCTCGAAGAGGACGCGGGCAAGAGCTTGCACGAGGACTATCACGGCCTGACCGGTATCGACCTGAACCGCGCCGGCACGCCGCTGCTGGAGATCGTCTCCGAGCCCGAAATGCGCAGCGCGGCGGAAGCCGCCGAGTACGCCAAGACCTTGCATGCGCTGGTGGTGTGGCTGGGCATTTGCGATGGCAATATGCAGGAAGGCTCCTTCCGCTGCGACGTCAATGTGTCGGTGCGCCGCCCCGGCGAGCCTTACGGCACGCGCCGCGAGATCAAGAACCTCAACAGCTTCCGCTACATCTTGCAGGCGGTGGACTATGAGGTGAATTGGCAGATTGACGAGCTGGAAGACGGCCGCGCGATCCAGCAGGCCACGATTCTGTTCAACCCCGATACCGGCGAAACCCGCGCCATGCGCAGCAAGGAAGACGCGGCCGATTACCGTTACTTCCCCGACCCGGATCTGCCACCACTCCTGATCGCTAACGAGTGGATCGAGCGGGTGCGCAGCGAGATGCCGGAGCTGCCAGAGCCCATGGCCAAGCGCTTCCAGAGCGAGTTTGGTCTGCCTGGCTACGACGCGGCCATGATGACGCAGAGCAAGGACTTTGGCGCCTTCTTCGAGACGGCGGCCAAGGCCTGCGGACAGCCAAAACTGGTCGCCAACTGGCTGATGGGCGAGTTCGCCCGCCGACTCAATAGCGAAGACCGGCCGCTATCGAGCAGCCCGGTCGACGCCGCAACCTTGGCCGCGTTGATCGTGCGCATCAGCGACGGCACGATTTCGAACAATGGCGCGCGTCAATTGTTTGAAGCGCTGTGGACCGGACCTGCGCAAACGGTCGATGCGCTGATCGAATCCATGGGCTTGAAGCAGATGAGCGATAACACCGAGTTAGAGCGCATCCTCGACGAGGTTTTGGCTGCCAATCCGAAATCGGTCGAAGAGTTCCGCGCCGGCAAGGAAAAGGCTTTCAATGCGCTGGTCGGTCAGGCGATGAAAGCCACCAAGGGCAAGGCGAACCCGACGGCGGTGAATGAATTGCTGAAGAAAAAGCTCGAAGGCTGATTGAGTTCAACGGGGGGCGGATGCTGCGGCGTCCGCCGGTCCATTGCTCGAGTTGCCCAGGCTGCCCGGTGCAGCACCGGCCCACAGCCGCTTCAAACGCTGCAATTCGAGGTCGTAGCGGCTCCCGATGCGCACCAACTCGGCTTTCTGATTCTCGATCAGCTGCTTTTGGGCGTCGACGGCGGCGTCATTCGCGTCCATCTGCTGCTTGAGCTTGGCCGGCAAGGGCTTGCCCTTGTAAAACTCGGCTTCGTCCATCAAGGGTTTGCGCTCCAATGCCAGATCCTTGACACGGCGCTCCGAGATCAGCCGCGCCTTGTTGGCATCGTCCAGCGAGCTGGCCCGGGCGCGCTGATGCGCGGCTTCATCCGGGTAGCGCATCATCAAGTTGCGATCACGCCGCACAGCGTCCAGTTGCGCCAAGCGCTCGGCCGCCAACTTGCGCTCACGCGCCTCATTCGCGGCGCGCTGCTCCGGCGACATCGCCGCCGGCAGCACCGAGCGCAGCGAACCATCGGCATTCAAGACCCGCTGCTCCACCGCACTGCAATCACTGATCGGCCGATCCGAGGTCAGGCGCCGGCCGTCGGCCGTCGTGCAGGTGTAGATGCTGGGCTTGGCGGTGCTCGTGGCCGCCTGCGCCCAGGCCAAGCCGGGCGCCAGCATCAGCATCAGTACGGAGGCGGTGAGTTTGCCCATCAGACCCCGTAGCGATCCCGGTAAGCCTGCACAGCAGCAGCATGGGCGGTGACCCGCACGTCGCTGGTGGTCTTCAAGAATTCCAACAAATCACTCAGGCCTGCGATGGCAATCACTGGCAAGTGCAATTGTTCGGTCACATATTGCACCGCCGACTTGGGGCTGTCGACGCCGTTCTCGACGGCCTTTTCCTGCCGGTCGAGCGCGATGGTGACGCCGCAAGGCGTGGCGCCGGCAGCCGTGATCATCGCGATAGACTCGCGCACCGAGGTGCCGGCGGAGATGACGTCATCAATGATCAAGACGCGACCCTGGACGGGCGCACCAACCAGGGTGCCGCCTTCGCCATGATCCTTGGCCTCCTTGCGGTTGTAGGCGAATGGCTTGTTATGGCCGAGCCGCGCCAGCTCGATGGACAGCGCCGCCGCCAGGGTGATGCCTTTGTAAGCGGGGCCAAAAATCATGTCGAACTGCAGGCCGGAGGCGATCAGGCGCTGCGCGTAAAACTGCGCCAGCCGGCCCAGCTTGGCGCCATCGTCAAACAGACCGGCGTTGAAGAAATAAGGGCTCAGGCGGCCGGCCTTGGTTTTGAACTCGCCGAAGCGAAGCACCCCGGCTTCAACCGCGAAGGCAACGAATTCTTGGGCAAGTGGATCGGGCGTTTTAGCTGTCGTCATGGGCTGCTCAGGCGGGTTCTTTCGGGACATTGTAGGGGCCAAAAAAAGCCCGATCCTCACTGAAGGATCGGGCTTTGCACAAGCGCCTAATCAGTTGAGGCCGGAGCTTGCGGGGTACCGCAAGGTCCAGCCCACAGAACCCGCTCAATCAGTTGGGGTCGGAGCTTGCGGGGTACCGCAAGGTCCAACCCACAAAGTCTAGAAACTTGCCTTGAACTGCAGCCCATAGCTGCGTGGCTCGTTGATGATGCCGGTCAGGTTGTTGAAGTCGATCGCGGCCACGACTTGCTGCTCGTTGGTCATATTGCGCACATAGGCCGAGACTTCGTACTTGGAGTTGTTCCAGCCGTAGCCGACGCGCAGGCCGCCCTCTAACAGCGACTTGGCACGGTACTCGGCCGCCTTGTACAGGAACATGTTGTACTCGTCCTTGTAGGCCCAGTCGGTCAACACATAGACGTCGCCGCCGGCCAGCTCGGTGCTGTAACGCAGCGTCCAGTTGGCAATCCACTTCGGCGCGCGCGGCAGCGGGTTGCCGCCGATCAGCACGACGCCCTTGACATCGGGACTGACCTTGTTCTGCACGGTACAGCCGGTATTGGCCTCCAAGAATTGGAAGGTCGCATTGCCGCAAGGTGCGACGAAGAGCTTGTCGTCCTTGATCTCGGTGTCGGTGTAGCTCAGGCCCAGCGAGGTGCGCCAGTCGCGCGCAATGATGGCTTGGGCATCCAGCTCAAAGCCCTGGCCGGTCGCCTTCTTGGCGTTCACGAGGCGGTTTTGATTGACGCTGCCGCTGCCGGCCGTCAGTTGCAGATCATCGACCTTGTAGCTGAACACGGTGCCGCTGATACGCGCCGTCTTGTTCAGCAGATCGGTCTTGAAGCCGGCTTCGAAGGACAGCGCCTTTTCGGAGTTAGCGACCGAGATCGAATCGCCGAACAAGACCCGACCCTGGATACTTGGGGCACGGTAGCCGGTGGCCACCCGGGTGAACAGCGAGGTGTCCTGGTTCACGGTGTAGTTGGCACTCAAGTCCCAGCTCCAGTCGGTCGAGCGCGGATTGGCCGTGAACGGGCCGGCATTCTTGCCACCGAACGGGGTCTGGGTGCGTGCGGCGTCAAAGTCCTTTTTATCGTCGGTATAACGCAGGCCTCCGCGAATTTTCAGATCATTGGTGACGGCATAGTTCAGGCTGCCGAAAGCGGCCCAGGAGGTCGAATCCTGGTGCTGGTAGGCATAGCCGTTTTGCGGGTCGCCGGCCGAGAAGGAGTCGAAGTTGAAGCTGTCAACCGTCATCTTCTCTTTGAAGAAATACAGGCCGCCGATCCACTGCAGCGCGTCGCTGGTATTGGACTGCAGGCGGAACTCTTGCGTGGCTTGCTTCAGCTCGGGCAAGCCGTCGGCCGTCTGGGCGTCAAAAGGAATGACAGAGGGCTGGCCGGGGAAACGCGGGCCGTCGGGGATACCGGCAAAGCGGCTGCCAAAACCACCATCCACGTCGCCGCGGCTGTAAAACTTGGCGGTGTCATAGGCCGTGATCGAGTGCAGCGTCATGCCGCTCAAGTCCCAGCGCAAACGGGCGCTGACGCCCTTGGACCGCAGCGTTTGCTCGTTATAGCCGTCGGTCGGGTAATTCGAGGCGTCAAAACCGTCGACGATGTCATTCGTGCCGCGCTTGATGATGTTGGCGCGGAATGTCGTGGCGCTGCCTTCGTAATCGCGACCGCGCAGATTGAACAGCGCGTAGAAGCCGCCGTTCTTGTAGGCCGCCTGCACACGCGCGGCCTTGTCGTTATAGCCTTCCAGGTCCGAAGTGGCGCCGGGCAGCGGGTTGTGCACACGGTCGCTGGCGCGCTGCATCAGCACGGCGGCGCGCACGGCCCAATCCTCACCCAAAGGCGTGTTGACCGCAGCTTCCAAATTGAAGGCATTGTTGTTGCCGAAACCGGTGTTGACATAACCCTCGAACCGCTTGCCTGGCTTGACAGAGTCAAACTTCATCACGCCGGCCGGTGAGTTGCGGCCGAAAAGCGTGCCCTGCGGGCCGCGCAAGACCTCAACCTGCTCCACGTCAAAAACCGGGAAGCCTTTCAACATCGGGCTTTCCTGCACCACATCGTCATAGACCAGGCCGACCGGCTGCGAGGCATTCAAGTCAAAGTCGGTATTGCCCAGGCCGCGGATATAAAAACGCGGGAAGGTGCGGCCGAAATCCGATTCGATGTTCAGGCTGGGCACCCGGCCCGACAGCGCGCGGATGTCTTGGCCGCTGGCGTTGTAGGCATCGAGTTCTTCGCCCTTGATGGCCGAGATCGACATCGGCACGTCGCGGATGTTCTCGACCCGGCGGCTGCCGGTGACGATGACGGTGTTGAGCGTCGTTGTGTCCTTCTTGGCTTCGGTCGCGGGCGCGTCTGCGCTCTGCGCCAGAGCGCCATGCATGGGGAAAGCGGCGGCCAAGGCAAGGGCCATCAGGCTGGGTTTAAGAGCAAAGGTTTTCATGGGAATCCTGCGGGTGAGTTGATTCAAAGAGCGGGCTATCTCGGGCCTTTGCGGCCAAATCTTGGACGGGACGCTCCAACAATGATCCGAGCGGGGCGTAGGCCTGGTCTCGACACTGAATCGAGCTTCGGCAAACGTTTGCCTTCTGAGCAGTCGTGAATCTATCAAGTCATTCCGATGAAAGTCACCGCGAAAGGGTTTGCCCTAGGACTTTGTGGTCAAAACACAGCAGACCAATCGAGACCAGGCGCGGCGCAGCCGCCTGCGATACTGCGCCCATTGCCACCCAACCCTGCCTTTTTTCACCATGCGCTTCATCACAGCCAATCTGAACGGCATCCGTTCCGCCGCCACCAAGGGTTTTTTTGATTGGTTGCCCGAGCAAAAAGCCGACGCGCTGGGCGTGCAAGAAGTGAAGGCGCAAGACGAGCATGTGGCCGGCACTTTTTGCAGCTCTGGCGAGCTCAAAGGTCACTTCCACTACGCGCAGAAGAAGGGCTACTCCGGCGTGGGCCTCTACACCCGCGAGCTGCCCAGCGATGTCATCACCGGCATCGGTGTTGAGGAATTCGACTTCGAGGGTCGCTATATCGAGAAACGCTTCGACAAGCCCGGCCGCAAGCTCAGCCTGATCAGTTGCTACTTCCCCAGCGGCAGCAGCGGGCCCGAGCGGCAAGAAGCCAAATACCGCTTTCTGGCCGCGATGGCGCCCCATTTGGCAGCGCTGCAGGCGGAGCGCGAGTTCATTCTGGTGGCCGATGTCAACATCGCCCACAGGCCAGCTGACCTGAAGAACTGGAAGGGCAACCTGAAGAACTCCGGCTTCCTGCCCGAGGAGCGTGCCTGGCTAGATCAGCTCTTCGGCAGTGGCGACAAGCAAAGCCCGGGCGGCTTGGTCGATGTGTATCGGCAGCTGCACCCCGACACCACCGACGAGTGCTACACATGGTGGAGCAACCGCGGCCAAGCCTATGCCAAGAACGTAGGCTGGCGGCTGGACTATCACTTCGCGACACCAAAGCTCGCGGCTCTGGCCCGGAGTGCAAGCATCTACAAGGATCAGAAATTCAGCGACCATGCGCCGCTGACGGTGGACTACGACTTCAGTTTGTGAAGCAAGTCGGATTCTGAAGAGCGCGCCCCTATCAGGCTAGGGGCGCACCGATCCCGGCTCGCCGGGCTGGCCCACACTCACCCAAAATCAGGGCAGGGCAATGACTCAGTCAGACCTGCGACTTGAAGTAGTTGAAGGAATGAACAAACGCGTCGCGCATCTTGTCCATGTCGGCCACCAAGGCATCCCAGCGGTCTTCGCCCGCGGCCTTCAGGTCCTCCAGCTTGGCGGCAGCCGCCTTGGATTGAGCGCGCAGACTGGCCACTTCTTCCCTGTACTTGGCGCGCGCTTCATCCTTGGCGTCTTTGGCCTTCGCATCGACCGCATCCATCTTCGCGTTCAGTGCGTCGAGCTGGTTCTTCATCTTCTGGACATAGGTGTCGCGTGTGTTCATGGCAGGGGCTCCTTTGGGTTTGATCGGGATCGGCAATTGCCTTGAAAGCAATTTAGCCCGACCCCAGACCCTGCTCTGTGCGATGGCGCACATTGCCACGGCTGCCTATCTGAAGGAGTTTGCCCGCGCGCGGCCCTGACGCAGCGGATCAGCGCCGCATCACTTGGCGCGCAGCCGCCGCCAAGCAAAAAGCAAGCCCAGGCCAAGTGCCGCCAGCGCGGCGTTGGCCGGCTCAGGCACGGCAGCCGTCACACCCAGACCCAGGCTGCCGCTGAGCCACTGGCCTTCGGCGACGCCGTCAGCCGCGTCCTTGTAAGCTTCACTGAACTCGATCCGCAGCAGGCCATCGGCACCGGCAGCAATCCCATAGGGGCTCATGTCGAGTGCGCCGGCATAGCTGCCGTTGCCGCTTAAATTGTCGCCCAGGGCAGGGCTCAGCGTGATCGCATCCAAGCCGCTGGAACTGCCGAAACTGACCTGCATATCGCCCAGGCTGCTGGGCGCGAAAGCACTCAGCTGCAGCGTCCAATCGAGCGAACTCAGCAAGGCGTTGGCGCCAACGTCGACGAGCCAGACCGTGTTGCCGGCCTCTCCCTGCAGATTGATGCTCTGCGCGCCACTGACGTCAATATTGACGCTTGCGGCTTGCGTGGCGGCACTGGCGAGCAGCGCGGCGGCGAGGGTGGCCGTCGCGGCCAAGTTGCGGAACTTGTAATGGTGGAATTTGTTCATGGTGGGTGTTTCTATTTCAATGCTGCGGGGCGAACGACGAAGACCACGGCGGTGCGGGCCGGCAGGCTGAAGGCACCGGTTGCGCGCTCAAAGCTGGCTTGGCGGGCACGCTGATCGGCCGCGTTAGCCGAGCTGTGCACCGGGTGCAACTCCAGCGCGCGGCCGGCCAACGCCGGCAGCGTCAACTGCTTGTCGGTCTTGTCGACGTTGATCAGATAGACCAGCTCCTCGAAGTTCGCGCCGGCATAGCCCACGCCGTTCAGGCGGCCGACCAAGACCGTCGCCTCCTGGGCCGAGCCGGTGTTCAGGAAGCTCAGGCGGGCCTTGATGTCCTCGGCCGTACGCAGGCGCAGCAGCGTCGTGCTCTTGCGGATGCGCAGCAGATCGCGGAAGGCATCCCGCGTCCAGGCGATGTCGGCCGCACTCGGCTTGATCAGCGCATTGCTCAGCAGCGGGCGCGCCAGGTTCCAGTTGTCAGCGTTGTCACGCGCAGGTGGCAGGCCGACGCCGAAGTTATTGTCGGCATAGCTCCAGTCCAGGCGGTTGAACCAGTCGCCGCTGTCGTAGCTGTTTTTGTCCAGCGACTTGCTGCGCAAGATGTCCACGCCGGCATGGAAATAGGCCACGCCCTGGCTGAAGCTGTTGATCGCCGCCGCCAGGATTTGCACGCGGGCGCGGTCTTCATGGCTGGTGTTGCTGGGCAGCTTGAAGGCGTTGTTATCGAACAGCGTCAGGTTGTCGTGGTTCTCTACATAATTGACCACCTCGCCGGGTTCCAACACCCAACCGGCGGGGATGCCGCCAACATTGATCTGCTCCAGACGCAGCATGGCGTCCCAGCTCGTTTGCATCTGGAAGCTGCGGATCGAGCCCGCAAGCGAAGCCTTGATGCGGTCGGCCTGCCACATCAGTTCGCCACGGCTCTGGCCGGAGGCCGCAGAGTTGGCGTCATAGAAGAAGCCGTTCACATAGCCCTGGTTGGCGACCAGGCCCGCGCCCGAATCGCAGCAACCGCCGCCGCGCACCGCGTCGCGGATCAGCGGGTTGAAGCTGCCGATGCCGGAGCCGTTGAGCGACAGCATCTCGGCCTGCACAAAGCGCGCACCATTGGCCACTTCGCCGAAGTTCCAGCCTTCGCCGAGGATCTGCACCTCGCGACCCGTGGCGACCTTGACGCGCGCCTTCAGCGCCTCGATGACAGCGCGCGGATGGTGGCCCATGATGTCGAAGCGCAGCGAGCTGATGCGGTAATCGCGCGTCCAGGTGACGGCCGAGTCGGTCATCAGCTTGGCCATCATCAGATTCTCGGAGGCGGTGTTTTCGCAGCAGGTCGAGCGTTCGATGCCGCCGCTAGCGTTGAGTCGGTAGTAATAGCCGGGCACGACCTTGTCGAGCACCGAGTTGGCGTTCTGGCCGGACGAGCTGGTGTGGTTGTAGACCATGTCCATGCCCACGCGCAGGCCGGCGGCGTTGAGCGCCTGCACCATGCGGCGGAACTCGACGACGCGGGCGACCGGGTCACTGGCCGAACTGGCGTAGCTGCCCTCTGGCGTGCTGAACTGCATCGGGTCATAACCCCAGTTGAAGCAGTCGCTGCCGGCCGTGGCCGCCACCGTCGCCTGCTGCGCATCGCTGTCCGGCGCTCCGGCTGGCGTCGGCGTCAGGCAGCTCTTTTCATTGACGCTGGCAATGTCGAACACCGGCAGCAAGTGCACATCGGTCAAGCCCGCCGCGGCCAAGGCGCTGAGGTGGCGCATGCCATTGGAATTGGCTTCGGTGAAGGCGAGGTATTTGCCCCGCTTGGCCGCAGGCACGCTGCTGTCGTTGATAGAGAAGTCACGCACATGCAACTCGTAGATGCTGAGGTCCGAGGGTGCTGCCACTGTCGCAGGCGGTGCGCCGGCATCCCAGCCGACTGGCTTGGTGGTGGCGGCGTCCAAGTCCATCACGACGCTTTGCTGGCTGCCTAGCGTGAGGCCGAGCGAGTAGGGGTCGGTAACGAGGTTGCGCACCAGGCCAACACCGCGCACAAACACCTGCACCTGGTAGCGGTAGCTGGCGCCTTGCAAGCGACCGGGCTTGGCCAGGCGCCACACGCCGGTGGCGGCGTCGCGGCTCATCGGCTCGGTGCTGGTGCGGCTCAGCAGCGCGGAGCCGTTGACGGGCGAGGTGAGCACCAAGGAGACGGCCTGCGCGGTCGGCGCCCAAAGCTTGAAGCTGGTGCTGCCATTGGTGATCACAGCACCCAGGTCGGGCACTTGGCTGGCCGCTGCGTACAGCTCATCCAAGGCGCCTGCGACCTGCGCGGTAGTGGCGTTCTGCACGCGGCCTTCGGCATCTTCTTGCACCAGCACGAGCTGCCTTTGGTGCAGCTCAGGCAGGCGCGCCATATCGGCCGTGCGGACATTGAAAACCGCGCCGTTGGCGACATATTTGAAACGCAGCGCATCGGCAGCGGGCACGCTGCCGGCGAAGGCGTCCAGCGTGATGAAGCCGTCTGCGCCCTGGACCGACTTGTCGGCAGCCACCACGATCTGGCCGCTTGCCGAGTGGTAGAGCCGCACGACGCCGGCGGCCGCCACGCGCGGCCATTTCACCAAACTCTTGTTCAACCAGACGGCGCGCGCATCGGTACTAGAGACCTGGCGCAGATCGGGCGGCGCGGTGTAGACCATGGCGTCACGCTCCAGCAGCCAGACATGGCCGATCTGGTTTTTGACGGTCAGCGCGGCGTATTCAACGCGGATATTGTTGTCACGGCCGTCCTTGTCGTTCTCGTTGGGCGGCATGCCGTGGATGATGAATTCCAAGGCCTTGCGGTTCACATCACCCTGCGGGTTCAGCACCGGGATGTCGAACACCACTTCGCCGTCGCCGGCCGTGTAGCCGGGCATCGCGCTCAAGGCCACTGGCTGGTTCCAGATGTCGATATTGACGCCGGCGGGCGTGGCGGCCGGGTTCATCCCGTTGCTGCCCCACAAATGCAAGCCCCAGGCGTTGTAGGCGCCATCAAAACGCTTGTAGTGCACGCGCACGGTCTTGATGTCGGGCACCGGCAGCAGCAGCGGGTTGCTGGCGTAGTTGCTGCTGTCAGCCTGCAAACGCCAGATCTCGTTGGCGCCGGCTTGCAGCACATAACTCTGATCGGCGCCGCCGTTGTCCTTGTTATCGCCGTTGTGCAGCAAGAAGCCCACCGTGCCCGTGGCCGTGGCCAGTGGCACGTCGTAATAGACACCGAAGTCGTCGCTGCCCGCAGCATTCCAGCCTGCGCTCCAGTTCGGGCTTTGCGCGGCGCCCCAGCTGTGGAGCTGCCAGCCAGCATGGTTGCCGTCGGCGCGGCGGTAATGCACGCGCAGCGAAGTGGCGGGCGCGGCAGTCGTCGCCACGGCGGCGATCTTGGCCCGCGCAGTCGTCTGCCCCGTTTGCGGCAAACCGGCCAGCAATTCGACGCCGCTCTCTGGGACAGCGGCGACGCTGACGCTGCTCATCGGCTCCGACTGCGCCTCTTGCGCAGCACTGCCTCCGCCGCAGCCGGCCAACAGCCCACTGAGGCCGATCGCCATCGCTCCAATCACCCGCCGCGCCAGCCGCGCTCGACCACCTAGCCATGCATTCATGCCTGTGTCTCCAAAAGTTTGGCGGATGGTACTGAAGTAAAACTACATATGGAAGTTGGTGTAATCCCGGTGATGAGGCTGCAAAATTCGTGAATTTATAAGCACTTCATGGGGTGAATTTGAATACAAGACGCTAGCAATGTAGTTTTACTTCTTATTGTTTTGTCATATGAATCGCGAAACTTTCGGCTTGCCGAGCACAAGCAGGGCTTGCCGGACAAGCGCCCTGTGCAGCCGGGCAGCGTCAGTCCGGCCGGCCGGACCATGCGTCGGTCGACAAAAATCAGGCTATGACTGTGATTGGCAAAAGTCATCATCTGCTCGGGTCCTAAACCCTAAACTGCACAGGCACTTCAATGACAAACATCCTCAGGAGCCAGCCATGTCAGCACAATCCAAATGCCCTTTCGCCGGCCACGCCAGCCCCAACGCAATAGCCGCCGCACCCTCCAATGCCAACTGGTGGCCGAATCAACTCAAGCTGAGCATCCTGCATCAGCATTCGCCGCAGTCCGACCCGATGGGCGCGGACTTTGACTACGCCGCTGAATTCAAGCGTTTGGATCTGGATGCGGTTGTCAAAGACTTGCACGCCTTGATGACCGACTCACAAGACTGGTGGCCGGCCGATTGGGGCCATTACGGCGGCTTGATGGTGCGTATGGCCTGGCACGCAGCCGGCACCTACCGCGTGACCGACGGCCGCGGCGGCGCGGGCACCGGCAACCAGCGTTTTGCGCCACTGAACAGCTGGCCCGACAACGGCAACCTGGACAAGGCGCGCCGCCTGCTCTGGCCGATCAAACAAAAGTATGGCCGCCAGCTTTCCTGGGCCGACCTGATCGTCCTGGCCGGCAATATTGCGCTGGAATCAATGGGCTTCAAGACCTTTGGGTTTGCCGGCGGCCGCCCCGACATCTGGGCACCCGAGGAAGATGTCTACTGGGGCTCCGAAAGCACCTGGCTGGGTGATAAACGCTATAGCGGCGATCGTGAGTTGGAGAACCCGCTGGCCGCCGTGCAGATGGGCCTGATCTATGTGAACCCGGAGGGGCCTAACGGCGTGCCTGATCCGGTCGCCTCCGGCCGCGATGTCCGCGAGACTTTCGCCCGCATGGCCATGGATGACGAAGAGACCGTCGCCTTGGTGGCCGGCGGCCACACCTTCGGCAAGGCGCATGGCGCGGGCGACCCTGCGCTGGTCGGCCCTGAGCCCGAAGCCGGCCCGCTGGAACAGCAAGGCCTGGGCTGGATCAATAAATTGGGTTCGGGCAAGGGCGTGCACACCACCACCAGCGGCATCGAGGGCGCTTGGAAGCCCAATCCGACGACCTGGGATAACGGCTATTTCGACATGCTGTTCGGCTACGAGTGGGCGCTAACTAAAAGCCCGGCCGGTGCCCATCAATGGGTCGCCCAGAACGTCAAGCCCGAGCACATGATTCCGGACGCGCATGACCCGAGCAAGAAGCACCCGCCGATGATGACCACGGCCGACCTGTCGCTGCGCATGGACCCGGCCTACGAGAAAATTTCGCGCCGCTTCCACCAAGACCCGGCCGCCTTCGCCGACGCCTTCGCACGCGCCTGGTTCAAACTGACGCACCGCGATATGGGCCCACGCGCACGCTACCTTGGTGCGCTCGTGCCGCAAGAGGTGTTGAGCTGGCAAGACCCGATTCCGGCTGTTGACCACGCGCTGGTCAACGCACAAGACATCGCCGGTCTGAAGGCCAAGCTGCTCGCCTCTGGCCTGAGCATCGGCCAACTGGTCAACACCGCCTGGGCCTCGGCCTCGACCTTCCGTGGCAGCGACAAACGCGGCGGCGCCAATGGTGCGCGCATCCGCCTGGCGCCGCAAAAGGATTGGGCCGTCAATCAGCCGGCCGAGTTGGCTGCGGTGCTGAGCAAGCTGGAAGCGATTCAGGCCGAGTTCAATGCGTCTCACGGGCCCCAAGGCAAGAAGATCTCACTTGCCGATCTGATCGTGCTGGGCGGCAATGCGGCCATTGAAGCGGCCGCCAAGCAGGCCGGCCAAGACGTGAGCGTGCCGTTTGCGCCCGGTCGCATGGACGCTACGCAGGAGCAAACCGATGCGGCCTCCTTCGCTTATCTGGAGCCCGCCGCCGATGGTTTCCGCAACTATGCCCGCCCCGGTCTGGCCGGCGTGAGCGCCGAACTGCTGCTGGACAAGGCGCAGCTGCTGACGCTGAGCGCGCCGGAGCTGACGGTGCTGGTTGGCGGCCTGCGCGTGTTGAATGCAAACGTGGCTCAGACCCAGCACGGCGTGTTCAGCGCGCGGCCCGAAACCTTGAGCAACGACTTCTTTGTCAACTTGCTCGATATGCGCACGCAGTGGCAAAAGTCCACCAGCGCCGATGGCGTGTTGGAAGGGCGAGATCGCAGCACGAACGAGTTGAAATGGACCGCCACCGTGGTTGACCTGGTGTTCGGCTCCAACTCGCAGCTGCGCGCGCTGGCCGAGGTCTACGGCTGCAGTGACTCGGGCCCGAAATTCGTGCAGGACTTCGTCGCGGCCTGGACCAAGGTGATGAATCTGGACCGCTTCGAACTGGCTTGATTCAGGACCCGCGGAGCAGGTCAGCGGCCACCTGCTCCGCCGCTTCCAGCGCGCCTTCCAAGAACCCGCCCGACTGCGGTGCGAACTCGGTGCCGGCCAGCCATAGGCGCCCCCGCCATTCGGCCGGCACATTTGGCGCGCTGTAAACCGGATGTTGGCTGAGCGGCCTGTGGTCCAGCGCATCAGCCGTGAAGGGCTCTTGCGCCCAATCCTGCACGGCCGACCACAAGGGCGTTTCGGCCTGCGGGCCGAACAGACGGGCGAGCTGGGCCAGGGATTGCTGGCGCAGGTCTACCTCGCCCACGCCTTGCCGGTAAGACGGCGGCACACCCAGAAAGCCAAATAGCGCTGCGTGCTGGCCGGCGCCGTCAGAGGCGTCATGGATCTCCACCATAGGCCCGCGATGGCTGCCGGCCGCGCCCGAGAGGCCGGCTTCGCGCCAAAAGGCCTGTTCGTAGACCGCGACAAACTTGGCCTGGCCGGCCATCCAGGTTGGCGTACGGCGCCAGCCCTGCGCTGTGGCCGGCGGCCAAGCGGGCTCGGCCGACAGCTCGGCCAGCAAGCGCGGCGGCAAGCTGCTGATGACGCGTGCGGCGTGCTGCACCCAGCGGCGCTCGCCCTGCCTCAGATGCAAATCGACGCCGCCTTCGGGCCGCAGCTGCAAGGCCTCGACCAGCGTCCCCGGCAGCCATTGCACCTGCGTCAACAAGCTTTGAATACCGCCAACCAATGCGCCCATGCCGCCGGCAATGCGCATCGAGCGCGGCTGCTGCTCCCAGCTGTGGCCCAGGCGCCGTACGGCCCCGTCCGGCCCTTCGAGCAGGCTGGCTCCTTCTGTGTGCTGCGGGTAACTTGTTAGCCCCAAGCGCTGCACCCAGGCACTCATCAGCGGGTTGATCTCGGGCCAGTACCAGGACGGACCCAGATCCAGCCGGTGTTCGGCGCCGTCAGACGTCGGCACACTTAGCACGCGCCCGCCTGCGCGCTGGCGCGCCTCGACCAGCATCACCGCATGCCCCGCCTCTTGCAGCCGCCACGCAGCGTGCAGACCGCTCAGGCCGGCGCCGATGACGACGCTCAGTTGCTCGAACACGCTCATGCCGCTATCGATACCAACAAGGTGTCCATCACTTGGCGCGGCCCCCGGCCCGACTGCAGACCGCGGCCCACCAGCATCGCGCCTTCCAGCGCGCCCAAGAGGGTCAGTGCCCATTCCGGCGCGGAGATAGCAACATTCACCGTCCCGGCCTGCTGGCCTTGGGCAATCACGCTCTCGAGCCAGGCCACATTGACCTCAAAAAACCGCCGCACCTCGGCATTGATCTCGGCCGGCAAGGAATCGGACTCGGCACCCAACATGCCGCACACGCATAGGCGGCGGTTTTCGGCATAAGTGGTCTCAAACAACTGGGCATAGGCGCAAAGGCGCTCCGGTGCCCGCGCCTGCGTGCCTTCGATATGCAGCAAGGCCTGGCGAAAGCGGTGGGTGTAGCGCTGCGCTACCACCACGCCCAATTCGATCTTGGTCGGGAAATGGTGATGGATGCTGGGCTTGCGAATGCCGACCATTTGCGCCACGTCTTCATAGGAGAAGCCGTTGTAGCCGACGCGCTGTATCAGCGCCTCGCCGGCATCCACAATGCGCTCGGCCGAGGCCGTCAGTTCGGAGAAATGTTTCATGGGATCTGGCGTTCTTGACCAAGCAATAGGTAGACGAATTCTAGGGAACTGAGCTTCAAGGCCTTGCCCTCGAAGTCGGTGGCAGATGACCGGTCTTGAGCCAGAAGGTACAGCCTTGTGCACTTGATAGGGGCTGGTGCTGATGGCAGTCGGGCAGGCGCAACCAGTTGCCGGGTCCGCAGTGGCGCTGCTCATGCTGGAGTTCGCCGCTGATGACAAAGATCTCTGCGCCGCCCTGGCATCCTTGATGGTCGCGGCAAAGCAAGCCGGCCGACGGGGCCAGTTTCACCAGACTGGTCTGCTCCGAGCCGAAGCCGCCGAGTGGCATCAGCTCGATACCGGCCGCCGGACCCGGCTCCCAGGCCGCAGCGCGGGTGTCTATCACCCGGCGCTGCTGGTCCTCCGCCTGCAACTGCCTGAGCTTGACGAAGATGATGCAGCCGCCGTCGGTAAACGGCGCATGGGACGAACCCCAGGGGTTGCGCACAGCGCAGCCTGCCGGGTAACGGCCATATTCATCGGCAAACTCACCCTCCAGCACGAAGAACTCCTCGCCCCTATCGTGCGTATGCCGATCAAACTTGGAGTCCGGCGCATAACGCACCAAAGAGGTGGCGACCGCCACCTCGTCGCCATCGCGGTGCAGCAATCTGCGCATCACCCCGGCTGCCGGCGAGGGCAGCCAAGGCAGCGTTTGCGTGTTGATCACGACGGCTTGTGTCAGGTCGCTGTGCAACTTCAGATGATTCATCCGGCCAGTATCCTTCCAAGCGATTGCCAAGAAGGCCTCAGGCCAAATTGCGCCCGGCCATCACGCCGCCGTCCACATCCCAGACCGCCCCGGTCACCCAGCCGGCCTTGTCTGACAGCAAAAAGCCGACCGCCTCAGCTACGTCGCGCGGCGTGCCCACGCGGCCGATTGGGTGGAAGCTGTTGAAGCCTTGCAGCGCCGCATGCACCTCGGCCTTGGGAATGAAGCCCTCATAAATCGGCGTCTCCACCACCGCCGGCGACACCGCGTTGACCCGAATGCCATGCGAGGCCAGCTCCATCGCCAGATGCTGGGTCAGCGAATGCAGGCCGGCCTTGGCCATCGAATAGGCACTCGACGGCGTGGCCTGGATCGCCTGCTTGCCCCACATCGAACCGATGTTGACGATGGCGCCCTGGCGGCCGGACGCCACCATGTTCAGCGCGACTTTTTGCGTCACAAAGAAGAAGGCGCGGTTCAGGTTCATGTACTGGTCGTAGTCGGCGTGGCTATGTTCCAGGAAGGGCTTGGGGAAGAACACGCCGGCGGCATTGACGAGCAGATCAATGTCCCGGTGCTCGGCATCCAGGGTTTGAAGCAGGCGATCCACACCAGCGGCTGTGCTCAGGTCGGCACTCAGCGACGTTACCTCGCCCAGCTCGGCGAGCATGCGGTGCGCTGCTTCGAGCTTGTCCGCCCGATGGCCAACAATAAGCACCCGGCCGCCCTGTTCCAGCACCAGGCGTGCGGTTTCCAAGCCGATGCCGCTGCTGCCGCCGACGACCAAGAGCTTTTTGCCAGTGAATGTTGAAGTCATTGCATTCTCCAAAATATTTACCTACTACTTGGTAGGCATCTGCTTCAAAAAAACAGCAAGCAAATTCCGCGCGAATTGCTTGCCAGCTAGGTGGTCTTTGTTTGATGGCACTCGCTATGTTGCCAGCCATTAAAATACAAACCAACCAATAGGTCAGTATTTTATGCAAAATTTCGCAGCGCGCAAGCCCAGACGATAAAAAGCCAGGGGCGCGCACGCAAACCCGGCCCAGCTGATCGCTCTAGCGGCCAAACTTTCTCGAACCCGCCACGCAAAGAATCACCGCCACCGTGACGCCCAGCATCAACGGGCTGACCTGCTCGTCCAGCAGCGTGGCCGCCAGCGCCAGCCCAAAGAAGGGCTGCAGCAGTTGCAGCTGGCCGACGGCGGCAATGCCGCCTTGCGCCAGGCCGCGATACCAGAACACAAAGCCGATCAGCATGCTGAAGACCGAAACATAGGCCAGGCTGAGCCAGGCAGGAGTGGTGATGCCGGTGAAGTCGGGCGGCGCTTTGAACCAGCTCAACAGCGCCATCAGCGGCAGCGCCAGCACCAAGGCCCAGGAAATCACCTGCCAGCCACCCAGCGTGCGTGACAACTTCGCGCCTTCTGCGTAACCGAGTCCGCAGACAAGTATGGCCAGCAGCATCAACAGATCTCCCGCCGGAGAGGCCCTCAGCCCTTGCGACAGCGCGAAGCCCACCACCAGCAAACTGCCCAAGACCGAGAAGAACCAGAAAGCCGGGCGCGGACGCTCACCCCCGCGCCACACCCCAAAGCTGGCGGTGGCGAGCGGCAACAGGCCGAGGAAGACGATGGAATGCGCGGAAGTCACATATTGCAGCGCCAAGGCCGTCAGCAGCGGAAAGCCCAGCACAACGCCGGCCGCGACGATGGCCAAAGGCCCCAGCTGATGCCTGGCCGGCCGCTTTTCCTTGAAGAGCAGCAGCAAGCACAGCGCCAGCAGGCCGGCGATGCTGGCGCGGGCTGCCGTCAGGAAGAAGGGCGAAAACTCCCGCACGGCCAGCCGGGTCGCCGGCAAGGAGGCACTGAAGATCAGCACGCCGATAAAGCCATTGAGCCAGCCGCTGCTGGATGTTTTTGTTGTGGGGGTTTGCGGCTGCGTCAATTGAGCTTCTCCATTCAGTGCCAGCGCTAGGGTCTGACCGCGCGCTTGTAAGCCGCCAGTCTAGGCATCACAATCAGGACAATCAAATAATTGTCATAGATACATTGCCTATGGTTCAAGCCCGGTACAAGCAGGTGGTCGATCGCTTCGCCGCCGATATTCGCGCCGGCCGCATGCCGCCCGGCACGCGTTTGCCCACGCACCGGCGGCTCGCCGCCAGCGAAGGGTTGGCCTTGATGACCGCAAGCCGCGTGTATGCGGAGTTAGGAGCTATGGGTCTGATCAGCGGGGAAACCGGCCGCGGCACTTTTGTGCGCGAAACCGCGCTGCCGCGCGGCCATGGTCTGATCGATCCACAGGCCTATCAGCACGCGGCGGCCACCGACATGGTGGACTTGAGCTTCAACTACCCGTCGCTGCCAGGCCAGGCTGAATTGCTGCGGACTTCCTTGCGCGAAATCGCCTCGGGCGGCGACCTGGAGGCTTTGCTGCGCTACCAACCGCATGGCGGGCGCCCGCATGAGCGCGCAGCCGTGGCGCGGCATCTTGCCGCCAGCGGCCTGAACGCGGCGGGCGAACAGGTGCTGCTGGTCGATGGGGCGCAGCATGGCCTGGCAATCACCGTGATGGCCTTGCTGCAAGCCGGCGATGTGGTCGCTGTTGATGCCTTGAGTTACCCCGGCTTCAAGCTGCTGGCCGACGCGCATCGCCTGGAGTTGGTGGCGCTGCCGGCGGCGGGTCAAGGCCCCGACCCGGATGCACTGGACGCGCTGTGCAAGCGCCGCAAGGTCAAGGCGATCTACACCATGCCGACGCTGCACAACCCCTTGGGCTGGGTGATGAGCAGCAGCCGCCGGCAGGACCTGGTGGCGGTAGCGCGCCGGCACGGCCTGCTCATCATCGAAGACGCAGCCTATGCTTTCTTGATCGAAGACGCGCCCGCGCCCTTGGCGGCCATGGCACCGGAAATAACGGTCTACGTGTCCGGCTTCTCCAAGAGCGTGGCCACGGGGCTGCGGGTCGGGTATGTTGTCGCACCGCCCGCCTCGGTGGCCCAGCTCGAGCGCGCGATCAGGGCGACGACCTGGAACACGCCGGGCCTGATGACCGCCATCGCCTGCGGCTGGCTGGCCGACGGCACCGTCGCCCGCCTGGAGGCCGCCAAGCGCCAGGATGCGCGCGCGCGCCAGCAAGTCGCCGCCCGGCTCTTGGGCAAACTCAAGCGCGTCTGCCACCCAGCCTCCTACTTCCTGTGGCTGCCGCTGGGAGAAGAAGTGCGCGCCGAGCAAGTGGCGATGACCTTGCTGCGCGAACGCATCTCGGTCTCCACCGCCGAGCCTTATGCGACCTCGGCGCAGGTCCCGCATGCGATCCGCTTGGCCTTGGGCTCGGTGGAGCTGCCCAGGCTGCACAGCGCGCTGGGCAGGGTGGCTGAGGTGATTGGGGAGATTGATCCGTATGGGGAGTAAGGGCTGAACTGCACGATTCCAGATCTGCGCGCATTTTTGGGCGGAATGTGCCTGCTCGGCTCAGGCCGATCAGTCATCCTTCGTGCCCTCCCGGGCACTGCGGACCATCGCTGCGCGATGTCCTGTGACAGCCACTGGCTGTCACAGAGCGAACCACGTCGGTGGTTCTCATCCACCTGTCAAACCCCCAAACGAAAATGGCTCCCACAAGGGGAGCCATTTGCTTTTGGTGGCCTGGGGCGGAATCGAACCACCGACACGCGGATTTTCAATCGCCTGAGACGCAAACAGCTCAATCGATCAGCGGTTCATTGCCTGCACCGCAGCGAGTAGAGGGCGCAACTAGGGAGCACTAGCACCTGCTTAGAAGCTACGCCTTGGCTACGGCAATTCCTATTGATCAGGCGAAAAGAACTGCTTGTGCTTCAAGAAAGTTGCAACACCATCTAGTCCAGCAAATAGAGTTGCTGCTGTAGTGCCCATGTTTCGTAAGTCTGCCAATGCTCTTCTCGCTTGATCAGAAGAAATATCCACTACCTCCAGCAAGGTTCCTAACTTCATATTTAGGCGAGTCTCTCGCTTCCGAAGAAATTCTTCGATATTGAGCATATTTGAAAATGTGAATAGGCCCTGTTGATTTAGTAGTCGGCCATTTCCACGCGAAGGTGGCGAATAGGCTGACACTGTCGGCATTGGATCTATTACATGTGTGGTCACCGTACTCATACCTTTGCGCACGAAGTCTGCACTAAGCCTAAATACTCGAACATGTGACGGTGGCTCCCTTTTTGCTACTACTTCTGCAAAAGCAAAGTATGCAGCCACATAGGGCGAACTAGTCCAGTCTAGAAGTGGCGTAGGGAAGCCATGATGCTGCGCTAGTCCAATAACTGCACCAAAGTCTGTGCTGGATGATAAATTGTATATACCGCCAAGTTCTGTTTCTAGCCTATCCGCAAAAATTGGTAGATCCTCACGAACATATCTGACTAGATCAACCCTGTCAGTTCTGTGGAAGCTGGTGCATAGCCTATGCCTTCCCCCTTGCCCCCTAAATGCAGCACCTTGCATGCTTGTATATTTATTCGCCCAACCTTTGAAAGCATCCCAGTCTGAGAATATTTGATGTGCTACCGTTTCTTCACCCAGTACCTCACGGAAAAGCTTGAGTGTCCCAGTTTTTCCGTCAGACCTCCATTCCCCTGATATTGCATTCTCCAACTCTGCATTCTTTATAGTAACGTCAGCCCTAAATTCATTAGGCAGGCGATATTCTTCTGATATTCTGTAGTCATTCTCCAGCATCTCGGATTTGAATACATTCAGCAAAATTTCATCACTATTTACAGTAGATATTGAAACACTTGCGACATTAATAAATCCATTGCCCCCTTCATTAAAAAGTACATGTCCTGAAGTTCGATCGGGATCAATCAGAAGCTGACACCATCCAAGGGTGCTGCCGTCGCTCGCTTTTGCCTCCCCAAAAAATAGTCCACTGATCATCATTTTTTCCCCTAAATAAATGTTGGCGAGCTTAACTTAAGCGCACATATCCACGGCCCCCGCCGCGGCGCATGCGACGCAGGCGGCGGGGGCGGTGGGTATGTGTGTCGCACAAGGGTGAACGAAGTCCCCTTCCTGCTATCCTTTGCCCATGAGCAAACGAAGCCGTCAAACTCCCAGCGTCGATGAAGTCGAGGCCAAGCGCCGACATGACCTGATGGACAAGGCTATCTTGAACTTCAAGGGTTCTGCCGACGAGTTGGAGACAGCCTTGGGCATGTTTATGGTTGGCCGTCACGTCGGCTGGAAAGTGCTCTACCTGATTCATAGCAAAAAGACCGTCGCAAAGTACGAGGCCTTGCTAGGCATCAACGTTCGCGAAGAGTTCCCCGAAATTGGCCCTGATGCCGAGCGCTCCATGGCTTGGCAGCTTTCCAAGTCCATCAGCAATTTTTGGAAAGTCGTTTCTGGGGAAGAAAAGCTGCCGCTAGACCGGGATGGTCGCCGCTCGCTCGAATAAGGGAACCTAAAGTTCCTTGACGGAACTTCAAGACCCCTCTACATTGCGGGGTCATGAAGTCCCCTCTTTCTTCAAAGTTCGATTTGGCAGCGGAACAGAGCACGGAAGCGCCGCGAGGCGCCCCGTGCTCCGGCACCGCTGCTGGGCTTGTCACCTTTAAAACAAGTGGCACGCCTGAGGCCAACACAATAGAGATTGATCAAGTTCAGACCCGCCTCAAGCGGCTACGTAGATCAGTCACCGTTGCGGCTCGTCTGTTTTCTCATGTCTTGGGAAACCGGAATTTCAAGCCGGCCATGTTGACCCTCACCTATCGAGACGTTGACGGCTTTTGCCCGCGTGACGTCTCCGAACTTCTAAAGCGCATTCGTAACTGGTTATCTAGACGGGGCCATGTTTTGCGCTACGTGTGGGTTGCTGAGCTTCAAGTGCGGGGGGCGCTTCATTACCACGTGCTGCTATGGCTGCCTCGTGGTTTGACTCTCCCGAAACCTGATAAGCAAGGATGGTGGCCACATGGACACACACGAATCGAATGGGCGCGGAACGCCATCGGATACCTCTGCAAATACGTCTCCAAATTCGACGGACAAGCCAAGCTCCCCAAGGGATGCCGACTCCACGGCTCAGGCGGGCACGACGACTTTGCCAAGTCGATTCGACAATGGTTCAACCTGCCCTCATGGCTCAAGGCTCTCGCCGGAGTTGGCGAACGCTTTGTGCGAATCAAAGGTGTCGGCCTGGTTGAGCGTGGAACGGGGGTTTGCTTGCCGTCGCCCTGGCGGGTGTCCTATCGCGGAGGCCGTGTCTTTGCAACTCAAATATTCGAGTACGCGAACGGCCTCGCCAATGTCTGCGGACCCTATTCAAGACTTGAATTTGTGCGAGGACAAGCATGCTGACCCTGACTCTCATTGAAGCAGCCAGCCTGCTCAAGGTGCATCCAAAAACCTTGCAGAAGCTCGCCCAACGTGGCGGTGTGCCCGCCTGCAAGGTCGGGCGCTCTTGGGTTTTCGTCGAGCAGTTGCTCATCGACCAATTAGTTTCTAGATCCAAGGCGCGCTTGACCGTTGCCGACGATCAGGAGTTCTCAGAATGTCTCTCTACAAACGCAAAGATTCGCCCTTCTGGTGGATCAAGCTCCCTGCCATCCGTGGCGAGTCGAAGCCTTTACAGCAAAGCACTGGGACTGGTGACAAGCGGCAAGCGCAGCAAGTCCATGACCGCCTAGCTGTTTCACGCTGGGAGCAGGACCGTCTCGGCGTCAAACCGCGCCGGTCCTGGGAGGAGGCTGTGCTGCGTTGGCTGTTGGAGACCAAGCACAAAGCCACCCATGATGGCGACAAGGCAAAGCTGCGCTGGCTTGATAGCTACCTGGGTGGCAAACACCTCGAAGAGATCGACCGCACGCTGATCGACCGCATAAAGTTTGACAGGGAGAAAGTCTCCGCCGGCGGCACCACGAATCGCTATCTGGCGCTGATCCGCGCCATCTTGAAACGGGCCTGCTCAGATTGGGAGTGGATAGACCGGGTGCCCAAGTTCAACATGTACCGGGAAGCCGAGGGCCGGGTGCGCTCGCTCACGCCGCAAGAATTCGATACCCTTTGTAAAGAGCTGCCGGAACATCTTGCCGACATGGCCGCGTTCTCTGTTGCCACCGGCTTGCGGTCGGCAAACGTCAAGGGCCTTGAATGGAGCTATGTTGATCTTGAGCGCCGGCACGCCTGGATACCGGGCAGCAAACACAAAAACGGCAAGGCTCACTCTGTGCCGCTGAATGAAATGGCATTGGCCGTGATTCGCAAGCAAATCGGCAAGCACAGCAGCCGCGTTTTCACATACCGTGGCAACCCGGTCGGCCAGTGCAACACCAAGGCATGGACAGCAGCCTTAGAACGGGCGGGAATCGAAAATTTCCGCTGGCATGACCTGCGACATACCTTCGCGACTTGGCACCGGCTGGCGGGGACGCCAACCCATGAGCTTCAAATGCTTGGCGGCTGGAAGACCGGCGCCATGGTGGAGCGCTACGCACATCTTGCTCCTGAAGCACTTCAGGGGGCCGCCAATCGCCTCGACGCGATTGGCCGTTACGTTCCGGCTACGGACAAAGACAAACGGCCTAGCTCTGATTGAGCTAAGCCGTTGTTTTATCTGGTGGCCTGGGGCGGAATCGAACCACCGACACGCGGATTTTCAATCCGCTGCTCTACCGACTGAGCTACCAGGCCTTATTCTTTTCATCACTTCTTCGTCGCAGCTGCCTGCTTCAAATCAGCGAAGACCGCGACTATAGCATCAAATTCCGCCGCCGCGCTTATTTCGACTCAGATCGACACCCAATTGCTTGAGTTTTCGATACAGATGGGTGCGCTCCAGGCCCGTCTTTTCGGCCACGCGGGTCATCGAGCCGTTCTCTTTCGAGAGGTGGAATTCGAAATAGCTCTTCTCGAAGGCGTCACGCGCCTCGCGCAATGGGCGATCAAGCTCGAAGCTTTGCTCCGAAGCCAGGCCCAGCGCCGGCTGCGCCATTTGCGGCATCAAGCCCAGGCTGGGAGCGGTGTACTGGGGCGGCATTTCGCTGCGCATATAGGTTGACACACCGACCGGCGGCGCCGGGCGTGGTGCTACCTTGACCAGTGACTGCTCAACCGCACGCAACAGCTTTTGCAAGGTGATGGGCTTTTCAAGGAAGGCAATGGCGCCGAACTTGGTCGCCTCAACCGCCGTATCGATGGTGCCGTGGCCGCTCATCATGATGACGGGCATGGTCAGCAGCCCAGCGCCGCCCCATTCCTTCAACAAGGTGATGCCGTCTACATCGGGCATCCAGATGTCTAGCAACACCAAGTCGGGCCGCATGCGCTCACGCACGGCGCGAGCCTGCGCGGCGTTCTCAGCCATTTCAATGGTGTGCCCCTCATCGCTGAGGATTTCTGACAACAGGGCACGGATGCCCAATTCGTCGTCAACTACAAGAATTGTTGCCATGGAGTCCTAGTTCACGCCGGCTTATCCGCAGGGCCAGCATCGACCGCTGCAGTTGAAAACTTTGAAAATGATAACGAAACTTGCGCGCCCACTACGGCCAAGGCATCATCGCCGGCCACATGAAGATTGCTCAGCCGGATACGCGCGCCATGTTCATCGGCGATTTTCTTGACCACCGCCAGACCCAAGCCCGTGCCTTTGGTCTTGGTGGTGACGTAAGGCTCGAAAGCCCTCTTGAGCACTTTCTCGGCGAATCCAGGCCCATTGTCGGTGATGTTTAGGCGCAACACACGCACTTCGCCACTTTCTGTGAAAACTTGCACCGTGCGCACCAGCACCTGCCCGTCCGGGCGCTCCTGGACCGCGTCCAGCGCGTTCTGCACCAGGTTGTGAATGACTTGGCGCAACTGCGTCGCGTCGCCCTTGATGGCGCAGGCGTCCGGGGCCAATTCGGCGCGCAAAAGACCGCTTTCCTGGGCCTCGGCATACAAGGTCAGTACCTCGCTGACCAGTGCATTGAGGTCCAGCACCTTGAGCTGTGCCGAGGGCAGGCGGGCGTAGTCGCGGAACTCGTTGACCAACTGCTTCATCGACTGCACTTGGTTGACGATGGTGGCCACCGACCTGACCAGCATCGCCTGATCAGCGCCCTCGAGCTTGGCTTCGAGCTTGTGTTGCAGGCGTTCGGCCGAGAGCTGGATCGGCGTGAGCGGATTCTTGATCTCATGCGCCAAGCGCCGGGCCACCTCGCTCCAGGCGGCGGAACGCTGAGCAGAGACCACCTCGGTGATGTCATCGAACACCATCAGCCGCGCGTCTTGCGGCAACTTCGCTCCGCGTACCAGCAGCGTTAGCACGTCCTGACCCGCTTCGAGCTGCAGCTCAAAAGCATCCTGCCAATGTTCGGTCCCCAAGCCAAGCGAGGCTTCGGCAACGCTCGGGCGCAGCGGCCGGTCCTGCTCGAAGCGCTGCATGATCTCTGCGGCAAAAGGCTGCAACTGCGGCAACTCGTCAAGCTTGCGGCCGCGCAGGTCTTCTGGGGGCAGACGCAAGATGCGCACCGCGCCGGGGTTGACGGTTTCGATGCGTGCCTGGGCATCAAAGACGATCACGCCGGCGGTCAGATTATCCAGAATGGTCTGCAAATGTGTGCGCGCACTCTCCAGTTCGGCCACGCTGCGGCCCACCATGGCGCGAGCATCGGAGAGTTGCGCCGTCATGTCCGCGAACGAGCGCGTGAGGCCGCCGAGCTCATCGCGCGAGGCCAACATGGGCTTGCGGCTCAAGTCACCTTGCGCCACCTGCCGCACGCCATCGGCCAGCAGCAGCAGCGGCCGCGCTAACTGATTCCCCAAGGTGACCGCCAGCAGCAGCGCTGCGAACACGGCCAGAATCAGCACCAGCGTCAGCGTGCCGATATACATGCGCCGCAAGCCGTCGCGCTCCAGCGCCCGCTGCTGATACTCGCCGCTGGCCGCCTGCACCGCCAGGGCATTGGCGACCACCGAGGCCGGCACACGCTGGACCACCATCAAAAAGCGCTCTCCGGAGCTGCTACTGCTGAGGCGATAGTCGGCGTTGGGCATCAGCGCCAGCGCGCGAATACGCGCCTGGCCTTGCATTGCCAAGGTCTCGTCTTCCAGACCTTCGAGCTGGCTCGCCACCTTGGCCACGCGGGCCAGGCGCAGCATGCCTTCCGAGGGCCGCTCCGCCGTCAGCGAGCTGGTGTCGCCACCGGACGACATCAAAATTTGCCCATGCCCATTGACCAGGTCTACGCTGCGGGCGCCGAGTTGCACGCGCAGGCGCTCCAGCGCCAAGGGCTGCGGCATGCCGCCCGATTCCGACAAGCGCCCAGCGGCGCTCAGGGTCTTGTCCGAGAGGTCGCTGACCAGCCCGTCCAAGGTGGCGCGGCCCAGGTTCAAGCCGGCCTCCAGCGCGCCGGCCAAGCGCACATCGAACCAGCTTTCGATGCTGCGGTTGACGAACTGGTAAGACACGCCGTAAATCATCACGCCCGGCACCACGCCGACCAAGGCGAAGATGCCGGCCAGTTTGAGCAGCAGGCGGCTGCCGAATTTTCCCGAGCGCACGCGCAGCACCAGGCGTACTGCGGCCACGCCGATGACCAACACCAGCAAGCTGGCCACGGCCGCATTGAGCCAGAACAGCCAGACATAGTGGCGCTCGAAAAACCCGCGTTGTGAACTGACGCCGATCAGCAGCAAAAAGGCCAAGACCCCGCAGACACCCGTCACGATCACCGTCGAGATGACCCAGGTTAATCGTGCTCGTCTGCTCAAGGCGCCGCCCGCTTGGCTTGCTCAGCCCTGACCCCGACCGCAAAAATCATGGCACGACGAGGCTGCTGCTGAAGTCGGCCGCCAAGTTCTGCGTGCGCTCGATATTCAAACCCCAGCCTTGGGGCGACCCCAAACCGATCTGCATGGGCTTGGGCAACTGACTGGTATCGAGCCGGTAGCTGAACTCCAGGTAATAGCGCCCGCCGTCTTCCAAATCGCGGTTTTCGGCGATGCGCCAGCCGGCCGCACCGCGCAGCGATGCCAAGGCCTCGGGCAAGCTGGCATAACTTTGACTGAGCCCGCCGGTGCTGACCTTGAATTGCCGCGTCAGCGGCTGCCAGGCCAAACGCCAGGTTCGGCTGGCGCGCGCCGTCCGGGCATCCCGCCAATACCAACGGTTACGCAGAATTTCGGCTTCGGCCACAAAGTAGATAGGCACACCCTTCATCAAGGCGTCTTCAGCCGCGCGGGTCAGCTCGAAGCGGGTGCTGAAGCTCAGCTCCAGGCCTTCTTCGGTTCGCTGGGTGCTCAGTTGGACGAGCTCCACCCCTTGTGCCAAAGCAGGCCGGGCCAATAGAGCCAACAGCAACACCAGCCCTGCCGCTGCCAGCCAACGCCAGATGCGGCGCGCCAGCGGGTGGGTGTCCCGGCTGACGTGGCTCAAAAAGGCAGGTGTTGCGGCGGTGACGGCTGGCGAGGTCAAGGTCGGTAGGTACTTTTGCTGCGAAGCGCCCCAGGCAAAAGCCTGCTTGCGCCGCGTCATGAGTTCAGAGCTTCTTGATCAGCAGCGCGTAATAGAAACCATCCAAAACCGATGGCAGACCACCCGCTGCCTCGCCATTGTGAGTGAGCGGGAGCAGATGCCCGCTCATGCCGGCCACATCGATGTGTTTTGCATCACTTTGGCGTTGCAAAAATGCATCGACTTGGTGCTCGCCCTCGGCCTTGAAGATTGAGCAGGTCGCATAGACCAGCCGCCCGCCGGGCTTGAGCGTCGGCCACAAGGCGTCCAGCAATTCGGCCTGGATGGTGGCCAGATTGCCTATATCCGTCGGCCGGCGCAGCCAGCGCACATCCGGATGGCGGCGCACAATGCCGGAGGCGCTGCAGGGCGCGTCCAGCAAGATCGCATCGAAGAGCTGGCCGTCCCACCAAGCCCCGTCGCCATGGCTTTGACGGGCATCGGCTGCCTTTGTTTGAGCCTTCAGGCACAGGCGTTGCAAATTGTCTTGCACACGGGTCAGGCGCCCGGCATCGCTGTCCAAGGCCAGCAGATCCAAATCGGCCAGCTCCAGCAAATGCGCGGTCTTGCCGCCGGGCGCCGAGCAGGCGTCCAGCACGCGCGCGCCTGAGGCGAGCGCCGGCAGCGATGCAAGCGCGCCCACTGTCAAAGGCGCCGCCAGCTGCGCCGCTGCGTCCTGCACCGACACATCGCCATCCGCAAAACCTGGCAAGGCCATCACCGGCAGCGCCCGCTCCAAGAGCAAGGCCTGGGGCGCCAGCGGCCCGACCGGCGTCGCCTTGATGCCGGCGGCGGCTAAGCGAGCCAGATAGCTTTCGGTACTGCCGCGCCGCGCATTGACGCGCAAGGTCATCGGCGGATGCTGGTTATTGGCCTGCAGAATCGCTTGCCATTGCTGCGGCCAGTCGGCGCGCACGCGGTCAATCCACCATTGCGGGTGGTTATAGGCAGCCGGCTCAGCGGCCTGCGCGGCCAGCACGATGGCGCTGCGCTCGCGCAAAAAGCGCCGCAGCACCGCGTTGACGAAGCCGGCACTGGCAGGCGCGCGCTTGCGCACCGCACTGACCGCTTGGTCAACCACCGTGTGATCGGTATAGGGCGGGGCCGCGCCCGGCGCGCAAGGCCACAGCAGCGCCAAGGCACTGACCAGCAAGGCGTCGACCTTGGGCGGCGGGGCTTTGGGCGCCAGCAGCGCACGCGCGGCTTCGGCACTGCTTAGCAAACGCAGCACATAAAAGCTCAGCGCCTGGGTGGCCGGGCGCAGCTCGGCGGGGCAGCGGGCCAGGACATCGGTCAGCGAGCGCCCAGAGCGCACGGCCTGCAGGGCATCGGCCACCTGCAGCAGCAGGCGCTGCAGCGGCGGGGAAAGTTGCGGATTGGGTTTCTCAGTCACGCCTTCAGTGTAGGTCAGCCCTGCACGGCCGGCAGGCAAGACCCGACCCTGCGCGGGTTTTGGATTGCGGCCACAATCGAGCGCTTCAGCCTAAGCGAGAAGTTTTATGAGCGGCGATTCATCCAAAAAAATAAGCCTAGACGCCCAGCAACTGGCGGCCCTGCCCGCGTCCGAGCGGGTGCGCATGCGTTTGGTCAGCGCCGGCTGCCGCCACCATGCGAATGACAATATCGCGGACTACATCGAAGCCGGCGAGCTGGAGCAGTTGCAAGCCGAGGTGCAGGCGCAGATGCAGGGCGTTTTGCGCGCGCTGGTGATAGATACCGACAGCGACCACAACACGCAAGACACCGCCAAACGCGTGGCCAAGATGTTCATGCAGGAGATCTTCAAGGGCCGCTACCAGCCCATGCCGGCGGTGACCGAGTTCCCGAATGTGACGCGGCTCAATGAGCTGATGATCGTCGGCCCCATCACCGTGCGCAGCGCCTGCTCGCACCATCTTTGCCCCATCATGGGCAAGGTCTGGATCGGCCTGCTGCCTAACGAGCATTCCAATCTGATTGGACTGTCCAAGTACGCGCGGATTTGTGACTGGATCATGAGCCGCCCGCAGATCCAGGAAGAAGCCGTCACCATGCTGGCCAACGAGCTGCAAGAGCGCGTGCAGCCGGACGGCCTGGCCATCGTGATGGAGGCCGACCATTTCTGCATGCATTGGCGCGGCGTCAAGGACAGCGAGTCCAAGATGACCAATAGCGTGATGCGCGGATCCTTTATGAAGGATCCCAATCTGCGCCGCGAATTCCTGTCCTTGATTCGTTAGACATCCACTCGACCATCGCTCGGCCCTCTCAAGGAAACCCCATGCTTGTTCACCTTCTGTACGCCAGCCGCGCCGCCCATGCGATGAGCGGCCAAGATCTCGTCGCCATCCTCAAACAGTCGCGCGAGCACAATGCCGGCGAAGGCATCACCGGCCTGCTCTGCCACAGCGACGGCGTCTTTATGCAGTTGCTCGAAGGCGGCCGCGACGCCGTCAACGCGCGCTACCAGCGCATCGCCAGCGACCCGCGCCACAAGGATGTGATCCTGCTCAGCTACACCGAAATCGCCGAGCGCGAATTCGCCGGCTGGACCATGGGCCAGGTCAATCTGCACCGCCTCAACCCCGGCCTGGTGCTGAAATACAGCGCCACCAGCCAGCTCAACCCTTACAGCATGAGCGGGCGAGCAATGTTGTCGCTGTTCCGCGAGCTGGTGAGCTCGGGCGCGATCGAATGCTCTTGAATCCGGCCTGAACTCGGTCAGCGCCTAACGCGGCCGTCGCCGGTCAGCATTGACAGCTCGACAAAGCTCGACGCGACACGCCGGCCCGGCCCGAAATTGACTGTGAAGCCGCCGGCGTTGTAGTTGCTCAGGCTTTCCAGTCCTGCGATCAAACCTTCACGCGTCAAGCTCTTGGCGCGGCGCAGCCCTTCGGTGAAAACCTTGGCGGCCAAAAAACCCTCCATGCCGGTGTAATTCGGGCGCAGCTCGCCGCCCGCTTTTTGCACCGCTGCTTGGTAGTCGGCCACCACACCATGGGCGACGCCAAAGGGATAGGGCATCACCTGGCTGACGACCACGCCCAGCGCTTCCTTGCCCAGCTCATCGGACAGCGCCTGGGTGCCTACAAATGAGACGTTATAGAACACGCCGCCATAGCCGGCCTTGCGCGCTTCGCGGATAAAGGCCGCACAGCTCTTGTAGGCGCTGACCATCACGATGGCCTCGGGGCGGCCCGGCACTAACTCACTCACCGCGCGTGCCACGTCGACCGTATTGCGCTCGACCGTGGCGGTGGCAACGGTTGCGAGTGACTGGCTCGTCAGGGCGCGGTTGACGCCGGCCAAGCCGGCCTTGCCATAGGCGTCGTTCTGATAAAAGACCGAGATCTTCTTCAGCCCCAAATTGGTCATCTGATTGACGATCAGCGCGGTCTCGTCGTAATAGGACGCACGCAGATGAAAGACCCAGCGGCTCACGGGCGCACGCAGCGCCTCGGCGCCGGTAAAGGGGCCGAACAAGGGAATGTGATGCTGGTTGATCAGCGGCAGCGCCACCAGCGAAGTCGGCGTGCCGACATAGCCGAACAGAGCCAGGACATCGTCTTCGATGAATTTGGCCGTGTTGGCCTCGCAGCGCTGGGGCTCGTAGCCGTCATCCAGCGTTTGCAGATCGATCAGGCTGCCGGCCACGCCACCGCTGGCATTGACCGCGTCGAAGTAGAGTTTGGCGCCGGCCCGCATCTGCAGGCCCAATTGCGCCGCCGGCCCGGTCAGCGGCGCCGACTGGCCCAGCACGATGCGTTTGCGCCCGCCGGCCTGTGCACGCGCCCCGGCAGGCAGAGATAGCGCAGCCATCGCGCCCAAGACATGTCGACGAAGCAAGATCGGTCTCCTGTATATCCAGCAGTCCTCTAGCATCGTCGTCAAACGCAGCCAAGCGCGCAGACCGGCGACGGCTCAGCCTTCAAGAGCGTGAATTTTTCTCAAGCCTGGCCCGATCAAGAGGTGGTCACTTCACAGTGAGCGAGCTTCGCGAAAGCCATACATGCTGGCCAGGATGCGCGTCGGGAACTGGGTGATCGCTTCGTTGAACTGACCCACCGCTTGATTGAAGAGCTGGCGCGCAAAGGAGCGCTGGCGCTCCACCATTTTCAGTTCATCGACCAAGGCATACAAATCGGCATGCTCGCGCAGCTCCGCATGGTGCTCCAACATCGACATCAGCCGGGTCAAGGCTGCTGCATGCACGGCGCTCGCAACCCCCAGCATGCCGACCGGTTCGGCCATATAGGGCCTGGGCCGCGCGGCCTGTGCCGCCGCGCTCACTTCGGCCTGCGCCTGCTCCAAGGCTTCAAAGGTAGCGCGCTCATTGCTGAGCAAGGGCTGCAACAAGACCAGCAGCTTGCTGCACAGCTGCGCTCGCGTCGTCAGATGCTCATCGAGCTGCACAAACGCGGCGGCAATGGCATTGCGCAGCCGCATCAAGCGGTTGTATGCGCCAATGCCCCAGAACAGCAGCAACGCCGCCACCGTCCACAGCGCCCAATTCAAGTTGCTCATGACGCCGTCTCGCTGAACTCCTGAAACCCCCGCGCGCGCAACTCACAGGCCGGGCAGCTGCCGCAGCCATAGCCCCAGGCGTGGCGCTGCGTGCGCTCACCCAGATAGCAGGTGTGGGTATGCTCGATGATCAGCTCGTTCAAGGCCGCGCCGCCCAGGCTTTCGGTCAGCGCCCAGGTTTGCGCCTTGGTGATGAACATCAGCGGGGTTTCCACCGTCATCGGCGCATCCAGCCCCAAACTCAGCGCCACCTGCAGCGCCTTGAGCGTGTTGTCGCGGCAATCCGGGTAGCCCGAAAAATCGGTCTCGCACATGCCACCCACCAGCACCGAGGCCCCGCGCCGGTAGGCCAAAGTGGCAGCGAACGTCAAAAATAACAGGTTACGCCCCGGCACAAAGGTATTGGGCAGGCCATTCGCCTGCATCTCGATGGCGCGGTGCTCGGTCAGCGCAGTGCTCGATATCTGGCCAAGCAGGGCGAGATCCAGCAGATGATCTTCGCCCAACTTGGGCGCCCAAGCCGGGAAGCGCGCGATCAGCTCGGCGCGCACGGTTTGCCGGCAATCCAGCTCGACGCGGTGGCGTTGGCCGTAATCAAAACCTATGGTTTCGACCTCGGCGTAACGTTCCAGCGCCCAGGCCAGGCAGGCTGTCGAGTCCTGGCCGCCGGAAAACAGCACCAGGGCTTTGCGGGCGGAGTTGGCTTGTGGTGTTTCGCTCATGCCGCCAGTGTGCCAGAGCCCTCCCGCCCAAGCCGGCGGCCATGCTATGTTCACGCCTGAAACTCTTGGAGCCCGCGCATGCCAACACGCTTTCTCGTTCTGCTGCCTCTGTTGTTCACACAAGCCGGCCTCGCTGCCGCCCAGAGCAGCAAGATCAGTCAGGTCCTGGTCTACCCGGGTGGCGCCACCGTGGAGCGGGTCGCCAAAGTCGCGGCCGGCGCCCAAACGCTCAAACTCAGCTGCCTGCCGGCCCGCTTCGACCTCGATTCGCTGCAGCTGCAAGGCGATACAGGCATACAAATCGGTGATGTCAGCGTGCAGACCGTGGCGCGCGAGCAAGCGCCCGAATGCGCGGCCAGCCCGCTCGACGCCAGCATCCGCGAGTTGGAAGACAAGCAGGCCGGCCTGAAGGCCGAGATCGATGCTCAAGAGCTGGTGCTTGGCTTTCTGAAAAACTTCGGCACGGGCACCGGCGCGAGCAATCAAGCCACCATCGGCAGCACCGCCGAGTCCTTGCGCCGTAGCGGCCTGGAGGCGATGCAGCGCCAGCACCAGCTCTTGCGCAAAAAGCAGATGATCGAACAAGACCTGAGCCCGCTGCTGGCCGAGCGCGATCGCTTGATCAAGGCCAACCCGCAGGTGCGCAGTTTGCAGATCCGCCTGGCTGCCGCGCAGTCCGGCGAACTGCGGCTGAGCTACCGTCTCAGCCAAGCGGGCTGGACGCCGGTCTACCGCGCCTATCTGGATACGGCCAAGGCACAGCTGCGCCTGGAGCGCCAGGCCCAAGTGGCACAAAACAGTGGCGAGGACTGGAGCGGCGTGAAGCTGCGTCTGTCGACCGTGCAGCCGCGCCAAAACACCGGCATCGCGCCGCCCTATCCTTGGACGCTGGACATCCTGCCCCCAATTCAGGTGCAACAAGAAATGCAATATGCGCGTGCGGCGCCCGCAGCCGCCCCGCCTCCCGCATTCATGCCCCCACCCGAATTCAAGCCCGCCGCCCCTGAGCCACGTTTTGACGTCAGCGTCTTCCAGGGCGAGTTCGCCGCCGAGTTCGGAGTGCCCGGTCTGGTCAATGTAGCCAGCGATGGCCAACGCGTGGGCTACACGCTGGGCAGCGAGCTGCTGGATGCACGCGTATTGCGGCGCGTGCAGCCGCAGCAAGAGGCGCACGCCTTTTTGATGGCCGAGCTGGCTCGGCCGGCTGGCTCCTGGCCGAGCGGCGCGCTACAACTGTTTCGAGATGGCGATTTCGTCGGCAACAGCCATTTGAATCTGGCCAGCGAGGAGCGGCTGGAGCTGTTCTTTGGCCGCGACGAGATGCTCCGGGTGAAAGTCGAACCCGAGCAGCGCGGCGGCGCCAACGCCGGCTTCATCGGCGCGCGCGCCGAGCAGAAAATCGGCCGCGCCTTTGTGCTGGAAAACCTGCACAAAAAGCCGGTGCAGTTGCAAGTGCTGGAGGCCTCGCCGGTGGGGCGGCATGAAGACATCCGCGTGCAAACCGTCTTCAATCCCAAACCCAGCCTTGAGGCCTGGAAGAAGCAGCCCGGCGTGGTGGCCTGGGAGCTGCCGCTGGAAGCCGGCAAGACGCTGCGCATCACGGCGGACTATCTGATCACTTACCCCAAGGATGCACGGATCAGCGGGATGCGCTGAAGCCAAGGCAGACTTGTTCCCCGGACGCTTCACATCCGGGGAGACTTGAGCACATCAAGGTGTGCCGCGTTTCAGGGTGTTTTCAACTCGAAGCTGGTATCTTCAAGTTTTTCGCTGAAGCTCACATAACTGCCCAGGCTGCTGTCGGCGTTCAACTGATGGCATTGGCTGCCAGTGCGTGTGAAGCCAGTGGCCACGACCTTGGCGCTGCGCTCCAGGCAAAGCAGCACCCGCGCACCATCTTGCTTGACCGCCCAGGTATCCACGTAATTGGCCTCGGCGCCGCTACCGGCCTTGCAGCTGAGGTATTCAATGCCGCTGCCGTTGGGGCCGGTGTCGCCGACCTTGGCCGTCTTGGACAGGCGACCCTTGGTCACCGACGCTTCGCAGCTGTCATCGGCCAAAGACGCCTGCCCCTCGGACTGAACCGTGCCCGCGTCAAAGAAAGACTCATAGGTCGAGCTGTGCGATGTGCCGAGAAAGTTCAGCGTCATGCTTTGGCTCATGTGACTGGACAGCCTGCCCGACACAGGGTGTGTGCCCATGCCGGTCATTGGCGCGGTCGTCAGCACCATCGATACCGGCGTGCCGGCCGGCAGGCCTCCACCCGACACGGTGCCACTGAGGCTCCAGGTATTTGCTTTGGTGTAGTACTGCGTCATCGCCGCTTGCAGGTCGTAGGTCGTCGGCTTGACCGGCTCCGGCGGGGCGTCACTGCCACCGCCACCGCAGGCTTGCAGGGCCAAAACGATTGCGGCCAAGGAGGCCGCAGCGACGAGCCGCGCGCTCGATTTCAGTTGTTCGGACATGAGTTTCCCTCGAACTATCGATGAATATGTGTTGGATGATGATTGGCAGAGCTTCGCTTCTTGCTGAGCGCTTGGGGCATCGCCGGGGCTTGGAGGCCTCACCGGAAGCCTGCGAAGGCTTTGAGCCGGCGCCATTCTATGAAGCCCCTGGTGCTTGGGCTATCCTCACTTGGGGGGACAAGCCACTGATGGCCCGTCACCCAAAACCTCTTGGCGGCGCCTGCGGTTTTGCTGCCAATGAGCGTTGTTTGATCCAGCAAAATAGTTAGAAAAACAAGGACTCTCAGATGTGCACCGTGATCGCCATTGGGCCGCGCGCCAGCGTTGATGGCTCGACCCTGCTCAGCCATTCCGACAGCGGCCAGGACTCGCGCGTGCGCAAAGTGGCCGCCCAGGATCACCCGCCCGGCGCGATGGCGCCGGTGCATTGGGGCATGCAAAACATCGTCAAGCCCGAGCTCGACTATTTCGGCGAAGTGATAGGCGAGATCGCCCAAGTGCCGCACACCTATGCCTATTTCCACTCCGCCTATTCGCACCTCAACGAGCATCAGCTCGCCATCGCCGAAAGCACCACCTCGCAGCGCCCCGAGCTGAAATGCGCGCGCGGCGAAGGCGAGCAGATCATGAGCGTCGAGCAGGCGATGGTGTTCGCGCTGCAGCGTTGCCGCCGCGCTCGCGAGTCGGTTTTTTTGATCGGCGAGCTGATGGAGCGCCATGGCTTCCTGAGCAGTTGCGGCGATGGCAGCGAGCTGCTCTGCATCGCCGACCCGGATGAGGTCTGGGTGCTGGAAATCGTCGGCGTCGGCCCGGGCTGGCGCGCGAACAGCGGCGCACCCGGCGCCATCTGGGCGGCCCGCCGCATGGACGCTGACCATGCGCTGGTGGTCGCCAACTGGAGCATCCTGCGCGAGTTGGATCTGGCCGACAGCGTGCGAATCTTGGCATGCGCTCATGTGCAGAGTTATGCGATCGAGCGCGGCTGGTACCGGCCCGAAGCCGGCCGACCTTTTGATTGGCAGCAGGCCTATATCCCGCTGCCGCATGAATGGGCGACGTCCAGGCTGTGGTTGTTTTATGCCGATGTGGCGCCGACGCTGCGGCCCTGGCCGGCACGCCGGCTGGAAACCGACCGTTATGCGACGCTGGATGCCTACCACCAGGTCGTGGAACCGCTGGACATCTACCCCTTCTCGGTCGCGCCCGAACGCAAGCTCGGCCTGGACGATGTGATGGCGTTTCACCGCTCGACCTTTGAAGGCACGATCTACGACATCACCGAGCAGCCGCAATGGCAGGTCGCCGACGCGAGCGGGCATGTGTCCAAAAGCGTGCTGGCCACGCCGTTCCCTAACCCAGATCTTCGCCGGCTCCTGCGCCTGACGCATCGCCGCCCGGTGGCCCGGCATTTCGGTCACCTCAGCATGATTTGCCAGCTGCGCCGGGGCCTGCCCGCTGACATCGCCGGCGTCTACTGGCTGGCGCTCGACAACCCCCATGTCAGCAGCTGGATCCCCATGCATGCAGGCATAGACGCGCTGCATCCTTGCTTCAGCGACTACGACCCCGAGCAGTTCAGCGCGACGTCGGCGCGCTGGTGCATAGACTTCGTTGACAACCTGATGCAACTGGCCTACCAAAAAGCGCTGCCGTTTCTGCTGGAGCGGCGCGCCGGCTTCGAGGCCGAGCTGATGGCAGGCTGGCAGGCGCTGGACTTGCGCTTGCAGAATGAACCCAGCGAAACACAGCGGCGCGCCTTGGCGACCGCCTTCGCCCAGGCCAGCATGGCCAGCGTGCCGGTCTTCTACACCGCGTTGCGCGACCTGTTGATCACGCAGCTGACGCACAAACGGCAGGGCTGAAGCCGGCCGGCGGCAAGCCGCCTTAAGGCTAGAAAAGCGACGCTCCTCGAGGGCCTGAAAAACCGTGATGCCAATCACGGACGGCGCTGATTTGACCACTTGATCCCCCGGGTTCGCGGGGTCACGCGAACCCTGCTTCAACCCTATATTTCAAGTGCCGTCACGTCTCGGTGCTTGGGTAGATAGATCGCATCGATTCCTCTCCGGCACCGCGTTTACTGAAGCCTTTGGAGCCCCGCCATGAACAGCTTGATTTACGCACCGATGGTCAGCCCTGCAGATGGCACGCCGCATCCACAAAGCGGAGAAGCCCCCGCCTGGACGTTGCCCATACTGGCGGCCGGACAAACTGTCTGCTCGGGCAATTGCGATCAAGGTCGGCGCTGCAATTGCACGCTGAGTTCGAACATCTATTGCGAGAACGCAAGAGCGGAGAGCCTTGCAGACCAGCAGGAACAGCAAGGCGCCGCGCTGCTGATACAGATGTTCCAGCTCCTGTGCGGCATCATGCTTATGTGTTCGCTGGCCTGGCTTGTCGCCTAGTAGATGTTCCGCGTTCAAGGCCTGAGCTTGCCCGGCGCCGAGTAATCCTCGATCGCTTAGAAAACACCGCCCAGCCGCGCCGGAAGCTTGGCTGAGGTCCGCCCATAGGCCTGCTCCACGCCGAAGCGAGCCCTGTGCACGGAGGCATCGTTGCCCCCCTGCTCAAGCAGTTCCAGATAGCGCAGCACGGCATCAAGTGGGTGATTTTTAGGCATCTGCGGCGGCCGCGCCGAAGCGGCCAAGGCCAGGGCGGCGGCCGCTTCGGGATCGCCCATCATGACCAAAGTCGTCGCCAGATCCAGCCGGGCCTGCCAGACCGCTGGGACCGCCTGATCAGCGCCGGCGGCCAGCAAATCGACCCGCTGTGCCAACAATTTGCGACTGCCTTGCCAGTCACCGCGCGCGCGCAACAGCTCACCCTCGACCTGCGCGACCTGGCTGTTCAACCAGCGGTCCTCGCGCAAATGCAGTTCACCATCGTCGCGCAGACGCTGAATCGCATCCGTCGCCAAGGCTTGATCGTCCAGCAGCAGGCCGGTGCGCGCCAACGCCAGCCAGGCTTCTGAACGGCGAAAGGGGCCAAGCTGCCGGCTGTCGGCGGCTGTTCTTGTCAATAGTTCTTGCGCCTCGGCGAGCAGCGCCGCGGCGGGCGCATCATCGGCCATGCCACGGGCGTGCAACAGCGCCGCGCGTGAGGCCACCAGCGCCGGTCTGGGCGTGCCATTGCTGCCGCTCAAAACCGCCTGCCGAGCCTTCAAAGCTTCGCCGAATTCACCGCGGTCGCTGTGGTAGCGGGCCATCTCCGGGTAGAGTGCGGCGCGCAGCGAGCTGCCCGGACCGAGCAAACTGTCGATTTCGGCACCCATGGCTTGAGCACGCGGCTCGACCTGCTCATATAGACCGAGCCGCATCTGCAAGGCCAGAATGCTGCGCTGCCAAGCCAAGGCATGGCGCTTGTGCGCCGTCGAAATCTGCGCCTGCGCTTGCTCCGTCTTCCGATACTCGCGCAGCGCCTCACTCCAACGGCCCTGGCTGGACAGAATGGCCGCCTTGTAACTGCTCATATGGGCGCGCTCGAAACTGCCCGGCGGGAATTGGCGCTCAATCATCACGCTGGCCTCTTGCATGGTCAGCTCGGCTGCAGCGCCCTGGCCGGTTCTCATCTGGGCCTGAGCCAGCATGAAAAGCAAGCTGCGCATGAACTCCGACTCCTGGCCGACCAGGCGCGCCACCCGGGGGCGCAGCGCTGCAATCTGCCGGATCACCTCATCCCAGGGGCCAGCCGGGTTGTAGATCTGCAAGAGCTTGTGCCTCGCTTCCATCGTGCGCAAGTCATCCTCGCCGTAAAGCTGCACCGCCAAGCCGACCCATTCTTCGGCCAGCGGGGCGGCTAGGTCAAAGCGGTTCAGGCTTTCATAGGTGGAGGCCAAGACCTCAAGCAGGCGCAACTTGGTGGCGGGTTCGTCCTTGAATTTGCCCCCCAGTTCCGTACGACTTTTCTCCAGCAGCTGCAAAACGTTCGGTGACTCACCGCCATGCAGATCGGGGCTGGCGCTGCCCAGCAGATTAGTCAAGTAAAGCGTCACTTGATCGGACTGATGGGCGGCCGCGTCGGCGCGCTGCCATTGCGCCAGGCTCACGCCCAAGCCGGCCAAGACCGCCAGCGCCAACGAGCCGCCCAAGGTCGCCGGCAAGGCATTGCGGCGCAACCACAAACTGCTGCGGTGGCGCCAATCGTCGCGGCGCGCACCGACCGGCCTGTGCGCTAGCCAGCGGCGCAGGTCATCAGCAAAAGCGCCGACGCCCGCATAGCGCAAGGCCGGGTCTTTGCGCAAGGCCTTGGCGACGATGGCCTCCAGGTCGCCACGCACGCGAGCGAAGTCTTCGGGCCGCCCGGCCGAGCGCTCGGCCAGCAATTGCCCCAGGCGCGGCGCCTCCAGGTGCAGCAAGGCATGTTCGGCAACAGCCCGCGATTGGCCCTCGGTCGCAAACGGCAGCCAGCCCGCCAGCAGCTCAAACAGCAACACACCCAGGCTGTACACGTCAACGGCAACGCCAAGGGCCGACCCACTGAGCTGCTCCGGCGCGGCATAGCCCAGGGTCAGGCCGCGCCCGCTCAAGCGCGTCAGCTCGCCCGGCGCTTCGTCGTCCAGCAAACCGGCGATGCCAAAGTCCAGCACCTTGGGGTTGCCTTGCAGGCTGACCATCACATTGGTCGGCTTCAGGTCGCGGTGCACCACCAGCTGCGCATGCGCATGCTCTACCGCCTGGGCGACACGGATCAACAGCGTCACCCGCTCGGCCACCGTCGGGCAGGCAGCTCGCACATGCTCGGTCAGCGTGCGTCCGTCCACATATTCGAGCACCAGAAACGGCAAGCCCGCTTCAATGCCAGCGTCCAACAACTTGGCGATGCCCGGGTGGTTAAGCCGCCCAAGCACCGCCCGTTCTCTCGCAAAACGTTCAGACAGGGAAGCTTGCTGCAGGTCGCCACGCAGCAGCTTGACCACCACCTCTTGTTCATAGAGTCCGTCGGCGCGCCGCGCCAGCCAGACCTGGCCCATGCCGCCCTCGCCGATCTTGCACAACAAAGCCCAGGCGCCCATGCGTCGGCCAGTCAAATCGCTTGCCCCGTTGATGGAGCCTTCTTCATCCTGCTGCAAGGCATGCTGCAGCAGCGCGTCAAAGCCGGTCGGCGATGCAGCTTGGTCGGGCGCAGTGTCGGCCGCTGCTTTGGCCAGCATCCTCGTCAGTTGTTCGACCAGCGACGCGTCGACGCCGGCCGCCTCGGTCAGCCCGGCCAGCCAGCCGGCACGTGCCGACTCTGGCAGATCCAGCGCCTGATCGAACAGCTCGGATAAGCGCAGCCAACGCGGGCGGTCCAGCGTCGCTGCGCCCATCATCAATAAACCGTCGCTGCGCTATCGCCCATCAGCTCAGTCAACAGCGCCCTCGCCTTGACCAGATCGCGCTCGACCGTGCGCCGCGCCACCCCGCGCAGCTGCGCCACCTCAACGATGGGTGTGCCGGCAAAACCAATCATCTCCAGCAACTGATAAAGACCAGGGTCAAGCTGCTGCATCTGCAGCAAGGCCCGGTCAATCGCAATCAGATCGAGGGCCGAGCTGATCGGCGCCACCACCTCGGCGGCGGCAGACAGCGTCAGCAATATGCCTGCCTCGCCGCCGCGCTTGTCGGCCCCAGCCGCCCGAATATGGTCGACGACGACCGAGCGCAGCACCCGGCCCACATAGGCGAAGAACTGACCGCGGGAATTGCCTTGCAGACCTTCGCTGTCAGCCATGCGCAGAAAACTTTCATGCACCAGCGCGGTGGTGTTGAGTCCGGCCACGCCGCTGGCCTGCGCCAGCTTTGCCCGAGCGGCGCGTTTTATCTCGGGATAGAGCCGTGCAAATAGCGCGTTAACTGCGCTGCTCTCACCTTGCGAAGCGCTGGCCAGCAGCTCGGTAACGGAAGGGAAATGGGAAGGGGAAGGGGCGGCGGGCAGCGTCATTTGCGGCCGATTATGGCCGGGAACCTCGTCTTCACCCCCCTAGCCTTAGGGGTCAAGACGGAAATATCCGCTTCCCGCCGTCGTGATCGTCGACGCAATGCGTCTTAGCCAAGAGGCCGAGCAAAAAACGCACGCCCTTTTGTCCATACCTACGCTCTACAGCCGGAGATCTCCATGCCGTCCAAACAACACTGCTTCGTCAGCAGGCGCGAAGGGCTGGGCCTGTTAGGCGCCGGGCTGATGAGTTTCACCATCTTGCCGCCCACTTTCGCGGCGCAAGCCTCCGCCAGCGAACTCGAACGCGCATTGGAGAAGTTGCTCAAGGAGCGGCCCGAGTTGGTGCGCGAGGCGCTCAACACCCTGGAGCAGCGCGAAGCTGCCGCTAAGCTGCGCAGTGATCAAGCCTTGCTGAGCAGCTCGGCCAAGGCGATCTATACCGAGGTCGGCTCCACCGTGCTGGGCAATCCGGCCGGGGATGTGACGCTGGTGGAGTTCATCGACTACCGCTGCGGCTACTGCAAACATGTGCAGGCCGAAATCAACAAGCTGATTCAGTCAGACCGTCATTTGCGCGTGCTGGTCAAGCATCTGCCCATCCTCGGGCCCGATTCGCTGGCCGCAGCGCATTTGGTGCTGGCAGCGGGGCAAGGGCCCGCCGCCCAGCAATTGCACCAGCGCCTGATGGCCAGCACACAGCTCGACGCCGCCAGCCTGCAAGCATTCGCACCAAAGGCCAAAGCCGCGGCGGTAGACAAGGCGGGCATAGCGCGCGGCCTGAACGAGGTGCGGCAACTGGCCGAGCGCCTGAGTATTGACGGCACGCCGGCGCTGCTGGTCGGGGACCAGTTGATGCGCGGCGCGGTAGAGCCGGCGCAACTGCAGGCCGCCATCCTTGCGACCCGCCACCGGCAAGGCAAGAACCCGCACGCGCGGGTCTGAATCGGCTTCAGACCGATCGTTCTCAGTCATCGATGGACCAAGCAAATAACTCATTAACTCAGGGTGAAATCATGAAGAAATTATTGCTCAAAACGCTGCGCCGCTTTGGTGCCTCGGCCTGCATTGCCATGGCAGCGATGGCCGGCATGACGGGCGAAGCGCAGGCCTTGTCCTGCCCGAGCGGCAAGGTCGCCGATGGCGGCCTTTGCTACAGCCCGCCGCGCGCCGGCTATAGCTGCACCGGTGCGGCCTGCATGGAAGATTGCCGCAGCGGCTATTCGCCCAGCGTGCCGGGCTTCTGCCATTACCGGGGTTCCTTGACCTACACCGAGAAAGCCTACGGCAAGCACCACAAGAGCACGCCGCATAAATGCCTGTTGCTCTACTACGCCAATTGCCGGGCCGACTACCACATGGATGCCTGCGGCATCTGTACCTACAAGGGTGCTTGGGACACCACCCGCCACACCTATTTCCGCGAGCCCGGCATCAGCGCGGACTTCTCGCAAGCCTTCAACCACATTGGCTCGACCATGCAGGCCACCTATGGCAGCTCGATTGGGGCCATGCAAAGCGCCTACTACGCCGCGATGGCCGAAATCCAAAAAGGCATCGATGCCTTGACCTTGCGGCTGTTCCACGAAGCGGCGAAGCTGGCCATGGCCAAGGACTTGGGCAAGAGCTTGAACAAAACGTTTGTGGCTTTTAAGAACGCCAAGTCCAACGCCGACACCTTGAACGATATGAAGCGCGTGCTGGCCATCGTGGCGTCCAAGAAGCAACTCGCCGATGACTCCGCCGAAGTCAAAGACATTGCCAATGTCATGCTGAAGAACGCCGGCAAATTTGGCCTGCTCTGCGGCACGGGCATGTACGAAGCTTTTTCACCCGGCCTAACGTCAAATTTCCCTTCCAATCTACAAAACTCGTCCTCGGGTATTTTTGCCGCCATCGGGTCCGCCGTGGTCGCTGGCGCGGATGAGTCCATCGGCCTGATCCATAACTGCCAGCTCGACAGCAACGGCCGCATGCAATTCGCCGTGGTCAGCACCGTCGGAGGCTCTCTTGGCGCTGCTTTGATTGCCGGCGGCGATATCGGCTTCATGTGGAACCCGGGTGCGGTGGGTAAACAGGGCGGCGCTTATGTCGGCATGGCAGGCGCAGGCGATATCGGCGTGGGTGTGGCAGGCACGGTGAGCTGGAGCGTGGCCAAGGGCATGCGCGGCGCGCAAAACGCCATCCCAGGCTTCAGCGCAGCCACCGGCGTAGGCGTTGGCGCGCAGCTGAGCCTGATTGGCGGCAACGCCACGATTTTGCAGACCTTCTCCTACAAGCCGTAAGACGAGTCACGCTCGTTTCAGCTGCTTTTTCATTTGGATTTTCTGCTGGATTTCGTTCAGCTTTCTTTGAACACACAGGGACACATCATGAACAAACGCATCAAACTCGACCTCTGCCCGACCATCCGCGCCGCGAAGCGCCGCCTCCCACACCATGCGCGCCTACCGCTCAATATTGCACTGGCCGCGGCGATGAGCCTAGGCCTGATGGCGCAGGCCGAGGCGAGCAAGCGGACGTGGACAGGTGCGGCCGTTGTAGCCGGTGGCCCGACAGCCCAATGGAGCAACTCCCACAACTGGAATGTGTTCGGGATCAGCACATACATTCCAATCCTCAACGGCGACTCGCTGTTTTTCGACTCCACCAAAGCGCCCACACAGCTTGCCGATGTCAATGCCTTCTATACCGGCATTTCCTTTGGCGCCAACGCGACCGGTTTTACCTTCAACCAGGGCAACAATATTGGCATTTGGAATGAGGGCATCAGCAACGGCAGCAGCAAGACGCAAGTCTTCAATGTCAGAGTTGATGCCTATGGTGAAAAAGGCGATCAGAGCTGGGACGGCGGCAGCGCCGGCATGAATCTCAGCAATGCCTGGTTGGGCGGCGCCGACACGACGCTGACACTGAAGAACAAGGTGTCCATCCAATCAGGGATCGAACAGCTGGGCGCAAACGCAGGCGATGCCTTGACTTTGAACATCATGTCAGGGAGCTCGGCCACCCTGAGCCAGTTGACGCTGGCAAGGGACAACCTGAGCCAAGGCACGATCCTGGTTGACGGCCTGCTGTCCAAGCTCACAAACAGCGGCGATCTGGTCGTCGGCCTCGGCGCCACCGGCACCATCACCGTGCAGAACGGTGGAACTTTGAACAGCGGCAACAGCTTTATCGGCAAGGCCACGGGCGGCGATGGCTTGCTGCAGCTGACCGGCGCCACTTCAAGCTGGGTCAGCACCGGCAACTTGAATATCGGCGACGCCGGTGTGGGCAGCCTGCGAGTCGAAGCCGGCGCCAAGTTCAGCAATGTAGGCGCCACTTTAGGTAGCCTGGCCGGCGGCGCCGGCACGGCCAAGGTCACGGGCGCGAACTCGAGCTGGCTGCTCAGCGGCGATTTGACGGTCGGCAAACTGGGTGAAGGCTCCCTGTTCATCGAGCAGGGCGGCCTGGTCAGCAACCAGCACACCTTTGTCGGCCTGATCGGCGACGCTGGCACGTCCAAGCTGGTGGTGACGGGCGCCAGTTCACGCTTGCAAAGCAGCGGCAATCTAACGGTCCAAAGCGGCAGCTTGGAAATTGCCGATGGCGGTCTGGTGAACGCCAAGAACGCCTATTTCGGCGCAGTTGGCGGCACCTCCGCTTTGGTGGATCTGGGCGGCACGGGCTCAACCCTGAGCTTGACGGACAACCTTGTGATCGGCAGCGAAACCGGCTCGGCCACCTTGAACCTCAGCAACGGTGCCATCCTCAACAGCGGCAGCCAATTGATCATCGGCAAGGGCGGCGTGCTGAACCTGAACGGCGGCACGCTCAATGTCGGTTGGTCGAAAAGTGCGGGCCAGGTCAACTTCAACACCGGCACCATCAATTTTCTCGGTAGTCAGTTCACCGGCGACGGCATTCTGGATCACAGCGTCGGACTCGGCGCGGGCATGAACATCAACGTGAAAAGCGAGCTGAGGATTTTGGCCGGCGACAACCTGACCCTGAATGGCGGCAATGCGCAAACTCAATCATTGACCGTGCTGGGCGAGTTGGCAGTCGGCAACTTCAGCCAGCTTGTTGTAGGCGCTGGCGGACTGAACAACACCGGTGCGGTGCAAATGGCCGGCGGCAAGATCAGCAGTGCAGGCACGGTGCTGAGCTCAAGCTTTTTGGGCGGCTATGGCGTGATTGCCGGTGCGGGCGGATTCAGCAACACCGGCTTGCTGCGTCAATCCGGCGGCAGCCTGGAGCTGGCCACCTTGGGCAGCAATATCAATACCGGCAATTGGGACATGCTGGACGGGCGCGGCCTGGTTCTGAGCGGCGCCAATCTGCTCAATGCGGGCGTTATGAGCATGAGCGGCGACACCGTCTCCGGCTCGGCCACCTTGATCAACGGCACGGCCGGCACCTTGACCGGGCGCGGCGTCATCAGCGCCAAGTTCCAGAATGCCGGGCGCATGACGGTCGATGCCGGCAGCTTCCGCATCGACCAGAACTTCCGCAACGATGGCCAGATCCTGATGGGCTCGACGACGGCCACCATGGCGGGCGGCACCATCACCAACGCCGGCCGCATCATCGGCGCAGGCCAGATCAATAACGAAATCAACAATACCGGTACGGTGGGTGCGGTGGGCGGCACGCTGACGCTGGACGGCAAACTCAGCAATAACGGCATCATCAGCGCCGGCCGTGACGCCACCGTGCTGATGAATCGCGGCTTGGGCAGCAATACGGGCAAGATTCAACTCAGCGGCGGCGGCTTTGACAACAATGGCTTCGCGATGAGCAACGAGGTCGGTGCGGTGATCAACGGCTTTGGCAGCCTCAGTGGCGGCTTGCTGAGCAACAAGGGCAAGATCTTGCTGAGCGGCGGCAGCTCGACGATCTATGCCGACTTGCTGAACAGTTCCGCCAGCCAGATCGTGCTCTCGGGCCTGAGCAACAACACCTTCTACGGCAAGCTCGATGTGCAGAGCGGCGCCGAGCTGCGTGTCTCGACCGGCTCGGTCGCGACCTTCTTCGGCGATGTGCAACAGCGCACCGGCTCCAAGTTCACTGGCGCGGGCGCCAAGCGCTTCGAGGGCACCTTGACGATCGGCGCTTCGCCGGGCCTGGGCACGGACGAAGGCGATGTGGAGTTCGGCGAGAGCAGCAGCTACCTGGCCGAGATCGGCGGCATTAGCGCCTGCACCTTGCGCTGCGGCAGTGATGAGGCCTTCAAGAACAGCAGCTTCGACAAATACATCGTTGCGGGCAATCTGAGCCTGAACGGTACGCTCAAGCTGACGTCTTGGAACGGCTTTGTGGCGCAAAAAGGCCAGAGCTTCGACCTGCTGGATTGGGGCACGCTGACCGGTACCTTTGCCGACATTGACGCCTCAGGCTTCAAGCTCGCGGCGGGCACGCAGTTGGACTTCAGCCAGCTCTACACCAATGGCAGCATTTCGGTGACGGTGGCTGCCGTGCCGGAACCGGCCTCGTTAGCGCTGTGGCTGGCCGGGCTGGGCGCATTGGGCAGCGTCGTAAGGCGTCGCCGCTTGGCATCAAAGGCAGGCTGATCCGCCAATTGGGCGCGAGCGGTGGCCTCGGTGGCACCGCTTGCGCCCAGCAGCAAGGATGCTGCCGGCGCTGACCTAATTAATTGCCGTAATCAAGATCCTGCACGGACTTTAAGCGGCCATCCTCAAAGATCAGTAATTGCATGAATTGCTGAGGGCCGAAGTTATAGACCCATTCTTCGATGCTGACCTGAATCTCGCGCTCGACCTCCACCGAGTTGCCGATCGCGCCCGCCTGCCTGGTCGTGGCTTGCTGGTATTCGCGCACCCGGATGATGCGCCGCTCCAGGCGCACGTCCCGCGTGCTGGGCGGGCCGCATTTCTTCAGCACCTCGGCCTTATGCAGGCCGGCGTCGATGATGTAGGAGTTGCACCGGAAGGCCCAGGCCGAAGGTGCGTGCGTGAACAGGCTCAATGCCAAAATGGCTGCGACCAGGACAGGTTTGCTTTTCATCGATTCAATCATCGACTCGATACCCTCAAGCCCGCACCTCGCCCTGACCGAGCACCACCCATTTCAAAGAGGTCAAACCCTCCAAACCGACGGGGCCTCGCGCATGCAGCTTGTCGGTCGAAATGCCGATTTCTGCACCCAGGCCGTACTCGAAACCGTCGGCGAAGCGGGTGCTGGTATTGACCATCACGCTGGCCGAATCGACCTCGCGCAGGAAGCGCATCGCGTGGGCATGGTTGGTCGTCAGGATCGCATCGGTGTGGTGCGAGCCATAGTGGTTGATATGCGCAATCGCCTCGTTCAGGCTGTCGACCACCTTGATGCTGATGATGGGTGCCAGATATTCCTCGCTCCAATCGGCCTCGGTCGCGGCCGTCACCTTGGCGCCGGGCAGGGGGCCAAGCAAGGCCAAGGTGCGCGCGCAGCCGCGCAGCTCCACGCCCTTTTCGGCCAAGACGGCGCCGATATGGGGAAGAAAGTCCGGCGCGCTTTCGGCATGCACCAGCAGCGACTCGGTCGCATTGCAGGGGCTGTACTTTTGCGTCTTGGCGTTGATCACCACCGTCAGCGCCAGGCCGAAGTCGACCTCGGCGTCGACATAAGTGTGGCAATTGCCGTCCAAGTGCTTGATCACCGGCACCTTGGCCTCGGCGCTGATGCGCTCAATCAGGCTTTTGCCGCCGCGCGGAATGATCACATCGACATGCTGAGGGGCCGTGATCAGCATGCCGACGGCGGCGCGGTCGGTGGTGTTGATCAGCTGCACGCCGGTGGGCGGCAGGCCGGCTTCCTTCAAGGCTGCGGCCACCAACTCGGCCAAGGCGAGGTTCGAGTGCAAGGCCTCCGAGCCGCCGCGAAGAATGCAGGCATTGCCGCTCTTGATGGCCAGCGAGGCGGCCTCGATGGTGACGTTGGGGCGGCTCTCGTAAATCATGCCGAACACGCCCAGCGGCACGCGCATCTGACCGACGCTGATGCCGCTGGGGCGGCGCTTCAGGCCGCTGATTTCACCGACCGGATCGGGCATCGCGGCGATCTGTTCGCAGCCCTCGGCGACCGTGGCGATTGCCGCCGGCGTGAGCTTCAGCCGGTCCAGCAGCGGGCCTTTGAGGCCGGCGGCTTTTGCGGCGGCCAGATCCTTGGCGTTGGCGGCCTTCAGCGCCGGGCCGCTAGCGCGCAAGCGGCGAGCCAGCGACAGCAGCGCCTGGTTCTTGGCGGCGGTGGGGGCGGCGGCCATCAAGGCGGCGGCACTGCGGGCGGCGCTGCCGACGCCGTCCATATAGCGGGTCAGGGCGTTCAGATCGGTGCGGGGTGTGTTCATGTTTGGCATTTTCACCGATGGCGCAGCCCTGGCCCGAAACGGCGACGCTCGACAGACGGCAAAGCCGCCGCAATAATCGCCGCCGGCGAATTCATTCTTCAATCCTCGCCCGCTCGGGCTGCGACAGGAGTGCTCTATGCAAAGAAGGTCAACAAGCCTGTTCAGGGCGATTTTGCTGCTGGGCCTTGGGCTCGGGCTGGGCGCCACAGCGGCGCAGGCGCGCGACGCCGCGCTGCTGGAGCGAGGCAAATACCTGATGAATGGCGTTGTCGCCTGCGGCAACTGCCATATGGCCCGAGGCGAGCAGGGCCAGCCCTTGTTCGAGAAGGGTTTGTCGGGCGGCATGGTGTTTGATGAGCCGGTGTTCAAGGCGATGGCGCCCAACATCACCCCCGACCCGGAAACCGGCATCGGCAAATGGACCGACGCGCAATTGGCCAAGGCCATCCGCGAGGGTGTGCGCCCCGACAAAAGCATCATCGGCCCGCCGATGCCAATCGAGATGTACCGGCATATTTCAGACCGGGATCTGGCCGCGCTGATCGCTTACATGAGAGAGCAGCCACCGATCCGCAACACAGTCGCCAAATCGACTTACGCTATTCCGCTGCCTCCGAGCTATGGGCCTGCGCTGGACTCCGTGGCCGCGCCCTCCGTCAAGGACAAAGTGAAGACCGGCGAGTACTTGGTGCGGATCGGGCATTGCATGGAGTGCCACACGCCTCGCAGTCAGCAGGGTCGCCTGGAAATGGACAAGCTGGGCGCGGGCGGCCAGACCTTCAAAGGACCTTGGGGCGAGAGTGTCGCCCGCAATCTAACTTCTCACGCCAACGGACTGAAAGACTGGAGCGACGCCCAGATCGCCAAGGCCGTCCGCGAGGGTGTGGACCGCCAAGGCAAACCCTACAAGCCGCCGATGGCCTATGGCTTCTATCGGTCGATCAAGGACGAGGATATGGCGGCCATGATCGCCTATCTGCGCAGCCTCACCCCGATGCCCTGATCAGGCCGACTGTTTTCGCTGAGTCAATTGGCGCGTTTTTGCCGCCGCGCCAAACTCAACACCCCCACCAAGCCGCCCAACATCAGCGCATAGGTCTGCGGCTCCGGCACGGCCGACAGCGTGGCCACGGCAGCGACGCCTAACAAGGGTTGGTCGGTGAAGAAGCCGTCCATGCCCAGATCGACAAAGGCCTTGATCTGGCCGCTCAGATCGCCATAGGCGGCCGGGTCGGCACTGCTGTCGAACTCATTCGGCAAGAACACGTTCTCCGCGCGGAAGGTCCAGCCATGAACGGCCAGGCCGCGCTGGTGCGCGTTGGCGATCAGCTGCGTCGGCGAGCCCAACTTGCCGCCCACCAGCGGAATCATCAAATTGGTGTTGGAGCCTACGCCATCGGCATAGGTCTTGATGCTGTCCAAACCGGCCGCCGAGGCCAACTCGGCATAGCTGCGACCATCATCAAAAGGGTTGCCGCTGCCATTGAGCAACTGAATGATCTTGATGTCGGTCTTGCTATTGATGTACTCGAGGTTGTGCACCTCGAAGGACTGGATGAACACTGGCGCGTTGTGGTCATTGCCGTAGTTGGCGTGCAGCGTGGCGATCAGCTTGTCCTCCATGCGCTGCAGGCCGTTGGCGTCGGTGAAGTTCTTGAAATAGCTCGGGTGCTTTGTCTCGGGGTAGATGCCGATGACGCGGCCGGTTTCCAGCGTCTTGGCCTTGGCCAGATTGATCACCTCTTGCAGCGTCGGGATCACGAACTGGTTGTTATAGGCGTTATTGCCCAAGCGCAGATCGCGCAGGCGCTCTTGGGCGCGGATGTCGTTGCGGATCTCGGCAGCTGTGAAATCTTCGGCGAACCAGCCGGCCGTTTTCACGCCGTCAACATTCTTGACAGTCAGGCGGTCCGCATACTTGGCCAGTTGCCAGACGTTGGTGCTGCTGTCGGTACGGTTCAGCACCGGTGCGCCGTTCACCATCTTGATGCTGCCATTGGCATTCAGTTCGACGCGGGCCAAGAGAGGCTCGTGACGGGCGATCAACTCGCCGTCTTTGGTCATCACCAGATCGGGCTCAATGTAGTTGGCGCCTTGGGCAATGGCCAGGGCGTAGCCTTCCAGCGTGTGCTCGGGGCGATAGCCAGAGGCGCCGCGATGGCCGATGACGAGGGGAGCAGCACCGCTGAGTGTGTTCCAGACCTTGGCCGGCAGCGGGCTGGGGTCAATTGCAGGAAGAGCCTGAGCGGATGTGGCGGCAGCGGTGGCAGCCAAGGCGCATAGCGCGACGGAGATAGCGTGCATATTCATGTGGAGTCCTGTTTGGAGGAAAGGGTCGCATCAGCATCGCCCAGCCACATGACACGCCAATTAAGCGCCAACATCCGTTCGGATGCGGGCGCCTGGAGGCTCTTACATGCCGAACTTGGCGTAATACGCCGCGACTGCCGGCGTGGCCGCAATCCGCTGCATATGAGCGTTAAGGGCCGGAGCGACCTGTTCGACCAGATCGCGGGGCACATGGTCGAGGCGACCCGAGTTCAGGCCTCGCACATCGATAAACACCTTGATATCCGCCACCGTCAATCGATGGTCGGCAAAGTACTCGCCGCCGTGAGCCAAGAGCTGCTTCTCCAGCCAGCGCAGATAAACCGGCATCGAGCCGTTGACCAAAGCGAGCCGAGCTTGCTTTTGCTCTTCACCCGTCATGCGAAAACTCGGGCCCAGCTTGACCGAGGCCTCTTCGACCACGCACATCACCTCGTCGCAGAGCAGCGCCTGGAAAGGGTCGCTCGGATACAGATTCGCCAGCTTGCCCGCATAACGGATGATCGCGTCGCATTGCGTGACCTGCACGCCGTCCACATGCAAGGTGGGCACCTGGCTCAGCGGTGTGGTCTTGCGCACCTCTTCAAACTCCGGGAAGCTGAAGCGGTAATCCTCAAATGGCACGCCGCCGATATGAAAGGCCAGCCGTGCGGGCTCGGCGCGGCCGCCGTGGAAGTCGAAATAGGTGAGTTTGAGTTGGCTCATGGTGCTGTCCTGAGTAGCAATGAAGGCGAGGCAGCAGATGGTAAGTCAAGCGGGAAAACTCAGTTACGCTGTGTCGCAATGTCCTTCTGACCCCCCTCAAATGCACCCCTTCAAAAAACTGCTTGCCTACGCCCAAGGCCACCGGCGCGATATCCGCCTGGCCACGCTGTACTCCATCCTTAACAAGTTCTTCGACATCCTGCCCGAGGTGCTGATTGGCGCGGCGGTGGACGTGGTGGTGCGCGGCGAGCAGAGCTTTTTGGCCAAGAACATCCTCGTCAACTTCGGCATCACCGACACCTGGCAGCAACTGCTGTTCCTGGGAGGCTTGAACATCGCGGTGTGGATAGGCGAGTCGGGTTTCGAATATTTGCTGGAGCTGAAATGGCGCGGCTTGGCGCAGAACATCCAGCATGAGCTGCGCCTGGACACCTATAGCCATGTGCAAAAACTTGAGTTGAGTTATTTCGAGAATCAGCGCACCGGTGCGCTGATGTCGGTCTTGAACGACGACATCAATCAGCTGGAGCGCTTCTTGAACGGGGGCGCCAACCAGATCATCCAGGTGGTGTGTTCCTCCGTCATGGTCAGCGCGGTGTTCTTTGCCTTGCAGCCGGGCCTGGCAGTGGTGGCGCTGCTGCCGGTGCCGCTGATTCTGTTCGGTACTTTCTGGTTCCAGAAACGCCTGGCGCCGCGTTACGCGGTGGTGCGCGAAGCGGCCGGCGATGTGTCGGCGCGCTTGAACAACAACCTGCTCGGCCTGGCCACCATCAAGGCCTTCGCGACCGAGACGCTGGAGGCCGCCCATATTGGCCAGGCCAGCGACGCCTACCGCGTCGCCAATGCCAGCGCGATCCGGCTCAGCTCGGCGATCACGCCGGTCATACGCATGGGCATTCTGGCCGGCTTCACCGCCACCTTGCTTTACGGCGGCTGGCTCACCATTCATGGCGATTTGGCCGTTGGCGCCTACTCAGTGCTGGTCTTCCTGACCCAGCGCCTGCTCTGGCCAATGACGCGCCTGGCCGAGGTGGCCGATATGTACCAGCGCTCGATGGCAGCCGCCCAACGCGCGCTGGACCTGCTGGCCACACCGATCAAGATTGCTTACGAAGGCGAACATTTCCCGGTCGAACAGGCACGCGGGGGCTTGAGCTTCGAGAACGTCAGCTTTGCCTATGCAGAGCAGCCGACGCTGCAAAACCTGAATCTCGGCATTCCGGCGGGTCAAACGGTGGCCTTTGTCGGCAGCACCGGTTCGGGCAAGTCCACCTTGGTCAAGCTGCTCTTGCGTTTTTACGAGCCGCAGCAGGGCCGCATTCTGTTCGACGGGCGGCCAATTGGCGAGTTGAACCTGCAGGATCTGCGGCGCGCGATCGGCTATGTCGCGCAGGACAGCTTTTTGACCGATGGCACGATCGCCGAGAACATCGCCTACGGCATGGCCCAGGCCAGCGATGCGCGGATCCATGAGGCAGCGCGCCTGTCAGAGAGCCTGGAGTTCATTGAGCGCCTGCCCTTGGGCTTTGCCACCCGCGTTGGCGAGCGCGGGCAAAAGCTCAGCGGCGGCCAGCGTCAGCGCTTGGCGCTGGCCCGCGCTATCTTGAAGAACCCGCCGCTCTTGATCCTGGACGAAGCGACCAGCGCGGTCGACAACGAAACCGAAGCCGCCATTCAACGTTCGCTGAACATCGTCAGCCAAGGTCGCACGACGCTGGTGATCGCGCATCGCTTGTCGACGGTGCGCCAAGCCCATTGCATCCACCTCTTGGAGCATGGACAGATCGTCGAGAGTGGCACGCATGACGAGTTAGTTGCGCAGGGTGGGGCCTATGCGGCACTTTGGCGGCTGCAGACGGGTGAGATGATTTGATGTCATTCGCATCACTACGCAGATTCTTTCTGGGCAGCAGCGTCGTCCATGGCCCGGTAGCCGCGATCAGCAAACACCAGTTGCAGCGCCCCGAAGGCCCGCGCAAATTCCTGCTCGCACGACCCAGCCAAAGCCCGACTGGCCCGCGTCCCTTGGTGATTCTCTTGCACGGCTTCGGCGCCTCGGCCGCGCAGTTGCTGGGCCAAGGCTTCCCACCCTCGCCGCTGGCGCATTGGCTGGAGATTGCCGAGCGTGAGCAATGCCTGGTGGCGGCGCCCGACGGCAGCGGACACAGTTGGAACGATGCCTTTGCCGACGCGCGCGTCAACGCCAAGACCGACGACTGTGGCTTCATCGGCGCCCTGATTGACGAGCTGATTGAAGCCCGTGGCGTCGACGCGGCGCGGGTCTATGTGATGGGCGTGTCCAAGGGCGGCATGATGGCATTTCGCTTGGCAACGGAGCTGGCGCCCAAGCTGGCGGCGTTTTCGGCCGTGCTGGCTTCGATGCCGCTGAACAGCCAATGTGCGCCACCGCAAACGCCGATCTCCGCCCTGTTGATCGCCAGCAGCACCGATCCGCTGGTGCGTTATGGCGGCGGCAGTTTTTTGAAAAACCGGCGTCAGGCCGGCGCCATGCTGGGCATCGAAGCCTCGGCCTTGGTGTGGCGTCAGCTGGCCGGGCTCACGGGCGGTACAGTGTCAGAGGAGTTACCACATCGCCAAGCCAAGGACAAGACGCTCGCTACGCGCTGGATTTGGGGTAAAGATCCGCAACAATTGCAAGTTAGCCTGATTCGAATTGACCGAGGCGGGCACGCCGAACCCAGCCCAACGAGGCGGTACCCGCGCTGGATCAACTGGCTGACCGGCGCGCAGAATGCCGATTTCGAGACGGCCGAGCTAGGGTGGGAGTTCTTCAAGGACAAACGGGCGGCATTTGTCGGTCCGGCGCCCAATTGAACTCAGGGCATACCCGTGCGCGATGTCTGAATGACGGGAACATAATGCCAAAACTGTAGGGTGGCCGCACTTCAAGGACGGCACCCGAACGCAACGTTTCGACCTTGTCTTGGAGATGTGCATGAATAAGTCTTACGCCCTGGCTCTGACCCTGCTGTTCGGTATCGGCGCTGCCCAAGCGGCCAAGCCCTGCGAGGAACTCAAGTCCGAGATTGCCGCCAAGCTCGACGCCAAAGGCGTAAAGGTGTACACGCTTGAGATCGTTGCCAATGACAAGGTTGGAGAGGCGAAGGTCGTAGGCAGCTGCGATGGTGGCAGCAACAAAATCACTTACGAACGTAAGTAGGCTTGGGTTTGGTTCTCAGTCAATCCTGACCCAAACCTTTTATCCCCTTCATCCTGGTTCAAGGCTCCGGGTCGCGTGCTCGCCATTTTGGGGCGTTGCCACGAGCAGAATCAATCGGCGGCTTTTTGCTGAGCGCAGAGCCGCTATTCAGCCAAGAATCAAAGGGGATAGGTCACACCAGCCCCCGCGTCTGCGCCATCAAGCGCGTCAGGCCCAGCATTGCATCGGTATAGGGTGTGGCCAAGCCAATGTGCTGGCCGATCTCGCGCACTGAAGCGACCAGCGCATCCAGTTCAAGCGGGCGGCCGGCTTCGACGTCCTGCAGCATCGAGGTTTTGAAGGCGCCGAGTTTGCGCGTTACTGCATGGCGCTCTTGCGGCGTCTGGCCAACCGCGCAGCCGATGCGCTCACCGATGGCGCTGGCTTCAAGCATCACGGCGGTGACGAAGCCGCGCACCAGCTCGTCATCCAGAATCCGGTCACAGGTGGCGCCCGTCAGCGCCGAGATCGGGTTCATGGTCATATTGCCCCAGAGCTTGTACCAAATGTCTTTTTGGATGCGCTCGGAAACCGTCGCGTTGAAGCCGGCGCGGCTCAGCAGCTCGGCCAGCTTGGTGATATGCGCGGGGCGGCCACCGGCCGGGTCACCGAGGATCAGGCCCATGCCCATCACATGTTTGACCAGGCCGGGCTCTGGGCTTGAGCAACTCGCATGGACGACGCTGCCGATCACGCGCTCAGCCGGAATCGCCGCCGCGATCACGCCGCCCGGGTCGACCGACTGCAGCTGCAGCCCAAGGCAAGGGCCTTCCAGGCCATTGAAGAACCACCAAGGCACGCCGTTCATGCCCACCAAGACCTTCGTCTGCGGGCCCAGCATGGCTTTGACCGCAGGCGCCACGGCAGCCAGCGCCGGGCCTTTGACGGCGATGACGATCAGATCGGGCTGACCCAGGTCTGCGGGCTTGTCGCTGGCGAAAATCGGCACCGCGATGCGCTCGCCGCCGGCCGAATCCATGCGCAAGCCATGCTGGCGCAAGGCGGCCAGCGTGGCGCCACGGGCCAGCGCGCTGAGCTGCACTTCCTGCCCGAGTTTGTGCCCAAGGTGGGCGGCAAACCAGCCGCCGATGGCGCCTGCGCCGACGATGCAAATTTTCATGAGCGTGACTGCCTTTGCGCGGCAGGAAAGAATTTGACGATCAGGCAGTCTCGCATGAAGCCGGCGCCGAGGTTTGCCTCGCAGCTGACAGCGCACTCGCCATGCCGTTCACCCGCCTCCAACGCCGCTCCAGCACCACGATGGTGATGATGTACAGGCCGACGATGAGAGCGGGTATCAGCATAAAGCGCTGCCCGGGGAAGGCGTACCAGGCGGCCACGAGCAGCAGCGTGCGCGCGATTGCGTGGAAGGCGCCTATCCAGTGCTGGATGATCCAGCTGAAGGGCAGCCACATCAGACCGGCCAAAATGCCTACGGTCAAGGGCAGCGACTGATGGTCTTGGCTGGCCCAGGGCAGCGCGATGGCGAACACCGCCAGACTCATCAACATGGCGCTCAAAAACAGCCGGTCAAACTCGTTCTTGTCTTTGTTCCTGGACAGCAGGTTTTCGCCGGTGAAACGGGATAAAAAGACCCCCAGATAGAAGATGGACCCGGTGCCGAAGTACAGCGTCATCACCGCCTGAAAGGGTGTGCCCAGCCAGCCAACCAGACCAATCAAGGCCCAGGCCAAGGTGCCGGCCAGCGGCATGGCGAGGAAGCGCCGGCGGGTGAATTCATCGCGCTGCTGCTCAAGTGAGCGCGGGGCGCTGTGGGCAAGGGAGGGCTGGTTCATGGGTAGGCTCCATTGGTGGCTTGCAATGGCCCTCATCTTGCCGCCGCCATCCCGCTCAAGCCCGGTCTTGGCGACGAATCAACAGCCGCGACGACGAATCGCCAGCCCGCTGGCGCGGCCTTCAGAAACTGGCCTTGGTCTTGACGAGGACTTGCACCTTCTTGATGTCGGCCGACGCGTTCAACGGGAAGGCGAGGTCCACATGCAGCACATTGCTGAAGGCGGCGCGTGCGCTGACGATGCGGGCACCAAAGCCGACGTCAGAGAGCCAACCCGGATTGAGGGTATTGCCAAAGCCGGTGTTGCCACCCCAGGCTCTGCCGGTGTCAAAGAAGGCCGCGCCGCCGATGCGGAACAAGCGCCAGATATAGAGGTCGGTGTAGGAGCGTTCTTCGACGGTGAACAGCGCGCTGCGGCTGCCGCTTTGGTAGCGCAGCGGGTAGCCGCGCAGGCCGTTGTCTCCACCCAGCAGCAAGGCATCGACCGGCTCCGGGTTCGTCTGCACCGCGCCCGACGCCGCCGCATAAAACAGCCAGCGCGGCGACTGCGGCAGGTAATACTGCGCTTGGCCCGCGAGCTGCTGACGCCGAATCTTGCCGTCAGCATATCGCCCGGAGAGCGAGCCCGAGGCGATCAGCGTTTGTTTGGGCGCGGGCTCGAAGCCCCGGCTCAGCGTCGCCGCATAAATCAGCGCCGAGTGGCTGGAGCCCAGGCCGGTGGCGGCGTAGCCGAGTTGGACCGTGGAAGCCAGCCCCAGGGCGAAGAACTCGGGCCGGCCGATCAGGTTCCGATTGAGCTCGCGGTCATAGCGGTCCTCGATCAAGCTGTAGCGCAGAAAGGGTGTGACCAGCTTTTCATTGCTGGGCAGCGGCGTCGGCGCGAGCAAACCGGCCTCTTTGGCATAGCCGTCATCGCGGTAGTTGATGCCCAGCGAGTAACGCTGTACCCAACCGTTCTCCAGGCCTTTGGACCAGCCCGCAAAGACCTCGGCCAGGTCTTGCTTGTGGCGATACTGGCTGGCGATTTCGCCGGCATTGTAGAAAGCGTCGATGCGGTCATCCTTGACCGCCCACACACCCCCCGCCCAGCGCGAATCCAGGGCATAAAAGGGCTGAACGATAGAGGCCGCCTGGCGCCGGCCGTCGCTATTGGACGCCAGGCTGAGCGACACGGCCGTCCAGCTGCCAAAGGTGCGGTCGCTGGAGAATTGCAGCTCATTGCTGCTGCGGTCCACATTGCGGGAATGCCCAAACGACAGCGCCGTGCCGCTGCCCAGCAGGTTGTACTCCTTGAGCTGTATGCCGGCGGAATTAGCGCCGCCCGAACGGCCCACGCTGATCCCGGGGTCGAGCGACCAGGTGTCGCGCGTCACCACCTCGATGTCGACCACGCCGTCGTGATAAGCCACAGGGCGCATTTGCACATCATAGAGATAGCGCTTGCTGCGCAGCAGCCGCTCGGTCTCTTCGATCAAGCGCAGCGACAAGCGCTCACCCGTTTTGAACAACAGCGAGCGCCGGATGACCTCGGGCCGGGTCTGGATATGCAGCGCATTGGCCCAGCGGAAGAGCAGCTTGTCTTCATCCGGGTCACGTGTGTCAAAAATGTCCTCGGCCGACACGCGGATTTCGCCGATGGTGGCGCCAGCGGCTTCCAGCTCGGCAAAGCTGGGCAGCGACGCCTGCGCGCTACCTTGCGCATTCGCCAAGCCGTTCAAACTGGCAAGCAGCATCAGGCAGCTGCATGCAAGAGTGAGCCTGCAAAACAAGCCGGCTGTTCGGCGATAGAAGGCCGCTCGCAGATGCATGATTCGTTTTCCCCCTCAGCCTTGGTCGGCTTGTGCTGGATGCTAAGCCCTTTCCCGCGCCGGATGCTTGATAGGGAGCAAGTGCGAGAGCTACGGGATACTTCAGGCCATGAACGAAATGCCAGCTCCAACCCTGCCTCAAGGCAACACCTTGCCCCTCGCCGGCCTGCGCGTGATCGAGTTCACCCATATGGTGATGGGCCCGACCTGCGGCATGGTGCTGGCCGATCTGGGCGCCGAGGTGATCAAAATCGAGCCGCTAGAGGGCGACAGCACACGCCGCCTGCTCGGCGCAGGGGCTGGCTTTTACCCGCTCTTCAACCGCAACAAGCTCAGCCTCAGCCTGGATGTCAAGAACCCACGCGGGCTTGAGATCGTGCTCAAGCTGCTGCACGGCGCCGATGTCTTCAGCGAGAACTTCAAGAGCGGCGCGATGGACCGGCTGGGCCTGGGCTTTGAGGCCTTGAGCCGGCTCAACGAGCGGCTGATCTATGTCTCGCACAAGGGCTTTTTGCCCGGCCCCTATGAGCACCGCACCGCACTCGACGAGGTGGTGCAGATGATGGGCGGCCTGGCGTATATGACAGGCCGGCCTGGCGACCCGCTGCGCGCCGGCAGCAGCGTCAACGACATCATGGGCGGCATGTTCGGGGCCATCGGCGTGCTGGCGGCGCTACAGCAGCGCCACAGCACGGGGCGCGGCCAGCTGGTGCAGGCCAGCTTGTTCGAGAACAATATCTTTCTGGTCGCGCAGCACATGATGCAGTTCGCCGTCACCGGCAAACCGCCGGCACCGATGCCCGAGCGCATCTCGCCCTGGGGCATTTACGACGTCTTCGCTGTGGCCGGGGGTGAACAGATATTCCTGGCCGTGGTCAGCGACACGCAATGGGCCATCTTCTGCCAAGCCTTCGGCATGAGCGACCTGCAATCCGACGCACGCCTGGCCAGCAACAATCTGCGCGTGCAGGCCCGCGCATGGATGATGCCCGAGCTGCGTCGGCGCCTGCAGGCCCGCACAGCGGCCGAGATTGCCGGCGTCTTCGAGGCCGCCGGCCTGCCCTTTGCGCCCATCACCAAGCCAGAGCAACTGATGGACGACCCGCATTTGCTGGCGACCGGCGGCTTGGCACCGATGACGCTACCGGACGGCCGCGAAACCCGCGTGCCACTGCTGCCCTTGAGTTTGAACGGCGAGCGCCTGGATCTGCGTCTGAGCCCGCCGAGGCTTGGCGAGCATAACCATCAATTGCTGCGGCAGCTGGGCTATGGCGAAGATGAAATCGCTGCGCTGCTGGCCGAGGGCGTGGTCGGCATGAGCGAATGATGCTGGGCGATCGGCGGCTGATAAAGTTGTTGGCTGAATTTGAAGTCGAATTCGACCGGCTTTTCAAAAATCGGCCCGGCCCCGCGGCTTGATTTTCGAGCGCTCCGGCCAGAAGGCTGATAATCGCGGCCCCGTCACCGGGATTTTCTTATTTGCACCCACTGGATATCTGATGAACAAAAGCGAACTGATCGAAAGCATTGCCACCAAGACTGGCGCCACCCGTGCTGCCGCAACGGCCAGTTTGGACGCTGCGCTGAGCGCTATCACCGAAGCGCTGGCCGCTGGTGATTCGGTTGCCATCCTCGGCTTCGGCAACTTCAAGGTCAGCGAGCGCGCTGCCCGCACCGGCAAGAACCCCGCCACCGGCGAGGCGCTGGAAATCGCCGCCGCAACCGTTGCCAAGTTCACACCCGGCAAGGCCCTCAAGGATGCCGTGAACGCCAAGAAGTAAAAGCTGCAAGCCTTCGGGCTGCCGTCAAGAATAGGCGCCGTCCGCGTGACGAGCGCCTATTTTTTTGCCTGCAACAAGGCCTTCGCTGCGTCGATGCGCAGCGCCATTGCGACCGAGGGGTCGTTCATGACCTGGGCCAAGAAGCGCTCGGGGTCCATATTGGCTGCGTCGTTTGAGGCAGCGCTGGAGGCCATCGGGGTGACTGGGCTGATAGGGGTGAGCCTTGCCACGCCGAGCTTGGCCAGCGCTGTGGCCAGATCTTTGGACTGGATGCTCTGCAGACGGCACAGCAGATCCGCCTGGCCCTCACGGCTGGGCGGGATGTCCAGCCAGGGCTCGGCGGTGAACACCGGCGCGAGGTCGGGGGCCACGAAGGCAGACCAATGATCCTCTTGCTCGTCGGTCGGCCGGGGCGGCAAGTTGGAAAAAGCGGGCGTAGCAATCCCGACGCGGTCCTGGGCCACATCGCCCAGGTAGCGCGCCTGCAAGGCCTGCGCAAAGCCCAATGCCTGCGGCTGCGCCAGCGGCTCGGCCAGGGAGAAGTACAGCTGATAGCCATCGACACCCGATACGGCGATGGCCGGCGCCGGCAGATCCAGATCGGCCTGCACGCCGCGCCAAACCCGGGCGATCAGCGTCCAGTCGGCCGGACTCGCCAAGGACAGCACGACGACGCGCACCGGCGCGCCATGCGCCGCCAAGCCCTGGCCCGCAGACTGGGCCGTCGGCGCAGCATAAAGTCGTTGCAGCTCGGATTGGAGTCGGGGCATGGGGCGCTGAAATGGGGTAGGCTGATCGAAGGCCAGACTCTACTCGACCCGCGCCCAAGCCCAAGCCAAGGCCCAAGCAGCCCGGGGCGGGGCGGGGCGGAGCGGGAAAAGCATGGCAAAGCACCGCCTGTTCGCCGGCGACGTCGGGCCGGTCACGACTCATACTCGAAGACTTTGACGCTCGCGCATCCAGGCGCGGCCGCGCCGCATTGCTGCGGCTCGGGTTTGACGTCGGCTTTTGGACTTGCCCCGGGGATTTTTTGATGTTCAAGCAACTCGATGTGAAGGCCCAACTGAGCTTGGGCTTTGGCTTGGTCGTGGGCCTGTTTGTGGCGGCCCTGCTGGGCGTGGGGCTGATGGTGGCCACGCTGTCGGACGGCGTTCATGCCATCAGCGAGAAGTCGCTGCCGCGCGCCCTGATGGTGGACGAGATGAATCTCGCCCGCTCGGATGTGCAGCAGTTCTTGACCGATGTGGCCGCCACCCATGACGAGGCCGGCTACAAGGACGCGGAGAACTCGGCGCAACTGTTTCGCAAGAACGTGGCCGAGTTTCGTCGTCAATTCCAGGCCGAGAAGGATGTCGCCAAGCTGCAGGAGTTGGAGGCCTTGAGCGCCAGCTTCGAGACCTTTGCCAGCGGCGGCAAGCTGATGGCGCAGGCCTATCTCAGCCAAGGGATGGAGGCCGGCAATCTGTTGATGAAGGGCTCGCCCGACAAACCCGGCTTCGACAAGCTCAGCGAAACGCTGGGTGAGCGGCTGGAGAAATTCCGTGCGGCCGAGGTCGAAGCGGCCAAGGCCAGCGCCAAGGAGGCCGACCAGCTCAGCAAAAAGATTCGCATGCTGCTGCTGTTCGGGGGGCTGGCGGCCGCCATCGCGGCCGTCGTGATCAGCTCGCTGATCGTGCGCTTGCTGCTGCGCCAACTGGGTGGCGAGCCGCGCATCGCGGTGCGCCTGGCTCAACGGGTGGGTTCGGGTAATTTGTGCAGCAAGATCATCGTCGAGGCCGGCGACAGCAGCAGCCTGCTGGCTCAGCTCAAGCATATGCAGACCGGCCTGGTCTCGGTCGTTGCAACGGTGCGGCGCGAGTCGGCCGGCGTGGCCGAGGCCAGCGCCGAGATTTCGGACGGCAATAACGAAATGTCGGACCGCACGGTCAGCCATGCCAATGCCTTGGAAGAAGCAGCCGCGTCGATGGATCAGCTGAACGTCACCGTCAAGCAAAACGTCGACGGCGCCCGCGAGGCGCAAGCGCTGGCATCCTCCGCCTCCCAGGTGGCCCAGCGCGGGGGTGAACTGGTGTCGCAGTTCGTCGGCACCATGCAGGGCATCAATGAAGCCTCACGCAAGATCGGCGACATCATCGGCGTCATCGACAGCATCGCCTTTCAGACCAATATCCTGGCACTGAATGCCGCCGTCGAGGCGGCCCGGGCCGGCGAGCAGGGGCGCGGCTTTGCCGTCGTGGCCAGCGAGGTGCGCAGCTTGGCGGGCCGCTCGGCCGAAGCCGCGCGCGAAATCAAGGCGCTGATCAACACCAGTGTCGAGCGGGTCGAGCAGGGCTCGTCCCTGGTCGATCAGGCCGCCGCCACGATGAGTGAAGTGGTGCACAGCATCCAGGCGGTGTCCAGCATCATGACCAATATCAACAGCGCCAGCGCCGAACAAAGCGGCAGCGTCGCGCAAATGACCGCTGCTATCCACCATATGGAGAACGTGACGCAGCAAAACGTCGCCATGGTCGAAGAGATGGCGGCCTCGGCCAGCACCTTGAGGGCCAAGGCGCAAGAGCTGTTTCAGACCGTGCAGGGCTTCAAGCTGGCCGAGTAGGCGCTTCTGACCCGCTGGCCGGGGCCTGTGCGGTCTCGGGCCATACTGCAGGCCATGCATTCGACCCACTCGCAGCAGCCTGCGCATCCCCAGCTCCAACAGCTCTACCCCCTGCTCTTTGTCGGGCTCTGGAGCACCGGCTTTATCGGTGCCAAATACGGCCTGCCGGATGCCGAGCCGCTGACCTTTCTGAGCCTGCGCTACGCCATCGTGCTGGCCTTGATGGGCGCGGTCGCCTTGCTCAGCAAAGCGGCTTGGCCGAAGCGCGCGCGGGACTATCTGCACATCGGCGTATCCGGCTTGCTGGTGCACGGCCTGTATTTGGGCGGTGTGTTCACCGCCATCGGCCACGGCTTGCCGGCCGGCGTCACCGCGCTGGTGGTGGGCTTGCAGCCGGTGTTGACCGCGCTGGGCGCGGGCGTCTTGCTGGGCGAGCGGGTCCGCGCCGGGCAATGGCTGGGTTTGGCCTTCGGCTTTGTCGGCGTCAGCCTGGTGGTGGCGCACAAGCTGGCCGCTGGCACCGGCGGCGGATTGCTGCTTGGGCAATTGGCGCCGGCGCTGTTGGCACTGCTGGGCATCACCGCCGGCACGCTCTATCAGAAGCGCTATTGCCCCGCCTTTGATTTGCGCAGCGGCTCGGTGATCCAGTTTTTGCCCTGTCTGGCCCTGACCCTGCTCGCCGCCAGCCTGAGCGAAACCATGCAGGTGCGCTGGACGGGGCAATTCGCGTTTGCGCTGGGCTGGCTGGTGCTGGTCTTGTCCTTGGGTGCGGTGAGCCTGCTGAATCTGCTGATCCGGCGCGGCAGCGCTGTCAATGTGGCCAGCCTTTTCTACCTGGTGCCGCCCACCACGGCGCTTCTCGCCTGGGCGATATTCGGTGAAACGCTGACCGGCCTGGCGCTGCTGGGCATGGGCTTGGCGGTGTTCGGCGTTTGGCTGGCGCGGCGCTGAGGGCGGCTCAACCTTCCATGAGCAGCAGCCCCGGTCAACAGCGCAAGACCCACGCCGGGGCCAGCCGCCGAAGCTTGCCGGTTGATGAAAATGCGGTCCAATCCAGACCGTTTGTTGCTGCTGTGCCAGCTCAGCCAAGTCAAAAAGTGCGTTAGCCAGTTGGAAGAGTTGTTCAGCACCCGGCGCGCAGGCAAGAATATCTATTGCGGCATGAACAGCCCGCAGACCATGGCCGTGATGGGCGTTTTGTACCCCAGGTACTGCGGCGAATAATTAGCAAGCATTGAGGAGTCAGCCACATCATGCAAATCGATTGGACACATTTCACGCCCTGGGCCTCGCTGGCCGGTGGCGTTCTGCTGGGCCTGGCGGCCAGCGCCTTCATTTTGATCAACGGGCGCATTCTTGGCATCAGCGGCATCCTCGGCGGCCTGCTGCGCCCGCGCAGCGGCGACGCCGCTTGGCGCATCGCCTTCTTGCTGGGCATGTTGACCGCGCCGGCGCTGTACTACCTGGTGGGCGGCCCGGTGCTGGCCACGGTCGACACGGGCTGGGGCACGGTGATTGCGGCCGGCTTGTTGGTCGGCGTAGGCACCCGCTACGGCTCGGGCTGCACCAGCGGCCACGGCGTGTGCGGACTATCGAGCCTGTCACCGCGCTCGCTGATAGCCACCTTGGCCTTTATGGGCGCGGGCTTCGCCGTCGTGTTTTTCGTTCGCCACCTCTTGGCTTGAACAAGGAGCAGCGCATGAACAAGCAAAGCCACCCGGCGTTTCACCATCATCGCCTGTCCGAATTTGGCGTCGGCCTGCTTTTCGGCCTGGGCCTGATCTTGGCGGGCATGACCGACCCCAGCAAGGTGCTGGGCTTTCTGGACTTGGCCGGCCAGTGGGACCCCTCGCTCGCCTTCGTGATGGGCGGCGCGATCTTGGTCAGCCTGGGCGCGTTTGCGCTGGCAAAAAAGCGCAGTCAGAGCTTTCTGGGCGGCGCCATGCATCTGCCGACCAGCCGTGACATCGACCGCCGCCTGATCACCGGCAGCCTCTTGTTCGGCGCCGGTTGGGGCTTGGCCGGCTTTTGCCCGGGGCCGGCCATCGTGTCGGTCGCCACCGGCAACCCCAAGGCCATCGTCTTTGTTTTGGCTATGCTGGCGGGCATGGCCGTTTTCGAGATCGCCGAGAATCGCGTCAAGACAAGCCCCATCAAACAGAGTTAACAACGCCACCATGAGCATCCCCGTTCGTTCCGTCACGCCCGAGTTTTATGTCGCGGCCCAGTTGGCACCGACCGACATGGCCGCAGCCGCCGCCATGGGCTTCAAGACCGTCATCAACAACCGCCCGGATCTGGAAGGCGGCTCCGAGCAGCCGCTCAGCACCAGCATGCAAGCCGCCGCGCAAGCCGCCGGCCTCAGCTACGTCTATCTGCCGGTTGTCGGCGGCGCCATCACCGCAGAGCAAGCCGCCAGCATGAAGCAAACGCTCGACGCCGCACAGCCACCAATCTTGGCCTTTTGCCGCTCCGGCGCGCGCTCCACACAGTTGTTCATGCTGGCTCAGCAACACGGCTGAGCGCTTTAGCTCTGATTGATTTTTAGGAGCTAAAGCTCTTAAAGGTCCTTATTTCTCGAAGCCATCCTCAGGCCCAGCGGCCTGTATCCGGTGATCCTCGGGCGCTACGGTTGCAAGCTTGGCGCTCAGCGTGAGCCGCCGGCTTGCAGCCTCGCTGCGCAAAGGATGACATCGAATGGATCAGGCGAGCACAGAAGCCTCAAGGCCTTGGTTGGCGCAGTACGGCACGGCAGTGCCGGCGATCTTGCCGACGCCCGAACACAAAAGCCTGGCGGCTCTGGCCAGAACGGTTGCGAAACGCTTCGCCGATCAGACCGCCTTCACCACAGTCATGCCCAACGGCATGTTTGGCTCGCTCAGCTATGCCCAGGTGGACGAGATGAGCGACGCCTTCGCGGCCTATCTGCGCGCCACGCTCAAGCTCGATGCCGGCGACCGCGTCGCGGTGCAACTGCCCAATGGCTTGGCCTACCCGGTCGTGCTGCTGGGCATCTTGAAGGCCGGCTGTGTGGCGGTGAACACCAATCCGCTCTACACCCCGCATGAAATGGCCCATCAGTTCAAGGACAGCGGGGTCAAGGCGGTGGTTATCGTCGATATGTTCGCCGACAAGTTGGAGCAAGTGCTGCCGCTGTGCCCGGCCATCAAGAGCGTGGTGTTGACGCGGGTCAGCGAGTTCTTCCCGGCGCTGGTGGGCGGCATCGTTCATGCGGTGATGAAGCATTGGAACAAGCTGATCCCGGCGCACCGCTTGACGGTAACCCATCTGCCCGAGGCGCTGGACTTGGGCCGCGCCCAGCAAGTGGACGTACAGAGTTATGCCAGCGGCTTGAACCATGACAGCTTGGCGCTGCTGCAATACACCGGCGGCACCACCGGGCTGGCCAAGGGCGCGATGCTCAGCCATGGCAACTTGCTCTGGAATATGGCGCAGATGCGGGCGATGTGCGCCAGCCATGTCGAAGACGGCCGCGAGGTCGTGCTGACCGCGCTGCCGCTGTATCACATCTTCGCTTTCACGGTGAACTACCTGTGCATGTTCGAGGCCGGCGCTCGCAACATCCTGGTGCCCAACCCGCGCCCGGTGCAGAACCTGCAGCGCGCGTTCGAGAACTACCCCATCACCTGGATGACGGGCGTGAACACGCTCTACAACGCCTTGCTGAACGAAGAATGGTTCACCGCCTACCCGCCCAAGCATTTGAAAGCCGCCGGCGGCGGCGGCGCGGCCATGCACCATGCGGTGGTGACGCGCTTTGAGGCCGTCACCGGCGCACCGCTGGTGGAAGGCTACGGCCTGACGGAAGCCAGCCCGGTGGTCTGCTTTCAGCTGCTCAACGCACAGCGCCAGCGCGACAGCATTGGCGTGCCTGCCCCGATGACCGAGCTGCGCTTGCTCGATGACGAGGGCGCCGAGGTCGCAACCGGGGCGCCCGGTGAGCTGTGGCTGCGAGGCCCGCAAGTCATGCAAGGCTATTGGCAGCAGCCGGCGGAGACGGCGGCCGTCTTGCGAGATGGCTGGCTGCGTACCGGCGATGTGGCGGTGATGGACGCGCAGGGCACCTTCAAAATCGTCGACCGCAAGAAAGACATGATCTTGGTCAACGGCTTCAATGTCTATCCGAATGAGATCGAGGAGGCCTTGTCGGCCCACCCGCAGATATTGGAGGCGGCGGTGATCGGCGTGCCGGATGCGAAAACCGGCGAGGCGGTCTTGGCCGTCGTCGTGCGCTTGGATGACAGCCTGAGCGAACAAGCCGTGCTGGCCCATTGCCGCAGCTTGCTGACGGCCTACAAACTGCCGGCGCGGGTCGAGTTCAGGCGCGAGTTACCCAAGACGGCGGTCGGCAAGATCTTGCGGCGCGAACTGCGCCCCGCCGCCGCGCTCGCACCATCTGCCCCAACGTCCACCAAATCAGGAATCTGAGTCATGTTGACCGACACCGAAACCCGCCTCTTGGGCGTGATGATGATGGTCATCATGCTGGGCATGGGCGCCAGCCTGACCTTCAAAGACTTCGCCATCGCCTTGCGCAAACCGGCGGGCGTGGGTATTGGCCTGATCACCACCTATGTGCTGACACCGATGGTCGGCTATTTGCTGGCGACCGCGCTGAAGTTGCCGCCCGCCTATGCCGTGGGCCTGATTCTGATGGCCTGTCTGCCCGGCGGCACCACCAGCAATATCTTCAATTACTTCAGCAAGGGCGTGTTGAGCTTGTCTATCCTGATGACCATCGTCTCCACGCTGTTTGCGGTGTTGTTGGTGCCCTTGGCGCTGAAGCTGTTTTCATCCGGCATCGAAGGCGAATGGCAAATTCCGCCGGGCAATGTGGCGCAGGTGCTGGTGGTGCTGCTGGTGCCCACCGTGATCGGCATGCTCTTGCGCAAATGGAATGCCAATGTGGGCGCGGTGCTTGAGATGCTCGGCGGGCTGCTGGGTATCGTGGTGATTGTGTTTTTGATCGTCAGTTGGGTGCCGCGCAATTTCGGCCTGCTGGCCACGACGCCGGCCGAGGTCTATATCGGCGCCATCGGCCTGGGGCTGGTCGGCTTTCTGGTCGGCTATGCCTTTGCCCGCCTTGTGCGCCAAGACAAGCGCCGCAGTCGCACGATTGCCTTGGAAACCGGCATCCAGAACGGGCCTTTGGGCGTGCTGATCGTGCTGCTTACCTTTGAAGGCACACGCCAGCAAGAGGTGCTGCTGATCCCGGTGCTGTACTCGCTCTTCATCGTGCTGACCAGCTCCGTAGTCACGATCTGGTTTCGCCGCATCACGCTGCGCGAGGAGGAGGCCCGCGACAATGCCAAGATTGGCGCTGTGACAGCAGCTTGAATCAGCGGCCGCGGGGAGCAGAAATTGGGGTCAGGTTCATTTTCTCCACGGGCAAGATAAATGAACCTGACCCCAATTAAGAAGATGGAGCGCAAGCGATGCGAATTGCCGTGATCGGCCTGGGCGATATTGCCCAAAAAGCCTACCTACCACTGCTGAGCCGGCGCAGCGATATCGAACTGATTTTGTGCTCACGCAACGCACAGACGCTGCGGTCGCTGGGTCAGCAATACCGGATCGAACATCTGGCCAGCAGCCTTGAAGACTTGGCACGCTTGACACCTCAGGTCGCCTTTGTACACACCGCTACTGCTGCCCATGTCGAGGTGGCGAGCGCGCTGCTAGAGATGGGTGTGGATGTCTATCTGGACAAGCCGATCGCCTATGAGCTGGCCGCCGCCGAGCGCCTGGTGGCGTTAGCGCGGGCGCGCGGACGGCTCTTGATGCTGGGCTTCAACCGGCGCTGCGCGCCGCTTTACCGGACCTTGGCCGAGCAGCCAGATCCGCATTTGGCGCTGCTGCAAAAGCACCGCGTCGGTCAGCCCGCCGGCATTCGCGAGTTTGTCTTTGATGACTTCATCCATGTCGTCGACACCTTGCGTTGGCTGGCACCGTCAGAGCCCACGGCGCTGGCTGTCGCTGCGCGCGTTGAGACGGGTAAAAGGGCGGGTTTGCTGGCGCATGTCAGCGTGCAGTTCAAAGCCGGCAGCTTCACCGGCCTAGGCCTGATGAACCGCGACAGCGGTGCCAGCGAAGAATGCCTGGAGCTGATGGCTGCGGGCAGCAAATGGCGGGTCGAGAACCTGAATCAAGCCAGCGAGCACCGCCAAGGCCGCGAGCAGCGGCATGGCTTTGAGGACTGGACGCCGGTGCTAAGGCGACGCGGTTTCGAGGCCATCATCGAGCAGTTTTTGGCGGCCGTGCGGGCACCCGAAGTGGATCACCGCTGGGCAGAAGACGCGCTGCTGACGCACCGGCTGTGCGAGCAGATTGTGCTGGCGATCGAGCAACAGCAACAGACACAAGCCGTCCCGCCGGCTTGATTCGGCGCAGGCGCTGCGTGTTCATTGCGCCAAGCTTGGTGCCGGCTTGGACCCGGCGGTTTGCGCGGCACCCTCCACCATCTCAGCCAGCAGCGCCAGCGGCAGCGGGCCGTGCTTGAGCACCTTGTCGTGGAAGACGCGGATGTCGAATGCCGGCCCTTCGCGCAGACGGGCGGCTTCGCGCAGCTGGCGCAGCATCACCGCACCTTGCTTGTAGGTGATGGCCTGCACTGGCCAGTTGCGCACCCGGGTGATCTCGCGCTCGGCCAAAGCGGGCAACATCGGCAGCTGGCTTTGCCAAAACTCATGCGCCTGCGCCTCGCTCCAATCGAAATAGTTGATGCCCACATCCAACACCACCCGGATTGAGCGCACCAGGTCCCACTCGACCGCACCCAGGGCGTCTGAGTCCTGCTGATACAGGCCCAGCTCGCGGCCGAACTCTTCGACATAAGCGCCCCAGCCCTCGGCATAGGCCGAATAGAAGCCATGCGGCAAACCCGTTGGGCAGCCACGCTGCTCCAGCGCATAACGGCTTTGATAGTGGTGGCCGGGCGTGCTCTCATGCAAGAGCAACCAGTCGATATTGCGGCGCCCGTATGTGGCCTGCGCGCGATTGAAATAGAAGGTGCTCTCATCCGGCTCGTAATAGCCGTCCACCGGCAAAGCGCTGCCCAAATCAGAGCGGCGGATTTGCGGCGGCGCAATCGCGGTCGGCACAAAGAGTTTGTGCATGTGTTGATAGACGATGGCTTGCCGCGCCTCATAGTCGGCCTGCGGCGTCTGGTCCGGCGGGTAGCTGAACGCGGGGCCGGCCAAGTAGTCCACAAAAGCCTGGTCGCGGCCGGCATAGCCCATCCGCGCTTGCAGCGCCCTGTAGCGTCCCAAAGCCCGTTCCAGCTCGCTGCGACCCATCGCCATCAGCGCCTCGGGCGAGCTGTCCATGGTCAGCCAGGCTTGGCGCAAGAAGGCATACCAGTCCTTGCCCAAGCTGGTCTTGGCCAAGCCCTGATCGGAGAGAACCGCCCGCTCGCCCAGCGCCAGATAGGACCGCAGAAGCGCCAGCTTTTGCTGCTGCAAGGCCAACTCATAAGCAATCTGGCGCAGCTGCAAACGCTGGCAGCTACTGCCGGCGGCCGGATCAAGGGCTTGCAGCTGATGGCTCAATTCATCGAACAGCGCTTGCTGGCGCGGTACATCACTGCTCTGCACGATGTGCTGGATGTTCTGGATGTAAGACAGTGCCATCTCGCCGCCCAAGCCCAGCTCGGTATAGGTCTTGCTGTAACGGGCGATGAATTGTTCGACGGCACTTGCGGCCGCCATGGCAGGCGCGGCCGTGCTCGCTTGGGCCCATGATGCGCCCGAGGGGGCGCTCAGAAAAAGCGCGGCAAGCCAGGAAGCAAGCAGTTTCATATATTGCGCAGAGGGAGGGGAAATGGAACGGGGTCGGGGAGAGCCGCAGCCTGCTCAAACGCTTCCGCGGCATCTTGCCAAGTTGGGCCCATCCCCCGCAAGTCCCATTCGGCACCCCACATCAGCCTGCGCCTCTACCTTGACTTGGCTCGCCTTGCCTTGCCCACATGGCCCCCAACCAGCCCGGTGGCATGACCATTTATCTGGACGGCAGCTTGCCGGCGCATTGGGTGATGCCTGCTTATTAGACCAAGGTCAAAATCAGCACCGCCGCAATGACGAGCGCAATGCCCAGCCAAGCAATTGGCTTGAGTCGGTGGCCGAAGAGCAGTCGCCCGCAGATGGCCGTACCCAGAATGCCGACAGAGCCCCACATCGCATAGGCCACAGCGAGGTCGATGCTCTTGATGGCTTGGCTCAGCATCAAGAACGCCAACCAAAGCATGGCAATGGCGCCGAAACCCCAAGCACGGTTTTTGAAACCATTGGATTTCTCCAACATCATATTGGCGGCAATATCACTGCAGGCCGAACCCATAATGAAAATAATTGGCATCGTCTGCATGTTCAAGACTCCTCGCCGAGTGCTACGCACACGATGCCCATCATGACGAGCCCAAGTCCAAGCATCTCGCTGTGCGACAACTCTTCCTTGAACACCAACACACTCACCAGCGAAAGCGAGGCGAGTCCGACACCTTCCCACACCGCATAAGCAATGCCGATCGAGATTTGTCCAATCGCTTGCGAGAGCAAGTAATAGGACGCCGCCAAGGCCGCGGCCATCAACAAATAGCCTTGAAAACTGTCACCGCGCGACGCATTCGCCATGAAAGTGGTGCCGGCCACTTCGGCAGCAATGGCTGAAAAAAGAAACAACCAAGCAACAACCAAATTCCTACTATTAAAACTAAACATAAATTCACCTATAGTATATTCCTTTTGATAAAATACAGCATCATTCTATCACATGGCATTAACTTTGTAAAATAAGTGATTTTATTGATAAATCAATATGGCAGATTTTTAAAACAAAACTGCCTGCCAAGTCATGGTTTTCAATGAAAACATGAACTTGCTCGCGCGTGTTTTTTTGGCCCCACTTCAAACTCATTGCGTGAAACCGACCCCCGCCTGAACAAACGTTTTGGCCCGTGCACGGCGTCTCACTTTGATACCGGCCCGCATGGGCTGATGGGTGTTGCCGGAGCTGCTTGTGTCCCGCTGCCTTGCGCATTTTTTTTGAACTCACCGAAGCGGTTGGACGGCGACTATCTCGGCCCTTGAAAGTTTGGGCCGAATTGAGCCATGCCGCCCTCACTCGATCCTGCGCCGATAAACTGCCGCCACGATGAATCAGCAGAGCTTGCAACCCGAACCCACCGCAGCGGCTCTGCCCGCCAGCGACATGGCTATGGCCTTGGCCCATTTGCCCCAAGCGCTGCTGGTGTTCGATGCCCAACACCGGCTGATCTTTGGCAACCCTGCCTGCGCAAGCTTGCTGGATCTGCCCACTGAGCTGCTGGCGCGTTGGGTCGCCGAGCGCTGCACGGGCCAAGAAATCGCTAGCCATCAAGGCGCGCGAGGAGAACCGGCGGAGGACTTTGCCCCTGCGCAGAATTCGAGCCGCACGCGCCGCACCGCAGCGGGCAAAACGCTTCAGCTCACGACCCAGATGCTGCCCTGCGGCGGCTGGCTGAGAAGCTACTGCGACGTCAGCGCTCTGGCTGCGGAGTTGGAGGCCAAGAGCGCCAGCGAGGTGGTGCTGCGCTTCGCCCTCGAAGGGGCTGGCGACGGTGTCTGGGATTGGGATGTTAGGGCCAACATCACCCAGTATTCGCGCCGCTGGAAAGAGATGATGGGCTTTTCAGGCGCCGATCTGGACAGTGACATCTGCTACCGCGAACCGCCCAGGATTCACCCCGATGACTTCGACGCGGCCTGGGCCGCCGTGCATGCCCATCTGGCAGGGAAAACGCCCGGCTATGTCAGCGAGCACCGCCGCATGCACAAGGACGGCAAATGGCGCTGGCTGCTGGCCCGCGGCATGGTCGCAAGCCGCGACGCCGAGGGTCAAGCCCTACGCATGACGGGCACCAGCACCGACATCACCGCCCGCAAGCTCGCCGAAGAGCAATTGCTGTTGGCCGCCAATGTGTTCAAGCATGCCCGCGAAGGCATCGTCATCACCGACGCCGCGGGCAACATCATTGATGTCAACGAAACCTTCAGTCAGATCACCGCTTACCCGCGCGAAGCCGTGTTGGGCCGAGCCGCCCTGATGTTGCGTTCGTCGGCGCAAGCGCCCGGCTTCTACACCCAGCTATGGCGCGATCTGCACGCCGGCGGCTATTGGAGCGGTGAGCTGTGGATTCGGCGCAGCGCGGGCGATATCGTTGCCATCATGCTCACCATCAGCGAGGTCAAGGGCAAAAAGGGCGAAACGCAGAATTTTGTCGCGCTGTTCACCGACATCACGCAAACCAAGCACCATCTGCGCCAACTTGAACGCAACGCCCATTTCGACGCACTCACCGGCATGCCCAATCGGGTCCTGTTGGCCCAGCGGCTGCAGCATGCCATGGCGCAATGCCGGCGCCGCAAGCTTTCTTTGGCGGTGGCCTATCTGGATCTCGACGGCTTCAAGAGCATCAACGACCGCCATGGCCACGCCACCGGCGACGAGCTCTTGATTGCCGTGGCCAATCGCATGCAGTCGGTACTGCGGGACGGCGACGTGCTGGCACGCATTGGCGGCGATGAGTTTGTGGCGGTATTGAGCGAACTCGCGCAGCCGCGCGATTGCGAACAGGCCTTGGAGCGCCTGCTGCAAGCGGCCAGCGCGCCAGTCCAGCTGGGTGACTTGCTGCTGGAGGTTTCCACCAGCATTGGCGTCACGATCTATCCTCAAGACGGCGCCGATGCGGACCGACTGATCCGCCATGCCGACCAAGCCATGTATCTGGCCAAACAAGCCGGCAAGAATCGCTTTCATCTCTTCGATATCGCACACGAAGCTGCGGCCAAGCAGCAGCGCGAAGGCTTGGCGGAGATGCGCAACGCCCTCGCACTCGGCCAATTCAAGCTGTGCTACCAGCCCAAGGTCAATATGCGGACCAACGCCGTGGTCGGCGTCGAGGCGCTGATTCGCTGGCAGCACCCTGAGCGCGGCGAATTGCCACCGGCGGCTTTTCTGCCGCTGATCGAAGATCAAGCGCTCAGCGTGGATGTGGGGGAATGGGTGATTGCGCAGGCCCTGCGGCAAATTGCACTCTGGCGCGCCGAGGGCCTGGACTTGCAGGTCAGCGTCAATGTCTGCGCGATGCAACTGCAGCAAGCCAATTTTGTGTCGCGCCTGTCCGCATTGCTGCTCCCCACTGCGGGGGAGCAGCAATGCGGCCTGCAGTTAGAGGTGCTGGAGACGAGCGCCCTGGAAGACATGGCCCAGATGTCCAAACTGATGCACGCCTGCCAAACCCTGGGTGTGCATTTCGCGCTTGATGACTTCGGCACCGGCTATTCATCGCTGACTTACCTGCGCCGCCTGCCGATCGAGCTGTTGAAGATCGACCAGACTTTTGTCCGTGACATGCTGAGCGACCCTGACGATCTGGCCATCGTCACCGGCGTGATCGGCCTGGCCAAAGCCTTCGGTCGCCAGGTCATTGCCGAGGGCGTGGAGACCGCCGCGCATGGCGCGCGCCTGCTGGGCCTGGGTTGCGAGCTGGCTCAGGGTTATGGCATCGCCCGCCCCATGCCGGCCGCCGCCGTGCCCGCCTGGGTAGCCGCCTGGTCTGAAAAGCCGCACTGGCTGGCCTGAGCGCAGCGATTGGCGCGCAGGCTGGCCCGACCCTAATCCAAGCTCAGCAGCAAATTGCCCACCTTCTGCCCACTCAGCGCCAAATCAAACGCGGCTGCAATCTGCTCAAGCGGCATGCTGCGATCAATCAGCGGCTTGAACTCCCCGCGTTCGAGCAGCCCGCCTACGAAAGCCATGCTTTCCAGCGGCCTGAAGGGCACCGGAAAGATGACCTTGGGCCCGGGCAAGATAGGCGAGAGCAGCGCCAGCAAGGGATTCTGCAGATAAGCCCCCAGCTCGGACGAGATGTAAACGCCCGCAGGCCGCAACAGGGGGCGGCAGGCGGCAAAGCTGCTCTTGCCCACCGCGTCGAACACATAGTCGAACTGTCGCCCTTGCTCCTGGGTGAAGTCTTGCTGCAAGTAATCAATCACCCGATCGGCACCCAGCGCTTTGATGCGCATGAGCTGTGGCGTGGCGCAGGTCGCCGTCACCTGCAGGCCAAAATGCTTGAGCAGCTGCAGCAAGGCCGAGCCAATCGCGCCAGACGCGCCGTTCAGCAGCGCCGTCTGCCCGGGTTTCAACTTGACCTTGTTGATGAAGTTGTAGGCATAGTGAGCCCCCTCTATGCTCGCTGCGGCTTGCTCAAAGCCGATGCCGGCTGGCATCTTCGCGACCGCCTTGTCCTGCCGCAGCAGCATCTGTTGGCTATGCGAGCCAAGCCCGGCATCGTCAAATCCCCAGACCCGGTCACCGACCTTGAAGCGATTCACCCCACTGCCGACAGCCTCGACTTCACCAGCGAAATCGGTGCCGCTTGCATGATGGCGGGGTCGCCTCAGGCCGCAAATAAGTCGCATCACGAAGGGCTTGCCGAGCAGGATGGCGCAATCGGTTCGGTTCACGGTCGCCGCCCGCACGCGGATGCGAATTTCGCCCTCTTTGGGCGCTGGTACAGGCAGCTCGCGAATCGACAACACAAGGGGCGGGCCGTAACGGTCTCGATAAGCTGACTTCATCGCGACGAATGTAGCAGTTGCGGCCTGCAGCTGTGCTGTGCCCCACAAGCGGGGGCCGGCCTCGCCGAGCATGGCAAAAAAGAAACAAACGGCCTCGGCTTCCGGGCCGGTATTGATGCAAGTGAAGAAAACCAGCATGAAAACCCGTAATATGTCTCAGGTTTTGCAGGATTGGACTGCGCAATCGACTGCGGCGCTGCTAAGGCGCTGCTAAGGCGCTGCAGATGGTGCCAGCGAACCTGCATCTGCATCCGAGTTTGTTGACTCTGTGCGTTTTTATGACTTTTCTTGAAAGCACCACCATGAAGAATTCCATCGCCGCTGTTGCCGTCCTCGTCTCCTTGCTGGGCGGCGCCGCTCAAGCTCAAGTTACCGCAGCAGCAGCCATGCCTGCCGCAACTGCGCCGGCCAAGGCCGCCACGGCCAGCACCGACCCTATCGTGGTGATGCGCGCCGAGCAGCGTGCAGCTCGCACCGAGTTCAACAACACCGTGCGCCCACTGCGCGCCGAACGCGCTGCCACCATCAAGGCCGCTCAAGACAAGGCCGGCGCTGAAGCCAAGGCCGCCGGCAAGGACCCCTTGGTGGCCCGCCGTAACGCCAAGGCCGAAGCCACTGCTGCAACCAAGGCTGACTTCGACGCCAAGATGAAGGCCGCAACCGAAGCCCGCAGCGCCGCCATGGCCGCTGCTGCCGCCAAGCGCGCCGCTGCCAAGTAATCACTCGGCTGACGCAAATGAGAAAGGGGCCAGTCGGCCCCTTTTTTTATTACTCGGATCATGTGGCCGTTTTGCGGCCTCGCCTGCGGGCGTACAGATCGGCCAGCACGCACAGCGTCCAGCAAATGAAACCCGTCCACAAGGTGTGGCTGAGGTAATGCGCACCGCGCGCCATCTGGGCCAAGCCAAAAGCCGCGCCGAAAGCCAACACCAGGCCAAGAATCACTCGAGCCAGCGTCGGCCGATAGGGCCGCCATAAAAAATACAGGCCGAAGAAACCGAACGCGGCAATCGCATGGCCGGACGGGAAGCAATGGCCCGGCCCGCCGTCATAGACCCCCATCAGCCAATGCGGCACATAGTGAGCCGCGCCGCCAAACTCGCCCAGCTCCCAGGGGCAGCTGGTCAAGTTGACACGCTTGAGCGCGGGCACGAAGACGATATTCGCCACCGCCACGCCCAGCCAGAACAAGCGCTCCCGCTTGCTCGGCGTCATGGGTTTTGGCTTGACCCACAGCGCGTCGCTGAGCTGCCAGATCAGCACCGCCCAGCCCAGCGCCCGCCCACCTTCATGCGCCAGCGTGCTGGTCAGCCAGGCTTCGCGCCAGGGAAAGCCTTCGGCCGTGCCGAACTGGCGTACCAGCGGCAAATCCAGGCCGCTGAACTCCCATAGCGTCAGCAAGAACAGGCAGATCAGAGTGATGGCAAGGTCGCGGCGCCAGACCGGGTTTGCGGCCGCCATCACTTGAGCACCGCCCCGTTGCCGGGAACGCGGCATTGCCCGGCCAAGTCCAAGCTCGGCTCCAGCAAGGTGCTGCGCACATCCAGCAGCCCCATCAAGGTGTGGAACAGATGATCATGGCTGACCGGTGTGGCGGGCGTCTGGGCAGCGCGGCCGCGCAGGCAGTCCCAGTCCAGGCCCGCCCCGCCGGCAAAGCCGCTGCTGGCCCACATCAGCATGGGCACGCGGGTCTGCACATCGGGCGCAATCGCATAGGGGATGCCATGCAGGAACAGGCCGTTCTCGCCCAACGATTCGCCATGGTCAGACACATAGAGCAGCACCGTATCGACCTCGGCCGCGCGGCTTTTGAGCTTGGCGATCAGGCTGGCCAGCACATGGTCGGTGTAGAGCAGGGCGTTGTCATAAGCATTGGCGATTTCTTCCTTGCTGCACAGACGCAAATCGTCCTTCTCGCAGGCCGGCACAAAGCGCTTGAAGGCGGGCGGGTAGCGGCGGAAGTAAGAGGGCCCATGGTTGCCCAATTGATGCATCAGCCAGAACTGCGGCGCCGCACCCGGCTTGAAGCCCGCGACCACCTCACTGAGCCGGCCGTCAAGATCGGCAATCAAGCCTTCATCCAAGCAGCGCTCGCCCTCGCACAGGCCCGGCGCATTGACTTTGCTCACCGCGTCATTGGGCAGGCCGTCGCACACGCCTTTGCAACCCGATTGGTTGTCGCGCCATTGCACGCCGACCCCGGCACGGGCGACGATGTGCAGCAGCGAGTCGGTACCGCGTATGCGGGCCTCGTCATAGTCGCGCCGCCCAATGGCCGAGAACATGCAGGGCAGCGAGGTCTCGGTATTGGTGCCGCAGGCCTGCACATCGCGGAAACTGATCAGGCTTGAGCCCGGCTGCGCGGCAATCTCCGCCAGTTGTGGCGTGGTCTGGCGGGTATAGCCGTTCAAGCCCCAGTTGGCGGCGCGAGCGGTTTCGCCGATCACCATCACGACGACCTTGGGCTTGGTGCGGCCCGCCCAGCTTGGGCCGGCTGCGGCGTCCAGGCCCACCGCTTGACGGGGCTTGGCCGCGCCGCGCGCTTCGGCCGCCAGCGTGCTGCCTAGCGACCAGACATAGTTGGACGGCGTGATCAGGTAGCGGATCTCTTTGTGATTGCGCATCAGCGAGGAGAAAGGCTGGAACACCGACATCACGCTGGCGACCATGGCCAGCACCGCCACCACGATCAGCCCCAGCCGCACCAGCACCGCGCGCCGCCAGGGCCGGTTGACAATGCGCACCCGCCACAGCAGCAGCAGCGGCAGGCCGGCGTAGATCAACACATGCAAGAGCAGCGCGGCCGAAATCAGCTCGCTGGCCTCGGCGGGGTCGGTGCGCAAGGTATTGCGCACCATCGTCGGGTCGAGATAGACGCCGAAGGCCTGCATGAACCAGCTGGCGAAGGCGGTCGTGATGATCAAGACCACCAGCAGCGGCTTGAGCGTCCAGCGGTTGGCCACCAGCGCCAGCAAGAACAGGTGCAAGGCCAAGACCAGCACCACCATGGCGGCGGCAAAACCCCAGGCGCTCGGGTCGTCAAAGCTGCGCCCCTTCAAGGCGGCGCTGAAGAAGAAGCGGTTGGCCGTCAGCGCCCACAAGAGGCTGACGGCGAGCAAGACCTGCTCAACAGTGGCCGGAATGGTCAGGCGGCTGGCGCTGCCTGGGGCGGCCCCGGGTTGCTTGGCCAATGACGTCGATGGCGTAGATTTAAATAAGCTCATGGCCGGATTGGACACTATGCGCAGCGAGTGCCGCCGAAGCAGGGCCAAAAAGGCCGGCCGTTCTTGGACAAATCAGCAGCGGCTACTTGAGTGCCTTCAGCGGCAACGGCGCGCCGCTCTTGACGCAGCGGATCGCAAAATTGCTGGTGATGTCTTGCACCATGGGCAGCGCCTGCAGGCGGCGCACGATGTGCTCGTAACTGCTCAGCTCGCTGACCACCACTTCGAGCAGATAGTCATGCGCGCCGCTGACCACATGGCAGGCCACCACCTCGGCCATCGCCTCCATCGCCGCTTCAAACTGCTGCACTGCATCCTCGCGGTGATGCATCAACCGCACATTGACGAACACCGTGGTCGCCAGCTGCACCGCTTTGCGGTCCAGCACCGCCCGATAGCCGGCAATGAAGCCGGCATCTTCCAGGCGCTTGAGCCGACGCGCGCAAGGGCTTTGCGACAGCGCCACCCGCTCGGCCAGCTCGGCGATCGAGAGCCGGCCGTCGCGCTGCAGCAGTTCCAGTAATTGGATGTCTATTTTGTCCATGGCTCGAAATCGTCAATTTCACGCATTTTATTGGATGAATCCACCCTTGCAGCCGAGATTAAACCGCCATTTGAGTCGATATCGTCTGGGGTCACGCCGGAAAATTTGACCTTTCCAGCAGTAGATTCACTCCCGCAGCATGCCCAGCCCAGCAGTACCCATCATTTCCGCAAGCCAGCAAGCCATCACCCATCGCCCGCTGGCCGCCAAACCCAGCCTTGACCTGCTGGGCTGGGCCGCGCTGGCTTTGACGCTGTGCATCTGGGCGGCTTTCTTCATCTCGCTGCGCGCTGGCGCTCGCGCCGCGCTGCCGCCGGCCGAGCTGGCGCTGCTGCGCTTCGGCCCGGCCGGGCTTTTGTTCATGCCTTTGCTGTGGCGGCGGCGCGCGCGCTTTGCGCAGGTGCCAATCAAACTCTGGCTGATGATTGTTTTGGGCGCGGGTCTGCCTTACTTCTTGATCGCCGGCTGGGGTATGCGCCACGCGCCGGTGGCCGATGGCGCGACACTGATCCCCGGCACCTTGCCGCTGTTCACCGCCCTGCTGGCCGCCGCCCTGCATGGCCGCGCCGCCTTGGCGCGCTGGCCCGCGCTGCTGTGCATTGCTGCCGGCATCGCCACCATGCTGGCCTTGAAGGCCGGGCAAGCCGGTTTGGCTCAGGGTTATGCCATATTCTTGCTCGGCAGCCTGATGTGGTCGGCCTACACCTTGGCACTGCGCCAAGCCAAGCTGTCTCCTATCGAGGCGGCGGCGCTGATCTCCAGCGTTTCGCTTTTGCTACTGCTGCCTTTGCTGGCCTGGCAGGCAGCCCAAGGTGGCTTGAGCCTGCCGACGCTGCCGCGCGAGCAGCTCTGGCTGCAGCTGCTGATTCAAAGCATAGGCGTGGGCCTGATCTCGACGCTGAGCTATAGCTTTGCCGTCGCCCGCCTGGGTGCGCAGCGCAGCGCGATGGCGGGCGCGCTGACGCCGGTCTTGGCGACCCTGCTGGCCTTGCCCATGTTCGGCGAGCAGCCGGATCTGGTCACCATCGTCGGCATGCTCTTGATCGCAGCAGGCGTGTTGTGGGGGCAGCGCAAGGCTTGAGCCTCGCCACACCGATCGAGCACTTTTTGCCTGTGGCGGAAAATACCGCCATGCAAAAGCAAACAGAAATGCCGGACGATCATGATGATGATGACGCGGCAGACACAAAGCCCTCACCGGACCGCTATGGCAGGGTGGTCAAGACCCTGCTGCCCGGCTTTGCGGCCGCCCTTTTAGCTTGGAGCTTTATCGAGATCAGCGGCGCCATGCTCGACGGCGGCACGCGCGGCGTCGACACCGCCTTGCTGCTATGGGCTCAGCAGGCACGCAGCGCTCAGCCCTGGGTGGTCTCCGTGCTGCGAGATTTGAGCGGCATTGGCAGCACGGTCTTCCTGACCCTGCTGACGGTCGCCGCAGTCGGCTATCTTTTGTTGGTGCGGCGGGCAGTAACGGCTTACCTACTCGCCAGCTCGGTGATCAGCGGCACGTTGGCGGTGTTTTCGCTCAAGGCGGCGTTTGGGCGAATTCGCCCCGACGCCGCGTTCGCGGTGATGATTGAGCCGGGCCTGAGCTTCCCTAGCGGCCATGCCAGCCTGTCGGCGCTGGTGTTTCTGAGCCTGGGCGCGCTGCTCGCCAGCACGCGCAGCAAACCGGCGGAGCGGATCTACATTCTGTGTCTGGCCGGGCTGATGACCTTGCTGGTCGGTTTGAGCCGGGTCGCGCTGGGCGTGCACTGGGGCTCGGATGTCTTGGGCGGCTGGGCCTTTGGCAGCGCCTGGGCGCTGGTCTACCTCTTGCTCGCGCGCAGATTGGCGCGGCACCGCTAAAGCTCATGGCACCGGGTGCCGCGTTCCGCGCAGATAGATCACCCAGTAGACCCCGGCCACCAGCAGCGTGCCGCCGGCCAAATTGCCCAGCACCACGGGCACCAAATTGAGCAACAAGTCGGCCCAGCTCAGCGGCGCGCCAAGCGCCATGGCGAGCGGAAAGAAGTACATATTGGCGATCGAATGCTCGAAGCCCGCCGCCACAAAGGCGCTGATCGGGAACACGATGGCCAGCACCTTGTCCGTTACGCTGCGGCCCGCCAGCGCCATCCACACCGCCATGCAAACCAGCATATTGCAGAGCACGCCGCGAAAAAAGGCCTCGCTCCAGGGCAGGTCGGCCTTGGCTGTGGCGATGCGTATCGCGGTCTCGGCCACCGCGCCGCCATTCAAAGCGCCATGGCCCGACAGGAACACCAGCAAGCCCAAACCCGCCGCGCCGACAAAATTGGCCAGCGACACCACCAGCCAATTGCGCAGCACTTGGCCCGTGCTGACGCGCCCGCTGGCCCAGGCCATCGCTAGCAAATTGTTGCCGGTAAACAGCTCGGCCCCCGCCACAGTGACCAAGATCAGCCCGAGCGAAAAGCCCAGGCCGCCCAAGAGCCGCGACGCCGCAAAGCCAAGCGTCGGGTCGCTGAGCACCAGCGTGTAGACCAGGGCGCCAAGGCCTATGAAAGCACCGGCCAAGATGCCCAGCAAGGACAGCGTTAGCAGCGGCAAGCGCGCCTTGATAACGCAGAACTCGTTGACCCGCTCGGCAATCTCTTTGGGCGAGTAGGCGTCCAGACCAAAGACCTCTGCCATGGCTAGCTCCCGTTGACGGGTCGATCTTAGAACTTATCCGCACCCGGCTGCGTTCAGATGACATGCAAGTTCAGCTGACGCTGTTTCCGGAGCGATCCATACAGCGTCGCACCGCCGGCGAGCGCCAACAGCGGCAAGATGCCGACCTGGATGGCCGACCAGCCCCAGGCATTGAAGACCACGCCGGCCAACAAGGAGCCGCCGGCCGCCACCGCCGCCGTGATGAACTCATTGGCCGCTTGCGCCCGCGCCCGGTCGGCCGGGCTGTCATCGGCAAAGCCCTGGGTCAAGAGCGTGCTGCCGCCGACGAACATGAAGTTCCAAGCCAAGCCATTGAGCATCAGCGCCAGGCCAAACAAGAGCGGCGTCTGTCCGGCCAGTGCCGCCGCGCTACCGAGGCCAAAGAGGGCCGCGCCAAGGCCAAGCATTGGTGCCACGCCAAAGCGCGCAATCAAGCGGCCACTGAAGAAGCCCGGCACATACATGGCCAGCAAATGCCACTGAATCACCGAGGCCGCGACGCTGACCGGCAGGCCGCAGCCGACCACGGCCAGCGGGCTGGACGTCATCACAAACATCATCATGCCGGCGGCCAAGGCACTGTTTGTCGCGGCCACCAGGAAGGCCGGGCGGCGCAAGAGGCGGCCCAGCGGCGTCGAAGAAGCTGCGCCGCTCGCCCGCACGGCGGATGTCGCTTCACCCTGGCCAGCCAAGCGGCTCAGCACCAGCGCCCCCAACATGGCCAGGCCCAGCAAGACCAGGTAGGAGCCGGCAAAACTGTGACTCGGCACCGCCTCCCGCGCCCAGGCCGCCAACGTCGGGCCGACCAGCGCGGCCAACACGCCGCCGCTGATCACCCAGGCGATCGCACGTGCCTTGTACTCGGCTGGCGCCGCCTCATTGGCGGCAAAGCGGTAGTACTGGGCGCTGGCTGCGAACAGACCCAAGGCCAGATTGGCGAGGCAAAACAACAAGAAGTCATTGCGGGCGATGGCCCAGGCCGCCAAGGCTCCGCCGAGCGCGCCGCTCAAAGCGCCAAGCATGAAGACCTTTCGACGACCCCAGCGCAGCATCAATAGCGAGACCGGAATCGTGCTCAAGGCCGTGGCCACGGTGACCAGCGCATAGGGCAGGGTGGCCAAGGCACGGCTCGGTGCCAGCATCGCGCCGACCAGGCCGGTGAGCGTGAGGCCGATGGCCGAGGCGCAGACGAACAGCGCTTGGCTGAGCACCAGCAGGCGGACGGTGTGGAGGGGGCTTTGATGTTGTTGGTTCATGCTGCATAGCTTATGCTTGAGTTCTATGTCCGTATCGACACAATGACCGCAAAAACTGCCAAAACTGCCAAACCACTCGCGCCGGCCGAGGCGCGCCGCACCATCGTGGTCGTCGCCTATGAGGGCTGCCAGTCGCTTGACGTCACCGGCCCCTGGGAGGTGTTCAGCAAGGCCAATGGCTTCTGCCAAACCGCCGGCCGGGCCTTGCCCTACCGCCTGCTCTTGGCCTCGCCCGAGGGTGGGCCGGTGACCAGCAACTCAGGCCTGCAGCTCGGCCCGACCACGGCGCTGTCCGCCTTGCGCGGTGAGATCGACACGGTCCTGGTAGTCGGTGGCAATGACGCGGTGCTGGAGCAGCCGGGTTCGGTGCCAAGGCTGATTCCCTGGTTGCAGCGCCGCGCGCCCCAGGTGCGCCGCATGGGCAGCGTTTGTACCGGCGCGTTCGCGCTTGCAGCGGCAGGGCTCTTCGATGGCCGGCGCGCCACCACGCATTGGCAGTATTGCGAGCGCCTGAAGCAGATGTTTCCAGCGGTATTGATGGAGCCGGATGCGATCTATGTGGCCGACCCGCCGATCTACAGTTCGGCCGGCATCACGGCGGCGATTGATTTGTCCTTGGCCTTGGTCGAGGCCGATCTGGGTCAGGCGCTGGCCTTGCAGGTGGCGCGCAATTTGGTGCTGTACTTGCGCCGGCCCGGCGGACAGTCGCAATACTCGGCGGGGCTCCAGGCGCAGACACAAGCGAGCAGCAGGTCCGGTAGCGGGGGCAAGGCGGGTCAACGCTTGGGAGAGTTGTTGAACTGGATGGCTGAGCATCCGGCCGTGGACTTGAGCATTGCTGCGCTGGCCTTGCGCGTGCATATGAGCGAGCGCCATTTCGCGCGGCTGTTTTTGAGCGAGACCGGGCAAACGCCGGCGCGCTTTGTCGAAGCGCTACGGCTAGACCGTGCCAAGTCGCATCTGGAGCAGACGAGCTGGCCTTTGGCACGGGTGGCGCAGCGGGCCGGCTTTGGCTCGGTGGACAGCTTGCAGCGGAGTTTGAAGCGGCATAACGGGATTACGCCGGAGGAGTATCGGGGGAGGTTTTCGGGGGTTGGGGGTGGGGGCTAGACGGCGGGTACGTTGCGCTGGACTTTGGGCGTTGACTACCAAGTCGGCCCTGCAAAACCCCGCCAACCCCCATGGCCACTGACATCTCGGGGTGAATGCCAATGGCCAGAACTCCCAAAAAGATATTCAATCGCTATTGATTTCTGGGAGTTCTGGAGGGTAAAACGATGGCGACCGACGACTTCTTCCGCGCACGTTTGGACGGGATGGTGGATCCCCAGCACCCGCTGGCGGTGTTAGCTCGGCGCCTGCCCTGGTCTCAGATTGAAACCTCATTGGCGCCGCTGTTTGCGCGCAAGGCCCGATTGGGCAAGTCGCGC